>NZ_JBFAQM010000001.1:0-589353 GCF_040677315.1 Actinoplanes sp. NPDC049316 | reverse complement strand
TCGTCGGTGGGTTCGCCGCGGCCGGAGTAGCGGTGCGCGAGGTGGCGGGCCAGCGGCAGCCAGGCCTCGATCGCCCGGTCCCGCAGCGCGGCGCGACGGGGGTCCGTCGGCGCGACGGCGGCCATGGCGGCGAGAAGATCAGCGGCACTGTCCGTGCTCGCAGACGACGGCGTGCCCGTGGTGAGTGCGGTGGCAGTCATTCGAGGGAGGTCCTCCATCAGCGGGCAGAGAGCCGTGCCCGCACGCGGCGACCGTTCACTTGTCTCCTCACGCTAGCCGCTCGGCCCATCATTGACTAGCCGAAAGTATGAGTCACGTTCCGTGTTCGAACCGGTGGGTAGCCGAAAGGGGTACGAACCCCGACACCCGGGGCCGGCGAGACCCGCCGCGAGCGGCACGGCGGCCGATGGCACGATTCGACCACGGGTACGCGTGGGTAAACACCCGGCTAAACGCACGGAGACGGAGAGCAGAAGATGGCCATCCTCGGCATCGACATCGGCGGGTCGGGCGTGAAAGGGGCACCGGTCGACACGGTGCGAGGCGAATTGCTCGCGGAGCGGGTCCGCGTACCGACCCCGCAGCCCTCGGACGTGGCGAGCGTGGTCGAGGCGGTCGCGGAGGTGGCCGGGCAGTTCGGCGACTACGACCGGGTCGGCATCACGTTCCCGGGCGTGGTGGTGGACGGCGTGACCCGTACGGCCGCGAACGTCGACAAGTCCTGGGTCGACGCGCCCGCCGCCCGGCTGTTCTCCGACCGCCTGGGCAAGCCGGTCTCCGTGCTCAACGACGCCGACGCCGCAGGCGTCGCCGAGGTCGCCTTCGGCGCCGGGCTCGACCAGCGCGGCCTGGTGATGATGCTGACCTTCGGTACGGGCATCGGCAGCGCCCTGTTCCTCGACGGCACGCTGGTGCCCAACACCGAGTTCGGCCACCTCGAGCTCGACGGCAAGGACGCTGAACTGCGCGCCTCCGACCGCGCCCGCGAGCAGGAGGACCTCAGCTGGGAGAAGTGGGCCGGCCGGGTCCAGGACTATCTGCGCCACGTGGAGATGCTGCTGTCGCCGCGGCTGTTCGTCGTCGGCGGCGGGGTCAGCAAGAAGTCCGACAAGTGGCTGCCGCTGCTCGAGATCAGCACCCCGATCGTCCCGGCCGCCCTGCTCAACAACGCGGGCATCATCGGCGCGGCGGTCACCGCCGAGCAGGCCGCCGGCCACCCGGGCGCGGTGCAGACGCGGGCGGACCGGCCCGGCGTCGCCGGCGCCGCCGTCGCCGGCCGGGAGGGCTGAACGTCATGGCCCGCACGATCGCCACCAACACCCGGGTCGGCCGCGAGGAGCTCCTCGAGTTCCTGCGCCCGCGCCACCACGCGATCCTCATGACCACCCGCCGCGACGGCCGCCCGCAGTCGTCGCCCAACACCTGCGGCGTCGACGCGGAGGGCCGCATCGTCATCTCCACGTACCCCGAGCGCGCGAAGGCCGCGAACATCCGCCGCGACCCGCGGGTGAGCGTGTGCGTGCTCTCCGACGACTTCGGCGGCGCGTGGGTGCAGGTCGACGGGGTCGCCGAGGTCCTGGACCTGCCGGAGGCCCTGGAGCCGCTGGTCGAGTACTTCCGGGTGATCTCCGGTGAGCACCCGGACTGGGACGAGTACCGCCAGGCGATGCGCGAGCAGGGCAAGTCGCTGATCCGGGTGACGATCGAGTCGTGGGGCCCGATCGCCACCGGCGGCTTCCCCGCCCGGCTCGCCTGAGCCCGGCGAGCACCCGGCCCCGCCTGAGCCCGGCGAGCACCCGGCCCCGCCTGAGCCCGGCGAGCACCCGGCCCCGCCTGAGCCCGGCCAGACGGCCGGCGGGTCAGGAGCGCAGCATCTCCGGGCCGAAGACCTCGTACGCGATCCGCTCGCCCGGCACCCCACGGCGCAGCAGGCCGCTGCGGACGAGGTTCATAAACGGCAGCGGGCCGCACAGGTGCACGTGCGCCCCCGACGGCAGCGGGATGGCGTCCGGGTCGACCCGGCCGGCGTTCACCCGCGCCCGGTCGACGGCGACCGGCTCCGTGCCGGCGCTGTGCTCGTACCAGAGGTCGACGCGCAGCGCCGGCAGGCTCCGGCTGAGCCGCGGCAGGTGCCGGCGCAGCGCGTGGGTGGAGCCGGCCCGGTCGGCGTGCACGAGCACGACCGGCCGTTGCGGGCCGTGCTCGGCGAGGTGCTCGAGCGCGGACATGGCCGGTGTCACCCCGATCCCGGCGCTGACCAGCACCAGCGGGCCGTCGTCGCCGGGCACGCTGCTGACGTCGCCGAACGGCGGGCTCACCCGCAGCTCGTCACCGACGGCGACCTCGTCGTGCAGGAACGACGAGACCACGCCGGCCGGTGCGCCGGCGTGCGCCCGGACCCGCTTGACCGTGATCTGCCAGGTGTCGGCGCCCGGGCGGCCGGACAGGCTGTACTGCCGGATCTGCCGGCCCTCGCCGGCGCCGAGCTCCGCGACCACCGAGACGTACTGGCCCGGGACGAACCGGCCGGCGGGGCCGCCGTCGGCCGGGGTGAGGACGAGCGAGACGACGTCGCCGGTCTCCTCCACCCGGTCGGCCACCCGCCACGTACGCCACACCGCGGCCGGATCGTCGACGCCGGCGTGCTGATAGAGCCGTGCCTCCCGGGCGACCAGCTCGCAGGCGAACAGCCAGTACACCTCGTCCCACGCGCGGGCCACGTCCGGGGTGACCGCGTCGCCGAGGACCTCCCCCACGGCGGCCAGCAGGTGCCGCCCGACGATCGGGTACTGCGCCGGCGAGATCCCCAGCGAGGCGTGCTTGTGCGCGATCCGCTCGAAGATCGGGGTCCACGCCACGGTGGATCCGCCGGTCAGGTGCTCGGCGTACCCGACGACGGCGGCGGCCAGGGCTTGACGTTGCTTCCCGGTCGCCTGGTTGCCGCGGTTGAACAGGTTCAGCAGCTCCGGGTGGGCGGCGAACATCCGGCTGTAGAAGACGCCGGTGACGGCCTCGGCATGGCTGCGCACTGCGGGCAGGGTCGACGTGACGACGGCTGCCGACGACGGTGTGAGCAAGGTTCTCCTTCGGTCGCGGGGACGGGCAGCCGGATCCGCGACCGCCCGGGCGACCGTATGGGCGTGGAAGTCCCGCGATGAGTGCCGAAGGTCCCTCCCTGCCTGTTTCGACCGTGATGTACGCCTCGTCAGCCGGCGGGGAGGCGGATCGTGAAGGCCGCGCCCTCGCCGGGCCGGCCCCACGCCCCGATCGTGCCGCCGTGCCCGGTGACCACCTCGCGGGCCAGCGCCAGGCCCAGGCCGAAGCGGCGCTGGTCGCCGTGGCTGCCGCGGGCGAAGCGGGCGAACAGCCGTTCGGTGTCGGCCGGGTCGAAGCCGGTGCCGTCGTCCCTGACCACCACGGTGACCACGGCGTGCTCCCGGCCCAGCTCCACGCTCACGTGGCCGCCGCCCGGGGTGTGGCTCAGCGCGTTGTCGACCAGGGCGGTGAGCACCCGCCGCAGGGCGGCCTGGTGGCCGCGGACCACGGTGGGCCCCTCGGCGGCGGGGACGAGGGTGAGCTCCACGTCGTGCTCGCGGGCCCGGTTGGCGTGGTCGGCGACCACGTCCGCGGCGACGGCCGCGAGGTCGACCGGTACGCGCGCGTCGTCGCGACGGCTGAGCTGGGTGGAGAGCAGCAGATCCTCGACGACCTCGCCGAGGTGCCGGGTGCCGGCGACGAGCCGGTCGACGTCCTCGGCGACGCTCGCCCCGCTCTCCCCCGCTCTCAGGTCCATCTGGAGCAGCTGAGCCCGGGTGTGCAGCTGGGTGAGCGGAGTGCGCAGCTCGTGGCTGGCGTCGGCGACGAACCGCCGCTGCCGGGCCAGGGCGTCCGCGAGCGGGGCGGTCGCGCGGCGCGCCAGCAGCGTCGCCGAGAGCGCCGCGATGAGCAGGCCGACCAGTTCCCCGGCGGCGAGCGCGCCGATCAGCCGCTCGCGCTCGTCGTGCTGCTCGTGCCGGCTCATGGCGACCTGCACCACCCGGCCGTCGCGCCGCGTCGTCAGGACCAGGAAGCCGCCCTCGGGGCCGCCGACCTCGCCGGTCTCGGCCGTACCGCTCGCGCGGACCCGGGCGAGCGCGCCCAGGTCGGGCAGGCGGCCGGGCGCGTCCCGGGTGCCCTCCACCGCGCCGGCGGCGTCCTGCCTGAAGATCCACACTCCCGGCGGCGGGTCCTGCACGTCGTCCGCGCTCGCCGCGGTGTCGCGCAGCAGCGACGTCGCGGCGGCGTTCTGGCTCCCGGTCACCACGATCAGCGCGAGCACGCCGACGACCAGGAGACTCACGGTGATCGCGGCCGCGGTCTGCAGCGCGATGACCCGGCGGGCCCGGCGCAGCAGGACGTGATCCGGGTCGGCGGGGGCGCGTCCGGGCGTCATACGCGCCCGAGCCGGTAGCCCACGCCCCGGACGGTGGAGATCGCCGCTGCCCCGAGTTTGCGCCGCAGGTAGTGCACGTACGTGTCGACGAGGGTGACGCTGGTGGCCTCGGGAAAGACCTGCGCGACGATCTGCTCGCGGGTGAAGGCCTGCGACGGGTGCCGGGCCAGCAGCCGCAGCAGATCGCTCTCCCGGCCGGACAGCGCCACCATCGAGCCGTCCGGGCCGGTCACCGTCCGGGAGATGAGGTCGAACTCGGCGTCGCCGACGGCCAGCCGGTCCCCCGCCGCGGCGCGCCGGCGCAGCAGGACCCGTACGCGGGCGAGGAGCTCGTCGACCTCGAACGGCTTCACGAGGTAGTCCTCGGCGCCGCTGTCCAGCCCCGCCACCCGGTCGGCCACCGTGCCGAGCGCGGTCAGCACCAGCGCGGGAACCGTGACGCCGGAGCGGCGCAGCCGCCCGAGCAGGTCGAGTCCCTCGATGGCGGGCAGGCCGCGGTCCACGATCATCGCGTCGTACCGGCGGGTCAGCGCCAGGTGCAGCCCGGCCTGACCGTCGGGGGCGAGGTCGGACTCGTACCCGGCGCCGCGGAACAGGCGGGCCAGCAGCGGGCCCAGCTCGCGGTCGTCCTCGACCACCAGCACCCGCGCGGGGCCCGGAACGGCGTCGGTCATGGTGTCACTCTCGCAGGCGGGCACGGCCCGAGCGTCTCCGGGAGAAATTGGAGGATTCGAAGATTCACTGCCCTAGCCTTTGCGGCGTTCGTCCCCTCTGTCGTTCCGGAAGGACTCCCATGGGCACCGTCAACGGACTACCGGCGCACATCCTGCTCGTGCACGCCGTCGTGGTACTGCTGCCACTGACCGCCCTGCTGCTCGTCCTGACCGCCGCCTGGCCGCAGGCACGACGCCGCTTCGCCGGGCCGAACGCCGTCCTGTCCGTGCTCGTCGTCATCCTCGTGCCGCTCACGACGAGCGCCGGTGAGTGGCTGGAGGAGCGGCTCCCCGGCACGGAGCTGCTGCACGAGCACGCCGAGCTCGGCGACACCGCCATCTTCGCCGCGATCCCGGTGGCGCTGCTGGCCCTGGTGATCTGGTGGCGGCACCGCGAGGCTTCGGTGGCCGGGTCCGGCGACGAGCACCTCGGTGCGACCGGTGGCGGCGGCGTCGCGACCGCCACGCGGCGGCGCACCTATCTGGCCCCCTTGTCGCTGACCGTCACCAGGGTCGTGACCGTCCTGGCCGTGCTCATCGGCGGGTTCGCCGCGTACGACACGTACCGCATCGGCGACTCGGGCGCGAAGGCGGCGTGGAACGACAAGGTCAGCTCCACCCCGGCCGAGCAGGGCCGCGACGGCGACTGAGGCTCAGGCCACGACGCCGGGAAGCAGGTAGACGAGGTCGTCGCGGTGCAGCTCCGCCACCGGGTCCAGCAGGTCCGGGTGACGCAGCAGCACCGCGGCGGCGCGTTCGCGCTGGTCCGGGTCGGTCAGGCGGCGGAACTGCGCCGGCAGGTCGCCGGGGCCGCGGCGCGGGCGGGGACGGTCGTCGGCCGGGTCGCGCACCGCCGGGACGGCCGCGGCCACCGCGTCGACGGCGCGGGCCGCGAGCAGCGGGTCGGCGAGCAGACAGGCGGCCCAGCTCACCACGACCTCGTCGACCCAGGTACGCCAGCCCTCGTCCTCGGCGAGCTCGTCGTCGGGCTCGCTGCCGGTACGCCAGTCCAGCACCGCCGAGCCGCCCGGGCCGGCCATCGCGACGAGCTCGGCGTCGACCGGGGTCGGGTAGCGCAGCCAGGCGGCGACCGTGACGGCCTGCCGGGCCTGCAGCTCGTTGAGGGTCACGGCCACGGGGTCGGGCCCGGTGCAGGGGTACGCGCGCACGAGCCAGTGCGTGCTGGCGGCGATGACGGGCGACAGCGCGGTCGACGGACCCGCCATGTTGTTCCCCCAGGGCTCGGTGCGCCCCTGCCTGGGGTGCGTCACCGCTACCACTCGGCGCGGCGCCGCGGGCCCTGAGTAGCCTGCCCCGGATGGCACCGCACGGCAACCGACGGGCAACGATCTTCGCGCGGGTCAGCTCGGGGACGGCGACGCTCGAGCCGGATCCCGCCCGGAGGCAGGGCTGGACCGTGTGCGTGGACGGGGTGCCGCAGTCGTATGTCGATCTCGGCGATCCCACGGTGCTGGCCTTCGAATACGTGCGCCGGCTGGCCACGGTGCTGCGGTTGTGCGCTCCTGCGGCCGTACCGTTGCGGGTTCTGCATCTGGGTGGCGGCGGGCTGACGCTGCCCCGCTGGGTCTCCGCGACGCGGCCCGGCTCGTCACAGACGGTGGTGGAGCGCGATCCGTTGTTGCTGGCGGTGGTGGCCAAGCACCTGCCGTGGCCTTCGTCCGTCGGTGTGGAGGTGGCCGACGCGCGGGAGTTCGTGGAGGCCGGCGATCCGCGGAGTTACGACGTCGTGGTCACCGACGTGTTCGAGGGCGCGGCGATGCCGGCGAGCGTGGCCGGGGTGGGCTTCGCGCGGGCGGCGGCGCGGCTGCTGCGGCCCGGCGGCGTGCTCGCGATGAACCTGACGGACGTGCCGCCGCTGGCCTACTCGCGCATCCAGGCGGCGACGGTGCGGGCGGCGTTCGGCGACGTCGCGATGATCGCCCCGCCGGGGCTGCTGCGCGGGCGAAAGGCGGGCAACGTCGTGCTCGCCGCGGCGGCCGTTCCCGGTTCGCTGCCCGTCGCCGGGATCGCCGCGGCGGTCGCCCGCGATCCCGAGCCGGCCCGCGTCTGGCACGGCGATGATCTGACCGGATTTCTGGGTGGGGCAAAGGCGCGCCTCGACGGGTACGCGTGAAGCCCCTCCGGTAGGTTGTGAGGCACCGGGTGCAAGGCCGTTTGCGGTTCCTCCATTGCGGAGAAACTGGCGAGGACGGCCGCTGCATTTCGCCCGTCGCCAGCCCGCCCCCGCGCTACCTGACTACGGTGGAGATCATGACCGGTCGCTTTCCCATCGAAGACGTGACGCCGTCCGTGTCCTGCGGCCGCTACCCCGCGAAGGCGGTGGTGGGCGAGCTCGTGCCGATTTCCGCGGTGTCCTATCGGGAAGGCCACCACGCGCTCGGCGTGAACGTGGTATGGCAGGGTCCCGACGGCGAGACCGAGCCGTTCACCCGCCTCGACCCCGGCGAGCCCGGCCTGGACCAGTGGCACGGCGTGATCAAGCCCGACCGGGTGGGCCGCTGGACGTTCACCGTCGAGGCGTTCGACGACCCGTATCTCACCTGGCACAACGCCGTCACCAAGAAGATCGGCGCCGGGCAGGGCCTGGAGGACCTCGCCAACGACCTGGCCGAGGGCGCCGAGGTGCTGGACCTGGCGGCGAAGATCGTGCCGCAGGACGACGAGGACCGGGTGCGCGCGGCCGCCGCCGCGTTGCGCGACGACAACCGGTCGCTGTTCTCGCGGGTCTCCCCCGCGCTCGACCTGAAGCCGCTGATCTGGCACAACCCGGTGCGCCAGCTCGTCACCACGACCCGGTCCTACTCGATCTGGGTCGACCGCAAGCGCGCCCTGTTCTCGTCCTGGTACGAGTTCTTCCCGCGCTCGGAGGGCGCCGAGATCGGCCCGGACGCGACCCCGGTCAAGCACGGCACCTTCGAGACCGCCGCGAAGCGCATCCCGGCCGTCGCCGCGATGGGCTTCGACGTGCTGTACCTGCCGCCGATCCACCCCATCGGCAAGATCAACCGCAAGGGCCGCAACAACACCCTGGTGGCCCGCCCCGAGGACGTCGGCTCGCCCTGGGCGATCGGCTCCGACGAGGGCGGTCACGACGCGATCCACCCGCAGCTGGGCACGCTGGAGGACTTCCGGGCCTTCATCCGTACGGCGAACGAGCACGGCCTCGAGGTCGCCATGGACCTCGCGCTGCAGGCCGCGCCCGACCACCCGTGGGTCCGCGAGCACCCGGAGTGGTTCACCACCCGCGCCGACGGCACCATCGCCTACGCCGAGAACCCGCCCAAGAAGTACCAGGACATCTACCCGCTGAACTGGGACAACGACCCGAAGGGGCTGCGCGAGGAGGTGCTGCGCGTCGTCCTGCACTGGGTCGAGCAGGGCGTGAAGATCTTCCGCGTGGACAACCCGCACACCAAGGCGCTGAACTTCTGGCAGTGGTGCATCGCCAAGGTCAAGGCGGTCGACCCGGACGTGCTGTTCCTCGCCGAGGCGTTCACCCGCCCGGCGATGATGAACGGGCTCGGCAAGATCGGTTTCACCCAGTCGTACACGTACTTCACCTGGCGCACGACCGCGTGGGAGATGCGCGAGTACGTGAACCAGCTCAAGTCCTCGATCGACTGGATGCGCCCGAACTTCTGGCCGAACACGCCGGACATCCTGCCGGAGCACCTCTGGCACGGCGACCCGCCGATGTTCAAGATCCGCACGGTGCTGGCGAGCATGCTCTCGCCGTCCTGGGGCATGTACTCCGGGCTGGAGCTCTTCGAACACCAGCCGCGGCCGGGCTCCGAGGAGTACATCGACAACGAGAAGTTCGAGCTCAAGCCGCGCGACTGGGCCGCCGCCGAACGGGCGGGACGGTCGCTCGCGCCGTACATCACCCGCCTGAACGCCATCCGGCGGGAGAACCCGGCGCTGCAGTGGCTGCGCAACACCGAGTTCCACGAGATCGACAACGGCGAGCTGCTGTGCTGGTCGAAGCGCGATCCGGAGACGGGCAACACCGTTCTGGTCATCTGCTCGTTCGACTCGGCGAACGTGCAGTGGGGCAACACCACACTCGACATGCCCGCGCTGGGGATGGACTGGCACGAACGTTTCGACGTGGTGGACCAGATCAGCGGTGCATCGTACGAGTGGGGGCAGCACAACGCGGTCCGGATCGACCCGTACGTCGAGCCGGCGCACATCTTCGTGGTGCACCCGCGCCGCTGACGGCGCACGCGATTCAGTTCCTGCGGGGTGGGGTAGGTGAACGTCTGATGGACCTGACGAACAACCTCGGCGAGAGCGTCGAGCACGATCCCGCGGAGGGCAGTCACGTCGAGGACGGCGTGGTGGAGCATCCCACCGCCGACGACTTCGGGCACGCCCGTGTGCTGCCCGCGGACCGGACCTGGTTCAAGCGCGCCGTCTTCTACGAGGTGCTGGTCCGGGCGTTCTACGACTCCAGCGCGGACGGCTCCGGCGACCTGCGGGGCCTGATCGAGCGGCTGGACTACCTGCAGTGGCTCGGCGTCGACTGCCTCTGGCTGCCGCCGTTCTACGACTCGCCGCTGCGCGACGGCGGCTACGACATCCGCGACTTCTACAAGGTCCTGCCGGACTTCGGAACGGTCGAGGACTTCGTGGCCCTGCTCGACGCGGCGCACAAACGCGGCATCCGGGTCATCACCGACCTGGTCATGAACCACACCTCGGACTCGCACGCCTGGTTCCAGGAGTCGCGGCGCGACCCCGACGGCCCGTACGGCGACTTCTACGTCTGGAGCGACACCAGCGAGAAGTACTCCGACGCGCGGATCATCTTCATCGACACCGAGGAGTCGAACTGGACGTTCGACCCGGTGCGCCGGCAGTTCTACTGGCACCGATTCTTCAGCCACCAGCCGGACCTGAACTACGACAACCCCAAGGTCCAGGAGGCGATGCTCGACGTCCTGCGCTTCTGGCTGGACCTCGGCATCGACGGCTTCCGCCTGGACGCGGTGCCGTACCTGTTCGAGCGTGAGGGCACCAACTGCGAGAACCTGCCCGAGACGCACGCCTTCCTCAAGCACTGCCGCAAGGTGATCGACGACGAGTTCCCCGGCCGGGTGCTGCTGGCCGAGGCGAACCAGTGGCCGGCGGACGTCGTGGAGTACTTCGGCGACTCCGAGACCGGTGGCGACGAGTGCCACATGGCGTTCCACTTCCCGCTGATGCCGCGCATCTTCATGGCCGTACGCCGCGAGTCGCGCTTCCCCATCTCGGAGATCCTGGCCCAGACGCCGCCGATCCCCGACATGGCGCAGTGGGGCATCTTCCTGCGCAACCACGACGAGCTCACGCTCGAGATGGTCACGGACGAAGAACGCGACTACATGTACGGCGAGTACGCCAAGGACCCGCGGATGAAGGCCAACGTGGGCATCCGCCGCCGGCTGGCCCCGCTGCTGGAGAACGACCGCAACCAGATGGAACTGTTCACCGCCATGCTGCTGTCGCTGCCCGGCTCGCCGGTGCTGTACTACGGCGACGAGATCGGCATGGGCGACAACATCTGGCTCGGTGACCGCGACGGCGTGCGCACCCCGATGCAGTGGACGCCGGACCGCAACGCGGGCTTCTCCACCGCCAACCCGGGCCGGCTCTACCTGCCGGCCAACCAGGACCCGGTGTACGGCTACCAGGCGGTCAACGTGGAGGCCCAGCGCGACAGCGCGACGTCGCTGCTCAACTGGACCCGCACGATGCTGGCCGTCCGGCGCCGGCACGAGGCGTTCGCCGTCGGCACGTTCCGCGAGCTCGGCGGCTCCAACCCGTCGGTGCTGGCGTACCTGCGCGAGGCCGGGGACGACGTGGTGCTCTGCGTCAACAACCTCTCGCGCTTCCCCCAGCCCATCGAGCTGAACCTGCAGCACTGGAACGGCTACACCCCGGTCGAGCTGACCGGCCACGTGAACTTCCCGCGCATCGGTCAGCTGCCGTACCTGCTGACCCTGCCGGGGCACGGGTTCTACTGGTTCCAGCTGTGCGGGTCCGAGGAGAAGCAATGACGCTGCCCTTCGCCGAATGGCTCCCCCAGCAACGCTGGTACGCGGGCCGCAGCCGCACGCTGGTCTCCGCCGAGCCGTCCTCGGTGACCCCGCTGCGCGACGACATGGACCTGATGCTCGTCGACGCCGCGTACGAGGACGGCAGCACCGAGCGCTACCAGGTGGTCGTCGCGTGGAACGACGGGCCGATCTCGGAGTACAGCACGGTGGCCACGATCGGCACCGACCACGACCGCACCGGGTACGACGCGCTCTACGACGCCGAGGCGGCCCGCTTCCTGCTCGGGCTCATCGACACGTCGCAGACCAAGGGCGACGTGGTCTTCACCAAGGAGCCGGACGCCACCCTGCCGCTGGACGCCGGGCCGCGGGTCTTCGACGCCGAGCAGAGCAACACCAGCGTGATCTTCGAGGAGCAGGCGATCCTCAAGATCTTCCGACGGGTGGACTGCGGCATCAACCCCGACATCGAGCTCAACCGGGTCCTCGGCCGGGCCGGCAACCCGCACGTGGCCCGGCTGCTCGGCTCGTTCGAGACCACGTCGGAGGGCGGGCCGTGCCCGCTCGGCATGGTCACCGCGTACGCGGCCAACTCCGCCGAGGGCTGGGCGATGGCCACCGCCAGCGCGCGCGACCTGTTCGCCGACCCGGACCTGCGCGCCGACGAGATGGGCGGCGACTTCGCCGGCGAGTCGTACCGGCTCGGCGAGGCCGTCGCGTCGGTGCACCGCACCCTCGCCGAGGAGATGGGCAGCGGCCCGTCGCCGTTCCCGGTCGACGCGGTGGTGGCGCGCCTGAACTCGGCCGCGTCAAGCGTGCCGGAGCTCCGCGAGTACGTCCACGTGATCGAGGAGCGGTTCCGCAAGCTCACCGGCGAGCAGGTGACCGTGCAGCGGGTCCACGGCGACCTGCACCTGGGCCAGGTCCTGCGCACCCCGCAGGCCTGGCTGCTCATCGACTTCGAGGGCGAGCCCGGCCAGCCGCTGGACGAGCGCCGGCTGCCGGACTCGCCGCTGCGCGACGTCGCCGGCGTGCTGCGCAGCTACGAGTACGCCGCGTACCAGCTGCTCGTCGACCAGGGCGACGACGAGCACCTGGCCGCGCGCGCCCGCGAATGGGTCGACCGCAACCGCGCCTCGTTCTGCGACGGGTACGCGGCGGCCGCGGGCACCGACCCGCGTGACCACGGCGCGCTGCTCGCGGCGTACGAGCTGGACAAGGCGGTCTACGAGGCCGCATACGAAGCCCGGCACCGGCCCGGATGGCTGCGGATCCCGCTGCGGTCCATCGCCCGGCTCGTCGGCTGACACCCCGCGGAGGAAGATCCACATGATCGGCCAGACCACACCCGCGCCGACCCCGGCCGGGGGCGGCGACCAGCGGCTCATGCACGCCGTGATCTCCGGCGACACCCACGACCCGCATGCGCTGCTGGGCGCGCACCCCGCCGGCGACCGCACGATCGTGCGCACGATGCGCAAGGGCGCGAAGTCGGTGGCGGTGGTGGTCGGCGACGAGCGTACGGAGATGACCCAGGTGCACCCCGACGGCATCTTCGCCGCGGAGCTGCCCGGGACCGTCCTCGACTACCGGCTCGACGTGGACGGCACCGTCTGCGACGACCCGTACCGGCACCTGCCCACGCTGGGCGAGCTGGACCTGCACCTGATCGGCGAGGGCCGGCACGAGAAGCTGTGGACGGTGCTCGGCGCGCACCCGCGCGGCGACGGCGTGGCCTTCGCGGTGTGGGCGCCGTCCGCGCGCGGGGTGCAGGTCATCGGCGACTTCGCCGGCTGGGGCCCGTACGACGGCTGGCCGATGCGCTCGCTCGGCAGCAGCGGCGTCTGGGAGCTGTACATCCCCGGCGCGTCCGCCGGCACCAAGTACAAGTTCAAGATCCTCGGCCGCGACGGCGTGTGGCGCGAGAAGGCGGACCCGCTGGCCCAGCACACCGAGGTGCCGCCGGCGACGGCGTCGGTCGTCTACGAGTCCGCGTACGAGTGGCAGGACGGCGACTGGATGGCGTCGCGGGCCACGCGGGAATGGCACCAGGAGCCCATGAGCGCCTACGAGGTGCATCTCGGCTCGTGGCGGCCGGGGCTCTCGTACACCGAGCTCGCGTCGCAGCTCGTCGAGTACGTGCTCGACGCGGGCTTCACGCACGTCGAGCTGATGCCCGTGATGGAGCACCCGTTCGGCGGCTCCTGGGGCTACCAGGTCACCGGCTACTACGCGCCCACGTCCCGCTTCGGCACCCCCGACGAGTTCCGCTACCTGGTCGACAAGCTGCACCAGGCCGGCATCGGCGTGATCCTCGACTGGGTCCCGGCCCACTTCCCCAAGGACGAGTGGGCCCTGGCCCGCTTCGACGGCACCCCGCTCTACGAGCACGGCGACTGGCGCCGCGGCGAACACCCCGACTGGGGCACGTACGTCTTCGACTTCGGCCGCCGCGAGGTCCGCAACTTCCTCGTGGCGAACGCCCTCTACTGGTGCGAGGAATTCCACGCCGACGGCCTGCGGGTCGACGCCGTCGCGTCGATGCTGTACCTCGACTACTCCCGCAAGGACGGCGAGTGGACGCCCAACCAGTACGGCGGCCGCGAGAACCTCGACGCGATCAGCTTCCTGCAGGAGATGAACGCGACGGTCTACAAGAACAACCCCGGCGTCGTGACGATCGCCGAGGAGTCCACGGCGTGGCCGGGCGTCACCCGCCCCACCCACCTCGGCGGGCTGGGCTTCGGCTTCAAATGGAACATGGGCTGGATGAACGACACCCTGTCGTACATGGAGAAGGAGCCCATCTACCGCCAGTGGCACCACCACCAGATGACCTTCGCCACCGTGTACGCCTGGAGCGAGAACTACATCCTGCCGATCAGCCACGACGAGGTCGTGCACGGCAAGGGCTCGCTCACCGGCAAGATGCCCGGCGACCAGTGGCAGAAGCTGGCGAACACCCGAGCGCTGCTCGGCTTCATGTGGGCCTTCACCGGCAAGCAGCTGCTCTTCATGGGCGCCGAGATGGGCGACGAACGCGAGTGGAGCGAGGAACGAGGCCTCGACTGGAACCTCCTCGCCGACGAGAACCGCGGCGGCGGCATCCACCGCCTCATCAAGGACCTCAACCGCACCTACCGCGAGACGCCGGCCATCTGGACCCAGGACACGAACCCCAGCGGCTTCCGCTGGATCACGTCCGAGGACTCGCAGCACAACACGTTCTCGTTCCTGCGGTTCGCGCCCAACGGGGACACACTGGCCTGCGTGGTGAACTTCGCGGCGGTCCCGCACGAGGGCTACCGCATCGGCCTGCCGCGGGCCGGAGTGTGGCGCGAGGTCATCAACACGGACAGCTCGCTGTACGGCGGGTCCGGGGTGGGGAACCTGGGTGAGGTCCATGCGGAGGCGTTGCCTTGGCACGGGTTGAACGCTTCGGCCTCGCTGCGGGTGCCGCCGTTGGGGGCGGTCTGGTTGCGGTACGAGGGCTGAGGGATCGGCTCTCGGCGGGCGTCTCCTTCGGGGGGCGCCCGCTTTGCTGTCGCAGGTGGCCGGACTGGCAGGCGAGCTGCCGCGCGGGCGAGCTGCCGCGCGGGCGAGCGGCCGCGCGGGCGAGCGGCCCGCGATGGGCCGCCGGCCGCGCAGGCACCGGGCCGGGCAGGCACCGGGCCGGGCACGCAAGCGGACCCACGACCGCCAGACCGGCGGCACAGCCCCAGACCGCGCCCTCTCTCACGTCCGCCCTGGCCCGCGCCCGCCCCGACACCCGTTCCCCGCCCGTCACCGCTTGCCGGACGCGGCCCTCCTCACGCCTGCGGTGAGCCGATGTTCACCATCCATTCGACGCCGAACCTGTCGCGGCACGTGCCGAACTCGTCGCCCCACATCTGCTTCTCCAGCGGCACCACCACCGTGCCGCCGTCGGTGAGCTCGGCCCAGTAGCCCCGAAGCCGCTCGGCGTCGTCGCCGCTGAGGCTGATGGAGATGCTGCTGCCCGCGCTCACCGCCATGTCCGGCGGTGGGTCGGAGGCCATGAGCGCGAGGCCGTCGCCGGTCTCGAGCATGGCGTGCATGACCTTGTCGGCGATGGCGGGGTCCGGAGCGCCGAACTCGCCGAACGTGGTCAACGACAGAGTGCCTCCGAAGACGGAGTGGTAGAACTCCATCGCCTCCCGGGCGTTGCCGTCGGTGAAGGCGATGTACGGGTTGAGGCGGACGGTCATGATCGGCTCCTTTGCCGAGGTCAGCGTGCTGATGGAACCCTCGCACCATAGCGCCCGGCGAGGCCCGCCGGGGTGTGGTCAGCGGCGCCTGTGGACAAAGCCCGCACGACGCGCGGCGGCGCGGAAAGTGTCGTACCGGTCTGCCAGGGTTCCGGCATGCAGATCGACGACTTCTGGGCACTCATCGAAGAGAGCGGCCGGCAGACGGCCACCCGAGCCGAGCGGACGGCCTGGCTCGAGGAGCGGCTCTCCGATCGGTCCGCCGGCGACATCGCGGACTTCCAGTGGCATCTGGACGGGCTGCGCGACCTGGTCGACAGCTTCCACATGTGGGGCGCGGCCAGCTTGATCCTCGATGGGTTCTGTTCCGACGACGGCTTCTGGTACTTCCAGTGCTGGCTGATCGGTCTGGGCCGGGAAACCTTCGCCCGGGTCGCCGGCGATCCCGACGAGCTTGCCGAGGTTCCCGCCGTGCGCGCACTTGCCGGCCGCAGGACCGGCGAGTGGGGCGATGAGGAGTGGCTGGAATGGGAGTCGCTGGACTACGTGGCGGACCACGCCCATGCCCAGGTCACCGGCGTGGAGGGCAAGCTCGACGAGGAACTGGAGGCACGCGCCGCGCTGACGGAAGGCACGGCGGAATCACGCCCCGCCGTGTGCCGTTCCTCTCCGCAACCCTCGGACGCGATCTGGGATTTCGGCGACCGGGCCGAGCAGGAACGCCGTTATCCCCGCCTGGCGAGCTACTTCCGCCGGACCGGTCATTCGGAAAGCGGCCGAGAAGCCCCGACGGGGATGGCGCGAACCGCCCCGGACGGGATCAGTGCGGCGTCGGCCACTCCTCCGCGAGGAGGCCGTACAGCAAGTCGTCCGTCCACTCGTGCTTGATCCAGGTGTGCTGCCGGCGCAGTCCCTCCCGGGTGAAGCCGACCCGTTCCAGCAGCCGCGCGGACCGCACGTTCCGGGCGTCGCATTCCGCCGACACCCGGTGCAGCCGTTGCACGCGGAAGAGGTGGTCGAGCACCGCGCGGACCGACTCGGTCGCGTACCCGTGGCCCTGCTGGTCCGGCCGGAGCGTGTAGCCGATCTCGGCCTGCATCAGGTTGTCGGCCAGATTGACGCCCACATCGCCGATGAGCTTCCCCCCGCCGGCGAGACCGCCGGCGAAATCGCCGCTGAGACCGCCGGCAACACCACCGCCGAGACCACCGCCAGGACCATCGGGGAGTTCGACGGCGTACTGGAACCAGCCGGGCATCGTCGGGTCGGCCGCGACCATCGTCTGGACCGCGTAGCGGGCCTTGTCCAGCGAGTACGGCGTCGACCAGGACTGATAGCGCGCCACCTCCGGGATCGACCGGTAGGCCGCCAGCGCCGCCGCGTCCTCCAGCCGGAATCTGCGCAGCACGAGCCGGTCCGTCGTGATGAGCACCCCGGGTCAGGCCTCCTCGTCCGGGACCACGTCCGCGACGATCACGGTGACGTTGTCCGGCGCTCCCGCCTCCAGCGTCCGGGCGATCAGTTCCGCCGCGCACACCTGGCGGTCCGGGTACGAGCGCAGCGTCGTCGCGATCACCTCGTCGTCCACGTAGTCGCTGAGGCCGTCGCTGCACAGCAGGAACCGGTCCCGCGCCCGTACCGGGACCATCCGGCCCGCCGGGCGGAACGGGCCGCCCTGCACCGCCTGGGTGACCAGCGCGCGCTGCGGGTGCCGGCGGGCGTCGTCCGGGGTGAGCACGCCCTGGTCGACCAGCGCCTGCACGTACGTGTCGTCGCGGGTGAGCTGGGTCATCGTGCCGTCGCGCAGCAGGTAGCAGCGGGAGTCGCCGACGTTGAGCGCCGCCACCCGGTCGCCGGTCAGGAGCAGCGCCGTGACCGTCGTGCCCATGCCGTCGCGGGCGTCGTCGTCGGCGACGGCCTCCTCGATGCGCTGGTTGGCCGTGCCCAGGGCCGCGACCAGGTCCTGCAGCGGCTCCCCGGAGTCGGGCATGTCGTCGACGACGGCGACCGCCTTCACCAGGATGTCGCTGGCCAGTTCGCCGGCGGGCAGGCCGCCCATGCCGTCGGCCACCACGAGGAGCCGCTCGCCGACGAAGACCGCGTCCTCGTTGTTCGACCGGACCAGTCCTTGATCGGAGGCGGCGACCGCGCGTAGCACGAAGCTCATGACACAAGACTGCCGTGTTGCGCGAGGCTCATGACACCCAGACTGCCGCGTGGCACAAAGCTCATGGCACATAGACTGCCGCGTTGCGCAAAGCTCATGACACCCAGACTGCCGCGTTGCACGAAGCTCATGCGACAAGACTGCCAAAGGCCGGTGGGCATGTCTGTAGTACGTACTACGTAGTGTTGGGCGGTGATGCCGGTACCGATGGTGGGGCGGGCGGTCGCGCTGGACGAGCTGCGGCACGCCTGGGAGCGGGTGCGCGGCGGCGGTCGATGCGTTCCCGCCGTCGTCACGGGGCTGCCCGGCACCGGCAAGAGCACGCTGGCGGCCGCCGCGCTGCAGGTCGCGGCCCCCGAGGTCACGCTCGCCGGGTCGGCGCGGCTGCATTCGCCCGCACCGTACGACTGGCTGGCCGCGGTGCTCGCCACCACCGGCCCGCGCCCGGACCTGCCCGTACCACCGGACGCGCTGGCGTGGCTGGCGCAGGACCCCGATGTCCCCCGGGAGCGGTACACACCCGACGCGCTGCTGCGCCTCGCCGTCACCACCGTGCGGGGGCTGATCGGCGGGCGTCCCGCCGTCCTCGTGGTCGAGGATCTTCACGCGCTCGACCCGGCGAGCCTGAGCCTGATCGCGGAGCTGGCCGGCGCGGACCTTCCCGCCCTGCTGCTGGTCACCTCACGGCCGCCGGATTCGGCCGTCAACCCGCTTCTGACGGTACGCACGCTGGAACGGCTGGCGGGCTCCCCCGGCGCCGTGCGGCGCCATCTGGGACCGCTCAACGCCGGCGAGGTGCACAAAATCCTCGACCACGTGTACGGCGGGAGCTGCCCGTCGCGCGACGTCGCCGAGGCGGTGTGGCGGCGTACGGGCGGCAACCCGTACCGGTTGACCGAGCTGCTGGCCGAGGCCGGCGACCCGGAGCAGCTCGCCGGGCATCTGCGCGAGCCGGTGGAACTGACCGCCCGCGAGCGGGAGGTGCTCGGCTGCCTGGCCGAAGGCATGGCGAACAAGCAGATCGCCGCCGTCCTGGGCATCTCGGTGCGGACGGTCACCGTGCACGTCTCCAACCTGCTGCGCAAGACCGGCGCCGCCTCCCGCACCGAGGCCGCACTGTGGGCCGTGCACCCCCGTCCGACCGCCCCACCGCCACCCACGAACGGACTGAAGGCTCATGGTCGCCGTCAGAGCGCGACCCGATGACGTGCCCGGAGAGGGTGATCATCGGCTCGCCGTACGCGGGGTGCCGCGACAAGTGTCGGACCCCTCGGTCACAATCGTCCGCGTGACGACAGCCATCCATCAGCGCATCGCCCAGGAGCTCGGGGTCCGTGAGGGCCAGGTGGCCGCGGCCGTCGAGCTGCTCGACGGCGGCGCCACCGTGCCCTTCATCGCCCGATATCGCAAGGAGGTGACCGGCACCCTCGACGACCAGCAACTGCGCGTCCTGGAGGAGCGGCTCGGCTATCTGCGGGAGCTCGAGGAGCGGCGCGCCGCCGTGCTGGAGTCGATCCGGTCGCAGGGCAAGCTCGACGACGCTCTCGAGGCCCAGATCCTGGCCGCCGAGTCCAAGGCCCGGCTGGAGGACATCTACCTGCCGTACAAGCCGAAGCGGCGGACCCGGGCGCAGATCGCCCGCGAGGCCGGCCTCGAGCCGCTCGCGGATCTGCTGCTCGGCGACCCGGCCAAGGATCCCCGCGCCGAGGCGGAGGCCTTCGCCGACACCGACAAGGGCGTCGCGGACGCGCAGGCCGCGCTCGACGGCGCACGCGCCATCCTCATCGAACGCTTCGCCGAGGACGCCGACCTGATCGGCGAGCTGCGCGAGCGCATGTGGACGCGCGGCCGGCTGGTCGCCAAGGTGCGCGAGGGCAAGGAGACTGAGGGCGCCAAGTTCGCCGACTACTTCGACTTCGCCGAGCCGTACACGAAACTGCCCTCGCACCGGATCCTCGCCATGTTCCGCGGGGAGAAGGAGGAGGTCCTCGACCTCACGATGGAGCCGACCGCCGACGAGCAGGACCTGCCGTCGTTCGAGGCCGCGATCGCCGGCCGCTTCGGCATCACCGACCAGGGCCGCCCGGGCGACCGCTGGCTCGCCGACACGGTGCGCTGGGCCTGGCGCACGCGCATCCTCATCCACCTCGGCGCCGACCTGCGGGTCCGGCTGTGGCAGGCGGCCGAGGACGAGGCCGTGCGGGTCTTCGCGGCCAATCTGCGCGACCTGCTCCTCGCCGCGCCTGCCGGCACGCGCACCACCATGGGCCTGGACCCCGGATTCCGTACGGGCGTGAAGGTGGCCGTCGTCGACGCCACGGGCAAGTGCGTCGCCACGTCGACGATCTACCCGCACGTCCCGCAGAACAAGTGGGACGCGTCGATCCACACGCTGGCGGAGCTGGCCAAGCAGCACAAGGTCGACCTGGTGGCGATCGGCAACGGCACGGCGTCACGCGAGACCGACAAGCTGGCGGCCGATCTCATCAAGCGGCACCCCGAGCTCAAGCTCACCAAGGTCATGGTGTCGGAGGCCGGTGCGTCCGTGTACTCGGCTTCGGCGTACGCGTCGCAGGAGCTGCCCGGTCTCGACGTCTCGCTGCGCGGCGCGGTCTCCATCGCCCGCCGCCTGCAGGACCCGCTCGCCGAGCTGGTGAAGATCGACCCGCGCTCGATCGGCGTCGGGCAGTACCAGCACGACCTGTCCGAGGTGAAGCTCTCGCGCTCGCTCGACGCGGTGGTGGAGGACTGCGTGAACGCGGTCGGCGTCGACGTGAACACCGCGTCCGCTCCCCTGCTGACCCGGGTGTCCGGCATCGGCGCGGGCCTCGCGGAGAACATCGTGCTGCACCGCGACGCGAACGGCCCGTTCCGCAACCGCTCGGAGATCAAGAAGGTGCCGCGGCTGGGCCCGAAGGCGTTCGAGCAGTGCGCGGGCTTCCTGCGCATCCCGGACGGCGACGACCCGCTCGACGCCTCCAGCGTGCACCCGGAGTCGTACCCGGTGGTCCGCACGATCCTCGCCACGGCCGGCACCGACCTGCGCACGGCCATGGGCAACGGCCCGATCCTGCGCGCGCTGCGCCCGGAGCAGTTCGTCACGGACACCGTGGGCCTCCCGACGATCACCGACATCCTCAAGGAGCTCGAGAAGCCAGGCCGCGACCCCCGCCCGGCCTTCACCACGGCGACGTTCGCCGAGGGCGTCGAGAAGATCGCCGACCTGCAGCCGGGCATGGTCCTCGAGGGCGTCGTGACCAACGTCGCGGCGTTCGGCGCCTTCGTCGACGTCGGCGTCCACCAGGACGGCCTGGTCCACGTCTCGGCCCTGTCCAACACGTACGTCAAGGATCCGCGCGAGGTCGTCAAGTCCGGCGACGTGGTCAAGGTCCGCGTGGTGGACGTCGACGAGGCCCGCAAGCGCATCTCCCTGACGATGCGCCTCACCGACGAACCCCGCCAGGGCGGCGACCGGCGCGGCGCGGGCGGCGACCGTCCCCGCCAGGCCGGCCGCGACAGCTCCGGCGCCGCCCGGGGCGGCCGCGACGGCACAGGCCGCGACGGCACGGCGCGGGAGGGCGGACAGCGGGGCGGCCAGCCCCGTCAGGGCGGTGGCGGCGACCGTCGCGGCGGCGGGGACCGGCGCGGTGGACAACCCCGGCAGGGCGGCGGGCAACAGCGGCAGGGTGGCGGGCAGCAGCGGCAGGGCTCGTCCGGCACCAGCTTCAACGGCGGCGCGATGGCCGACGCCCTGCGCCGGGCCGGGCTGACCAAGGACTGACGCGCCGGCCCTCAGCACGGGCGAAACCGGGCGGCCGCGGCGATGCGGCCGCCCGGGGACCCGGCCGGGCGCAGTGGCCCGGAATGGCACCGCCTGCCCGGAAGACCCGGGCACGGTGACCGGGGCACGGCGCCCCGGAACGGCACCGCCCGCCAGGAGAAGCCGGGCATGGTGACCCGGGAGGGCGCCGCCTGCCGGGAGGCGGCCACCGGCGCCTGCCGGGAGGCGGCCACCGGCGCCTGCCGGGAGGCGGCCACCGGCGCCGAAGGCACCGGGAAGGGCTGGCCCTCGACCTCGCACCGGTGTAGACCGGACGTCATGGCCTGGACACCGCCGCAGCCGTACGTCGAGCGCTCCCCCCGCCGCGTCCGCGTCCGCCTCGGCGGCACGGTCGTCGCCGACAGCGAACGGGCCCGACTGCTGATCCGCTACGGCCCCGAGGGCTTCCCCACCTACTTCATCCCGCTCGAGGACGTACGGCCCGGCGTGCTCGTCGACGAGACCCCGCGCGGCTGGTCCGTCGTGGCCGGTGGGCGGCGGGCCGAGGCCGCCGCGATCGTCGAGGACGGGTTCGCCGAGCTCAAGGGTCACGTGACGTTCTCGTGGGAGACCCTCGACTGGTACGAGGAGGACGAGCCGGTCCACGTCCACGCCCGCGACCCGCATCACCGCGTCGACACCGTGCGCGCCTCGCGGCGGGTCGAGGTGTTCGTCGACGGTGAGAAGCTTGCCGACAGCGTACGGCCGGTGCTGCTGTACGAGACCTCGCTGCCGACCCGCTACTACCTGCCGTTCGCCGACGTGCGGACGGAGCTCCTGACCGCGAGCGAGACCGTCACCGCGTGCCCGTACAAGGGCCGGGCGCGGTACTGGTCGCACACCCGCGTGCCGGATGTGGCGTGGAGCTACCCGGACCCGGTGCCCGAGCTGCCGAGGATCCGCGACCTGCTCTGCTTCTACAACGAGCGCGTCGACCTCGTCGTGGACGGCGTACGGCAGGACCGGCCCGAGTCGCCCTTCTGAGCCCCGGCCCGCCGGCCCACCGGGCCACCAGGCCGCCAGGCCACCAGGCCACCAGGCCGCCGGGCCGGGCTCAGCGGTGGATGCCCCAGATCTTGATGTCGGTGAACGCGACCTCGTACGGCCCCTGGACCGGCGCGTACTGCTCGGTGTAGATGCCCAGCGCCAGCCGTCCGCCCTGGATGTCCGGGTCCTGCACCGGCACGGTGCCCACGAGCTCGCCGTCGCGCAGGACCTCGAGGGTGGTGCCGTACACGCTCACCGTCATCGTCGTCGGGGGCGCTCCGATGCCGATCGGCTCGTCGTCGAGCGGGAACGTCTTCAGGACCTCGATGTCGGCGTTCTTGTGCGTGCCGACGTACACGTTGCGTTCGCAGACGCGTACCTGATAGCCCTGGTTGTTGCGGAAGCGCAGCCAGATGGACGCGCAGCTGTCCGGGCGCAGCAGCCGGACCCCGACCTGGGCCTGCAGGTCGTCCGGTTCGGCGTCGGCCGGGCCGCGGCAGCGGTAGACGCCCTTGGTCTCGCGGCGCACGACCAGGCCGTCGGAGAACGAGCAGCCGGCCCGTTCGTCGCGGTCGTAGTAGGCCTTCCACAACCGCTGCTGGCGCAGCGGGTCCTCCATCAGCGGCGGCACCTCGGGCTCGGTCTGCGCCGCCGGGTCGTCGCCGCCGCGTGGCCAGAGGGTCACCGCGATGCCGCCCACCGCGAGGATCGCCAGCACCAGCAGGGCGACCGCGACGGGCAGGACCCAGGGGCGGCGCGGGTGCGGATCATGGGTGAACGGGGTGGCGGGCGCCGCCGGGGGCACGGACACCGGCTGGGTGACGATCGAGTCCTCGTCGTAGCCGACGAGGTCGCCGGCCGGCGCGAGCGCGGTCAGCTGGCGGGCGGTGTGGTAGCCGGTGGCCGCCTGGGCCTCCTGCGCGGCCACCCGCAGGCCGGGCTGGTGCGCCAGCGCCGCGGCCGCCGGGCCGGTCGTCTCCTGCGGGCCGGTGACGAGCAGGTCGAGCAGCTCGCGCGCGGTGGGCCGGTTGGCCGGGTCCTTCTCGAGGGCGTGCGCGACGAGGTCGCGCAGCGGGCCGCTGAGCCCGCCGAGGTCGGGCGGGCGGGTGAGGATGCGGGCCGCGGTCGCCGGCGGGGAGTCGGCCTGGAAGGGGGTACGGCCGTTGCCCGCGTACGCGACGACGGCCCCCCACGCGAACACGTCGGCGGCCGGGGTGAGCACCGTGGTGTCGTCGCCGAAGCGTTCCGGGGCCATGTACGCGACCGTGCCCACCATCTGGTCCGTCTGGGTGTGTCCGGTGGTGGACTCCATGGCCCGCGCGATGCCGAAGTCGATGACCTTGGGGCTGCCGGGGGCGAGCAGCACGTTGCGCGGCTTGAGGTCGCGGTGGATGATCCCGGCCCCGTGGATCGCGGTGAGCGCGGTGGCCACGCCGATGGCGACGCTGTGCAGGTTGGCGGCGGTCAGCGGGCCGCGCTCGTCGACCACCTGGGCGAGGCTGGGGCCGTCGACGTACTCGACGACGAGGTAGGGGTGCTCGTGGTCGGGGTCGGCGTCGAGGATCTCCGCGGTGCAGAACGGCGGCACCTGTCGGACGCGGGCGACCTCGCTGCGGAAGCGGCGCCGGAACGCGTCGTCGGGGGCGAGGTCGGCGCGGACCATCTTGACGGCCACCAGCACCCCCGAGGCGCTGCGGGCCAGGTAGACGGTGCCCATGCCGCCTTCGCCGAGCCGGCCGAGCAGCTCGTACGGGCCGAGCCGGCGCGGGTCACGCGGGCGCAGCGGGCTGGTCCGCTCGTCCGCCATGCCGCTGCTCCTACGCCCCCGGCGGCCTGTGCGCCGCCCGTCCCCGCGCCGGTGAGGGCGCGGGTCGTCTCCCCCGTCAGGAAGGCACCCTATCGGGCGACATCAGTGCCTGCGAAGACCCCGTACGCCGGTTGCCGCCCAACCGACACTCGTCGCTACAACGAGCGGATGTCGACATCGGCGAACGTCACCGCGTACGGCGGGTCGGTGTCGACCGCCTCGACGCTGATGCCCAGCTGCACCTGCCCCTCGTGCGGCCCCTTGACCGGCAGGTCGATCGTGCCGGCGAACCTGCCGCCGCGGAACACCTGGGCCTCGCCCTCGCGGACCACCAGGTGCACCTTGGTCGGCTTCTGCAGCGGGATCCGGTCGGTGAGCTCGACCCTGCCGTAGACGCGGTGGTCGTTCGGCGTGTCCGCGGCGATCGAGACGTCGTCCTGGCAGATCCGCAGCACCTGGCCGCCGCGCCGGTCGTCCCAGTGGAACCAGATGCCCGCGCAGCTGCCGGCCGTCTGCAGCGCCGTGATCACCTCGACGCCGAAGTCGTCCTCGATCTCCTCGCGGGGCCCGGCGCAGCGGAACGTGCCGCGGTCGACCCGTTCGGCGCGCATGACCCCGTCGGTGAAGCAGCGGGCGTTCTGTTCGCGGATCTCGCTGTCGAGCCACTGGCCGGGCTCGCTGAGCGGATCCTGGATGATCGGCTCGCCGCCGTCCGGCTCGATCGGCACGGGGGTCTGGGTGCGGCTGCGCGTGGGCTTCGGCGAGGCGGGCCGGGTGCCTTCGGGCTGGGCGGTCGCGCCGGTCGGCTCCACCGCCGGTTCCGCGTCCCCGGCTGCCTCTCCCCCGTCGGGCTGCGTGGTCGTCGTGACCGAGTCGCGGAGCTGGGCCTGGGCGTTGATGACCAGCCCGACCGTGGTGAGGCCGGCGACGACGAGCAGTACGGCCAGCGCGGCGAGCAGCTTGTGCCGGCGGGCGCGGGCGTCGCGGCCGGGCACCGGGTCATAGCGGTCGTACCGGGCGTCCGCGGCCGCCGCGACCAGGAGGTCGTCGCGCAGCGGGCCGGTGGGACCGGTGAAGCCCGGCGGGCCGGCAGGACCGGCGGGGACGGGCGGGCCGGCCGGGGCGTACTGCCGGACCGGGGCCGGGCGGGGCGACGGCCGGTCGCCGAGGAGCATGTCGAGCAGCTCGCGCGCGGTGGGCCGCTCGTCGGGGTTCTTGGCCAGGGCCAGCTCGACGACGTCCCGCAGCGGGTCGGGCAGGCCGTTCAGGTACGGCGGCTGGGTGAGGATGCGGGCGGCGGTCGCCGGGGGCGAGTCGCCGTGGAAGGGGGTGCGGCCGGTTCCGGCGTACGCGACCACGCAGCCCCACGCGAAGATGTCGGCGGCGGCGGTCAGCGGGGTGCCCGGCTCGGACGAGAACCGCTCCGGCGCCATGTACGCGACCGTGCCGACCATCTGGTCGGTACGCGTGTGCTGGCTGGTCGCCTCGAACGCCCGCGCGATGCCGAAGTCGATGACCTTGGGGCTGCCGGGGGCGAGCAGCACGTTGTCCGGCTTGAGGTCGCGGTGGATGACGCCGGCGCCGTGGATGCCGGTGAGCGCGGTGGCCACGCCGACGGCGAGCGAGTGCAGCGCGGCGGTCTTGAGCGGGCCGCGCTCCTCGACGACCTCGGCCAGGCTGGGCCCGTCGACGTACTCGACGACCAGGTACGGCGGGTAGTGGTCGAGGTCGGCGTCGAGCACCTCGGCGGTGCAGAACGACGGCACCTGCCGGGCGCGCTCCACCTCGCTGCGGAACCGCCCGCGGAACTCGGGGTCGTTGACGAGCGTGGCGTGCACGAGCTTGATCGCCACGTAGCCGCCGTCACGGTCGCGGGCGAGGTACACCACGCCCATGCCGCCGGAACCGAGCCGGCCGGTCAGCCGGTACTGACCCAGCCATTCCGGATCGTCGCGGCGTAGTGGACTCACGCGGTACGCGGTGTCCACGATCAACTCCCCACTGAGGTACGGCGGCGGGACAGCAGGAGCGCTGCCAGCGTCAGGACGGCCAGCAGCAGCCCGAACCAGCCCGCGCCCAGCCGCCCGACCAGACCACTCAACTCGTGCTGGACATTCGAGGCAAGATTCACCACCGGATCCTGCCCGGAAGTCCTCACATTCTTGACAATCCGCAGCTCATACCATCCGTAGTAGGCCACGTACGCTCCGGCGAGCACGAGGATCGCGCCGCCCACGCGAGGCACCGCCGCGGCCGCCCTGCGCAACCGTGCCACTGCGGAGAGCCGCGCCAGCGCCACGGCCGTCGCCGTCACACCGATGACCAGCCCCATCCCCGTGGCGTAACTCACGAACAGCGCGAGTCCCTCGCCGAGGGAGCCGGCGCGCAGGCTGGAGACCACGATCGCCAGGAACGGCCCGACCGCGCAACCGAGCGAGGCCACGGCGTACGCGGCACCGAACAGCACCATCGACGCGGCCGTGCCGGTGAGCCGGGGCGCGCGCAGGCCCCGGCCCGGCGTGGGCAGCGACCGGCCGGCCAGCAGCCATCCGCCGAGCAGCGCCAGGGCCAGACCGAAGACCACGGTCAGCCAGGGCAGCCGCGGCACCAGCCGGCCGGCCAGCGGCGCCAGGAGCAGGCCGAAGGCCCCGAAGACCGCGACGTACCCGAGGGTCAGCGCGGCCGTGCAGCGCAGCGCGCGGCCGACGGCCGCGAGGCTCGCCCGCGGCCCCTCCGGCCGGCCGCGATCCCCCGCCACCAGCACCGACAGGTACGCCGGCAGCAACGCGAAGCCGCACGGGTTCACGGCGCCGAGCATGCCGGCGGTCAGCGCGAGCAGCACCGGCCCCCGCACGGCTCAGGCCACCAGGGCCTTGACCCGGGAGGTGAGCTGCAGGTCGTCGAGGTAGCTCGTGACCACCACCCGGCCGGACCGGTCCAGGATCACGTACGTGCTCTGCTCGGTGACGCCGAACTTCTTCCAGATCACGCCGGGCTCGTCGTCGAGGTGGGGCACCGCCCCGACCTCGAGGTCCGAGACGAACTCGTGCATCTCCTTGTTGCCGCCCATGCCGGCGATGCCCACGATGTTCAGGCGGTCGCCGTACTCCTCCTGGATGTCCGCGATGGACATCGCCTCGCTGGCACAGGTCGCGCACCACGGCGCCCAGAACCACAGGATCGTCGGCTTGCCGGCCAGCGTGGCGGCGTCGAACGCCGTACCGTCCAGAGTCCTGCCCGTGAAGGTGAGCGAGGCGGGCACCGCGCCGGGCGACGCGCCCGGGGCCGCCGGGGCCGCGACCGGCGCGGCGGGCGCCGCCTGGCCGCACCCGGCCAGGGCCGCCACCATCGCCATCGCGAGCAGGACCTTGGACCTCGTCACTTCTTGCCCGCCTCCGTCAGCCGCAGGGCCAGCGCCGGGCACACGTTCACGGCCTTGCGCGCGCCGTTCTCCAGCCACGGCGGCAGCGGCGTCTGCGGGAACGCCGGGAAGCCGTTCGCGTCCAGCCGGATGATCTCCGGGGCCACCGCGGAACAGAGGCCGTGGCCGTCGCAGCGCGACCAGTCCAGCGCGAGCTTCCGCGCGCCCTGCTGCTGGTGGTACGGCAGCGGCAGGATCCCGCGGACCTGCTTGCCGCAGCCCTCGCCGTTGGCGTGCAGCTCGACGTCGCGGGCGAACACCTCGAGCGCGGACAGGGCGAAACGGGACGTGCCGTCGGGGTGGCTGCACGCGCCGCGTCCCTTGACCACGCCGGCCGCCTGGCGCACGTTCTCCAGCGCGCTGCCGCCCAGCGCGACCAGCGTCACCGCGCGGGCCAGGTCGGGCAGGCCGAGCCGGCACGGCCCGCACTGGCCCGCGGACTCGCCGGCGAGGTACTGCACGACCTGCGCCACCTCGCCCAGCGGGCAGGTCTGCGAGCCGATCGGGATGAGCATGCCGGCGCCCAGCGTGCCGCCCACCTTCGCGAAGCCCTTGCGCGAGATGGTGACGGTCTTGGCCGCCTCGGCGCTGATCCACTTGCCGTGGTAACCGCCGACCAGCAGGCCGGGGCCGATGTCGGCGCCGCACATCTCCAGCACCTCCATCAGCGGGGTGCCCGACGGCGCCTCCACGACGGCGGGCGCGGTCGACGAGCCGCCGACGGTCAGCATGACCGTGCCGGGCTCCTCGGGGATGCCGACCGCGTTGTACTCCCACGGCCCCAGCCGGGCGGCGATGGCCAGCTGCGAGTACGTCTCCGCGTTGGACAGCAGCGTGGGCAGGCCCGCCACGCCGTTGTCGCTGGAGCGGACTTTGCGCCCGGGCGGGATGTGCGCCTCGCCGTTGATGCCGCGGACCAGCGCGCCGCCCTCGCCGGAGATGAACCGGTGCGGCACGGTCACGATCCGCGTCGGCACCGGCATCCGGCGCTCGGCCAGCGCCGCGGCCAGCGAGTCCTGGCCGATCCCGTCGTCGGCGATGCCGATGACGATCTCCTCGGCGTCGAGCGCGGCCGCGGCCAGCGCGGCGCCGTCGAGGATGAGGTGCGGGCCGCGGGTCAGGATCGCCTTGTCCTTCCACGACGGCGGCTCACCCTCGGTGGCGTTGACCACGATGATCGGCGGCAGGTCCTGGCGGCGGCACGAGTCGAGCACCGCGCGCAGCTTGCGGGCGAACGGGAACCCGGCCCCGCCGCGCCCGCGCAGCTCGATGCGGTCGGCGAGGCCGATCAGCTCACCGCTGGACAGGGCCGCGAACCCGCCGTGCACCTCCTGGTGCGCCAGCAGGTCCAGCCGCCCGTACTCGTCGAAACCCGCGGTGATCCGCGGCGTCCCGATCGACGTGACAGGTGGAACCTTGCCAGAACTCACTGGGCTTCCCCTCGCAGCTGCGCCCAGTACATGTCGTCAGCTGCCTCGTCAGCCGTGCGGCTCCGGGATCCCCGGCGGGCCCCCCGGCCCGATCCGGAGCGCACGGGTTCCTGCTGTGCTGCCCTGCGAGCCCGGCGCTGGGCCATGTCGACGAGCGTGGGCGTCTCGTCGGGCTCGAGGTAGTTCGGGTCGGCATCGTCGCCGGCCAGGTCCACGAACTCACTGCGGCTGTGCCGCCCCGAGTCGGCGCGGTCGACGTCGGCGCCCCGGTCGCGCCGGGCCCGGGGCGCATCCTCGTCCTCCTCGGCGTAGCGGGAGGAACGCGACGGGCGCGGCGGCTCGTCGTCGGCGTACCGGGTGGCCCGGCGGCGCGGCGGGGTGTCGTCGTACCGGTCGTCGTCGTCGGCGTAGCGGCGCTGGCGCGGGGCCGGCGGCTCGTCGTCGGCGTACCGCGACAGCGGCAGGTCCTCGGCCGCCCGGCGGCCGCGCGGAACCGGCACGACCTCCTCGTCCTCGCCGGCGTAGCGGCGGCCCCGGGAGCGGGGGGCCGGCTCGTCGTCCAGGTCGGTGTCGGCGTAGCGGCGGGAGCGGGGGCGGGGCACGTCCTCGTACGCGTCGTCCGTCCGGCGGCGGCCCCGCGGCGCGGGCACGACGTCCTCGTCCTCGTCGGCGTAGCGGCGCACCCCTTCCTCGAGCGCCCGGCGCGACATGGCGCCGGTGGGCTCGTCGAACCGCTCGCCGCGGCGCTGCCGGGGCGCCGGGGCGCCGTCCTCGGCGTAGCGGCGCGAGCGCGGCGGCGGCATGTCGTCGTCCTCGTCCTCGAAGCTCCAGCGCTGGGTGGGAGCGTCGTCGAAGTCGCGGCGCCGGCGGGCCCGCTCGTCCTCGTCGGGACGCCGGCGGGGAGCGCGCTCGGCCATGGGCGCGGCGCTGACCGGCGCGGGCGCGGCCGGGCTGACCGGCTTGACGACCGGCTCGGTCATCGCCGGCGCGGCGGGACGGGCCGGCCCGGCGGGCTTCCACGCCTCGACGGCGTTGCCGCGGTCGGACACGATCGGGTCCTCGTCCCGGCTGCTCCGGCCCCGGCCGCGGCCCTTGGCGATCACGCCGGTGGTGGGCGCGAGCTTGCCGACCGGCTTCATCCCGCCGGTGCCGCCGGCGGTGCCGGCCTGCGAGGCGAAGTCCTTCTTGCGGTTCAGGCTGACCGCGAGACGCACCGCGAGCCCGATGAGCACGCCCAGCACGCACACGATGTAGCTGACGATGACCCAGACGGCGGCGGGGCGTCCGGCGTTCAGGCCGTGCATCAGGGCGATCGGCCAGGTCAGGTAGGAGATGCTGTGCACGGCCCGCCACATCCACGGCTTGCCGCGGCCGATGAACCGCGCCCGGATGATGCCGGTCCACATCGTCAGCACCATGACGTACGCGGAGATCGTGCCGAAACCGACGAACACTCTGGCAAGGCCCGGGTACATGAACGGGATGAAGATGTCGAGCAGCCCGATGTGGTTCTCGGCGAACTTCGTCCAGAGGTGGATGCCCAGGGCCGAGACCGCCATCACGCCGGTCGTGCGGTGCGCCGACTGCAGCAGCAGGCGCTGGCGGATCGACAGGACGAGGCGGTCGGTGGAGACCAGCCCGATCATGATCGTGATCGAGAGCGACACGAGCGCGAGCACACCCATGTAGAACTCGAGGTAGTAGAAGATGTAGACGTACGCGACCCGGCCCTGCGGGATCAGCATCATCACCGACCAGACGGCGGCCAGGATCGACACCGCGAACAGGGCGATGGTGAGCTTCGACGGTGGTGTCCGGCCACCGGTGGCACCCATCTCGACGTCCACACGACTGGCGGATCGTTCTTTCGTCTTCGTCCGGGCCATGGCTCCTCGTTCTCCGCAGCGGTATGGCGTCCGTCGTGGGCATTCGCCGACGCCGGCATCCGTGGGGGATGCCCCGCGCTCGTTACTGTCGGGCGGTCCGGTGCTGCCTTCCCTTCCTCACGTTCTGTCGTCCCCGGTCCCTGCCCTCCCCCATCTACGTGCCGGGGGCCGGATCGGATGAACGTTCGGGCACTCTTTTGCGGCGAAGTTTGCGCGGCCTTGCTAGGCAACCCCGCCGAACGTGCCCTGACCAGGGAAGACACCGTCTCGAAACCGGGCGCTAAGGGAAAAATAATGTGGCGCGTCCCGGTGATCCTGTGCCGGCGGTGAACCTTTCGCGACCCAGCGCCGAACTACCTCACGTGCGGGCACTCCGGTGACTTTGTGTGAGGAGATGATTGCTGTGCGGCATCGTGCTGCGGTGGCTGCGACCGCTCTGGCGGCGGCAGCGGCGGCGCTCGCCCTGCCGGGCCCGGCTTCCGCCGTGGAGCCCGGCTTCGCGGTACGCATCACCGAGCTGCCGGCGACCTTCGGGGCCGGCGCCGAGAGCCGGACGCTGACGGTCGTCGCGTCCACCGACCGGGTGCGCTGCCAGAAGGTGCGGTGGTCGCTGGTGCTGCGGGTCGAGGGTTCCACCCTGGACCAGGTCGAGGTCGACCGGGTCGAGGAGAGCGGCGCCTTTCCCGTACGCGTGCAGAGCAACGGCGACACCGCCCGGATCACCGACGTGAACCTCGACCCCGGCCAGCTGTGCCGGGGTCGTACGGTCACCGCCCGCTACCGGATCGCCTTCGACGACGAGGCCGGCACCGGCCGGGTCCAGTTCCAGCCGCAGGCGTTCGACGCGGCCGGCACCCTGCTGCAGCAGAGCTCGGGGCAGAGCCCGGTCGTCGGTCAGCAGCCCGCGGCCACCGAGTCCCCCGCCGGCGAGGCCGAGCCGACGCCGACGCCCGGCGAGACGCGGGACTCCGGCGACGCCTCGATCGACGGCGGCGGCGAAGCGACCGCCACTCCGGAGCCGGCCGAGTCCGACGACATCGGCGCCGTGCCGGCCTCCGCCACCGGGGACGGACCGAGCCTGCTCGGCCCCGGCCTGATCGTCGGCGCGGTGCTCGTCTTCCTGGGCGTGGCGCTGCTGCTCCGCCTGCGGATGCGCACCCGCGGGACCCCCGGCCACGGCGCAATGCCCACCGGTTTCCACCCCGGCCGGTGACGCGGATTTGCGGTAAACCTGCGGAAGACTTCAGACGGAGTTAAGAGACCGTCGCGGACGGTAGCCCTAGGGTGGGTCGAGCGCTACCCGAGACCTTTCCGAGGGGCCGATGCCGGCGCCCCGCCGATGCGGCGGGGCGCCGGCGTCTTCGTCCGGGCTCAGCCGTCCGCGTCGAGGCGCAGCACGGTCTCCTCGATCTCGTGGCCACGGCCGGTCGCATACGCCACCTCGGTGCCGACCTTGCGGAAACCGGCCTTGCGCAGCACGGCGAGCGAGCCGGCGTTGTCGCTGGCCGCCCGGGCGGTGATCGGGCGTACGGCGAGCCTGCCGAGGTACAGCTTCAGCGCGGCGGTGGCCACGCCCCGCCCCCACCAGGAGCGGTCGAACCAGTACGTGATCTCGGTGTCCGTGCCGACCGCGAAGCTCGCGATGGTCCCGGCGAGCTCGTCGCCGACCGTGACGGCCCACAGATCGATGTCGGCGGCGGTGCGCAGCCGCCGCATGTGCGCGTCGAACTCGGCCCGGTCGCCGGGGTCTTCGGCGGTGAACGCAGCCATCCGCACCGCCACGGGATCGCGCATCTGGTCGAAGATGGCATCGAGGTCGTCGTCTCGGACTCGCCGCAGCCCGATCTCCGCCATCTGGCCCCCCATCCCCCGGTGTGGCGGCAGCGTACCGCCCGCCGGCGCGGGGCCGTGGGCACGGTGGCGGGTCGCAACGCCGAAAAGTTTCGGGCCCATTACGTATTGATGTCATGGGAGCGCTCCCATACTCTGAAGCCGTCGCCGGATCAGTGACACACTTCGATCCGGCGATCCCTGAGGCCGTGCCTGCCCCGGGCACAGCCACGTCTCCCAGGAGCGCTCGCGCATGAGACCACGTCCCCACAGTGTGGCGCGCGGCCTGACAGCCGCCGCCGCCGTCACCCTCCTCACCGGCGCCGGGATAGCCGTCGCCAGTCAAGCCAGCGCCGCGGCCGGATGCCGGGTCACTTACTCGGTCAACCAGTGGAGCACCGGGTTCACCGCGAACGTGTCGGTGACCAACCTCGGTGACCCGATCTCCGGCGGCTGGAACCTCGCCTGGGACTTCTCCGGCAACCAGCGGGTCACCCAGGGCTGGAACGGCACCTTCACCCAGTCCGGCCAGCACGTGAGCGTCGCCAGCCCGTCGTACGCGAACAACCTCGCCACGAACGCGTCGGCGTCGTTCGGCTTCAACGCCGACTACTCGGGCACGAACACCGCGCCGTCGGTCTTCACGCTCAACGGCACCCAGTGCACCGGCTCGGTGCCGACGACGCCCGGCACGCCGTCGAACCCGGGCACGCCGCCGCCGTCCAACCCGAGCACGCCGCCGCCCAGCGGCCCGACCACCCCGCCGCCGGCGGGCACCAAGGTCGACAACCCGTACGCGGGGGCCAAGGGCTACGTCAACCCGGAGTGGAAGGCCAAGGCCGACGCCGAGCCCGGCGGCAACCGGGTCTCCAACAACCCGACCGCCGTGTGGCTCGACCGGATCGCCGCCATCAACGGCACCAGCGACTCGAGCTCCAACGGCTCGATGGGCCTGCGCGACCACCTGGACGCGGCTCTCGCCCAGGGCGCCGGCTACATCCAGCTGGTCATCTACAACCTGCCCGGCCGCGACTGCTCGGCGCTGGCCTCCAACGGTGAGCTGGGCGTCAACGACCTGCCGCGGTACAAGGCGGAGTACATCGACCCGATCGCCGCGATCGAGGGCGACGCGAAATACCGCAACCTGCGCATCATCAACGTGATCGAGATCGACTCGCTGCCGAACCTGGTGACCAACACCAACGTGGCGACCTGCGCGACGATGAAGAGCAACGGCGGCTACGTCCAGGGCGTCGGCTACGCGCTGAACAAGCTCGGCGCGCTCTCGAACTCCTACAACTACGTCGACGCCGCGCACCACGGCTGGATCGGCTGGGACACCAACTTCGGCCCGACCGCGGACATCATGCTCGAGGCGGCCAAGGCGTCCGGCAACGTGAAGAACGTGCACGGCTTCATCACCAACACGGCCAACTACTCGGCGCTCACCGAGCCGTACTTCACGATCAACACGAACGTGAACGGCACCTCGGTGCGGCAGTCCAAGTGGGTGGACTGGAACTACTACGTCGACGAGCTGTCGTTCGCCCAGGCGTTCCGGCAGAAGCTGGTCCAGGTCGGCTTCGACTCCGGCATCGGCATGCTGATCGACACCTCCCGCAACGGCTGGGGCGGCGCGAACCGGCCAACCGCGGCGAGCACGTCCACCGACGTGAACACGTTCGTCAACCAGTCCCGCATCGACCGCCGGATCCACGCCGGCAACTGGTGCAACCAGGACGGCGCGGGCCTCGGCGAGCGGCCGCGGGCCAACCCGGCCACCGGCATCGACGCGTACGTCTGGGTCAAGCCCCCGGGCGAGTCGGACGGCTCGAGCAGCCTGATCCCGAACAACGAGGGCAAGGGCTTCGACCGGATGTGCGACCCGACCTACACCGGCAACGAGCGCAACGGCAACAGCCCGACGGGCGCCCTGCCGAACGCGCCGATCTCCGGAGCGTGGTTCTCCGCGCAGTTCCGCCAGCTGATGGCGAACGCGTACCCGCCGCTCTCCTGAACGATCGAGTAAGAGAGGCGGCCCGGCATCACGCCGGGCCGCCTCTTCTCATTGGAAGAGCTTGGCGGCGGTGATCGCCGTCTGGATGACGCCGTACCCGAGCAGCACGGTGACCAGCGCCCAGGAGAGCGCGATGCGGACCGGCGAGGTTTTCATGCCACAGCCTCCTTCTCCTGCTCCGGCTGCTCGTGGAAGCGGGCCGGGACCGGCTGCACGAGCAGGTTGGCGACGAAGCCGACGGCCAGGATCGCGACCATCGTGAACAGCGCCGGCTGGTACGCCGACGAGGTGAGCGTGCCGGGCTTGCCCTGCGCGTCGAGGAAGCCGTTGACGATCAGCGGCCCGGCGACACCCGCGGCGGACCAGGCGGTGAGCAGGCGGCCGTGGATGGCGCCGACCTGGTAGGTGCCGAACAGGTCCCGCAGGTACGCCGGGACGGTCGCGAACCCGCCGCCGTAGAACGACAGGATCACCCCGGCCAGCACCACGAACAGCCCGACCGCGGTGTGCCCGACGCTCGCGAGCAGCGCGTACAGGATCATGCCGACGCCGAGGTAGACCAGGTAGATGCGCTTGCGGCCGATGAAGTCGGAGGTCGTCGACCAGACGAAGCGGCCGGCCATGTTGAACAGCGAGAGCAGCCCGACGAAGCCCGACGCGGCGGCCACCGCGACCGCCGACTTGCCGTCCGAGCCGCGGAAGAAGTCCTGGATCATCGGGCTGGCCTGCTCGAGGATGCCGATGCCCGCGGTCACGTTGCAGAACAGCACGATCCACAACAGCCAGAAGCTGCGCGTCTTGATCGCGTTGGCGGCGGCCACGCTGGCGGTGGTGACCAGCGCCTTCTCCTTCACCGAGGCCTGGTCGAAGCCGGCCGGCACCCAGTCGTCGGCGGGCACCCGCATGTTGAGCACGCCGAACATCATGACGACGAAGTAGCCGATGCCCAGGGTCAGGAACAGCGCCACGAGCGCGCCGCCGGAGGCCACCGACGACGACACGTTCGGGTCGTAGCCGGCGTCGTAGTACGACAGCAGCTGCCGCGACAGCGGGCTGGCGATCAGCGCGCCACCGCCGAAGCCCATGATGGCCAGGCCGGTCGCGAGGCCCGGGCGGTCCGGGAACCACTTGATCAGCGTGGAGACCGGGGAGATGTAGCCGATGCCCAGGCCGATGCCGCCGAGGACGCCGTACCCGAGGTAGACCAGCCACAGCTGCTTGGTGCTGATCCCGAGCGCCGCGACCAGGAAGCCGGCGGTCCAGAAGCAGGCCGACACGAACATGGCCTTGCGCGGCCCGTTCGCTTCGACCCAGGTGCCGCCGACCGCCGCCGACAGGCCGAGCATGACGATGGCGATGCTGAAGACGACCCCGACGGCGGTCTGGCCGGCGTCGAAGTGCTGGACGAAGGAGTTCTTGTAGACGCTGGTGGCGTACACCTGGCCGATACACAGGTGCACCGAGAGCGCGGCCGGGGGGATCAGCCAGCGGCTGAAGCCGGGCGGCGCCACGGAGTGCTTGCGGTCGAGCGCGGACAGCATGACGGCGCCTCCCTGAGCCGATCACCGTGATCGATAGAACGTCATCATCAACCCGCGCAAATATTGCCGCAACAATTACCGGACGGGCGGACATAACCAGGCGTGACAGCACAGACCCGACGGCGCGACGACGACCTCGGCGACGAGGCCGGCTTCGGCGCCGCCTTCGACCGGCACTGCCGGGCCGTGTACAACCACGCGTTCCGGCTGACCGGCTCGTGGAGCGTGGCCGAAGACGTCACCCAGGCCACGTTCCTGCTCGCGTGGCGCAAGCGCGGCGCCGTACGCCTTGTCGACGGGTCCGCCCTGCCGTGGCTGCTCGTCGTCGCCGGGAACTGTGCCCGTACGGAACACCGGTCGGCCCGCCGGCGCAGTGCCCTGCTGCAGCGCGTGCCGTACGAGGAGGAACGCGACCCGGCCGACGACGTGGCCGGTCGCCTCGACGACGAGCGCCGGATGCGGGAGGTGCTCGCGGCCGTCCGCAGGCTGCCCCGCACCGAGCGGGAGGCCGTCGCGCTGTGCCTGTGGTCGGGTGTCTCGTACGCCGAAGCCGCCGCCGTCCTCGGCATCACGGAGGTCTCCGTCCGCTCGCGGGTCAGCCGCGCCCGGTCGCGCCTCACCGGAATCCTGAGCCCCCCGGAGGAACGATGACGAGCTGCTACGCCCGGTCGCGCCGCACCGGACTCCTGAATCCCTCGGAGGAGCGATGACCGAGCTGCTGCGCCCGCCCGCCGACCGCGACCTGCCGCCCGGGCGCGCCGAGCGGATGCGCCACGACCTGCTGCGCGCCACCCGCGAGCGTCCCCGCCACACCCGCCGGTGGCTGGCCGCGGCCGTCGCCACGGGGCTCACCCTGGTGGCGGCCGGCACGGTCGTCGCGCACGTCCGCGACGAGCCGGGGATGCAGGTGCTGGCGATGGGACCGGGCGAGCTCGACGGCACGCTGCGCCGTGCCGCGCAGGAGTGCCTGGAATGGGCCGGGCGCGACAGCGGGCCGCGGGTTCCGCTGGCCCTGGGTGACTTGGCCGTCAGCGCCCGGCAGGGCGACCGGGCCGCCGTGCTGTTCCTCTCCGGTGCCGGCTACGCGGCCTGCGACTTCGACCTCGGCGGCCGGGAGTCAAGCGGCGGCGTCAACTCCGGGCCGTGGGCGCACCGGGACTGGCTGCCCGGCCCGGTGCAGCGGCTGAGCCTGTCGTCGTCGGAGGCCGACGGCGGGGCCGTGGCGGCGCTCGGCCGGGTGAGCGGCCGCGTCCACCGGCTGGTGCTGGAGCACGGCGACGGCCGCACGACCGTGGCCCGGCTGCGCGACGGCACGTTCGGCATCGTGACCGCCACCGCTGACGTCCGCCCCGACGCCCAGCTGGTCAGCTATGACGCCGCCGGTCACGAGATCGACCGGCGGCCGTTGTTCCCGCTGCCCGGCCGAGCCGAGCAGTGCTGGACCGACCCGGCCGGCGCGGTGGTGTACGGAACGCTCGGCGGGACGTGTCGTCCCGCCGAGCGCTGGAGCCGCTACTAGAGAGGTGTCAGTTGCCGGAGTCGTACAGCGCCTTGATCTCGGTGGCGGACAGGGCGCGGTCGTACAGGTGGACCTGGTCGACCGTGCCGTCGAGGTAGTCGACGGGGTTGCCGCCGTACTTGCCCCGGCCGATCACCGTGTTGCCGGTCGGCGCCGCCTGCGGCAGGCAGGCGCTGGTGCGCCCGGCCGGTTCGCCGTCGACGTAGAGCCGCAGCTCGCCCTTGACTGAGTCGCGGACGCCGGTGAGGTGGTACCAGCGGCCGGTCTCCGGCTTGACCGGGCCGAGCGCGCGGACGCCGGCGAAGCTCATCGCGAACCGCTGGTCGGCGCCCGAGTACTGCAGGAAGAAGTCGCTGTTGCTGGGCCCGTCCTGGCTGACGATCGTCTGGAAGGCGCCGTCGGCCTTGTCGAGCTTCACCCACGCGGAGGCGGTGTAGTCCGACGCGGTGTTCAGGATCGGCGCGCCGGTGTCGACGAACTGCGAGGAGCCGTTGAGCTCGAGGCCCTGGCCGTTCTTGGCAGCGACGTACTGCGGGCCGCCGACGGGGGTGCCGTCGTGGTCGCCGGCCGCGTCCTCGGCGGTGCCGTCGAGCGGATAGAACGACACACCGGTCAGGCCGGGGGTGCCGGGCGGCGGCTGCGGCACGTTGGACGCGCTGCCGTCCGCCTTGGCGATGATCTCCCGGTTGATCGCCCGGACCTGGCTGAAGTCCATCTTGGGCACCTGCCGGTCGTACGTCCAGAAGCCGTTGAGCTCACCCTCCACGTCGGTGATCTGGGTGTAGATCGCCGCGCTGATGCCGCACGACTGGGCGGCGGTGATGACCTTGCGCTGGTTCTCGACGTACTTGCGGGTCAGCGTCGCCGAGTCGGGCTCCATCTCGTACGCCTGCCCGGTGCCGAACCACATGTGGTTGGAGACCTTGAGGCCGTATCCGCCGTGCTCGCCGTCGATGGACACCCGGGTGGCGTCCGGCGACGGGGAGGCCGGGCCGCCGTTGTTGTACTCGTGGAAGTCGATGACGTCGCCCTTGCCGGAGTCACCCTTGGAGTTGCAGCAGTTCACGCCGCTGTGCGCGTTGACCAGGCGGCTCGGGTCCTGCTTCTTGACGTCCTCGGCGATGCGGCCGGTGGCCGTACGGTCCCACTCGCCCCAGCCCTCGTTGAACGGGACCCAGGCGATGATCGAGGTCCAGCTCTGGTGCTCGCGGACCATCTCGTGCAGCTCGGCCTCGAACTGGTCGCGCCACTCCGGCGGGATCGGCCCGGTGTTGGCGGCCGGCATGTCCTGCCAGACCAGCAGGCCCAGCTTGTCGGCCCAGTAGTACCAGCGGTCGGGCTCGACCTTGATGTGCTTGCGCACGGTGTTGAAGCCCATGACCTTGTGCTGCTCGAGGTCGAACTTGAGCGCCGCGTCGGTCGGGGCGGTGTTCAGCCCGTCCGGCCAGAAGCCCTGGTCCAGCGTGGACATGTTGAACAGGATCTTGCCGTTGAGCGCGATCCGCAGCTTGCCGTCGGCGCCCTTCTTGGTGCCGATCTCGCGCATGCCGAAGTACGACCGCACCGTGTCGAGCACGCGGTTGCCGTTGAGCAGCGTGACCTCGAGGTCGTAGAGGTACGGGTCGTCCGGCGTCCACACGTGCGCGTTCGGCACGGGCACCGAGAGCTGCGTACCCGCGGCGCCGGTGACCTTGCCGACGACCTTGCCCTTGCTGCGCGCGACCGCGCGCACCTTGAGGCCCTCGCCGCGGACGGTGTTCGCGGTGAGCTGGAGCGCCGAGGCGGACAGGTCCGGCGTCAGTTTGAGGTCGGCGATGCTGGAGGCGCCGACCGGCTCCATCCACACCGTGCGCCAGATGCCGGAGCTGCCCTGGTAGAAGATGCCCCGGTCGCCGACGCGACGCTGCTTGCCGATGGGCTGGCCGGTGGCGTCGGTGAGGTCCTCGGCCCAGACGATGAGCTCCTGCGGGCCGGTCTTGACCAGCGCGTCGGTGACGTCGACGTCGAAGCCGTCGTAGCCGCCGCGGTGGGTGGCGACCTGCTTGCCGTTGACGAAGATCTTCGAGTCGTAGTCGATCGCGCCGAAGTGCATCAGCAGGCGCTGTCCCCTACCGACCTTCCAGTCGGACGGGACCGTGAAGGTGCGCCGGTACCACATGCGGTCCTCGTGGCGCTCGATGCCGGACAGCGCCGACTCGATCGGGTACGGCACCAGTACCCGCTCGCCGAGGGACTGGCCGGTGGGCACGGCCTGGCCGGTCTCGGCCTTCGCGAACTCCCAGACGCCGTTGAGGTTCTGCCAGCGGCTGCGCACGAGTTGCGGGCGCGGGTACTCGGGCAGGGCGTTGCCGGGGCCCACCGCGTCGGTCCAGGGGGTGGCGATCGGCGGGACGCCCTTGTGCCAGGCGGCCGCCGCGGCCGCCGCGGCGGGCGCGGCGCCGACGGGTGCCGCGGCTCCCACGGCCAGGAGAGTGACGGCCGCGACTGCTATGGCGTGCCGCCGGCGGGTCCGGGGTCTGTTCACGCGCGTGGTCCCTTCGGAGCGGAAGTGACGCGGGCAGCACAGATCGACGCACCACGGTGGACGATGAGCATCACCGCGAAGCGTGTCAGTGGACCACCCATGAGCTCACACATTTCAACAAGGTTGCTCAGGTAACGTCAAGATTTCGCGCGATGAACTTCGATGGTCTGACACTTTCCAACATGGACGCGCACCGCTGGACGGCCGCCGTTCAGCTCGGTGTGCGACGATGCGGCCGTGCCGGAATCGATCTTGGAAGTCATCGCGCTGGACGTCGTGGACGCGCGGGCCGCGCGGGACGGGGGCGCCGACCGGGTCGAGCTGGTCGCCGACATGAGCCGGCAGGGCCTCACCCCCGCCGTCGAGACCTTCGCGCAGGTCCGGCGGGTCGCCGGCCTCGCGGTCCGGGTCATGCTGCGCAGCCATGACGGGTACGCGCTGAGCGACGCGGCCACCCTCACCCGGGCCGCGGCCGAGCTACGCGACGCCGGCGCGGACGAGTTCGTGCTGGGTTTCCTGGACGCCGGCGGGGCGGTCGACGTGGCCGCCGTCGAGGCGGTGCTCCCGGCGATCGAGGGATGCCGCTGGACGTTCCACCGGGCCCTGGACCACGCCGCCGACCGCGCCGCCGCCTGGCGGGCGCTGGCCGGGCTGCCCGGGCTGGATTTCGTGCTGACCGGCGGCGACCCGGCGGGGGTCGGCGCGGGGCTCGGCACGCTGTGCGCGGAGGCCGGCCGCAGGCCGCGGGTGCTGGCCGGCGGCGGGTTGCGCCCGCACCACGTCGCGCCGCTGGTCGCCGCGGGTGTGGACGCCTTCCACACCGGGGGCGCCGTACGCCCGGACGGCCGCTGGGACGCCCCGGTGGACGCGGCGCTGGTCAGGGCGTGGCGCGACCTCCTGCCGTGACCGGGTCGCCGGGCCCGCCGGGGCCGGTGACCGGCGGGATGTACGTGACGACCTGCGGCATCTCCGGCGCCGACGCCTGCAGCCGGGCGGCGACGAGGCCGGCGGCCAGCAGCAGCGCCGCCAATCCCGCGGTGAGGACGTGAACGGTGAATCGCATGCGGCGCAGGATGACACCGCGATGTCAGGAACCTGTGCGGTCCCGGCGCTCAGCGGGAGCCGGACACCGACAGGTAGCGGTAGCCCAGCTTGGTGAGCCGCTGCGGGTCGAGGATGTGCCGGCCGTCCAGCACGACGGGCGTCCGCATGAGCCCGGCGAGCTTGCCCCAGTCCAGGTCCTGGTACTGCGCCCACTCGGTCACCAGGACCACCGCGTCGCTGTCGTCGAAGACGTCCTCGACCTCGTCGGCGAGGTACGGCACCAGGTCCGGCTGTTCGCGCCGGAAGCGCTCGGTGGCCACCGGGTCGTGCACGCGGACGCGCGCGCCGCGGTCGATCAGCATCCGGGTGATGTCCAGCGCCGGGGCGTCGCGCAGGTCGTCGGTGTCGGGCTTGAACGCGAGCCCGAGCAGCCCGATCCGGCGGCCCTTGAGGATGCGCAGCTCCTCGAGCAGCCGGTCCACGACGAGGCGCCGCTGCAACTGGTTGACCTGCCGGGCAGCGGTCACGATCGGCATCTCGTGGTGGTACTCGGCCGCCGTGGCGATCAGCGCGGCGGTGTCCTTGCCGAAGCAGGAGCCGCCCCACCCGATGCCCGGCTGCAGGAACCGCGGCCCGATCCGGGCGTCCAGGCCGATACCGCGGGTGATCTGGGTGATGTCGGCGCCGACCCGGCCGGCGAGCTGGCCTACCTCGTTCGCGAAGCTGATCTTGAGCGCGAGGAACGCGTTGGCCGCGTACTTGATCAGCTCGGCGGAGGCCAGGTCGGTCGAGACCATCGGCACCGCGCCGAGCCCGCCCGGGCGCGGCAGGTACGTCGGTGGGGTGAACGTCTGGTTCAGCAGGGTGCGGTAGAGGCGGTTGAGCACGTCGAGGCTGCGGGGGTTGTCCGAGCCGACGACCACCCGGTCGGGGTACAGCGTGTCCTGGATCGCGGCGCCCTGGCGCAGGAACTCCGGGTTCGAGGCGACCGAGAACTCGCCGTCGCTACGCCGCTCGTGCGTACGCTCGAACGACTCCCGCAGGATCGAGTCGACCCAGTTGCTGCTGCCGATCGGCACGGTCGACTTGTTCACCACGACGGTGAAGTCGCCGGAGATGTGCCGCCCGACGCTCTCGGCGGCCGAGCGCAGGTGGGTGAGATCCGGGTTGCCGTCGGGCAGCGACGGGGTCTGCACGGCGATGAACACGACGTCCGCGCCGGGCACCGCGGCGCTGTAGTCGGTGGTGAAGCTGAGCCGGTCGGCCGAGTCGGCGAGCAGCGCGTCCATGTGCGGCTCGTAGATCGGCGAGCGCCCCGAGGCCAGCAGATCGACCTTGGCCTGGTCGAGGTCGACGCAGGTGACGTCGTGGCCGAGGAAGGCCAGGCAGACGCCCGTCGTGAGACCCACGTAGCCGGTGCCGACGACGCACACCCTCATGCCGTACTCCCCTCGTCGCGTGCCGGGCTCCGGATGCCCGCAACCTGGAACGGTAATCCGTCGTGTCGCGCACCACGGCACCACCCGGATGCTCAGGCGCGTCGTCTCACTGCCGATCCTTGGGTCCGTGACGGTCAGCAGCGAGACACGTACGGGTGGCGGCGACTTCGCCCTGTCCGTGTCCCCGCTCGCCCTCGACGAGCAGACCCGGCTGCTGGCCGACCTCGTCGAGGTGATGACCCGCGACATCCCCTCGCTGGGACACATCCTGGGCATCATCGAGCGCCGCCTCGGTGAGGCGTGCGGGATGACCGCGGCGACCGTCTTCACGCTCGACCCCGACGACGGCAGCCTGCGCCCCGCCGCCACCATCGGCTCGCCCGGCCCCGACGACCTGCGCATCGCCGGCCGGGTCTTCCGGGTCTCCGCGGGCGCCCCGCCGGTGCGCGTGGGCGAGCGTACGGCGATCCGCCTGCGTATCGGCGGCCAGACCGTCGGCGTGCTCGTGCTCACCGGCACGGCCCTGGAGCACCTGCGCCCGGAGACCGCCGCCGGTACGGCCCTGCAGGTCGCCGCCACCCTGCAGGTGCTCTCCGCGGAGGTGCACCAGCAGTTCACCGCCCGCGCCAACGCCACGATCCGCAGCCTCTTCGAGGAGGGCGCGACCGCCACTTCGGTGGAGGCCGCCGGGATGCTGCTGGCCAAGGCCACCGGGGAGGCCTTCCGCACCGAGTACGCGGCGGTGCACCTCATCGGCCCGGACAACACGATCCAGTACGTCGGCGGCGTGGGCCTGACCGAGGAGATGAACACCCAGCTGCGCCACAACCTGCTCGGCAAGCTGGCCACCGACTCGCCGGTGTGGAAGGCGATGCTCGACACCAACGGGCCGGTCCTCGTCGGCGACGCGGCCGACGGCGACTTCCGCCGCGGCGGCTTCGTCGAGACCCTGCAGCTGCGCTCGTTCCTGTCGATGCCGCTGCTCTCGGCGTCCGGGCCGGTCGGCGTGGTGATGTGCGGCGACGCCAGCGGCCCGCGCTCCTGGACCAGCCGGGACCAGACGCTGGCCCACCAGGTCGCCATGGAGGGCGCGCTCATCGTCGACAGCGCCCGCATGCGTCAGGCCGAGCAGATGCACGTCGCCGAGCTGACCCGGCAGGCGTACCACGACGCGCTCACCGGGCTGCCGAACCGCACCCACCTGCTCGACCGCGCCGAGCAGGAGGTGGACAGCGCGATGGCCACCGGCGGCCGGATCGCGCTGCTGCTGCTCGACCTGGACGGCTTCAAGCGGGTCAACGACACCGTCGGGCACCACGCCGGCGACGCCCTGCTGCAGGCGGTGGGCCAGCGGCTGCAGGCGGCGGTCCGCGACAACGACCTGGTCGCGCGGCTGGGCGGCGACGAGTTCGCCATCCTGCTGACCCGCAACCCCGACGAGAAGTCGGCCGCCGCGATCGCCGGGCGCATCCACGAGCGGCTGCAGCAGCCGTACGACATCGACGGCGGCGAGGTGCGGGTCGGCGCCAGCATCGGCATCGCGCTGTTCCCCGCCGACGCCGACGACATGGCGACGCTGATGCGCGGAGCCGACGCGGCGATGTACCGCGCCAAGCGCAACGGCGGCGGTGTGCGCCTCGCCGTCTGACGGGCCGTCTCCCGGATTCGTCGATAAGCTTCGACGAACCGACGGGAGGAGGGCGCTGTGCCGCCGATCCGGGTCACGGTGTGGGGCGAGAACCGGCACGAACACGCCGAGGAGCACGTGCGCGCGATCTACCCCGACGGGATGCACGAGACCATCGCCGCCGTGCTGACCTGGTGGGGCCACGCCGGGGACGCCTGCGCGGCGGCGGTCTTCGAGATGACCGGCGGCGCCCGCTACGTGTACCACGGCTGGCCGTCCGCCCGGGCCCGGGTGGGCCTGGACTGACCGCTCATCCCGCCGCGACCGGCAGCGGGTGCGAGATGCCGTTGGCGTGGTCCGTGACGGCGGCGCCGGCGAGCTGCGCGCGTACGGGAAGAATCTCCAGGCAGCGGCGGACGGCCGGGCCCATCGCGGGGTTCGGCACGCGCAGCGACACCGTGCAGTGCGGCACCCAGCGTCCCGGCCGGTAGTGCTCCCACACCGGCACCCCGGCGTGCGCCAGCCGGTCGTGGACGGCCCGGTGGTGGGCCAGCAGCTCCTCGGTCATCGTGACCCCGAGCCACAGCACCCGCCCGACGAACTGCCCGGCGAAATCCATGCCGACGCTCAGCCCCCGGCCGACGTCCAGCCCCCGCAGCGCGGCGGCGACGGCGTCCGGGGGCAGCCTACGAGCGGCGGCCAGGGAGATGTGCGGGCGGTGCCGCTCGTGCAGCGACGCCATCGTGGGGATGCCGTCGGCTTCGAGGGCTTTCCACAACGCGCGGATCCGCCGCGTGGCGTCGACGTCCAGGTAGACCTCGAGCGCGGCGACCACCTGATCACCGTACCGCCGGGCCGCCCGCGCTCGAGCACGGGCGGCCCGGCGGCGGTGCTCAGGTGGCCAGGAACGTACGGACCTGGGCGAGGATGGACGTGTCGGTCAGGTACGTCAGGTGGTTCTCGCAGAGGACGTAGTTGTTCGCCGCTCCGCTGAGGACCGTGCTGGTGTACGGCAGGATGACGCCGTCGCAGGGCGAGTACCAGGTGGCGTAGCGGGTGCTTCCCGGCGTCTCGTCGCCCGCGCTGAGCGTGGCGATGAACGACGAGCCCGGGTACATCTGCCGGCAGGTGACGAAGATCAGGCAGGCGCCGGCCGAGGTGGTGCCGTGGTTCGCGCCGGCCAGCGAGGCGAGGTGGCCCACGTACTGCGCGCCGCCGAGCTGTTTGACGTACCAGAGGCTGACCAGGCCGCCCATCGAGTGGTTGACGATGTCGACCTTGGCCGCCCCGGTGCGGCTGCGGACCTGGCTGACGAAGGTCGCCAGGCCGCGGGCGTTGGTCATGTTGTCGCCGTAGGAGTTGTACTCGTACGCGTACAGCTCGCTGCTGCTGTAGCCGGCCGCCCGGAACAGCGACTCGGCGGTCGTCCAGTTCGAGGCGCTGCCGGTGTAGCCGTGCACGAACACGACCGGCGTACGGGCTGCCGCGGCGGCGGGGGTGGCCGGCACGGCGGCGAGCGCGGCCACGACGGCGAGCAGGAGAGCGAAGATCCGGCGCATGGAACCTCCAGGGGATCGGGTTCCTCGCAGCCTGCGGCCGGCAACAGTTTTGACACATCGGTGAAATCACCGGCCTTGCCGCCCCGGCGTCCGCACATCGACACTTGTCGACATGATGTTTGCACCTCTAGTGCAGGAATCTGCGGCGGTGCCGCTCCCGCCGCTGGACCCGGCGGCCGGCCGGGCCCTCCTCGCCGGCCTGCGCCCCGGTCTGCCGGCGGACCTGGCCGGCGCGCTGGTCGACCTGGCCGGGGGCGACCCGGCCGTGCTGACCGACCTCGCCGCGGCGCTCACGCCCGAGCAGATCCGCGGCGACGCGCCACCGCCGGTGACGCTGCCGCGCGGGAGCCCGCTGGGCCGTCACCTTCGGGCTGCGATCGCCGCGCTGCCCCGGGCCGTACGGCCGGCCCTGCTGCTCGCCGCGGCCGATCCGCAGCAAGCGGACGGCGATCTGCGCCCCGCCGAGGACGCCGGGCTGGTCCGGGTGAACGGCGACGAGGTCGAGTTCGTCCCGGGGATCCTGCGGTGGGTCGTGTACCACGACGCACCGGCGCACGAGCGACGCGCGGCCCACGCCCGCCTGGCCGTCGGCGGCGGTCCCCGGGCGCTGCTGCACCGTGCCGCCGCCACGCCGGGAAGCGACGACGTGCTCGCCGAGCGGCTGCTGGCCGCCGCTCGAACGGCGCCGCCGGCGTACGCGGCGACCGCCCTGCGCCACGCGGCGCGGCTCACCACCGCGCCGGACGTGGCCACCGACGCCCTGCTCGCGGCGGCCCGGCAGGCCTGGACGGCGGGCCGCCAGCACGAGGCGGAGACGCTGCTGCGCGAGGTGGCCCACGTCCCGCGGGCGCGGGCCCGGTGCCGGCGGCTGACCGGCGAGATGGACGTCCGCGCGGGCGGCTCCGGCGGCGGCCTCGACGACCTGCTCGACGCCGCCACGCTGCTCGCCGAGGAGGACGTCGCCGCGTCGCTCGACGCGCTGCTGCTGGCCGGTGAGGCGCTGCAGCGCGCGGGCGACCACACCCGGTACGCCGACGTGGCCCGCCGCGTGCTGGCGATGCGCCGCGAGACCGAGCCGCCCGGGCTGGAGCTCGCGTTCGACCAGGTGGCCGGCCTGTCCGAGCTGTACGCCGGCGACTACGCCACCGGCTTCGGGCACCTGCGCCACGTTCTCAGCCTCGCCACCCGCGTCGACGAGCCCGCCGCGCTGATCCGCGCCGCCACGGCCGGCATCCTCGTCGGGGACGGTCCGGCGGCACACGCCCTGGCGGCGCGGGCGGCGCGCATCGCGCGTACCCGCGGGGAACTGGCCCTCGTGCCGTACGGCCTGGAGATCGCCGCCTTCGCGGCCCTGGCCGCCGGCCACTACGACGCCGCGACCGCCGACGCCACGGAAGGCGCCACCCTCGCCGCGGCGACCGGCCGGCCGGGGCCGGCGCAGGTCCACTTCGGCATCCTGGCCGTGCTCGCCGCCCTGCTGGGCGACCGGGAGACCGCGATGCTACGGGTACGCCAGGCCGGCGCGCACGACAGCAGGACCGGGCCGGGACAGGCCCGGGCGCTGTGCGAATGGGCGCTGGCCCTGCTCGACCTGGTCGAGGGCCGGCCGGCCGGCACGGTGGAGCGGCTCGGCCGGATCATGCTCACACCGTCGGGACACGGCAACGCGGTGTTTCAGATCGCGGCGACCCCGCACCTGGTCGAGGCCGCGTGGCGCGGCGGTCGTCCCGGCCCCGGCCCGCGCATCCGGGCGGCCCTCGCACCGTTCGAGCGGTGGACGGCCGGCACCGGGCAGCCGCCGTGGCTGGCGCTGCGGTCGCGGTGCCGGGCCCTGGTGGCGGCGGACGCCGACACCGCCGACGGCCACTTCCGGGAGGCGCTGCGCCAGCACCTGCGCGGCGACGGCGACTTCGCCAGGGCCCACACCGAGCTGCTGTACGGCCGGGAGCTGCGCCGCCGCCGGCGTCCGGGAGCGGCCCGCGACCTGCTGCGCAGCGCGGTCGAGACGTTCACGCTGCTCGACGCGCGGCCGTGGGCGGCGCAGGCCGGCGTGGAGCTGCGCGCGGCCGGGGCGCCCGTACCCGATCGGCGACCCACCACGGACCTGACCGCCCAGCAGGAACGGATCGCCCGGCTGGTGGCCGGCGGGGCCACCAACCGGGAGATCGCGCAGCAGCTGTACCTGAGCCCCCGGACCGTCGACCACCACCTGCGCAACGTGTTCGCGCGGCTCGGCGTGCGGTCGCGCACCGAATTGGCCCGGCGCTTCGTCACCTGATCGTCAGACGCGGGCGAAGGCGACGCTGCGGGCGAGGACGCCGATGTCGGCCTGGTCGGTGAAGAGGCCGTCGATCCCGGTACGCAGGAAGGTGACCTGCTCGTCGATCGCCCTGCCGTACGCGGCCGGGTCCGCGCCCACCCGGTAGTCCGCGGGCAGGAACTGGTTCTCCGCCCGGAACGTGTACGGGTGGACCTGCAGCCCGGCGGCGTGCGCGTCGGCGACCAGACCGGTGGGCGTGCCCAGGGTGCCGTCGGCGTCGCGACCGATGACCTGGTTCTTGTCCGGCCCGATGCCGTCGGTGTAGCCGGCGAGCTCGCGCAGGCCGGCGGGCGTGAGGTAGTCGGCGTAGCTCCTCGGGTCGCCGAACGGGCTCCCGGTCGCGCTGGTCAGGAAGACCATCGGCGCACGCAGCTTGTACTCGTCGTGCAGACGCCGCAGGTTGACCGCCTCGAACGACTGCACGAACACCTTGGCGTCGCGGCGGTCCAGGCCGTTGCGGCGCAGCGCCCGCACCAGCGGCGTCTCCAGGTCCAGCCCGAGCCCGCGGAAGTACGTCGGGTGCTTGGTCTCCGGGTACACGCCGATCTCGCGGTCGAGTTCCCGGGAGAGCCGCTTGCGCAGGTCCAGCACCTCCTGGAAGGTCGGGATCTGGAACAGGCCGTCGTAGAGGGTGTTGTGCTGGCGTACCTGCGGGATGCGCTCGGTGGCCCGCAGCGTCTTCAGCTCCGCGAGGGTGAAGTCGTGGGTGAACCAGCCGGTCGTGGTGACGCCGTCGAGCACCACCGTGCGCCGCCGCGACGCGAACTCCGGGCGCGACGCGACGTCGGTCGTGCCGCCGATCTCCGGCTCGTGCCGGGCCACCAGCACGTGGTCCTTGGTGGCCACCAGATCGGGCTCGATGAAGTCGGCGCCCATGCGGGCGGCCAGCTCGTACGAGGCGAGCGTGTGCTCGGGCCGGTACCCGGAGGCGCCGCGGTGCCCGATGACGAGGGACGGCTGCCGGCCGTGCCCGTGGCCGTGCTCCTTCGGCGCGGCGAGCGCGGGCGTCGCGGTGGCTCCCAGCACCGCGGGCGCCCCGGCGGCCAGCGCTGACAAGCGCAGCACCTGTCGGCGGTCTGCCACGATCTCCTCCTGTCGGCGGGCGCCGGCGCGGGTCGCCGGCCCTTCCGCCAGGAGTCCAAACGATCACCGCGACCAGGTGGCGACGCCGCCGTGACCGGGACGCGAACGGCGTGGGAAGGGTCGGTCGCCGGGATTGATCGGCCCGCCGACGGGGAACGAATGATGGTGGTCGCCGCCCGTTCGTCCGGTTGAGGCGGCCCCGAAGAGCGGCTTACGGTGGTGTTCCGAACGCTCACAGTGATCGACCGTCATGGAGTCTCACCATGCGTTTCCCCGAGCGTCGCGCCGAGCAGCACGGGAGGCGTCCGTCCCGCACCGAGGACCGGTACGGCATCAAGCCGGGCCCGCGCTCCGGCTGCTCCAACGAGCCCCTGTACGCCCCCGCCCACCGCGCGAGCCCGGCTCCCACGCCGCCGCCTCGGCAGGTGGGCCGCACTGATCTGACTGTGCTCCTGGGTCGTAGCGTCCTCGAGGCGCGCGTACAGGAGATCTGCCGCGAGTACGGCCTGCTCCCCCACTCCGGCTCGGGCCTGTCCCGCTCGTACCTCGCCCGCGACACCGGCGTGGAGGTGGCCGCGGACGCCCACGGCACGGTGACGGCCGTGTTCCTGCACTTCCACGGTGACGACGGCTTCGTCACGTACCAGGGTGAGATCCCGGGCGGCGGCGGCAACGTGCCCCGCCGCACCCATCTGTGGTCCATGCTGGGCCGCCCGGACGAGTCCGGCGACCCCTACCGGGACCGCTTCCTCGGCGACTACGGACCGTGGGACAGGTGGGTCCTGCCGAAGTTCGCGCTGCACGCGCAGTACGCCACGGACGCAGAGACGCTCGACCGGATCACGCTGACCCTGCCGGACCGCCTTCCCCGCGCGGCGTGACCGGATACGCCCTCACCGGGGGGTGGCCCGCCGCCGGGAAGACGACCGTGGTCCGGGCTGGGCCGTAAGCCTGATGCTCCCCGCCCGGCCGGTCCGCGGCGATCCATCGAAGCCCGTTGGTCTAGGCTGCACCGGTTCGTCGATCGATCACGGGGAGCAGTGGATGTTTCTTCGCACGTTGACCGGGGCGGCGCTGGCCGTGACGGCTGGACTGGCGTCCGTGGCGCTCGGTTCGCCGGCGCACGCCGAGGAGGCGCAGCCCGACATCAGGACCGCCATCGCGTTCAGCCAGGAGACCGGCAAGGTCGGCGACACGCTCACCGTCACCGTCACCGTGTCCAACAACGGCACCGCGACGGCCGAGGACGTGTCCGTACGCCGGGAATGGGATGACGCCCTGACCTGGACCTCGCCCGCCCTCGCCGGCGGCGCCGGCTTCGACCTGGCGGCCGGGGAGTCGAAGGTCCTCACCCGCACCGGCACCATCCCGGAGAGGGCGCTCGCCGACGGATACATCCAGGTTTTGTACTTCTTCGCCGCGGCGAACTCGGACAAGAACATCAACGACAACATCGCGTACCGCAGCATCCGGGTGCCGGGCCGGGTCGGCGACTACACGGCCCGCGTCGTCGACGCCCGGACCAACGCCGTTGTCGCCGGCGCCGTCGTCCAGTTCACCGAGCTCTCCAACAGCCCCGGCAACGTCTCGGCCCGCGTCACCACCGACGCCGCCGGGAACGCCGAACTGAAGGGCACACAGGTCGGCCGGTACGAGCTGACGGTCACGCCGCCCGCCGGCTGGAAGGCGGCCGAGGTCGCCCAGGCCCAGGTCAACGTCAAGGCGGAGCCGGACAGCTTCACGTTCCAGCTCGAGCGCACCGGCGAGCCGACGGCCGAACCGAGCGGGCCGGCGCCGTCGGCGTCTCCCGGCGGCGGACAGCCGAGTCCCTCCGCCTCGGGTGCGACGCCCGGCGCCGGCGCCGGCGGCGGCGAGGACGACGGCGGCCTGCCGGTCACCGGCTCCAACATGACGGTGGCCGCACTGGCGGGCGTGGGCCTGCTGGTGGCCGGAGCGGCGGCGTTCCTGCTCGCACGACAGCGGCGCACCCGCTTCACCAGCTCCAACTGACCATCCCGCCGATGTCAATGGGCTCACGGTGTCGTCCACAGCGTGAGCCCATTGATGTACGCACATCCGTACGTTCTAAGGTATCGCTCATGATCATCCGCCTCCTGGCCCTGGTCCTGTCCACCGCTGTGCTCACCGCCTGCACGGACGAGCCCGCCGCGCCGCCCGCCCCGGACGCCAAGGCGGTCCTGGCCGCATCCACGGCGGCGCTCGCCACGGGCGCCTACAGCTATCGGGTGGCCGTACCCAAGGTGGAGATCTCCGGGGTCACCGACGTGCCCCACCACCGCGCGATGTGGACGACGACCTACCGCGACGGTCCCACGGAGCCGGTCGAGATGCGCCTGCTCGACGACGACCAGTACAGCCGCACCGGCACCGCCCGCTGGCAGCACATCGACCTGTCCCGCGCGCCGAAAGCGGCCAAGCGGATGGGCCTCACCTGGACGCACGCCGATCGCACCGAGGCGAAGCAGGCGCTGCAAGCGGTCACCGAGGCGAAGCAGGACGGGCAGGTCATCCGCGGCACCCTCGAAGGCACCCGCGTGCCGGCCGCCGGCACGACCCTGTCCACCATCGCGTCGCGCCTGGTCAAGCCGGTGCCGTTCACCGCATCCGTGGACGGCCAGGGCCGCCTCACCCACCTCGAGATCGAACTGTCCCCCACCCCGGCGCCGAAGTCCGAACCCGCGGCGCGGTGGACGCTCGACATCACCGGCTACGACACGGCGGCCGACGTGCAGCGGCCGGCGGGCGGCAAGGAGATGCCGGACAGCTTCTACGCAACCCTCGAATCCTGACCCGGTCCCGGTCATGGGCAAGTTGTTCTACGCGGGTACGGCCCCGTCGACAGCGGAGGAATACCGCGATCGGCCGCACGCGCCGACCATCTGGGAACGCGGCCAGGACACGAGCGCGATGTTCTGTGCTCAGATCACCGCTCTGGAAAAGCTGCTGGGGAAGCCGAGCGGGGTGCGCGACACCGGCATGGACGAGGTGTACGTCGACCCGCAGGCCCTCCGGGCGTTCCTCATGGCGGCCTTCGACTTCCTCCGGCGCAGCGGGTCACTGCCCCTGCGCCGGATGCTGATCGGCGTGCTGCAGACAGCGTTGTTCCTGAACGCTCGGGCCGGCGGCGAACCACTTCCCGTTCCGCCCGGATGCGAGGACATCCGGCAAGGGCTCGAAGACATCGAGTAGGCCCGCGCCGACGACCTTACCGGCCCACGAGTCGCTCCCCGGCGACGACATCACCCGGCGACTCGGCCTGCGACCCGGCCTGCGACCCGGCCTGCGACCCAGCCTGCGACCCAGCCTGCGACCCAGCCTGCGACTCGGCCTGCGACTCGGCCTGCGACTCAGCCGGCGGCCCATGGCCGTCTCGGAGCGAGGAGATCCGGGGTCCGCACGCATGCCGGACGCCGGCCGGCGCGGACACACGACCTGGGCGCCGGCCAGTCCGCTGGGCGACGACGCGGAACCGGCCGCTCACCTCGCGGCGAGTTCACCGTTGTCGAACCGGCGGTGCCTGCTCTTCATCCATGACGGCGATACCGGCTGACCACTCGAGGTTCGGATATTCGCTGTGGCGATCGTCGCTTTTTCGAGGTGATCGTTCAGTGTCGCCGCGGGGCCGAGCGCGGGACAATTCTTGGGTGCGGCAGATTGGATTCTTCTCGACGGCGGAATTGGCCCTGATGCGTGATCGGACCGCGTCTCGGAACTATTCTGCCGCGCGGGAGGAGTTTCGCCGTGAGCACGCCCGCCATCGGATTTGGGGGTTGGCGCAAAGGCACGCCACCAAGCTTCGTCGCCTGCACGGGGATCGGCCGGCGGACATGCGGAGCGGGGGTTGCCCGGCCACACAGCCCAGGGCGACGGCGGGGGCGACGGCGAGGGCCACGGCGTCGGAGGCCACGGTGTCTGGGGCCACGGTGTCGGGGGCCACGGCGTCGGAGGCCACGGCGTCGGAGGCCACGGCGTCGGAGGCCACGGCGTCGGAGGCCACGGCGTCGGAGGCCACGGCGTCGGAGGCCACGGCGTCGGAGGCCACGGCGTCGGGGGTGACAGCGGCGAAGGTGTGCCGTCCGGCTGGGGCATCCGGGCCGAAGCCCGCAGAAGCGAGGGCTGGCCGGCACACAGATGCGCACGACGCAGCGCAGCTGACAGCAGTCCCAGGCGCCGCCGCGACCGAGCCGGGGGCCAGCCCGAAAGGCACCGCGATCGAGCCGGCAAAGCCGTCGATAACGGCGGTGAAAACCGATACCGATGCGACCGCCCTGAGGAATCACCAGCATTCCCTTCTGCGCCGGGATGAAAGCCCGGAAAACGCCGTCTCCGGAAGCCGGCGTCAAGTAAAGCCTTGGGGCCGGATTCGCCACGGAAGGCGCAACTCCTGTCGCCGTTCCAGACGCATTCCCGCCGATGGCGTGACTCCATCAGGCCGCTGCGCCGCGGCTCCGTCGAACAATGCGCGCTCCGGCTGCGCTGCCGGCCTCAACGCGCGACCTGACCGCGGCCCGCACGCACGGCATCGTCGCCGCGCTGACCGACGCCGAGGTGATGACCTTCGCGGACAAGGCTTACCAAGGCGCCGGCGGGCCCATCCGCACGCCGTTCCAGCGCCACCGCCACCGCCACCGCCACCGGCACCAGCACCAGCACCAGCACCAGCACCAGCACCAGCACCAGCACCAGCACCAGCACCAGCACCAGCACCAGCACCAGCACCAGCACCAGCACCAGTCGTAGCTGCCAGCACGGCAGAAGGCCGTGACCAAAGCCACGCCCGCATCCGCGCTCGCGGCGAATGCGCCGTCGCGAGCCCGACAACCGGGAAGCTGCCGGCCAAGCTGCGCTGCAGCCCATCCCGCCCCGATCGTGCAGGCCATCTCGTCCTGCACCACGCCGACAACCCGATCTACCGAGGTGGAAGGACGCTCACTACTCGGTGAACTCGCAGAACGACAGCGCAGCGCCGAAGCGGCCCGCGGCGAGGTCGTCGTGCCGGATCAGGAACCGTGCGAAAAGGAACTCGTGGTGCGGGGCCGCGAACTGAGCGAGCGGCACCCATTCACGTACCACCTCGTGCTCGGCCTCCTGCGGGTCGAGGAACGGATCGGGGCCCGGTTCCCCGGTTGCGAGCTCGTCGGCCATCAGCAGCTCGGGACTGTCCTGCGCCGAAATCGTGTATCCGCCGATGAGGACGGCGTTCCCGTCCCCCGGGCGGGAGGGGTGGAGGCGCTGAGCCAGGGCACACAGTGCCGCGAAGTGCGGCAGGTCGTGGATCAGGTGCCTCTCGAAGTCCGATGTGATGTCGTCCGGGCTGACGTAGAGGTCCGCCTGGACCGAGGCGTGAAGGTCCCGCTCGGCGCTGAGGAAAGTCTCGGCGGCGTACTCGTCGACCGGAGGCTGCTGGGCCACCTCGGTCGGGGTGCCGGCCGGCACGTACACCACCCGGGCGCAGGTCTGTTCCCGCTCGATGGACATCGTCCCGCATTCCTGTGCCCCCTGGGGGTCGAGGAAGAACAACAGAGAGCCGTCCGCCGGCAGGGGGAGGCCGGGCACCCGGGGCAGCGCTGCGCAGTCGAGGGAAAGCATGAACGGCAGGGGCGCGCCGGCCGGATAGGACGGTTCGGCCAGCGACGGCCAAGGCATGCCGGCCGGAAGTTCGGGAAGCCCGCCGCGCCGCCCGACCGGGACGCCCTTCGGCTCGTCGTCGGCCCCGGCTCCCTTCGGCCTGTCGCCGGCCCGGATCTGATATCTCAGGAGACGATCGGAGAACCGGGCGACTTCCTCCTCGGGAACGCCCAGCTCGGCTCCGCCGGCGCGCAGCAGATCTCGGTAAACCATGGGGCAGCATTCTTGCACCGCGGGCCGCGCCGCCGGGTGCGGTCCGACCGGCTCACTGGAGCCGCAGCTGCTCCCAATCCAGCTGCCCTTCCCCCAGGTCCCGCACGCTCGCCAGCAGCCCCAGCCGGGCCGCCCGCACCTGCGCATCCTCGGCCATCACGAACACCTCGGCGAAGAACGTGTGCACCGGCGCCGTGACCGCCCCCGCCACCTGCGTGAAACGCCCCAGGTCCGGGGCGCCGTCGAGGTGTTTGCGGGCCTGCGACACCGCCTCGTGCAGGGCCAGCTCCGCCGGCTCCTTGAGTTGCGTCGCGTCGTACGCCGGGGCCGTGCCCTCCGGGACGATGCGCCGGGCGCGCTGGATGGCTTCCGCCAGGTCTTGGAAGGTCTGGTCGGCGACCAGGCGGCCCAGCTGGGCGAGCAGCCGGTCCGCCACCGACGGGCGGGCGGCGTGCGGCAGGATCGCGCGGACCCGGTCGACCGGGTGGCCCTCCTCCGTGAGCACCTGTTCGAGGCGGCGGGTGAGGAAGTCGCGGACGGCGGCCGGCACCGCCGGGTCCACGGTGACCGGCTGCAGCGACGCCGCGCGGTCGAGGGCGGCGAAGAGGTCGATCGCGGCCAGGTCCGGGTGGGCTCGGTGCACGGCGAGCAGGCCCAGCACGGCGCGGCGGACCGCGAACGGGTCGCTGCTGCCCGTCGGCAGGCCGACCGTCGCGGCGAGGCCCGCGATCAGGTCCAGGCGGTCGGCCAGGGACAGCAGGGCTCCGGGTACGGACTCGGGAAGGTCGTCTCCGGCGTGCCGGGGCAGCTCGGCCTCGTAGATCGCCTGGGCGACCTGCGGGGACTCGCCCGCGTGGGTGGCGTAGTCGCGGGCCATCACGCCCGCGAGGCTGGTCATCTCGGTGACCAGGCGGGAGCCCAGGTCGAATTTGACCAGTTCGCCGGCGCGGGCGGTGACCTTGGTGTCGGTGTCGGACACGCCCGCCGCCGTAGCGGCGAAAGCGCCCAGCGTGGCGATGCGGGCCGCGCGGTCGGCCATCGAGCCGAGCTTGTCGGTGAAGGTGAGCCGCTGCAGCTTCTCCCGCATCTCGGGCAGGGGCGTGTCGCGGTCGGCGCGGTAGAAGAACGCCGCGTCCTCGTAGCGGGCGCGCAGCACCGCCTCGTTACCGGTCCGGACCACGTCCACGTCGACGGGCCCGTTGGCGACCGTCACGAACATCGGCAGCAGCGCGCCGGCGGCGTCGAGTACGGGAAGGTATCTCTGGTGTTTGCGCATCACCGTCGTCAGCACGGCGCCGGGCAGCTCCAGGTAGCGCTCGTCGAAACGGCCCAGCAGCGGGGTGGGCTGCTCGACGAGGTAGGTGATCTGGTCGATGAGCGCGTTCTCGGCGACCACGTCGACGCGGCCCTCGCCGTACACGAGGTCCTGGGCGCCGGAGATGATCAGCTCGCGCCGGTCGTCGGGGTCGGCGACGACGCCGTTGACCGAGATGGTCTCCATGAACGTCTCCGCGGAAGCGACGCGCAGCTCGGGTGTCTGCGCGGTGCGCAGCACGCGGGTCTCGCGGCCCGCTTCGAGGGCGCCCACCGCGACCGGCACGACCTGGTCGCCCCACAGCGCGACCAGCCAGCGGATCGGCCGGGTGAAGATCAGCCGGGGGTCGTTCCAGCGCATGTTCTTCGCCGAGCGCAGGCCGGCGACGACCCGGGCCAAAACCGGGCCCAGCACGGCGGTCGCCGCGCCGCCCGCGACGTGCCGTTTGACCACGAGGTGGGTGACACCGTTGACGTCCGCGGTTTCCAGAGCTTCCACGGGTACGCCCTGAGAACGCGCGAAGCCTTCGCGGGCCTTCTCCGGCGCCCCCTCCCGCGGCCCCTTCACGGTGTGCGTGTAGTCGTCCTCCCGCGCGGCGACACCGGTGACCACCGCGACGAGCCGGCGCGGCGTGGCGTGCACACGGACGTCTCCGTGCGCGAGCCGGGTGCGGCCGAGCTGCTCGCTCAGGTCCCGTCGTACCTGCTCACGGGCCGCGCGGGCCTCCGACGGCGGCATCTCCTCGGTGCCGATCTCGACGACGAGGGTGCGCGCCCGATCCTCGCCGGCCGGCGCGGGAGCCGCCAGGGCGACGGCGGCCTCGGGCAACGGTTCCGCTTCGCCGAGCGGGTGACCGAGCTCCTCGCGGCGGGCCATCCACAGCCGGGCGACGTCACCGGCGAGGCGGCGCATCCGGGCGAACTCGGCGGCCCGGTCCGCGGTGGAGACGGCGCCGCGCGCGTCCAGCACGTTGAACGCCTGCGAGCACTTGAGGACGAAGGTGTGCGCGGGCACCGGCAGGCCGGCGTCGATCATCCGCTGGGCCTCGCCCGCGTACAGCTCGAGCAGCCGGCGGTTGGCCGCCACGTCCGCGTCGTCGAGGTAGTAGCGCGACATCTCGTACTCGGACTGGCCGAACACTTCGCCGTAGCTGACGCCGGGCGCGTACTCGATGTCGCGGAAATGGGTGACACCCTGCAGCGCCATGATGATGCGCTCCATGCCGTACGTGATCTCGACCGAGACCGGCTCCAGCTCGAGCCCGCCGGCCTGCTGGAAGTAGGTGAACTGGGTGATCTCCAGCCCGTCGAGCCACACCTCCCAGCCCAGCCCCCACGCGCCGAGCGCCGGCGAGGCCCAGTTGTCCTCGACGAAGCGCACGTCGTGGGCGGCGACGTCGATGCCGAGCGCGGCCAGGCTGCCCAGGTACAGCTCCTGCGGGTTGCCGGGGTCCGGCTTGAGGATCACCTGGAGCTGGGTGTGCGTCTGCAGGCGGTTGGGGTTCTCGCCGTACCGGGCGTCGTCGGGCCGCACGGACGGCTCCGGGTACACCACGCGCCACGGCTCGGGCCCCAGCACGCGCAGGAACGTGGCCGGGTTCAGGGTGCCGGCCCCCACCTCGGTGTTCATCGGCTGGACGACCAGGCACCCCTGATCGCTCCAGTACGCGGTGAGCCGGGCGAGCGCGTCCTGCATGGTGAGCATGAGCCCGAAGTCTAGTGAGCCGGTCACGCGGGTATGGGGTTGCTATGTCGCAGCTACTCGCGGGTGACCTCTACCGCTTCCAGGATCTGCTCGCCCCGGACGAGGCCGAGGTCGTGGCCCGGGTCCGGGACTTCCTCGCGGCCGAGGTGACCCCTATCGCGAACGACCATTGGGCGCGCGCCGAGTTCCCGTTCCAGCTGATCAAGGGGTACGCCGACCTGGGCCTGGCCGGCAAGACGTACTCCAACCTGTGCTCGGGCTGGCTCGCGCTCGAGATGGCCCACGCCGACGCCTCGATGGCCACGTTCTACGGTGTGCACTCGGGCCTGGCGATGGGCAGCATCGAGGCATGTGGCTCGCCGGAGCAGCAGGAACGCTGGCTGCCGCGGATGAAGGCGTTCGACCAGATCGGCGCCTTCGCCCTGACCGAACCGACCGGCGGCTCCGACGTGGCGGCCGGCCTGCGCACCACGGCCCGCCGCGACGGCGACCACTGGGTCCTCAACGGCAGGAAGCGCTGGATCGGCAACGCCACGTTCGCCGACCTCATCGTCGTCTGGGCCCGCGACGAGGAGGACAACCAGGTGAAGGGCTTCGTCGTCGGCAAGGACAATCCCGGGTACGCGGCGACGAAGATCGAGAACAAGATCGCCCTGCGCATCGTGCAGAACGCCGACATCACGCTCACCGACTGCGTGGTGCCGGAGTCCGACCGGCTGCAGAACGCCCGGACGTTCAAGGACACCGCCAAGATCCTGCGGCAGACCCGCAGCGGTGTGGCGTGGCAGGCGGTCGGGGTCATGCTGGCGGCGTACGAGATCGCCCTGCAGTACGCCAAGGACCGCGAACAGTTCGGCCGCCCGATCGGCACGTTCCAGCTCGTCCAGGACCTGCTGATCCGCATGCTCGGCAACGTGACGGGATCCCTGGGCATGTGCGTACGCCTGGCGCAACTGCAGGACGCGGGCGAATTCCGCGACGAACACTCGGCGCTGGCGAAGGCGTACACGACGACCCGCATGCGCGAGGTGGTCGGCTGGGCTCGCGAGCTCCTGGCGGGCAACGGCATCGTGCTCGACTACGACATCGGCCGCTTCGTGGCGGACGCCGAGGCGCTGTACTCGTACGAGGGCACCCGCGAGATCAACACCCTGATCGTGGGGCGCGCGGTGACCGGCCTGAGCGCCTTCGTCTGACCTGCCTCACGCGCCGCGGTCGAGCGTGTCCGGGTCCCAGAACCGCAGGGCGTTGCCGCTGTCGCCGGAGGCCACCACGGTACGCCCGGCGACCTCGGTGGCCGCCACGCAGGTCACGTTCGCGCGGTGCCCGTCGTACTCGGCGTCGCTGCCCGTCAGACCGATGACGGCGATGCCGTGCTCCGCCGCGACCAGCACCACTGGGCCTCGGGCGCCAGGCGCCACAGCTGCCGTCCGGCTCCAGCCCTGTCCGTGCCGAGCGTGTCTGAGCACCGTGCCCGTGGCGACGTCGATCACCTGCACGTCGGCGGCCTCCTCCGGGTGGTAGCCGCCGCCCGCGTCGATGCCGTGGACGACCACGAGCCGCCCGGACACCGTCGCGAGCGTGCCCAGGTCCGCGGACTCCTCGGGCACTGTCACGGGCTTCGTCAGCGGCACGCCGGCGGCGACGTCCCACAGGGTCAGCACCGATCCGTCGTCGGCATGGTCCTCGGCCATGGTCAGGGCGACCAGTCGCCCGTCCAGCACGCCGAGATCCGCGCGGCGCACCGGCGTCTCCGCGCCCGTACGCAGGCCGGCATGCGGCTCACCCGACAAGGCCTCCCAGACGTGGAAGGTTCCGTCCGTGGTGCCGATCCCCACCAGGCCACGACCGTCCACCTCGGCCGTACCCATCCCGACGACCCGCTTCCCCGGGCCTGCCAGCGGCTCACTGTGCAGGACGCCGGCGCGAACCTGCCGACGGAGCACGACCCCCGACTCGTCGCCGGTGATCAGGACGTCGCGGTCAGGACCGGCGAAGACGACGTGGGTGACCGCCGCGGCGTGGCCGGTGAGCGCCGTGCCGAGGGGACGCCCGGTGGCCGCATCCCACACGCGCACGGTCCGGTCGGCGCCGCCCGAGGCGAACACGGGGATGCCGTCCCACCGCCCGGCGGCCACGGCGCGGACGGCACCGGTGTGCCCTTCGTCCCCGGCGGGAGCCCGCAGCCGCCACATCCGCGGCGGGGCGAGCACCACCGGTTCGCCGTTCCACCCGGTCACCCGCAGCGCGGCGGCCTCGCCGTTCCACGGCCCGGCGACGGGTACGCCCGTGGCGGCGTCCCAGGCTCGCACGGTGGTGTCACCGCTGCTGGAGACCACCACGGAGCGGCCGTCCGCGCTGCCGAGCGCCACCGCGGTGACGCTCTCGGAATGGCCCGCGACAGGCGGCACGACGGCGTCACCGGAAGCCGGGTCGATCACATGCACAAGCCGGTCCCGGCCACCGAGGGCGAGCACCGGGCGGTCGCCGATCCGGCCGGCCGCCAGCGCCAGGATCAGCGCGCCGGACCCCCGGTACGGACGCCCCAGCGGCTCGCCCGTGGCGGCGTCCCACGCGTGCACGGTACGGCCGATCACCACTGCGACCGCCGTGCGGCCGCCGATCTCGGTGAAGGCGACAGCCCCGGGCCGGTGGTCGCCGACGATGAAGGGGTCCAGCGGCACCTCGGTGATCACCACGTCGGTGGACGGATCCCAGACCGTGAGGGCCGCCGGGGTGTCGCGGGCGCCGGCGACGAGGGCCAGCACGCGCCGGCCATGGAGCATGCCCGCCGCGGACCGGGCGATTCCCCCGGCGGGCCGGTTCAGCCGGGCGACCGGAACCCCCGCGGCGACGTCCCAGGCGCGCAGGGGCCGCCCGTCCAGGATGACGACGGGACGGCCGTCCCGGTCCGCCGCTCCGAGGATGTGCCGGTTCACCGGCCCGCCGTAGAACGGGCTGTCGAACTCCCGTCCCGTCCGGACGTCGAACAAGCGAAGATCGCCGCCGGAGCCGCCGAGCGCGACCGTGGGGCGCCCGTCGACCGTGCCGTGCGCGACCCGCCACACCGAGCCGTCCGTCAGCGCCGTACGCCGCGTCCCCTGCGCCGAGCGGACCCACAGCTCGGCCGCCCCGTCGTCGAGGGTGACCGCGTAGAACCCGTCGTCGAGGCCGCCCAGCACCACCTGCCGGCAGACGCCGTCATACCCGGCGAAGATCTCCGGGAACACTTCCCGGCCACCGACCGGGTCCCACAGCAGCACCGGCGATCCCGGGTTCCCCGAGCGGGCCGCCAGCAGCAGCGGCCGCCCCTCCGGCGCCGCGAGGCCGATCGCCCGCACGTCCTCGGCGGCCGGGACGGTCGCCAGCGGGACGCCGGCTGTCACGTCCCACAGCGACACCTGCGTGTCCCGATGGGAGTCGAGGAACGCCACGAGCAGGCGGCCGTCATGCTCCACCGCCTCCAGCCGGTGGACGCTCATGCAGAAGTCGCAGTCGATCGGGTGTCCGACCGGCTCACCGGTCAGCACGTCGTACGCCCGAAGCGTCCGCGCGGTCTCCTCCGCGATCAGCAGCAACCGTCCCCGGTACGTCACGAGATGCCGGCCGTTGATGCGCTCGTGCCGCCGGACCAGCTCACCGCTCGCCACGTCGTGGACCGCCACGCCCCCGCCCGTTATCACCACCGCGGGCCGTCCGCCGGCCAGGGTGAGTCCGAGCGACCGCGGTTGCTGCGCCGCGCGGACCGGTACGCCGACAGGCACGCCGGTGACCGCGTCACGCACGACGACGGTATTGCGGTGCGGACCCAGCGTGGCCAGCAGACGACCGCCGCCCACCGCCAGGACCTCGTGCCGTTCGTAACGCAGCATCGAGCGGTCCGGCAGCGTCGTGCCGGTGGCCAGGTCGATCGCCCGGAGCAGGCCGGAGCCGTCGCCGTCCGAGTCCGGCAGCACCAGGACCGGGCGCCCGTCGACGGTGACCAGCGCCGAGCTCCGTCCCCCGACGGCGCGCCCCCGCAGGATCAGGTGCGGCGGCGCCTCGGGGTCCTCCACCCAAACCGACTCCACTGAGGACTGCTCGAGCGCATGCATGCGGGCAGCGTAGTGGGGTGCTCCCTACCGGGCAGGCGCGGCGCTCTCGCAGCCGTAGTAGCCGTACAGGGTCTCGCAGAACTCGCGCGGCCCCATGACGGTCGGGTCGTAGAGCGGCGCGTCGGCGACCTGCGCGCTCGGCAGCGCGATGCGGATCCCCTCCCCCGTGACCTCGTCGACGGCCTCGACCGGGATGAACGACGGCGTCGCGCCGAAGCCGACCACGCCGCCGTGCTCGACGCTGATCAGGCGGAGCCGCTGCGCCTCGGCGTCGACCAGCAGGTCGTCCACCGTGCCCAAGGGGTTGCCGTCGCGGTCGGTGACCCGGCAGCCGAGGATGCGGCCGGGCGCGGCGGTGCGGTGACCGGTCTCGGTCAGCCTGATCATCGTGACGGTCCGGCTGGTCATCAGCGTCTCCCCTCGTCACATCAACAGCTACCCATGGCAGCGCCGGGGAAACGGCACGACGAGGGACCGCCTGTCACTACGGCGAGGCCGCCACCTCGACGCGCCGGCGGAGCGTCGAACGTCAAGATCTCCACGCCGGACGGTACAACGACACGGCAGGCCGCCGGGACGTCGTCGCGGGGTGATCTCCATTAGCATGGCCGGGTTCGTCGGGCGGCTGAGATGAGGCGACATGCGGTGGTTCCGTCGGGGGTCCGGCCGGCAGGTGGAGCACGATCCCGGCCGGCAGGACGCGCTGCTGCAGGACATCCGGCAGCGCTTCGGGCCGCACGTGCAGGTCCGGTTCGACGAGCAGGCCGGCGCCGTCGCCGCGCAGCTGCAGGGGGATGACGGGCTGGTGGTCGCGGCCGTCGCGCTGCGGGAGGTCGCCGATGCCGCCCATGCCGACCTGCTGGCGCAGGCCGCCGAGCTCTATCGGCGGACCGGTCGGCCGGTCACTGTGGATCGGCGCAACTATCGGCCGTTGTGGCAGGAGGCCGGCAGCGCGTTGCGGTGGCCGCTGTTCGCGCTTCCCGGCCGGCTTCATCCGTACATTCAGGTGCGTGGGGCCGTCACGGCCGTCGGTGGGCAGTCGCGGCGGACGGTACGGGTGCTCGATCCGTACCCGCTGCTCGGGCATCTGTTCGAAGTTCTTGATCTGACCATCGCCGGATGGGAGTTCGGACTCGTGCGGGTGGACGCCGACGCCGCCGCCCTGGCGAACGGGCTGATCGGCGCCGCGCGGGACGTGCGGGCGGCGATGGACGACCCGCCGCCCCTGCCCCCGCCCGTGCGGGAGCTGATGCGCCGCAACCACACGGTCGAGGTGTACGACCTGACCGCCAACCGGGTGGCCGGCGGCTTCAACCCGGGCCGGACGATGCGCGAGCAGCTGCTGGCCTGACGGTCCTCAGCCGATCCGGAGGAAGTCGCCGACCCACTGGCTGCCGTTCCAGCTGCCGCCGTTCGCGTCGAGTTGCAGGTTGACCGTGCCGGACAGCAGGTTGAGGTCTTCGTAGTCGTAGTGCGGCTCGCCGCCGATGGTGAACGTCGCGTGCACGCGGATGCCGTAGATGAGCCGGGGGTCGGCGCGGCTGACGGTGACGACCGCGGGCCCGGCGGAGCTGCCCGAGGTGCGCAGCAGGTCGCCGACCCAGCGGGAGCCGTTCCAGGTCGCGCCGTTGCCGTCCAGCGTCATGGCCACCGTACGGTCGAAGGCGCCGACGGCCTCCGTGTCGTCGTGCCATTCGTCGTTGATCAGGAACTCGGTGCGGATCTGCAGGCCCGCGATGGCGCGCGGGTCGGTCTTGGTGATGCGCACGGCGTCCGGCGTCTCGGTTCCGGCGACCCGGAGCAGGGCGACACCATGCGACGGCACGGTCGTGGAGTATCCGCCGGTGAAGCTGCCGCGGTCGGCGCGGGCGTGCAGGTCGCGTACGGTCGCCGCGCCCGTGCCGAGCCCGATGTCACGCCAGTCCACCCGGATGGAGGCCGCCGACCCCGCGCGGTTCCAGAGCGCCACCACCCGTACGCCCGAGCCCTGGACCTTCTTCGACCAGACCTCCTGGTCGCCGAGGTCGCGGACCCGGCGGCCCTGCGAGCCGAGGGGGTCCTGGTCGACGGCGATCACCTCGGGGTTCGTGAGGATCCGCCGGGTCGCGTCGTTCATCGCGGTGAGGTCGTTGCCGGCGATCAGCGGCGCCGACATCAGCGCCCACATGCTGAAGTGCGTCTGGTACTCGGTGTCGGTCATGCCCCGGCCCGCGGTCGCGCCGGTGCCGTAGTTGCCGACCTGCAGCATGTCCGGGTCGTTGAAGTAGCCGGGGTGGGCGTACATCGCGTACTCGTTGTCGCGGTCGATGATCTGCTCGACGGACTGCAGGCCCGGGGATGCGCCGGTGTAGTCGTCACCGATGTCGCCGGTGGTGCGGGCCTGGTTCCCCGTCTTCGGCGCCCACGGCTTGAACTCCCAGGCGCAGACGCTGAACAGGATCTGCCGGCCCGAGGCGGCGAGCGCGTCGCGCATGGTCGCGTACTGGGTCTGCTGGTCCAGCGTCGCGTTGCAGTTGTCGTACTTGAGCAGGTCGACGCCCCACGACGCGTACGAGCGCGCGTCCTGATACTCGTACCCCTGCGACCCGGGCCGGCCGGCGCAGGTGTGCGTGCCGCGATCGGAGTAGATCCCGAACTTGAGCCCGCGCTCGTGCAGGTAGTCGCCGAGCGCCTTCATCCCGCTCGGGAACCGGGCCGGATCGGCCACGATGTTCCCGGCGCCGTCGCGGCCGGTCTGCCAGCAGTCGTCCACGTTGACGTACCGGTACCCGAGGTCGCGCATGCCGGAGCCGACCATCGCGTCGGCCTGTCGCCGGATGAGCGACTCGTCGATGCCGCAGGTGTAGCGGTTCCAGCTGTTCCAGCCCATCACGGGAGTCCGGCCGAGGCCGTTGTCGAGCGCGGCGGCCGGCCGGAACCGGGCGTCCACCGCGACGGTGGCGATAAGGGTGAGCAGCGAGAGAAGGGCGGCGGCGGCACGACGGGCACGAGGCGACATGGCGACCATCCATCGGCAGGTGTCTATGTAGCCGTGAGTCTGCACGATGTCACAGAATTAAACAAGAAACCTCACAGTGCATCGGCGTGTGCCGCGGCATGACGGGGCTCCGACAGGCGCCGAGGCGCCCGGCGTAAGCCGGGCGCCCCCTACATCGCGGTTCAGGTCAGGCCCAGCGCACTCCGCAGGCGGTCGCCGATCGCCTGGTAGCCGCGGGCGTTCGGGTGGAACGAGTCCTCGGGATCGAGCGCCTCGACGCCGTTGGACCAGGGATCGCCGCTGCACACCCGGTGCGCCCGGAACGCGTCGAACACGTCCACGAAGAGCACCCGGGGATCGCCGGTGGCCGCCACCGCGTTCGCGATCATGTCACGGGCCTGGGCGGTCCCCTGATAGATGAGCCGCAGCTCGGCGCTGGTGATCTGCGAGTTCGTGGCCGGGCACGCGCTCACCGACGGCTGCGGATCCGCCGGATCGTCCGGGTTGGGCAGGAACGCCGGGTAACTCAGCACCACCAGGTAGCCGTCCGCGCGCATGCGGGATCTGATGTCGCGGTACAGCCCGGTAAGCCGGCTCTGTGTTGCCGACAGCTCCGCGGGGGTCACCAGCGGGGCTCCCGAGCAGTCGGACAGCGCACAGTTGCGCAGTTTCGGCCCGAAGCCGAGATCGTTGCCGCCGATCGTGATCGTCGCGAACCTCGTGTACGGCTTCACGTATTCGATCTGCGCCGATTCGGAGACCGGATTCTGTGCCTGGTAGATGTCGTTGATCCGGGCCGCGTGACAGGCTTTCAGGTTGGGCCGGTCGATCGGCAGACCTTGGAAGCGGTCCCCGGCGACGTCGAAGCTGTAGGTGGCGTTGCTGCGCCGGCACGACGCCGGGTTGGCACCGCCCAGGTAGGGGTACGCGCCGGTGCCCGAGGAGTACGAGTCGCCGAGCGCGGTGTATCGGTGGACCGGCGGGGTGAGCCCGGTGTTGAACGGCCCCGTGCCCACCACCACGTGCAGCAGGTCGGTGCCGAGGCCGTCGCACAGCAGGTAGCGCAGGCCCGGCAGCGGGTTGCAGGCACCCCAGCGGACCCCGTACGGCGCCAGCAGGTAGACCTCGAAGACCACCTCGATCTGCCGTCCGCCGTCGTAGTAGTCGCCGGGGATCCGCAGGCCGCCGGCCGACGCGCCGGCGTACGACTGGTAGAACTCGAAGGGCGTGCCGACATGCAGCAGGTCGCCGTCCCAGGAGGGGCTGCGGTCGAAGATGCCGGCCACGCCGTAGGCGTAGTCCAGGTAGAAGTTGCAGCCGAGCCGGCCCACGTACTGGGTGGTGGCCGAGTAGTTGTCCGCGTCGGCGTTCACACTTGTCGATTGACTGATCTGCTCCTCGCAATAGAGCTGGCTGGGTTCGCCGGCGCCGTCGACGCGCCGCAGGCTGGGCCCGGCCGCGGCGGCCCGGCCCGGAGCGAGCGCGTTCGCCTTGGTCTTCTCCGAGCCGGGAAGCGCGGTGGCCCGGGTCGGCTTCAACGGCGTCGTGAACGGCGCGGGCCGCACTCCCTTGCCGGGGATCTCGACCGGTCCGGGCAGGGACGGCTGCGGATCAAAAGCTTCTCCCCGGGTACGGGTATCGCGCGGTTCCGGCGGCGCGGCGAGTACGGGCGTGCTTCCCTCCAGTACGGCCAGCACGGCGCCCGCGGCCAACCAGAGTCGGTGGGACCTCATGGACATCACCTCCACATAGGACGTACTCAGGGTGGCAGCGAAGGGGCGGGCGACTCTTCGTGATTCCGCGACGACTGAGCGGAGGCTCTTGTCACTTCGCGCAGTAGGATCGGCGGGCATGGGGGAGCTGTTCCGGCTCTGGGGCCAGCGGGTGTCCGACAACGCCCGCCGCGCGGTCGCGGCGTACCAGGACGAGCTGCCCGAGTACCGCGACCTCGCCGCCCGCCCGCAGGCGCGCTCGGAGATGCTCGACTTCGCGGTCTTCCTGCGCCGCCGCACGGTCGACCTGGCGGCGGACAGCGCGCCGTTCCCCGACGACGACCTGGAGCTGATGGCCTCGATGGGCCGGCGGCGCAGCGAGAAGGGCCTCACCCTGAGCGCGCAACGCCAGGTCCTGCTCCTGCACACCCGCCTGACCCTGCGCGAGGTGTACGAGGCGGCCGGCCCGGACGACATCGACGCGACCATGCACACGCTGGCGTGGCTGGCACCCGCCGGGCTGGCGGCACAGGGCGCGTACACGAGGGGGTGGATCGAGGGGCAGCAGCGCATGCTGCCGACGGCGGCCCGGGTGCAGCTGCTCGCCGCCATGCTCCTGGCCGGCGACGCCGGCGCGGCCGAGCTGGCCCGCTCCCTGCGGATGACCGTCCCCGACCAGGTCCTGGCCGCGGTGATCCGGGTGGGCGGCGAGCCGAGGAGGGCGGCCCGCGAGGAGTTCGCCACCGCCCTGCTTCGGACGCAGTGGGTGCCGCTGAGCTGGCAGGACCCCCGCGAGGTGATCGTCCTGATCCCGAGCGTGCCGGGCGGCCCGGAGGTGGCGGCGGAGCGGGTGCTCGCGCTGGCCCGGGAGGTGGCGCGGATGACCGGTCACCCGTGCGCGGCCGGCACGGCGCCCGGCCGCCGGCCGTCCTTCGCCGACGCCGTGGCACTGGCCCGCCAGGTCAGCGACGTCGCCCCGCTGCGAGCCACACCGAGTCACGTGTACGCCGTCACGGACGTCTTCGCCGAGCTGGCCGTGGCCCGCCTGCCGGAGGTCGAGTACTGGATCGACGCGGTGGCGGCCCGGCTCAGCGCCGGTCCCGACCTGGTGACGACTCTGGACGCCTACTACCAGCACGACATGAACAGGCTGGAGACGGCGGCGGCGCTCTGCATCCACCCCCGGACCCTCGACTTCCGCCTGGCCCGCGCCCGCGAGCTGACCGGCCTGAGACCGGGGTCCACCCGCGGCGTGCGGGTGCTGAGCACGGCGGTCGCCCGCATCCTCGCCGCCGGCTCATGACCCTTGGCTAGGCGGGCTGGATCCAGTCGAAAGTCCGCTCGACCGCGCGGCGCCAGTTGCCGTACTCGGACTCGCGCAGCTTCGGGTCCATCGCCGGGAGCCACTGCGCCGCCCGGTGCCAGTTGCGCCGCAGGTCCTCGAGGTCCGGCCAGTGGCCCACCGCCAGCCCCGCCGCGTACGCCGCGCCCAGCGACACCGTCTCCGCCGCCAGCGGCCGCACGACCGGGACGTCGAGGACGTCCGCGACGTACTGCATGAGCAGGTTGTCCGCCGTCATGCCGCCGTCCACCTTGAGCGTCTTCAGCGTCAGGCCCGAGTTGGCGTTCATCGCGTCGACGACCTCACGGGTCTGCCAGGCCGTGGCCTCCAGCACCGCGCGGGCCAGGTGGCCCTTGGTGATGTACGAGGTCAGCCCCACGATGACCCCGCGCGCCTCGGAGCGCCAGTGCGGGGCGTACAGGCCGGAGAAGGCCGGGACGATGTAGCAGCCGCCGTTGTCCGAGACCGTACGGGCCAGCGTCTCGATCTCCGGCGCGGTGGTGATGAGCTCGAGCTGGTCGCGGAACCACTGCACGAGCGAGCCGGTGATCGCGATGGAGCCCTCGAGCGCGAACTGGGCCGGCTCCCCTTCGATCTGGTACGCGACCGTGCTGAGCAGCCCGTTGTCCGAGCGGATCAGGTCGGTGCCGGTGTTGAGCAGCAGGAAGCTGCCGGTGCCGTACGTGCATTTCGCCTCGCCGGGGGTGAAGCACGTCTGGCCGAACAGCGCCGCCTGCTGATCGCCGAGCGCCGCTCCGATCCGTACGCCCGGGAAGGCCGCGGAGGCCGTGCCCAGCACCGACACCGAGGGCCGGACCTCGGGCAGCATCGCCCGCGGGATGCCGAAGAAGTCGAGCGACTCCGGCGACCAGTCGAGGGTGTGCACGTCGAGCAGGTTGGTGCGGCTCGCGTTGGTGACGTCGGTGACGTGCAGGCCGCCGGTGAGGTTCCAGATGAGCCAGGTCTCCATCGTGCCGAAGAGGATCTCGCCGCGTTCCGCGCGCTCCTGCAGGCCCGGTGTGTGGTCCAGCATCCAGCGCAGCCTCGGCCCGGAGAAGTACGTGGCCAGCGGCAGCGCCGAGCGGTCCTGCACCTCGGCGGCGCCGGGGGTCTCGAGCAGCCGGTGCACGAGGGAGTCCGTACGCGTGTCCTGCCAGACCAGCGCGCGACCGACCGGGACGCCCGTACGGCGGTCCCACACGACCGTGGTCTCCCGCTGGTTGGCGATGCCGACCGCCGCGACCTGGTCCAGGGTGATGCCGGCGCGGCGCAGCGCCTGCGGCGCGAGGCGCTCGACGTTGCGCCAGATCTCCGCCGCGTCGTGCTCCACCCAGCCCGGCTTGGGGAAGTACTGCTTGTGCTCCTGCTGAGCGAGGGAGACGAGCTGTCCGCGCCGGTCGAACACGATGCACCGCGTCGACGTGGTTCCCTGGTCGATGGCGACCACGTAGCGCTCGGTCATGAGCGGTCCCTCCCCTGGCGGTGGTCTAGTGCCGGGCGGCTCCCAGGTCACGGGAGACCGCGCGGGCGGCGTCGCGGACGTAGCCCACCAGCCGCGGGTGCGGCCGGTACCGGTTGTCGCAGATGCGTTCGACGAGGCCGGAGACGCCGATGGCGCCGACGACCAGGCCGCCGTACCCGCGGATCGGCGCGGCCACAGCGGCCTGACCGACGGTGTACTCCTCGATCTCGGCGCCCCATCCGGCCTCGCGGACCCGGTCCAGGTCCGCGGCGAGCTGGCGGGCGCCGACGACGGTGCGATGGGTGAAGCGTTCGAGCGTGGTGGCCGGCCGGGCCGCCCGGTACGCGAGCAGCACCTTGCCGAGCGCCGTCGCGTGCAGCGGCAGCAGGGTGCCGATGTCGAGGGTCTGGAAGGTGTCGTCGGGGCGGAACACGTGATGCACGACCAGGACCCTGCCCTCCAGGACCGTGCCGATGCGGACCGCCTCGCCGGAGCGGGCCGCCAGCGGGTCCGCCCAGTTGATCGAGCGGGACCGCAGTTCGTTGATGTCGAGGTAGCTGGTGCCCAGATGCAGCAGGGCGGCGCCGAGCTGGTAGTGGCCCGACACCCGGTCCTGCTCCACGAAGCCGACGTGCTGCAGTGTGCGCAGGATGCCGTGCACCGTGCCCTTCGCCAGGTCCAGCGACCGGGCGATCTCGCCGAGGCCCAGCCGGCCGGGGCCGCCCGCGAGCATGCGCAGGATCGCCGCGGCCCGCTCGATCGACTGCACCGTGCCGGGCATGTTTCGGAGCCTATGCCAGCGTGTTACCTGCGGCACAGACGTCGGTGTTCGACAATGCCGAACGACGTTCATTGTCCGGGCGGACCGCCGTCCATAGCGTCGCGTCATGGCAGCACAACGGAAAGTCCCTGCATTGGCGGGCGAGCTGGCCGCCGAGTTTGCCGGGACCATGGTTCTCATCCTCTTCGGCGTGGGTGTCGTCGCGCAGGTGGCAGGCGGCGGCATCGGCGACCACGACTCCATCGCCTGGGCGTGGGGGCTGGGTGTCACGCTCGGCGTCTACGTCGCCGGCCGCATCAGCGGCGCGCATCTCAACCCCGCGGTCACCGTCGCGCTCGCCGCCTTCAAGGGCTTCGAGTGGCGCAAGGTGATCCCGTACTCGCTGGCGCAGACCCTCGGCGCGTTCGTCGCCGCGCTGCTCGTGCGGTGGAACTACACCGAGGTCCTGCACAATGCCGATCCGAACCTCACGATCAAGACGCAGGGCGTCTTCTCCACGCTGCCCGGCAACGGGACTTTGCCGGTCGGCGAGTGGGGGGCGTTCCGCGACCAGATCATCGGCACGGCCATCCTGCTCTTCCTCATCCTGGCGGTCACGGACGCGGCCGGCACCCCGCCGGCGGCGAACCTGGCCCCGTTCATCATCGGCCTGATCGTGGTCGCCATCGGCATGGCGTGGGGCACGAACGCCGGGTACGCCATCAACCCGGCCCGTGACTTCGGCCCCCGCCTGGCGAGCTTCTTCACCGGGTACGGCGGGGCGTTCCGCGATCAGACCGGATACCTGTATTTCTGGATACCGATCGTGGCGCCGATCCTCGGCGGCCTGCTCGGCGCCGGGCTCTACCGGGTGCTGGTGGGACGCTTCCTGCCCACGCAGGAGCCGCAGGAGCCGGGCCGCATCCCGCAGGACACCCCCGAGACCGTGGAGGCACGTCGTGGCTGACTTCGTCGGCGCAGTGGACCAGGGCACCACCAGCACCCGCTTCATGATCTTCGATCACGGCGGCAACGAGGTGGCCCGTCACCAGCTGGAGCACGAGCAGATCCTGCCGCAGGCCGGCTGGGTGGAGCACAACCCGGTGGAGATCTGGGAGCGGACGGTCTCGGTCGTGCGCACCGGGATGCAGAAGGCCAACCTGGGCGCGACCGACCTGGCGGCGCTGGGCGTCACGAACCAGCGGGAGACCGCGGTGGTGTGGGACCGGCGCAGCGGGCGGCCGTACTACAACGCGATCGTCTGGCAGGACACGCGGACCGACCGGATCGCCTCGGCGCTGGACCGCGACGGCCGCGGCGACGTGATCCGGCGCAAGGCGGGGCTGCCGCCGGCCACGTACTTCTCCGGCGGCAAGATCCAGTGGATCCTGGACAACGTCGACGGGGTGCGCGAGGCGGCCGAGCGCGGCGACGCGATCTTCGGCAACACCGACACCTGGCTGCTGTGGAACATGACCGGCGGCGTCGACGGCGGCAACCACGTCACCGACGTCACCAACGCCAGCCGCACCATGCTGATGAACCTCGAGACGCTCGACTGGGACGACGAGCTGCTCGGCTTCTTCGGCATCCCCCGGCAGATGCTGCCGGAGATCCGGCCGTCGTCGGACCCGAACACCTACGGCATGGCCCGCTGGCCGGGCACGCTGGGCGGCGAGGTCCCGCTCACCGGCGACCTCGGCGACCAGCAGGCCGCCACGGTCGGCCAGGTCTGCTTCGGCGTCGGCGAGGCCAAGAACACGTACGGCACCGGCAACTTCATGCTGCTCAACACCGGCACGGAACTCGTACGCTCGGAGCACGGCCTGCTGACCACGGTCTGCTACAAGTTCGGTGACGCCGCGCCGGTCTACGCCCTGGAGGGCTCGATCGCGGTCACCGGCTCGGCCGTGCAGTGGCTGCGCGACCAGCTGCACATCATCAAGTCCGCGGCCGACAGCGAGGCGCTGGCCGCCTCGGTCCCGGACACCGGCGGCGTCTACTTCGTCCCGGCGTTCTCGGGCCTGTTCGCACCCTACTGGCGTTCCGACGCCCGCGGCGCGATCGTCGGCCTGTCGCGCTTCAACACCGACGCGCACCTGGCCCGGGCCACCCTGGAGTCGATCTGCTACCAGAGCCGTGACGTGGTCGAGGCGATGGAGAAGGACTCCGGCGTGACGCTGGACGTGCTCAAGGTGGACGGCGGCATCACCGTCAACAACCTCTGCATGCAGATCCAGGCGGACGTGCTCGGCGTCGCGGTGAGCCGCCCGGTGGTGGCCGAGACGACCGCGCTGGGCGCCGCGTACGCCGCCGGCCTGGCCGTCGGCTTCTGGAAGTCGACCGACGAGCTGCGGGAGAACTGGAACGAGTCGCAGCGTTGGCAGCCGCAGTGGACCGAGGAACAGCGGGAACACGGGTACGGACGGTGGAAGAAGGCCGTGGAGCGCACTCTCGATTGGGTTGACGTTGACTGACACCGACCTCTCCCCCGCCGGCCGCGACGCGGCCCTGACCGCGATGGCCGAGGGCGAGCTGGACGTGCTGGTCGTGGGCGGCGGCGTGGTGGGCACCGGGTGTGCCCTCGACGCCGTCACCCGCGGCCTGTCCGTCGGCCTGGTCGAGGCCCGGGACTTCGCCTCGGGCACCTCGAGCCGCTCCAGCAAGCTCATCCACGGCGGCCTGCGCTACCTGGAGATGCTGGACTTCGCCCTGGTCCGCGAGGCGCTGCGGGAACGCGGCCTGATCCTGCAACGCCTCGCGCCGCACCTGACCCGCCCGGTGCCGTTCCTCTACCCGCTGCAGCACCGGGTCTGGGAACGGCTGTACGCGGGCACCGGCGTGCAGCTCTACGACCTCATGGCCACCACCCAGGGCGGCCTGCCCCGGCACCGCAACCTGACCCGCCGGGGCGCGCTGCGGGCCTGCCCGGCGCTCAAGAAGGACGCGCTGGTCGGGGCGCTGCAGTACTACGACGCGCAGATCGACGACGCCCGGCACACGATGTTCCTGGCCCGGACGGCGGCCGCGTACGGGGCGCACGTGGCCTCCCGCGCGGAGGTGGTCGGCTTCCTGCGCGAGGGTGAGCGGGTCACCGGCGTACGGGTGCACGACCTGGAGCACGACCGCACGTTCGAGGTCCGCGCGCAGCTGGTCGTCAACGCGACCGGGGTGTGGACCGACGACACGCAGGCGCTGGTCGGCGAGCGCGGGCAGTTCCACGTCCGCGCGAGCAAGGGCATCCACCTGGTGGTGCCGCGCGACCGGATCCAGTCGTCCACCGGCCTGATCCTGCGTACGCCCACCAGCGTGCTGTTCGTGATCCCGTGGGGGCGGCACTGGATCGTCGGCACCACGGACACCGACTGGACGCTGGACAAGTCGCATCCGGCGGCCTCCAGCACGGACATCGACTATCTGCTGAGCCAGGTCAACCAGGTGCTGGCGACACCCCTGGACCGCACCGACGTGCAGGGCGTGTACGCGGGCCTGCGCCCCCTGCTGTCCGGCGAGTCGGAGTCGACGTCCAAGCTGTCGCGCGAGCACACGGTCGCCAGTCCGGTGCCGGGGCTCGTGGTGGTGGCCGGCGGCAAGTACACCACGTACCGGGTCATGGCCAAGGACGCGATCGACGCGGCGGTGCACGGTCTCGGCCGCTCGGTGCCGCGCTCGTGCACGGACCGCGTGCCGCTGCTCGGCGCGGAGGGCTACCAGGCGCTGTGGAACCGCCGCCGGGTCTTCGCCGAGGAGTCGGGCCTGCACGTGGCCCGCGTCGAGCACCTGCTGCGCCGGTACGGCTCGCTGGTCCACGAGGTGCTCGACCTGATCCGCGAGAACCCCGAGCTGGGCCGCCCCCTCGAGGGCGCGGACGACCACCTGCGCGCCGAGATCACGTACGCGGCGGCGCACGAGGGCGCCCGCCACCTCGAGGACGCCCTCACCCGCCGGACGCGCATCTCCATCGAGACCTTCGACCGCGGCGTCGGCGCGGCCCCGATGGTCGCGGAGCTGATGGGCGACGTGCTGGGCTGGACCAAGGACCAGCGCGAGCGGGAGGTCGAGCACTACCGGCTGCGCGTGGAGGCGGAACGCGCCTCGCAGGAGCAGCCCGACGACGAGACCGCGGACGCCGCGCGGCTGGGCGCGCCGGACGTCGTACCCCTCAGCGTCATCTGACCGTCGCGGTGCGGCGCCGTCACGCACTCGCGTGGCGGCGCCGCACCGCGTTCGGGGAATGAAATTCGTGACATTTTGATTGCGCGGAAGTTAATGGTGAGCCGGCGTCCACGGCCTCCGATGGACCGGCCTTTACCACGAATGGCCGAGGTCGCGCAATTGTTCCCACAGCACCCGTTCGGCGTCATCGAGCGGAATACTCCCCGCCACCACTTCCGGATTCGGCAATGTGCCGCCGCGGGATCGCACCACACCGGGTGTCTGCGTCATCGGTAAGCCGGTCAAAAATCGGCCATATTCGCGCATACCCACGGCGACCCACCCGCCGACAGTGATCAAGAATGTGACGCTCCGTGGTCGATCTTCCCGCCGCATGTCGCCCACCGTGGCAGGGCCACCTCGAGAAGTACTCGAAGGACCCTTGCGGGTGGGCACCAATCCGGCATAACACCCCGTTGCTTGCTTAAGTCAGGTATCGGCTCCAGGCATGGGATTGCCGGACGCAGATGTCACTGCAATACTTCTTACGTCCAGTGACCTATGCGCTACGCCCAGGATGCGATATGAGTATCGATGCGACTCATTCCTCGCCCTGGTATCGACGACCGCGTCGGCGAGGACGCGGCTCCTTTTCTGATCGACGAATTCTGTCCTGCGCCACGGAGGTGGACCAGATGCAGTTCGGCATACTCGGCACATTCGAGATCGTCCTGGGGGGACGAACGATCACACCGTCGGCCCCCAAGCTGCGCCGAGTGCTGGCCCTGCTGGTGATGCAGGCGAACTCGGTCGTGCCGACCCGGCTGCTCATCGACGAGCTGTGGGAGGACCGGCCGCCGGTCAGCTCCGCGACCACTCTGCAGACGTACATCTATCAGCTGCGCAAGCTGCTCGGCATCGGCGAGCCGGACGCCAGCGGGCGGCCCGAGAGCGACCGGCACAGCGTGGCGCTGCACACGAGGCCCGGCGGCTACCTGCTCTATCTGCCTCCCGACGCCCTCGACGCGTGCCGCTTCGAGGAGCTGGCCGCCGCCGGTCGCGAGCAGCTCGCCCGCAACCAGATCTTCGAGGCGGCCGAGACCTTCCGGCGGGCGCTCGAGCTCTGGCGCGGCCCGGTGCTGTCCGACCTGGAGTACGGGCCCGTGCTGCACGCCGAGGTCATCCGGCTGCACGAGCTGCGCAACTCCGTCGCCGAGATGCGTATCGACGCCGATCTCAGCCTGGGGCGCCACCAGCAGCTGATCAGCGAGCTGACCGCGGTCACCGCCCGGGACCACGCGCACGAGGGACTCAACGCCCGGCTCATGCTCGCCCTCTACCGGGCCGGCCGGCGCTCCGAGGCGCTGCGCATCTTCAAGCGGGTCCGGGCCGCGCTCGCCGACGAGCTCGGTCTCGAACCGGGCCCGGAGCTGCAGCGCCTGCACCGCGGCATCCTCGCCGGCGACCCGGTCCTGGACGTGCACGGCCCGATGGTCACGCCCGACACCGCCCTGTCGCCACCGGCCCAGCTCCCGCCCGCCGTGCCCCTCACGGGCCGCGAGGAAGAGGCCGAGCGGGTCCGCCGCCATCTGCTCGACCGGTCCCAGGCGGCGCCCACGACGGTGATCGTGGGGCCGCCGGGCGCCGGCGTCACAGCGCTGTGCCTGCACGTGGCGAACCAGATCCGGCAGGAGTTCCCGGACGGGCAGTTCTTCGCGCGGCTCAGCGACGACGAGGGCAACCCGGTCCCGCCGGCCGAGATCCTCGGCACCTTCCTGCGGGCCGTGGGGCATCCGGGCACCGATTCCACCACCGGCCTGGCCGACCGCTCCGCCCTGTTCCGCAGCTGGTGCGCCGACCGCCGGGTGCTCGTCGTGCTCGACAACGTGTCCGACGCCGCCGTGCTGGCCTGCCTGACACCGAGCGGCGCCGGGAGTGCGACCCTGGTCGGCAGCCGGCGCCGGGTGTGCCCGAACGGCCTGACCTCCACGGTGGAGCTCGCGCCGTTCTCGCCGGCGCAGTCACTGGAGTTCCTGGCGTCCGCGATCGGCACCGAGCGGGTCCGCACGGAGACGGCCGCGGCGCAACGGCTCGTCGGGCTCTGCGGCGGGATCGCCGCCGCGTTGCGGGCCGCCGCCAACGAGCTGGTGACCCGCCCGCACTGGCGCATCGCCGACCTGCTGGCCCGCATCGGCGACGACGAGGCGCAGAGCCGCTGGCTGGCCGCGACCGGGCTGCTGGAGCGCAGCGTCGCCAACCGCCTGCGCATGCTCCCCGCCGGCGATCAGCAGCTGCTGCGCCTGCTGTCCCGGCTCGGACGCCCCGCGGTCACCGCGTCCGGCGCTGCCTCACTGCTGGACGTCCCGGTACGCGCAGCGGAGACCGCGCTGGAACAGTGCGCCGCGGTACGGCTGGTCGACGTCGACTCGCGGGGAGCCGACGAGGCCGACTGGGAATTCCAGTACCGCCTGCACCCACTCATCCAGACAATCGTGACCACCCTGAGCGCGGTGCAGGTATAGCCTCGCCTATTCGTCGCGTCGGCGCGGTCCTCCGGCTTCCGGTGGACCGCGCGGCATTTGCGCGTACCAGGCCGCCGAACAGGATCGACGGGTCGTCAGAGCCAGCGTTTCCGCAGGTGGACGACGTTCTCAGACGCCCGCACGGCAGCTGCGGACAATTGTCGTCCCGCGCTGCCGAAGAATTCGACTAACGATTCTGCATTGCTGAGAGGACGCTGAGGAAACGTATTGCCTACGGGACGTGCACATACATTGAATGCTATGATGACAACTGTCCGATTCGCGGACCTGCGGATCGCATACGCCATGGTCGCCTGACTGTCCCCCGCCGGCGGTTTCGTCACACCGCGGCCCTCAGGCAGGCGCCCCCGAGCGGGAGGCCGAGCATGTTATCGGTGACAGCTCAGCTCGACAGCGGTCCGGCAGTGCCGGAGCGCTCATGGACCGGCACGCTGGAGGATCCACGCTGCCGTGATCCCCGGTCCACGGTCAGACCGGTCGCGGTGATCGCCCGCGGCGACCGGCATTTCACGGTCCCGGAGGCGCTCGTGATCGTGCTGCCGGTGGGGTCCTGCCTCGACACGGTCGCCGCCGAGGCAGCCGCCGCCCTCGACGGCGTCGGTGGCCGGGTGACCGTCCGCGGCTGGCTGGGCGACGAGCACGGCAACGCGCAGGCACTCCCGCCGTACTGGCACAACCTCGACCCGGTCGCCGCCCAGGAGTCCGTCGTGGAGCTCGCGGCGCTGGGCGCCCGCAGCCACGAGGCCGGCCGCCACGACCGCGTCGTCGTGCTCTGCCAGCGGTTCGTGCCGACGTCCGCCGCGGCCCGGGTCGTCGTGGACTCGACGGCCCGGCAGGTGCGCGTCGACAGCTGCTGGGGCCTCGACGAGATGTTCGACACCGTGTTCGCCACCGACACCCTCATCCTCTCGTTACCCGCCCTCGACATCGTGCGGCACACCGTGGTGCAGAAGCCCAACGCGGTGCGGGCGGCCGACGGCGGCACCGCGATGGTGTCGGTCGCTCCGGACCGGCGCGGACGGGCGGCGGTCTATCCGGACCTGGGGCGCCGGCTCGGCACCGCGTGCCGGCACCTGAGTCTCGACGCCGGCTCCGACGGACGGTTCACGATCGGCATCGTCGGCGACCGGCACTACCTTCTGACCTGCGAGCTGGACGAGCTCTGACCGCCGGACACCTGGGCCTGGCTGCGCAGCCTCGACGACCCCGCCCCCGCAGCGGCCGGACCGTCCCCGGGGCGGCCCGCGCGGCGGGCGGGTCGCCGAGGCAGTCGGGTGCGGTGTGGTGGTCTGCCGCGGACGCCGATCGGCGCGGCGCCGGGAGACGGCCGGCAACCACCACCCGGCAGCAGACGCGGCGCCGGCGCGCCGACGCGGGCGAGCAGGCCGCCGGTGGGCCTGCTCGCCGTGGAGGGCGCACGGGGCGCCGGTGGTCACATGCCGGCGACCCGCATCTGGTCGACCAGCGAGGTGGAATGCTTCGCCCGCCGGAAGTGCGGGTGCGCCAGCACGTCGCGCAGGAAGTCGCGCGACGTCTGCACGCCGCGGCCGGCGATGTGGAATTCCGACAGCGCCCGGTCCATGCGCGCCAAAGCCTGGTCCCGGTCGTCGGCCCAGACGATCAGCTTCGCCAGCAGCGGGTCGTAGTCCGGTGTGACGGTCCAGCCGGCCCGGCAGTGCGTGTCGACCCGGGTGAACGGGCCACCCGGCGGCTCGAACTCGGTGATGAGCCCCGGCGTCGGGCGGAAGTCGCGGGCCGGGTCCTCGGCGTTGATCCGGCACTCGATGGCCACCCCGCGCCGGCGCGCGTCCAGATCCTCCTGGGTCAGGGTCAGGGGACGCCCCGCCGCCACGGCGATCTGCTCCCGGATCAGGTCCACCCCGTAGATCATCTCCGTGACCGGGTGCTCCACCTGGATCCGGCAGTTGATCTCCATGAAGTACGCGGACCCGTCGGCGTCGACGAGGAACTCGAACGTCCCCACGCCGGTGTAGCCGACCGCGAGCGCGCCCTGCACCGCCGCCCGGCCCATCCGATCGGCCAGCCCGGGCGGCAGCTCGGGCGCGGGCGCCTCCTCGATGAGCTTCTGGTGCCGGCGCTGCACCGAGCAGTCCCGCTCGCCGAGGTGCACGCCGTTGCCGTGGTCGTCGCAGAGCACCTGCACCTCGACGTGCCGCGCCACCTCGAGATAGCGCTCCAGGTAGACCCGCCCGTCGTTGAACACGGTCTGCGCCGAGGCCCGGGTCTCCGCGAACGCGCGCGGCAGGTGCCGGCGGTCCCAGACCACCGTCATGCCGCGGCCTCCCCCGCCCGCGGCGGCCTTGATGATCAGCGGGAAGCCGATCTCCTCCGCGACGGCCTCGGCCTCGGCCAGAGCGGTGATCGCGGTCGCGCTGCCGGGCAGCACGGGCAGGCCGGCTTCGGCCATGACCGTACGGGCCGCCGCCTTGTCCGACAGGCGCGCCATCACGTCCGGCCGCGGGCCGATGAACGTCATGCCGTGCTGGGCGGCCACCTCGGCGAGGTCGGCGTCCTCGGACAGGAAGCCGTACCCGGGATGGATGGCGTCGGCCTCGCACTGCACGGCCGCCTCCACGATCGCGGCGAGGTTGAGGTAGCTGCGCTTGGCCGGCGTCGGCCCGATGTGCCGGGCGTCGTCGGCGAAGCGGACGGGCGCGGAGTCCCGGTCGGCGGTGGAGTGGGCCACGACCGTACGGATTCCCATCTCCCGGCAGGTACGGGCGACCCGTAACGCGATCTCGCCCCGGTTCGCGATGAGGACGGTGGTGAACACGGCCTCAGCCCTCGTCCGCCGGCGCGAGGGCGAGCAGCGGCTGGTCGTACTCGACCGGGGTGCCGTCCTCGACCAGCACCTCCACCACCCGGCCGGCCACGTCGGACTCGATGGCGTTCATCAGCTTCATCGCCTCGAGGATTCCGACCTGGGTACCCGGCTCGACGACGTCGCCGGCCCGGACGAACGGCGGCTCCCCCGGCCCGGGCGCGTGGTAGAACGTGCCGATCATCGGGGACCGGACGTACGTCACCCCGGCCGGCGGCGCAAGCTCGGCCGGTGGCGCGGTCGCCACCGCCGCCGCAGCCGGCGCCGGTGCGGATCCGGCCCCGCCCGCCTCGGTCCATTCCATCTCGACGATCGCCTCACCCTGCTGCAGCCGCAGCCGGGTCACCGTGCCGGGTGCCGCGCGTACCAGCCGGATGGCGCTCCCGCACACCTCGTCGAGCAGTGCGCTGACCTGTTCCATCGTGTCTCCCTCGCCCTATTCGCCGCAGCCGGCGCCGAAGTTGCGAAAACGTGTCCACCGGCGCTGCACGAGCTCCGGCGCGGGCACGGCGGTCAGCTCGTCCAGCGTGCCGAGCAGTGCCCGGCGCAGGGCCGCGGCCGCCATCAGGTGGTCGGTGTGGGCACCCCCCGCCGGCTCCGGCACGACCCCGTCGACGATGCCGAGCCGCAGCAGCGCGGGTGCGGTGAGCCGGAGCGCGGCGGCCGCCGCCGGAGCGGCCGACGGGGTCTGCCAGAGGATCGCCGCGCAGCCCTCCGGGCTGATCACCGAGTACGTCGCCGAGGCGAACATGTAGACCCGGTCCGCCACCCCGAGGGCGAGCGCGCCGCCGCTGCCGCCCTCGCCGGTCACGACGGCGATCACCGGCACGCGCAGGCGGGACATGAGCCGGATGTTCTCGGCGATCGCGATGGCCTGGCCCTGCTCCTCCGCCTCCGGTCCGGGGTGGGCGCCGGGGGTGTCGATGAGCGTCACGACGGGGAGGCCCAGCTTCTCGGCGAGCCGCAGCAGCCGGGCCGACTTGCGGTACCCGGCCGGCGCCGGCATCCCGAAGTTGTGCTGGACCAGCTCGCGGGTGGTGTGTCCCTTGTGGTGCCCGATCACCATCACCGGGCGGCCGGACATCAGCGCCGGGCCACCGATGATCGCGGGGCACTCCGTGCCGCTGCGGTCGCCGTGCAGCTCCACGAAGCCGTCGCAGAGATGGCTGATGTAGTCCCGTACCGTCGGGCGGTCGAGATGGCGGGAACGCTGCACGACCTCCCAGGGCTCCGTCTCGTCCAGCCGCTGCGGGTCGGTGACCAGTCCGGTCGCCTCTGCGCTGCCGGATCGCGGCGGTGTGTGCCGGGTCGCGGCGATCAGCCGGCTCAGCGTCGCCCGGAGCCGGTCGCGCGGCACGACCTGGTCGATGAGGCCCCGCTCGAGCAGGAACTCGGCGGTCTGGAAGCCGGCCGGCAGCGACCGCCGGATCGTCTGCTCCACGACCCGGGGACCGGCGAAGCCGAGCCGCGCGCCGGGCTCGGCCAGGACCACGTCGGTGAGGCTCGCGAAGGAGGCCGCGACGCCGCCGTAGGTGGGGTCGGTCACGACCGTCACCGTGAGGATCCCGGCCTCGTCGAGCTGGGCGAGGGCCTGACTGGTCTTGGCCATCTGCATGAGCGACAGGGCACCCTCCTGCATCCGGGCGCCGCCGGAGGCGGTCACCAGGATCAGCGGCACCCGCTCGCGCAGCGCCGTCTCGGCCGCGCGGGTGATGCGCTCGCCGACCTCGGCGCCGAGACTGCCGCCGAGGAACCGGAAGTCCATGACCGAGACGACGACGGGGTGTCCGTCGATGCTGCCCTGGACGCTGCGGACCGCCTCGTCCATCCCGGTGCGCTCGCGGGCCTCGGCCAGGCGCCGCGGGTACGGCTTGCGGTCGTGGAACGCCAGCGGATCCCCCGGGGATCCGGCTCCCGGCAGCACGGTGTGCTCGCCCGGGTCGAGCAGTTGGCGGAGCCGGGTGCCGGCGTCGATCCGCGCGTGCGCACCGCAGTCCGGGCACACGCAGAGCTCCCGGGCCCACCGCTTGCCGTAGACCAGGTTCCGGCAGCGGGTGCAGGTGATCCAGTCCGGTGCGGTCTCGGCGGTTCCGATCAGGGTGTCTGTCATCGGCCAACCTTTCGCAGCGATGCCCGTGGTCGCGGGGTCGTCGGACGGGTGGTCCGTCGCTGCGCCGGTCAGGCCGACCCCGATCTCATCCCGGTCATGGTGCGGGCCGTCGCTCGAAGCCGGCTGGAGGTGATCTGGAAGCGGAACGAGCCCCCGCACGGGGGACGCGGGAGCTCGTTCCTGCTCGGTAAGGACTGCGGGGCCGGTCAGCCCGTGGTGGCGGGCGCGGGACCGGCGGCCGCCGCGCCGCCCGCACCGGCCGCGCCCGCCTGCGAACGGGGTCCGCCGGGGCCGCCCGGTCCGCCGGGTCCGCGCCGGCGCAGCTGCACGTCCTGCAGCCACAGCGCCAGGACGAAGCCGACGAGCAGCACCGGCACCGCCCACCGGAAGACGGTCGCCAGGCTCGATCCGTACGCCTCGGCGACGGCGCCGCGCACGGCCGGGGGCAGCGCGGACACCGTCTCCGGGGTGAGGTTCTCGCGGTCGGCGCCGAGGGCCGCCGGCAGCTCGGCGGCGAGCCGCGCGTTGAGCACGGCGCCGAACACCGCCACCCCGAAGGAGAAACCGAGGTTGCGCAGGAACCCGACGGTGGACGTGGCGACGCCCATGTCCTGCGGCGGCGCCGCGTTCTGCGCGGCCAGCGTGGTCACCTGCTGGGAGAGGCCGATGCCGAGACCGACCACCGCCAGGAATCCGGCCACCAGCAGGCCCGGGGTGGAGCCACCGACGGTGGACAGCAGGATCGTGCCGGCCGCGGCGATGCCCATGCTGGCCACCACCACCCACTTGTAGTGCCCGCTGCGCGCGATGAGCCGGCCGGACACCACCGAGGCGACGGCGACGCACACCATCGCCGGCAGGTAGAGCAGACCGGTCGCGGTCGGGCTGGCCCCGCTGACCAGCTGCAGGAACAGCGGCACGAAGTTGATGCAGCCGAAGAACGCGAAGCTGCCGGCGAAGGCGATCACCGTCATGATGCTGAAGGTGCGGTCGCCGAACAGCCGCAGCGGGATCAGCGGCTCGGCGGCGGTCCGCTCGATCCACAGCCAGGCCAGCAGGAGCGCCACCGTCGCGGCGGTCAGCGAGACGATCGTGGGCGACGTCCAGGCGTAGTCGTTGCCACCCCAGGTGCTGACGAGCAGGGCACCGACGATCGCGGCGGCGAGGGTGAGGGCGCCGGCGTAGTCGATGCGGGGGCGCCGCTCCGGCGCCCGCCCGGGGTGCAGGAAGCGCATCAGCAGCGCCATGGTCGCCAGGCCGATGGGGACGTTGACGAAGAACACCCAGCGCCAGCCGAGCTGGTCGGTGATCAGCCCGCCGGCCAGCGGCCCGCAGAGGTTGGCGAGGGTGAAGACGACGGCGAAATAGCCCTGGTACTTGGCGCGCTGCCGGGGCTCCAGGAGATCACCGAGGCTGCCCATGCCGAGCACCACGAGACCGCCGCCGCCCAGTCCCTGGAGCACCCGGAAGGCGATCAGCTGCCCCATCGACTGGGCCAGGCCGGCGGCGACCGAGCCGGTGAGGAAGATCGTGATGGCGAGCAGGTGCACCGGCTTGCGGCCGAACAGGTCACCGAGCTTGCCGTAGATCGGCATGGTGACGCTGAAGGCGAGCATGTAGCCGGTGAAGACCCACGCGTAGTGATCCAGGCCGCCGAGCTCGCCGACGACCGTGGGCCCCGCGGTCGCCACGATCGACTGGTCCAGCATGGACATGAACGTGTTGAGCATCAGTGCGGCCAGGACGAAACGCAGATCGTGGCCGAGCGGGCCGGTCGGCGCGGTGCTGGGCTCGTGCGAGGGTCTGGTCACGGCGGCTCCTTGACGCGACAGGCCGGAACTGTGCGTTGAGCATATACCTTCTTGCGGAAACTATGTTCCTTGGGCATGTGGTTGCTGCGGGCAGACTTTTTCACTGCATGAAAAGGCCGGGGCGCGTCGACGCGCGCCCCGGCCTCGTGCGACACCCGTCAGGCCGGCGGGTGGTCGAACCAGTCACCGAGCTTGGTGCCGAACAACGGATTGCCCCGGATCTTGAGCTTGCCGGTCATGAACGCCTTGGCACCCGGGAGCTTGCCCATGCCCATCAGCAGCATGTCCGCGAGCTTGACGCCGAGGGTGATGTCCGGCTTCTCGGCCTTGCCGCGGCCGGTCGTGCACGTGTCGTTCTCGACGTGCACGTAGTGCTCGCGTACGCCGGTGCCGTCGGTGATCTCGAACTGGAACACACCCCGCTTGCCCTTGGCCTTCTGCGGATTGAACTCCGAGGCCAGCAGCGTGAAGATCAGATCCAGCGCCTCGTCCGCCCCGCCGGGCAGCCGGCCGACGGCGGCCTCGAGGTCGTCGTGCGGAGTGTTGTCGATGAGCGCCGTGAGGTTGCGCAGCCGCTCGTCCTGCTCGATCATCGGGTTCCCTTCGGGGGTCGGTGGCCGGTCCACTGCGGACGGCCCGGGTCAGAGCGCGAGCTCGATGTGGTAGCGGTCCAGCCAGGAGTTGAGCTGGAGGACCATTTCGAAGTTCATGCGGAAGAGCCAGTCCTGGACGCCGTCCTCGGTCTCCTCGGCCATGGCGCGGGCGGCCCGCTCGTCCACGAAGGCCGACGCCGGGCTCGACGGGTCCGTCGCGACGGCCAGGACCGCCTCGTGCAGCGCCGTCGTGTACGCGGGGTCCTGGCTGACCGGGAACGGCGCCTTCGGCCGCTGCAGGACCTCTTCCGGCAGCAGCGCACCGGCGGCCGCGCGCAGCAGGCTCTTCTCCCGCGAGTCGAAGGTCTTCATCGCCCACGGGACGTCGAAGAGGTACTGCACGAGCCGGTGGTCGCAGAACGGCACGCGGACCTCGAGGCCGGAGGCCATGCTGAGCCGGTCGTTGCGGTCCAGCAGCATCGGCATCCAGCGGGTGAGCTGCAGGTGGCAGATCTCGCGCATGCGCCGCTCGGCCGCCGGCTCACCGTCGAGCCGCGGCACCTCGGCGAGCGCCGTACGGTAGCCGTCGGCGTAGTACGACTCCATGTCCAGCTTCGCCATGAGACCGCGGTCGATCAGTCCCCGGCCCAGGCCCGCCCGGGTGCCGGGATGCCAGGCCTCGAAGGACACCCACGGGAACATGGGCTGCTCGGCGATGTCGGTGACGTGGATCCAGCTGTAGCCGCCGAAGATCTCGTCGGCCACCTCCCCGGTCAGCGCGACTTTCGCGTGCTCCCGTACCGCCCGGAAGGTCAGGTAGGTGGAGGTGTCCATGTCGCCGAACGGGGTCGGCACGTCCTGGGCGACCAGGCAGGCCAGCCGGGAGCCGGCGTCCATCAGGTCCTGCGGGCTGAGACTGAGCTCGAGGTGGTCGGTGCCGGCGTACGCGGCGACGGCCCTGGCGTAGGGGGCGTCGGGCGCGCTGCGGACCAGGTCCGGCCGGAAGTTCTCGCTGTAGCCGGTGTAGCTCGCGGTGATCGACCGCACCGGCGGGCCGCCCCGGTCCCGGCGTACGGCGGCCGCCAGGGCGGTCAGCGTGCTCGAGTCGAGCCCGCCGGAGAGCAGCACGGCCAGCGGCACGTCGGCGACCATCTCGCGCTCGACGATCTCCCGCAGCATGCCGGCGACGGTCTCGGTGGTGGCCGCGAGGTCCTCCTCGTGCCCGCGGGCCTCCAGCGTCCAGTAGCGCCGGCGCGTCACCCGGCCCGGCTCGACGGTCATCGTGTGCCCCGGGCGCAGCTCGCGGATGTCGCGGAAGACGCCGGCGCCGGGCGTACGCGCCTCGGAGAAGACCTCCCGCAGCCCGTCGGCGTCCACGACCGGCCGCACCGCGGGGTGTGCCAGCAGCGCCTTGTGCTCGGAGCCGAACAGCACCGCGTCGCCGAGGACCGCGACGTGCAGCGGCTTGATCCCGAGCCGGTCGCGGGCCAGGAAGAGGCGGTGGCGGGCCGGCTCCCACACGGCGAAGGCGAACATGCCGTGCAGCCGCCGCGGGCAGTCCTCACCCCATTCCAGGTACGCCCGCAGCACCACCTCGGTGTCGCTGCGCGTACGGAACCGGTGCCCGCGCCCCTCGAGCTCGGCGCGCAGCTCCTGGAAGTTGTAGACCTCGCCGCAGTAGGTGAGCACCGCGACGTCGCGGCCGTCCTCCTGCGCAGTCATCGGCTGGCGGCCGCCGGTGAGGTCGATGACGGCCATCCGGGTGTGGCCCAGCGCGGCCCGCTCGTCGCGCCACACCCCGCTGTCGTCCGGGCCCCGGCAGGCCAGCTGCCCGGTCATCGCCACCGCGTGCCGGGGATCGCGGTCGAGGGCACCGCCGAAGTCCACCCAGCCGGTGATTCCGCACATGTGTCACTCCCTCGTCTCGGCACATCGTCGTTGCGTGTCGGCGCCGAGCCTGCGGGACCGTGCTGGAGAGCAGCTTGAGGGCGGCTGGACCCGGCGGCCCCCTGGCAGCGGAACGGCGACCGAGCGGGTCGGCCGCCGTACTCGGTGGACGAGGTCGTGGCGTGCGGGACGCCGCCGGTCAGCGCCGGTGGGAGGACCGCGCGAACGCGGGGATGACGATGAGCCCGACGGCGGTGTGCATGAGCGCGAGCGTCAGCCGCGAGCTGCCCGGGATGCCGGCGCCGAGCAGCGGGCCACCGTACGAGACGAGCAGGACGACACAGGCGATGACCGTCCAGATGGTCCGCCCGCGAGCCGAGAATCGCTCGAGCAGCGCCAGCAGGCCCCAGCCGGCGAGCGGCGCCAGCAGGCTCATGGCGATGACGGCGACCACCGGCACCGGCTCGAGCTCGGTGCTGCCCGGGCCGGTGGTGGCCTGCAGATCGACGCCGGCCACCGGCACGGCGATGATCCAGATCAGCAGGGCGGCCAGGACCGCCCCGGCGACGGCGAACAGGCGGGCCCGCCGCCGGCGGGACGCGGGAACGGTGGTGCTGGTGCCGGACGAACGCAACTCGGTCATGACTGCCCCTCGCAGTTAAGTGACAACAGCAGGTTGTTGCGTGGAGCATATATCTGCTGGAGCGGCGGGGGAAGCGGGCCGTGCGCCCGGTGGCCGCATAGAATGCGCGCATGCTGGAGACGAGCGCGTCGCAACCGGCCACCGGCGCCGGACCCGGCGACCCGGTCCTGGCCGACATCGAGCGGGCCATGATCCGGATCCGCCGCCGCCAGTCGCGCCGGGCCCTCGGCAAGCACGCCGTCGAGAACCTGCCGCACGACCTGGACCTGCAGCAGATGGCGGTCGTGGACGCGATCGACGAGGGCGCGGCGGCGCAGGCGGACGGCGTCACGGTCGGTCAGATCGCCGAGCGGCTGGGCATCGACCCGTCACGGGCGTCGCGGCTCGTGTCCGCCACGATCGCCAGCGGCTTCATCCGGCGGACCGCCTCGCAGCAGGACGGCCGGCGGATCTGCCTGGAACTGACCGCGTCCGGCCGCGACGTCGTCCAGAACGCCCACCGCAACCGGCAGGCCCTCTACGGGCACCTGCTGCGGGACTGGGATCCCGCCGACCGGGCCGAGTTCGCCCGGCTGCTCACCCGCTTCACCGACGCCCTGGCCGACGCCGAGCACCCGGCCTGAGGCCCGGGCGGAGCCGCCCGTGCTCCAACCTCCCTTGAGCGAGTCTCGAGACGCCTGACCGAGCCTGGCCGGGCCGGGTTCGCGCCGGGGCACGCCGCCCCGATCCGGCAGCACGCAAGCCGGAATCGGGAGGGCTCGTGAGCCAGACGAAGGACAGCGCAGCGGTGTCGCCACCACGGTCGATCACGCTGGCGTACTGGGCGGTCTACGTGGGTACCGTGGCGGCCCTGCTCAGCAACATCCTCGAACTGAGGAGCGCGTACGGCGACGGCGGCGGGCTGGGCGCCACCACGGACCTGGTCCTGACCATCGCGTTCATCGCGATGTTCGCGTTCTTCAACGAGATGATGCGCAAGGGCCGGCAGTGGGGCCGCGTGATCCTGACGATCTTCGGCCTGCTCGGGCTGATGTTCACCACGCTGGGCCTGTTCGGCATCGCCGGCCGGCCGATCGACGGGGCGGCGCAGGTGGCGCTCGGCGTGCTCGGCGCGGTCGCGTCCGTGGCGGGCGTGGGGCTGATGTTCGCGCCCTCGGCCAACGTCTGGTTCCGCGGGCGGCGTGCCGACGCGCGCCAGGTCAGCCAGCAGCTGCGCAAGGTCATGCTGGTCGGCCACATCATCATCTCGGTCGGCTGGCTCGGCCTGATCCTGGGCATGCTCGCGATGGCCGTCACCGCCTGCATCACCGACGACCCGCGCACGCAGTACTCGGTGTACGACATGATGAACCTGCTCGACCAGATCTTCCTCGGGATGACCAGCCTCTTCGCGCTGCTCACCGGGGTCATCGGCGGCGTCGGCACCAAGTGGCACCTCATGCGCCGGCACTGGGTCGCCACCAAGTTCGTCGCCACGATCCTGCTGATGTGCTTCGGCTTCGGCGTGATCCACCAGCTGATCCTGCGGGCGTACGAACTCACCCAGGCCGGCGCGCCGGTGGCCGAGGTCCGCGCCGTCGGCATCCCGCTCGCGATCTGCGCCGGCAGCGCCGTGCTGCTGCTGATCTTCATGACCGTGCTGTCGACGTACAAGCCGTGGGGTTTCACCCGCTACGGCCGCCGGCGCAACGCGGCCGAGCAGCAGGCCCGCCCGGCCCGGCCCGCCGCCCGGCGGCCCCGCACCGCGGCGGTCGGCGCCAAGGCACCCGTGCCGGCCGGCTCCGAGAACTGAACCGCTCCCCCAAGCACGCCGGGCACGGTCCGCACGGGCCGCGCCCGGTCGTGCTTCCCGCCCGCACGACCGTAAGGAGAACCGGTCCGATGACATCCGCCATCCGCACCCTCGACGAGCCCCGGGGCAGCCGCATCCTGGCCGTCGGCACCTACCGCCCGGAACGCGTGGTCGGCAACGAGCACATCGCCGCCGGCACCGGGCTCGATCCCGAGTGGATCGCCTCGCGCTCGGGCATCCGTACCCGCCGCTACGCCGGCCCCGACGAGAGCCTGCCGGTGATGGCCACCGCGGCCGCGCAGAAGGCCCTCGCCGAGGCCGGCATCGACGCCTCGCAGATCGGGTGCGTCGTCGTCGCGACGATCACCCACCTCGAGCAGATGCCGGCCCTGGCCGTCGAGGTGGCGCACCGGCTCGGCGCCCGGGCCGCCACCGCCTTCGACGTCTCCGCCGCCTGCGCCGGCTTCTGTCACGCCCTCGCCCTGGCCTCCGACATGGTCCGGCTCGGGCAGACCGACTACACCCTCGTCATCGGCGCCGAACGGATGACCGACATCCTCGACCACAGCGACCGCGACACCGCGTTCCTGTTCGCCGACGGCGCCGGCGCGGTCGTGGTCGGCCCGTCCGAGCAGCCCGGCATCGGGCCGGTGGTGTGGCGCGCGGACGGCTCCCGCAACTCGGCGCTCAAGATGAGTCGTGGCTGGACCCCGAAGCTGCTCGACGAGCCGGGCGTGTGGCCGGCCATCACGATGTCCGGCTGGAAGGTGTACCGGTGGGCCACCGGCGAGCTGGTGCCCGCCGCCCGCGAGATCGTGTCCCGGGCCGGCCTGGAGCTCGGCGACGTCGACGCGTTCATCCCGCACCAGGCCAACCTGCTCATCACCGAGCACCTGGTGAGCGAGCTCGGCTTCCGCGAGGACACCGCGGTGGCCCGCGACATCATCGCCAACGGCAACACCTCCGCGGCCTCCATCCCGCTCGCGATGGAACAGCTGCTGAGCACCGGCCAGGCCGGCAGCGGCGACACCGCACTGCTGCTCGGCTTCGGCGCCGGGCTGGTCTTCGCCGGCCAGGTCGTGCACCTGCCCTGAGACACCACGGGCGGGAGAGGGGCCCGGCGGGTGCCGGGCCCCTCTCCCGCGTGCACACGAACGGGTCCCGGCCACCGGCCGGGACCCGTTCGGTGAACAGCCCGTCAGTACGCGGCGTCCACCCCGTACAGCCCGAACGGGCGGCCACGGGAGTGGTCCTGGAAGGGCCGCAGGGGCGAGGTGGTCCCCCGGTGCTGCGAGCCCGACTCCCAGCTGCGGAACGCCTCCAGGCTCTCCCACTCGCTGAGCACCACGAACGACTCCGGGTCGAGCACATCGCGCAGCAGCTCGTTGCCCAGCATGCCGGGCGTGCCGGCCAGGCTGCGGCTGATCTCGTGGTACGCCTCGACGACCCGGTCGCGGTCGGCACCGCCGGCCCGGCAGTACAGCATCACCCGGGCCCGCTGCGGACCCGCCGCGGGCGGCTCGGTCGTCGCCGGCTGCGGGCCCACCGCGGCGGTCACGGGGTGACCGCCTGCGCCGCCCCGGTCTTCGCCTCCCCGGCCAGCACCGACATCGTCGCCATCGAGCCGCCCACCCGGTACGGGTGCAGCTTGGACCGGTGCGCCAGGTGCGCCTCGCTGCGCTCGAACTCGCGGAACTGCGCCTCGTCGGTCCAGTCGCTGGTCACGTAGTACGTGGTGCCCTCGCTCTCGGAGCGGCACAGCCAATGGCCCCGGTTCGCCGGGTGCCCGGCGATGACGTCGCGCCCGGCCAGCCACTCGCGTTCGAAGTCGGCCTCCTTGCCGGGGACCACGTCGACCTTGAGCAGCACTCGGAACCCGGCCATGTCACATACCCCCGTCGACGTGGATGGTCTCGCCGGTGATGTACGCCGACAGCGAGCTGGCGAGGAACAGCACCGCGCCGGCGATCTCGGCCGGGGTGCCGAACCGGGTCAGCGCCATCATGTGCTGGTACTTCTCGGCGTACGCGGCGCGTTCCTCGTCGGAGAGCTTGCCCTCCTCGTCGGTGTCGATGACGCCCGGCGCGACCAGGTTGACCCGGATACCGCGCCGGCCGAGTTCCTTGGCGAGCGAGCGGGTGAGCCCGATGAGGCCCGCCTTGCTGGCCGTGTAGTGCGCCCGCAGCGGGATACCGGCCACCGCCGCGCGGGAGCCGACGGTGATCACCGACGCGCCCTCCGGCAGCAGCGGCAGCGCCTTCTGGATGACCAGGAACGAGCCGGTGAGGTTGTTGTCGAGCGTGCGCTGCCACTCCTCGAGGGGCAGCTCGGCGAACGGCACGTGGCTGATCACGCCGGCGTTGTTGACGAGGACGTCGATCCGGCCCAGGTGGGTGCGGGCCACGTCGATGAGCTGCTCCACGTCGGCGGGCACGCTCACGTCGGCCTGCACGAGGCGGTGGTCGCCGCCGATGTTCTTGAGCTCGCGTTCCAGGCTGTCCACGGCTTCGCCGCTCGATCGGTAGCAGGTCACCACGGTGGCGCCGGCCCGGGCGAGCGCGAGCACGATCCCGCGGCCGATGCCGCGGGAGCCTCCGGTCACGAGGACGTTCTTGCCGGCGAGGTCGAGTTGCACGGGGGTACTCCTTCGGTCGGTGGATCGTCGGGTCGGTACGGTCACGGCCGGGCTCAGGCGGGGGCGCACTCCAGCACCGCCCATCGCCCGGGCACCGGGTCGTTCAGCAGGGTCAGCCCGGCCTCGGCCAGCAGCACGCGCCACTGGCTGAGGTCGCGCTCGCGGCCGCCGAAGCGCAGCAGCATGTCGAGGTCGAGCAGCTTGCCGCGGTCCCACCGGTTGCTGGGCGCGACCAGGAACTCGCAGATGAGCAGGCGCGCGCCGGGCGCGGTCAGGGCGTCACGCACGCGGCGCAGGATCCGCACCGCGGAATCGTCGTCCCAGTCGTGCAGGACGGCCTTGAGCAGGTACGCGTCGCGCCCGGCGGGCAGCTCGGCGAAGAAGTCCCCGGCGACGGCCTCGGCCCGGTCGGCGACACCCGCCTCGGCGAAGCGTTCCACCGCGCCCGCGACCACGCCGGGCTGATCCACGAGCAGGCCGCGGACCTCCGGATGGGCGGTGAGGATCTCGGTGAGGAACAGGCCGTTGCCGCCGCCCACGTCCACGACGGAGGCGTACCGGGAGAAGTCGTACTGGCCGACGAACAGCGTCGCGGTGGCCCGGCTCATCTGGGTCATCGCGCGGTCGAAGAGGCGGCCGGCCGCGGGCTCCGCCTCGAGATGCTCGAAGAAGGTACGCCCGTACACCTTGTCGAACGCCGGGCGGCCGGTGCGCACGGTGTGCATCAGTTCGCCGTACGAGCGCCACAGCATCTCGTCGCCGTTGAACAGCACCAGGTCCCGCTGACTGTCCGGGGTGTCCGAGCGCAGCGCCTCGGCGACCGGGGTGAGCGCGTACCGGCCGTCCTCCTGCTCGGCGAACACGCCGAAGCCGGCCGCGACCCGCAGCACCCGGGCGAGCGCGTCCGGATGGGTGTCGGTGGCCTTGGCCAGGTCGGCCACGGTCCGCGGGCCGTCCGCCAGGTGGTCGGCGACGCCGAGCTCGGCGAGCACGTGCACCACCTGCGAGATCCGCTTGCCGTCGGTGAGCAGCAGCAGCCTCAGGTGCGGCGGGAGCACCGCGGCCATCGCCGGACCGACCACACCGATCATGTCCTCGTCCTGCATGGGTTTCCTCCTTGAGAAGCGACCGGCCGCGGTCAGAGCACGGCGGCGACGGCGCAGACGTTGACGACGAGGGCGCAGACCGCGAGGACCGTGCGCACCAGGTTCCAGTTGCGCCAGCGCACCCGCGGGTCGAGCCGGTCCCAGTCGGCCGGCAGCCGCTCCGGGTCGAGCGTGGAGATCCAGCGGTTGATCGGCACGTTCTTGGTCAGCGAGACCGCCATGGCGCACACCAGCAGCACCGCCGCCAGTCCGGTCAGCAGCCGGAAACCGCCGGACGGCCCGGTCAGGGTCAGCGCCAGGTCGAAGACCAGCGCCGCCGACATGCTGATCGGCATGAACGGGTCGAAGCGCGTCACCAGGAACTGGTGCACGGGCACGTATCGGTCGGTGGGCAGCGCCAGCAGCAGTGGCGCCCCGCCCAGTGACGAGATCATCAGGCCGCCGGCGGCGAAGCCGCTGAACAGCAGCGCGAGTGGCAACAGGACGCGTACCACGGGTGCCTCCCTCTTCATTCGGTCCGGCGCCCACTGTCCGGGCGCCGGGTCGAACGGCCCTCGAAGGTGGCTGGAAGCGGCCGGCGTGCGGCTCGAGCCGGGCTCCATCGCCGTTCCAGGCGCGCGCGGGAGCATCGCCGGCGGCGGCACCGACCCGAGGAGGGGGAACCGGCATGACCGGCTTGTTGTGTGTCGTGGTGCTGCTGGGCAGCGGCATCACGCTCGGAGTGTTCTTCGCGGTGGCGGTCAGCGTCGCGCCGGCGCTGGCCACCCTGCCGCCGCCGCAGTACGTGCAGACCCACCGGCTGCTGGGCCGCGGCTATCACCCGGCGATGCCGATCATCACGAACGTGACCACGGTGACCGGCATCCTGCTGGCGATCGTCGCCGACGAGCCCGCCGCCAAGGTGCTCTTCGCCGCCGGGGTGCTGCTGGTCATCGGGGTGCAGGCGGTGTCGCACCTGGGCAACGTGCCGATCAACCGTTCGCTGCGGGGCTTCGACGGCGCGACCCCGCCGGGGTGGGTGGACCCGCGGCCGCAGTGGCGGGCCTGGCACCTGCTGCGCACCGCCCTGGCCACCGCCCTGCTGCTCGTCAACGCGATCGCCGTGATCGCGGCCAACTGAGGGAGGCACCATGCCGTTCGCCGGCATCAGCTACAAGGTCAAGCCCGGCCACGAGGACCGCATCGCCCGGGTCTTCTCGCCGGAGAATTTCCAGCGCGTGGACTCGCCCGTGCTGCGCGACACCGACGGCGCGGAGCTCGGCTACCTGACCTGCACCGGACTGTTCATCCGGGACGACACGATGGTGCGGGTGATCCAGCACGACGGCGGCACCACCGCGGACATCCGCCGGCACATGTCGGTGCAGGAGGGGGTGCACGCCGCGGAGCGGGAGATCATGCCGTACCTCACCGAACCGCGCGACACCGAGACGCCGGAGGGCTTCGCCGCGCACTTCGACCGGAGCGCGATGACCGTGCTGGGGCTGCAGCAGCGCGACAACCGGCCGGCGGCCGGGCTGGTGGCACTGCACTACCGGGTACGCCCGGGCAGCGGTGCGGCCGTCGCGGCGGCGTACCGCCGTACCGAGGCCGTGCTGCGCCGGCCGGCCGCCGCGGAAAGCCCGGTCATCGCCACCTTCCTGCTGGTGCGCGACGACGACGTGGTCCGGGTGGTGCAGCACGACAGCCACGACGATCAGGACGTGCTGCGGTTCCTGGGCGGGCAGCCGCTGTCCGTGGCGACGGATGCGTGGCTGGCGCCGTACCTGAGCCGGGCCCGGACGACGCCGGACCTGGAGTCGCACGTGGCCGCGCACCGCATGCGCTGCGTCTCGCACCTGTCGGCTGCGGTCCTGAACTGAGCCCGCGCACACGACGGCGCCGGAACGCTCTGCGTTCCGGCGCCGCTTCGCGGGTGCCTCAACCGGCGGCGGGCACCAGGTCGGTCACGACGTCCAGCAGGGTCATGCTGCCGCCGGCCCGGATCGCCCACAGCTCCTTCAGGTACGCTTGCTGCCGCTCGCTGCGCTCGAACGCGCGGAAGGCCGGCTCGTCGGTCCAGTCGGTGAGCACCACGTACGCGTCGTCCCGGTCGGTGCGGCGCAGCAGTGTCTGCCCGTGATTGTCGGCCAGCGTGGCGACGTGGGCCGCGTGGTCGTGCCACAGCCGCTCGAACCGCTCCGTCGCCTCCGGCTGGATCTCGATCTGCAAGAGCACTCGCAGGGTCATGTCCGCGTTCTCCCTTCCCTCATACGGAACGGGACCGCGCCCCCACCGGCACGGTCCCGTTCCCGTCCTGTCAGCGCGCGCCGGCCGGCTGCTGGGCCGCGGCCTCCACGAGCTGCTTGATCCGGGCCATCTCCCGGCGGGTGTTGGTGTTGAGCCGGTCGGCCATCGCCTCGTCGCCGAAGGGCAGTTCCGGGCGGACCGTGAACTCCTGCCGCCAGCGCATCCGGACGCCGCCGTCGGCCTCGGCGTACTCCCAGAACAGGTTCATGTATTCGAACGGCCCGGTCTCGATGCGCCGGGCCCGCACGGTCCGGGTGACCGGGTCGGGCGTCCGCTCGGACACCCAGCTCCACACCTGACCGTTCTCGTCCGGGTGCAACGTGAGCCGGAACCGGACGGTGTCGCCGTCGCGCTCCAGGATCTCCGCGGCGGAGTACTCGCTGAACAGCTCGGGCCAGGACGCCACGTCGTTGGTCATCTCCCAGACGAGATCCATCGGCGCGGCGATGACGATCTCGTTGTCGGTGACGGTCACGTCAGGCCACCGCCAGCTTGCCGTTGACGTAGCGGAGCACGTCGCCCGGGCTGTTGAGCTCCTCGATGGCTTCGTCGGGAATCTCGAGCTTGTACTCGCGCTGCAGCTGGCTGGCCATCTCGAGCACGGCCAGCGAGTCGTAGCCGAGCTCGCGGAACTGCTGGTCGGTGATGTCGCCGCTCAGGTCGACGCCGTCGTCGACGCCACTGCACAGGAGCATGATCTGCTTCAACTGGTCGATCGTCAGCTCGCTCACGGTCGTTCTCCTCGGGTCGCTCGGTGCGGATGGGTCAGCGGACAGCGGTCAGGACGGCTGCGGCGTTGAAGCCGCCGTATCCCCGCGCCAGCACCAGGGCGGTGCGCACGGGCAGCTCCCGGGCCCGGTCGCGGACCAGGTCGAGGTCGCGGCCGTACCCGGCGGGGTCGGTGATGTTGACGGTCGGCGGGACCACACCGTCGCGGATCGTCAGCAGGGCCGTGACGACGTCGAGGGCGGCGCCGCCGGCGTAGAGCCGGCCGGTCATCGTCTTGGGCACGGTCACCGGCACGCCCCGCGCGCCGAAGACGGCGGTGATCGCCTCGGCCTCCTGCCGGTCGGCGGCCGCGATGCCGGCGCCGTCGGCGAAGACCACGTCCACCTCGTCGGCGCGCACCCGGGCGTCGTCGAGGGCGAGCCGGATCGCCCGGCGCAGGCCGGGTTCGCGGTCGCTGCCCGGCCGGGGATCGGTGGTGGCGGCGTACCCGGCCACCTCGCCGTAGATGCGGGCGGCCCCGCGCACCCGCGCAACGGTCAGGTCCTCGAGGGTGAACATGCCGCCGCCCTCGCCGGGGACGTACCCGTGCGCCGCGGCGTCGAACGGCAGGTAGGCCCGGTCCGGCTGGTCGCCGTCGGCCAGCAGCCCGGTGGACAGCTGGCACACCAGGCCGTACGGCGACAGCGACGCGTCGGTGCCGCCGCCCAGCACGAACCTCGTCCCGCCGGCGAGCACCCGCCGGGTCTGGGCCAGCACGTCGAGACCACCCGCCTGCTCGGCCACCATCACGCCGCACGGGCCACGCATGCCGTGCCGGATGGAGAGCTGTCCGGTCGTGGCGGCGTAGAACCACGCGATGGACATGTACGCGCCCACCGCGTGCGGGCCCTCGGCGTACAGCTTCTGCAGCTCGCGCTGCCCGAACTCGACGCCGCCGGAGGAGTTCGCGGTGATGACCGCGGTGTCCAGGTCCGCTAGGGCGTCCAGGTCGATGCCGCTGTCGGCGAGCGCCTGCTCCGCCGCCACGAACGCGTAGTGCGTCATCGGGTCGGTCTCGCGCAGCAGCCGGCTCGGCACGTGCCGGGCGGCGTCGAAGCCGCTCACCTCCCCGGCCACCCGCGAGGGGTAACCGGAGGGGTCGAACCGGGAGATCACCCCGAGCGAGCCCTTGCCGGCGCAGGTGGCCTCCCAGTGCTCGGCCACGTCGTTGCCGGTCGGGGCGACGACACCCAGGCCCGTCACCACCGGTCGCACGGTCCGGCTCATGCGGCTGCCCTCCGGCGGTCGGCGCCACGGGCGGTGTCGCGCAACGAGGACAGCACGATGGCGCTCTGGAAGCCGCCGAACCCGCTGCCCACGCTCAGCACGGTGTCCACGGGCAGTTCCCGGGCGGTGACCGGCACGTAGTCGAGGTCGCACTGCGGATCCGGCTCGCTGTAGTTCGCGGTCGGCGGCACCAGGTTGCGGTCGATCGCCAGCGCGCTCGCGGCGATCTCGATCGAGCCGATGGCCCCGAGCGAGTGCCCCACCATGGACTTGATGGAGCTGACCGGCAGCTCGTACGCGTGCGCCCCGAGGCTGCGCTTGTACGCCGCTGTCTCGTGCCGGTCGTTCTGCTTGGTGCCGGAGCCGTGCGCGTTGACGTAGTCCAGGTCCTCGGGGTTGAGCCGGGCCTGTGCCATGGCCGCGACGATGGCCTCGCCCATCTCCCGGCCGTCCTCCTGGAGACCGGTCATGTGGAAGCCGTTGGCGCGGGCCGCGTACCCGACGATCTCGCAGTAGATGCGGGCGCCGCGGCGGACGGCGTGCTCGTAGTCCTCCAGCACGAACATCGCCGAGCCCTCGCCCAGCACCAGGCCGTTGCGCCGGCGGTCGAACGGCCGGCATGCGGTCTCCGGGTCGTCGTTGCTGGTGGAGGAGGCGCGCAGAGTGTCGAAACAGGACACCGTGATGGGGTAGATCGGGGCGTCGGCGGCCCCGGCCAGCACCACGTCGGCCGAGCCCTCCTGCACCAGGTGGTAGCCGTAACCCACCGAGTCGATGCCCGCGCAGCAGCCGGTGCTGATGACGGTCGACGGCCCCTCCGCGCCCGCGGCCCAGGCCACCTCGGTCGCCAGCGAGCTCGACATCACGTACTTGTAGAGGTGTGGCATCGCGTACCCCGGGTCGACGAGCCACCGGGCGCCGTCGTCGGACACGACGCGGTATTCCTGTTCCATCGAGATGGCGTTGCCGACGCCGTTGCCGACGCTGACGCCGACGCGGCCCGGGTCGCCGGCGGCCGGCTCGATCCCGGCGTCGGCGAGCGCCTCGCGCGTGGCCGCCAGCGCGAACTGGCCGGCCCGGTCGGTACGGCGGATCTCCTGGTGGGACAGCCCGGCGCGCTCGGGGTCGAAGACGCACTCGGCGCCGATGCGGCTGCGGAACGGGCTGGGGTCGAACAACGAGATCGTGCGGGTGGCGGTCTTGCCGTGCGAGACCAGGTCCCAGAACGACTCCCGGCCCGGGTCGCCGGGCGCGACCACGCCGATCCCGGTCATGACGACGCGGCGCACGCTCACGCCGGACCACCCACCTCGGGCAGGGCGCCCGGGCCGGGCAGCTCCTCGCAGTCCACGTGGCCCAGGTCGGGCCGCGGCGCCATCGGGCTCAGGTGGAAGACCACCATGGCCGGCTCGCCGGTGTGGTTCTCGATCCGGTGCCGCACGTTGATCGGCACCATGATCGCCTCGTCGGGGCCGACCTGCACGGGCATGCCGTCCAGCCGCACGGTCACCGTGCCGCGGACCACGTAGAGGAACTCCTCGGAGTACGGGTGGTAGTGCTCGCTGACGTACTCGCCGGGCTGCAGGTGCCCGCATCCCATGAAGCCGGAGGTGGCGCCCACGGTGAGCGGGCTGAGCATGACGCGCAGGTCCCCGCCGCGGCGGCGGTTCGGCGTCACGTCGGCCGCGGCCACCTTGGGGAAGGTCGTGGTGGACATCGGTACTCCCTTCAGGACCGCGCGGAGGCGTCGGCGGCCTCCCAGCGGTAGAACTGCTCGGCCATCGAGTCCTTCGGCTCCGCCCACGCCGGGTCGTACGGCGTCATGTACTGCGCCAGCTGGGTGTTGATGCGCTGGTACAGCGGGTGGCTGCGGGCCTGGTAGAGGCTGGGGTTGATGCTGTCCCGGGCCTCGACCAGGTGGAAGTAGAGGCCGTGGAAGGAGAAGAGGCTCCGGCGGTGCACGCCGATCATGTGCGGCAGTTCGGTGGCGTCCGACTCCGCGAAGATGTCCGCCACCGCGGCGCGGTCCTTGGGGTCGAGACGGGCGACGATCAGAGTTCTGGTCTCCACGGGGTGTCCCTTCCGAGAGCTCGTGGTCAGGGCTGACGACAACGGCTGAGGTGATGCTGGCAACGGGCGCTCAAGAGGCGATCGAGGACGGATGGACGCGCGTGCGGCCGATCCGCAGCCGCCGGTCGACCCGCGCGGACCGGCCGGCCAGCACGGCGCCCACGGCGAACGCCGCGACGCTGAACAGGGCGAAGTACACCGGGCCGGGCAGCACCTCGACGAGACGGCTCAGCTGGCCGCCGAGCCCCGCACCGCAGGCGGCGCCGAGGTAGTAGAGGCCGATCAGCCGGCTCTCGTACCCGCGCGGTGCCATCTCGGCGGTGACGCTGAGCCCGACCGGGCCGAACGTCACCTCGCCGCACGCCTGGCACAGGAACGCCAGAACCAGCCAGAGCGGCGACACCACCCCCGAGCCGGCGAGCACGGCCGCCACGGCGACCACGGCGAAGCCCGCCGCGGAGGTGAGCAGGCCGGCCGCGAGCTTCACCGGGGCGCCGGCGCGGCTGCCCAACCGCACCCACAGCCACGCCGAGAGGGGCGCGACGAGCAGCAGGAACAGCGGGTGCAGCGACTGGAACCAGCTCGCCGGCACCAGCCACGACCCGACACCACGATCGGTGTGCTCCCGGGCGAACAGCACGAACGAGGACCCGAGCTGGCTGAAGAGCAACCAGAACAGCGAGGACGGCACCAGCACCCACCGGTACGCACGGATCCGCGCCCGGTCCCCCGCGCCGAACTCCGGCCGGCGCATGAGGTGCCGGTAGTAGAGGAACGGCGCGGTGAGGGCGACCAGGCCCAGCGGTGCGAGCAGGTGCTCCACCGCGAACGTGCCGGCCGCCGCGTCGGCGCCGTACACCAGGGCGGCGACGGCGACGATCAGCGCCGTGCGCCGCAGGGCTCGCCGCCGTGTCGCGGGCCCGGCGGGGTTCGGTGGCTCGAGACCTTCGGGCCCGAACCGCCGCAGGCCCGCGACCAGCCGCAGCACGCCGATGGTCATGCCCACGGCGGCCGCGCCGAAGCCGAGGTGCCAGTTCACCCGTTCCCCGAGCAGGCCGGTCACCAGTGGCGCCAGCAGGGCGCTGACCTGCACGCCCATGTAGAACACCGCGAACGCGGCCTCCCGCAGCGCGCTGGTGGCGCGCGGGTACAGCACGGTGAACAGGACCGGCAGGTTCGGCTTCACCAGCCCGGTGCCCACCGCGATCAGGAGGAGGCCGAGGTAGAAGGTGCCGCGCGCGGGCACGGCGAGGACGTAGTGCCCGGCCGCGATGAAGTAGCAGCCGTACAGCAGGGCGCGGCGGGTGCCGAGGATGCGGTCACCCACCCAGCCGCCCGGCAGGCCGGCGATGAACACCGAGGCCATGTAGAGGCCGAAGAGCGCCCCCGCGGTGCCCGCCCCGAGCCCGAGCCCGCCGTCGGCCACCGGTGCCGCGGCGTACAGGAACAGCAGCGCCTGCATGCCGTAGAAGCTGAAGCGTTCCCACAGGTCGACCACGAACAGGGTGCTGAAGCGCGGGTCGCGGAAGAACGACCAGACGGAGCGGACCTGATCAGCGGCGTCGGCGACACCCGGGTCCGCGGCGCCGACGGCGGTCACGCCTCCTCCGCGGCCGCGACCGTGGCGGGCTCCGGCGCCTCCTCGACCTGCGGTTCGGCGCGCACGGCGAGGACCACCGAACCGACGCTGAGCACCGGTACGCCCGACCGGTCCGCCAGGCTCGTCGTGCCGCTGAGGAACGCGGTCGCGCCGACGGCGTCGTCGAGCCGTACCCGGTGCAGCAGCCGGTCCCCCGGGTGGACGGGCGAGTGCAGCTTGACGTTGCGGGCACCGGCGAAGAACAGCGTGCCCTCGTGCGGCTGACCGTTCGCGCGGGCCGCCCGGGCCCACAGCGCGGCGGCGCTCTGCACGAACGACTCCAGCACGAGCGCGGCCGGGTACGCGTACGCCGAGTCCGGCGCGTCCTCGTCGACGTCGGCGTAGCAGGGCTCGGAGCCGGTGACGGCCTTGAGCGCGACCAGCCAGCTCTCCGCGCCGCGGGCGGTGACGGACTCCTCGAGGATGCGGTCCACCAACAGGATGGGGTGCCGGTGCGGCAGGATGCGGCGCAGGTCGCCGTGGCCGGTCATGCGGCACCTCCGGTGGTCGGCAGAAAAGTGACGGTGAGCGCGGCGACCCGCTCGGTGCCGTTGCGGCTGCACCGGGCGGTGGCCTCGGTCTCCCCCGACGCCGCGCCGGCGCAGGTGACGTGGACGCTCAGCCGGTCGCCCGCCGACAGCGGCGCGAAGACACGCAGCGACACGACGCCGGTCAGGGTGGCTGTCCGCGGCCCGGATGAGCCGGCGCTGAGCAGCACGTCGAGGGCCTGGCGCGCGGTCTCGAGCACGAACACGCCCGGATAGACCGGACGGCCCGGATAGTGGCCGGCGAGGTACGGGTCCCCGGCGCTGACGGTCTTGGCGGCCACGACCTCGTTCGGTGAGAGCACCGTGACGTGGTCGACGGCCGCCAGGGGCACGGCGGTGCTGGCCATCTCTGCCTCCTGTGCTGGCGATGGGCGATGACCACCGCAGCCTCACGGCGGCGCCTAGAAGTCCGCTGGACTCCTTCTCGAGCGGTGGCCGCCACGATCGGCACGCGGATCGAAGAAGGCGAGGACCGAGATGGACGAACGACGGGTCGCGTTGCTGTTCCCCGGCACCGGAGCCCAGTACCCGGCGATGGCCGCCGGGCTGTACGGCACGGAGCCGGTGTTCACCGCGGCGGTGGAGGAGGTGCTGGCCGCCTTCGGCGGGCGTGGAGACCTGCTGCGGGCGGACTGGCTGGAGGGCCGGCCGATCGACCACGTCACCCGCTCCACCCCCCTGCTGTTCGCCGTCGACTACGCGCTCGGCCGGCTGGTGCTCAGCTGGGGGGTGCGCCCGGCCGCGCTGCTGGGCCACAGCATCGGGGAGATCGTGGCGGCGACGCTGGCGGGCGTGTTCGAGGTCGCGGACATCGCCCGGGTCATCGCCGTACGGGCCCGGCACCTCGCGGACGCACCGCCGGGCTCGATGCTCGCCGTGGCCGCGGGACCGGACGACGTCGCGCCGTACCTGGGCGGCGATCTGGTGGTGGGCGCGGTGAACGCGCCCCGGCAGGTGGTCCTGTCGGGGCCGGCGGACCGGCTGGCACTGGCGCGCACCGCGCTGCGCGACGACGGCTGGATCTGCCGGCCGGTCCCTGCGCTGAGCCCGTTCCACAGCCCGGCCATGCGCGATGTCGCGGCCCGCGGCGCCGATCTGTACACCACGCTGCGGCCCCGGCCGCCGCGCCTGCCGGTCTACTCCGCCTACCTCGGGCGGCTGATGACCGCCGGGGACGCGACGGACCCCGGATTCTGGATCGGGCAGCCCGCCGCCCCGGTGCTGTTCTGGCCCGCGCTCGAGGCGCTGCTGGACGGCGGTTCGTACCACCTGGTGGAGGCCGGACCCGGGGACGGGCTGACGACACTGGCCCGCCAGCACCCGGCCGTGCGGGACGGGTTCAGCGTCACGACGGCGCTGCTGCCGTTCCGCCGGAAGCCGGGCCGGGGCGACGCCGGGACCGCCGCCCTGGCCCGGGACCGGCTCACGGCGCTCACTCCGGCTGGTTAGGGGTGCCGCGGCCCATCTCGTACGGGCTGCTCACGCCGGTGTAGACGAGGTGCATCATCATTCCCACCTGGGTGTGTTCGAGGTTGTGGCAGTGGTCCATCCAGATGCCCGGGTTGTCGGCGCGCAGAGCCACCTCGTACACCTCGCCGGGGGCGACGTTGAGGGTGTCGGTCCACCACGGGCTGCCGGAGGCGGCCACGCCGTTGCGGCTGAGCACCAGCATCGTGTGCCCGTGCGGGTGCATCGGATGGTCGTCCAGGCTGCGGTTGGCGAACGTCAGCTTCACCAGGTCGCCCTCGCTGACCACCTGCGCGGGCACGTCCGGGAAGGACGCGTTGTTCACGGTCCACTTGCCCGTGAAGTGCCCGTCGTAGAAGCCGAAGCTCAGGCCCAGCCGAAGCTCGTAGTCGCGGTCGAAGCGGCTGCCGGCACCGAACGGCGTCGGGGCCGGGGTGCCGTAACCGAGCGGGTCGAGCACTCCGGTCGCGGGGCTCACCGGCACCGGGGCTCCGTCCGGCGCCGGCCCGGTCAGCACCGCCAGCGAGTCGCGTGCCTGCCGGTCGGTACGCCGGTCACGACCCTGCTGGGCGCCGCCGTACTGGTTGTCCTCGCCGCAGCCCTCGCTGAAGCCGAACGGGCTCGGCAGGCCGTTGGCGTCCCCGGTGACCGACAGCTGCACGGTGGTGGCCGGCTGCACGTACTCCAGGTCGTACCGGCCGCCGCCGGCCACCCGTACCTGCGTGCCGGTGAGGTCGGTGGGCCCGTGCACGTCGACGCCGTCGATGGCCACCACCCGGTACGCCGTCCCGGTCAGCGCGAAGGTGCGCGGGCAGTTGTCGGCGTTGACCAGCCGCATCCGGACCGTGCGCCCGGCGGGCACCTGCTCGCGCCGCACCCCGGTCGTGTCGCCCAGCGCGGTCCGCGCCCGGCCGCCGACGTCCCAGGCGTGCGCGACGACCGCGGTGTCGACCACATCGGCGGGCGGCCCGGCCGGCGGCTCGATGACGAGGGCGCCGAACAGTCCGCGGAACACCTGGGTGGCCGACTGCTGGTGCGAGTGGTACCAGAACGTGCCGACCTGGTCGGTGCGGAGGCGATAGACGTGGCTGCGGCCGGGCGCGACCGCGTCCTGGGTCACCCCCGCCACGCCGTCCTCGGCGTTGGCCACGTGCACTCCGTGCCAGTGCACGGTGACGCCGGCGGCGACATCGACGTTGACCAGGGTCACCTCCACGAGGCTGCCGGCGCGGATCCGGAGGGTGGGGCCGGGGATGCTGTCGTTGAAGGCGTACGCGTCGACGGTCTCGCCGGACGCCAGCCGCATCGTCCGGTGCCGCGCGGTGAGCGTGATCCGTTGCGCCGGCTCGCCGGCCGGGCCGGTGAGCCGGTCCACGGGCACGTCGTGGACGCCGTGCGGGCTCAGCGCCTGGGCGGCGGTGTGCTCGTGGGCCGTCATGCCGATGCGGCCGGGCAGCCGGCTCGCCGCGTACGCCTGCGCGGTCCACACGCCGAGCACGAGCAGCACGACGCCGGCCTTGGCAGCGCCCTCCAGCAGCCGCCGCGGCAGCGGGATCCCGGTGAAGCCGGGCGCCGCGATCTGCCGGGCCTGCCGGCGCCGCCACAGGGTGAGCACCACTGTGACGAGCCCGAGCACGACGAGGGTGACCGCCGCGCGGGGCAGGTACGGCTCGACCGGCGGGCTCAGGGTCCACACAAGACTGAGCAGGGCGCCGGCCGCGGTGGCCTGGACCGGCACCACGAGCGCCGGCGACGCCGCGTCCCGGCGCAGGTCCGCAGCGGTGACCGGGGAGCGGGCGATCCGCCAGTAGCGCGGGGTCACCAGCGCCGCGACGGCCACGGCGGGCAGGACCAGCGGCGGCAGGGCGACCGTGATGAAGTCGGCGCCCAGCGACCAGCCGTGGGCGCTGAGGGCGGCCGCCGCGTACGCCCGTGCCACCACCGTGATCAGTCCTGCGGCGAGCAGGATCAGCCCCAGCCGCGAGCGCCGGCGGATCGTCCCGGCGCTGCGGCGCAGGGCCAGCCGGCCGGCGCCGACCGCGGCGGCGAACCACAGCGGGAGGGCCAGCAGGGCGAGTTCCACGTTGAGTTCGTACAGGGCTTCCATGACCGACTCTGTCTGCACCGCTCCAGGGTGGTCGGATTAACGTGCCGAAGTCAACGACATGCTGCAGGCACAAGTCCGGGTCGTCTCTCGTTCGAGTGTTTCTCCACCGGCGGCGGCGAGGCTCCCGGCGGGAGCACGGCAGAAGGGATCACGAGCATGCAGCGCAGCGGGACCGCCCTCGTCACCGGAGGATCACGCGGAATCGGGCAGGCGGTGGCCCTCCGGCTCGCCGGGGACGGCCACGACGTGGCGTTCTGCTCGCGGGCCCGGGACGCCGCGGCCGAGGAGACGATCAAACTCCTCGCGGAGACCGGCGCCCGGGCGTTGCACGTCGCCTGCGACGTCACCGACGCCCAGGCGGTACGGGACTTCGCGGCGGCGGCGGAGCGGGAGCTGGGTCCGGTCACGGCCCTGGTCACCTCGGCCGGCATCACCCGCGACAAGCCCCTGGCCCTGCTGGGCCCCGGCGACTGGGACGCGGTGCTGCAGACCAACCTGACCGGGGTCTACCACGCCTGCCGTTCGGTGCTGCGCGGCATGCTGAGCCGCCGTGCGGGGGCCATCGTGACGCTGTCCTCCACGGTCGGCGTGCAGGGCAACGTGGGGCAGACCGCGTACGCGGCCACCAAGGCCGGCATCATCGGGCTCACCAAGTCGCTGGCCAAGGAGGTCGCCGGGTACGGGATCCGGGTCAACGCGGTGGCCCCCGGCTTCATCGACACCGACATGACGGCCGCGATGTCCGAGGCCGCGCGGACGGCGTCGGTCGCGCGGATCGGGCTCGGGCGGTTCGGTACGACCGCGGCGGTGGCCGAGGCGGTGGCGTACCTGGTGTCCGAGCGCGCCGGCTACGTGACCGGCCAGGTCCTGCAGGTCGACGGCGGCCTGAGTCTCTGAGCGGCGGCCTCAGGCCGGGCCCGGGCAGGGCGGCGGTGTCCCCCCGGCGGCGAAGGTCCTCAGTGCCGCCAGGGCCTCGTCCACGGTGGCCACCCGGGCCGTCGGCAGGCCGGGAACCGCGTTGCGGACCGCTTCCGCGCAGTTGGCCGCGGGCACGAGGAAGATCTGCGCGCCGGCCGCCTTCGCGCCGAGCAGCTTCTGCGGGATGCCGGAGATCGCGCCGACCGCGCCGGCCTCGTCGACGGTGCCCGTACCCGCAATGATCTTGCCGCCGGTGAGATCGGCCGGCGTGAGCTTGTCGACGAGCCCGAGGGTGAACATCAGTCCGGCACTGGGCCCGCCGATGTCCTCGTCCCCGAACGACACCTCGAAGGGACGGCCGACCTCGCGCCGGGCGACCGCTTCCGCGTTGCGCTGCGACGTGCTGAAGGATTCCGCGTTCTTCTGCTCGACCTGCCGGTCGCTGAGACCCGGCGGGTAGACGACTGTCCGCGGCACCAGCGCGCGGTCGTCGTCGTGCCAGGCGCCGAGCGCCTCGGGGAGCGTGATGTCCGTCCGGACCTGCACGGTGGTGAGCCGCAGCTGCCCGGCCGACGCCGAGGTGTCCGCGCCGGTCACCGCGATCACGTCCTGGCCCAGGGTGTCCACCGTCGGCCCGGGCTCGAGCACGACGTACGGGACCGGGTACGCCGCGACTCCCCCGGCCAGCAGTGCGGTGGCCAGGACGCCGGCCAGAAGCACGATGGCCCGTTTCTTCGTCACGGGGTGGATCCTTCCAGAACCGGTTCCCCGCCGGACACGCAACGGGGGCGCTGCCCGACAGGCAGCGCCCCGGTGGGTGCGTGGGTCAGTTGTTCAGCGAGCAGGGAGCGAAACGCTCCAGGCCCTCCGGCTTCGCGGCGTTGCGGCCGATCGCCGTCTCGATGCGGTTGAGCGTGGCGGTGCGCTTGTCCGCCAGCGGCCCGAGGATCGCGTTCTGGATGAAGTTCGGGCCGCCCTGGCCGATGGTCGACGCGAGGCGGTTGTTGGCCTCGGCGATCTGCGTGTTCAGCAGCTCGAGGTTGCGGGCGACCTCGTCGCGGGCCTGCACCGGGATCGACGGCAGGCCGCTGACCTGGGGGCAGTTCACGGTCGGCGCGGCGCCGTTTCCACCGGCGGCATTGCCACCGGCGCCGTTGCCCGGGGCGGCCGGGACGGCGGTCGGCTCGGGAGCCGCCGCGCCGCCGCCGTTCTGGTTCAGGCCGCACGTGGCGAGGGCGTCGACGTTGAGGTTGGGCTTCGCGGCGGTACGGCCGATCGCCGTGGCCATCCGGTTGATCGCCGCGACGCGCTTGTCCTTCAGCGGGCCGAGGATCGCGTTCTGGATGAAGTTGGGGCCACCCTCACCCTGGCTGGTCACCAGGCGCTTGTTCGCCTCGGCGATCTGGGTGTTGAGCAGCGCGAGGTTGCGCTCGATCTCGGCCCGGGCCTGCGCCGGGACCGTGCCGAGCGCGCCGGCGACCGCCGGGCAGGACACGGTCGGGGCCGCGCCGCCGCCGGCCTGGGAGTCCGCGGGCGCCGCCTGCACCTTGGTGGGCTCGGGAGCCGCCACCCCGCCGCCGTTCTGGTTCAGGCCGCACGCGGCGAGGGCGTCGACGTTGAGGTTGGGTTTCGCGGCGCTGCGGCCGATCGCCGTGGCCATCCGGTTGATCGTCGCGACGCGCTTGTCCTTCAGCGGGCCGAGGATCGCGTTCTGGATGAAGTTGGGGCCACCCTCACCCTTGCTCGTGACCAGGCGCTTGTTCGCCTCGGCGATCTGCGTGTTGAGCAGCGCCAGGTTGCGCTCGATCTCGGCCTGCGCCCGGGCGGGCACGGCGCCCAGTTCTCCCGCGACGGCGGGACAGTTGACCGTGGGTGCGGAGTTCTCATCCGCCGAGGCCACGCCGAGCCCGACGCCCGTCAGAGCCACGGCGACCGCGGCGACGCCGGCGATCTGCCAGCGACGGGCGGAACTACGGGAGAGATGCATGTTCGCCTGGACCTTCCTTGTCGTAGGACCTCGGCGAGCAATACGGGAACGCTCCCAGGATGGATCAATCCGCGGTCAGGGTCTTTCCGTGGAGTTTGCGGAAGGCGTCGGCGACCAGGGCGCGCAGGACGTCGGGATCCACGTCGGCCAGGCGCCTGACATACAGGCAGGAGCGGCCGGTGCGGTGCCGGCCGAGGCGGGCCAGCAGGTCCTCGTCGAAGCCCGCCATCAGGTAGATCGCCAGGCCGGTCTTGCGCGGGGACAGGGCCACGGGCGGCCAGTCGGCCTCCTTGCCGGAGGCGTACCGGTAGCGGTAGGCGCCGAAGCCGATGATGGAGTCGCCCCACATCACCGGCGCCAGGCCGGTGGTCGGCCATGAGGGCACACACGGTCTGCGCGTCGGCGCGGCGTCGCGGATCCTGTACAGCGGCCAGGAAGTCGCCCACGCTCGCGCCGGTCGGCACGGTCTTCGCGGCGGCCATGCTCAGCCCGCCATCTCGAGCGCCACGCCGTCGGCGAGACGGTACGGGTTGGTCGCCACCAGCGCGCCGATCGCCCGCCGCAGCCGTGAGATCTCCGCCCGTACGGTCACGACGTGGTCGTCGTCGCCGTACAGTGCGCGGCTGAGCCGGACCGCGGTGAGGCCCGCCGGGCCGGCCGCGTGCAGCAGCGACAGGATCTCGGCGTGCCGGCGCGTCAGCGGCGACCGCCACGGTGGTCCTTCGCCGCTCACGGCCAGCACCGGGGCGCCGCCCACCTCCAGCGTCGCGCGGATCGCCCGGGACCGGTCGGCCGGGCGCACGATCCAGCCCTCGGCGAGACGTTCCGGCAGGCACAACCCCATGCCGGGTACGGCCACCGCGGTCCCGGCACGCGGCACGGCGATCCGGTCGCGGGCCGCGACGCCGGCGTTGTGCGCCACCCAGCCGTGATCGTCGACGACCAGCAGCGGGCCGGTGGCCGTACCGACGACGTGCTCGGCGGAGCGGCGCAACCGGTCGAGCCGGGCCGCGTGGTGGCGCCACAGCTGCGACTCGGCGAGGCGTACGCCGGTCTCCACCAGCGCGGCGATCGCCGGGTGCAGGGTCAGGGCCGGGCCGCTGACGTCGACGATGCCGAGCAGCTCCCCGGTACGCGGATCGTGGATCGGATGCGCGGCGCAGTACCAGGCGTGCTGCGCCTGCTCGAAGTGCTCGGCCGAGAACAGCTGCACGGGCGCCGCCTCGACCAGCGCCGTCCCGATGGCGTTGGTGCCCACGGTGGACTCGGTCCAGGTCGCGCCCTCGCGGAAGCCGAGGCCGTCCGCGCGCCGCAAGGCCGGTGGGGCCCCGTCACGCCACAGGATCACGCCGTCGGCGTCGGTCACCACCATCAGCGCGACGTCCCGGATGACGTGCGCGAGCTCGTCGATGACCGTGTGCAGCGGCGACTCGCGGCGCCGGCGTTCGACCTCGTCGGGGCCGAGGGCGGCGCGGGCGTTGGAGGCTGCGGGGTCCAGGCCGGCGCGCAGCACCCGGGTCCAGGACCGGGCCACGACGGCGCGCGGGCGCAGGCCCGTACGCTCGCCGCCCAGCACGGCACTGTGGACCCGCCGCAGGTCCCGGGCGTGCCGCGTGAGGTCGGTGCCCGGCAGGATGGCGTTGAAGTCGCCCATATCCAGGCGACTGTAACCCGGCAATTGTGATCGCCGCCACAGCGGTGTGCGTGCAACTCGCTGCAACCCTGGTGCGCGCAGCGTGTCCGGCCGTGTGCTGTCAGGCATGACGCAGACACGACAGCGGGTGGAGGCGTGGCTCGGCGCGTTCGAGTCGGCGCTGCGCGATCGGGACGTGGAGCGGGCCGCGAGCCTGTTCGACGTCGACGGCTTCTGGCGCGACCTGGTCGCCTTCTCCTGGAACATCACCACCGTCGAGGGCCGCGACGGCGTGACCGACCTGCTCAAGGCGCGGCTGGACGACACGGACCCGGCCGGCTTCACGCTCACCGAGGAGCCCACCGAGGCCGGCGGCGTGACCGAGGCGTGGATCCGCTTCGAGACCGGCGTCGGCCGCGGCACCGGGCACCTACGCCTGCGCGGCGACCGGGCCTGGACGCTGCTCACCACGCTGCGCGAGCTCAAGGGCTTCGAGGAGCGCCGGCCGCAGGGGGTGGAGCACCAGCTCAGCAAGGGACGCCTGACCTGGAAGGAGCGGCGCGAGGCCGAGGAACGCGAGCTCGGGTACGAGCGGCAGCCGTACGTCGTGGTCATCGGCGGCGGCCAGGCCGGGATCGCGCTCGGCGCGCGGATGCGGCATTTGGGCGTGCCCGCGCTGGTGCTGGACCGGCACGACCGCCCCGGCGACCAGTGGCGCAAACGCTACAAGAGCCTGTGCCTGCACGACCCCGTCTGGTACGACCACCTGCCCTATCTGCCGTTCCCCACGAACTGGCCGGTGTTCGCGCCCAAGGACAAGATCGGCGACTGGCTGGAGATGTACACCCGGGTGATGGAGGTGCCGTACTGGTCGAGAACCGAGGTCCGCTCCGCCACCTTCGACGCCGGCGAGCACCGGTGGAGCGTCACCGTCGAGCGCGACGGGGAGCCGGTCGAGCTGCGCCCCACCCACCTGGTGTTCGCCACCGGCATGTCCGGCAAGCCGAACTACCCCAGCCTGCCCGGCCAGGACGTGTTCCGCGGCGAGCAGCACCACTCCTCCCGGCACCCCGGCCCGGAGGCGTACGCGGGCAAGCGGGTCGTCGTGGTCGGCTCGAACAACTCGGCCTTCGACATCTGCGGCGCGCTGTGGGAACACGACGCGGACGTGACGATGGTGCAGCGCTCGTCGACGCACATCGTCAAGTCGGCCTCGCTGATGGACATCGGGCTCGGCGACCTGTACTCCGAACGGGCCGTCGCGAACGGGGTCACCACGGAACGCGCCGACCTGATCTTCGCGTCGCTGCCGTACCGGATCATGCACGAGTTCCAGATCCCGCTCTACCAGCAGATGGCCGAACGCGACGCCGACTTCTACGCCCGCCTCGAGAAGGCCGGCTTCCGGCACGACTGGGGCGACGACGGCTCCGGCCTGTTCATGAAGTACCTGCGGCGCGGCTCCGGCTATTACATCGACGTGGGCGCGGCCGACCTGGTCGCCGACGGCCGGATCAAGCTGGCCCACGGCCAGGTCGACCATCTCACCGAGGACGCGGTGGTGCTCGCCGACGGCACCACGCTCCCGGCGGACCTGGTCGTCTACGCCACCGGGTACGGCTCCATGAACGGCTGGGTGGCCGACATCGTCGACCGGGAGACCGCCGACCGGGTCGGCAAGGTGTGGGGCCTCGGCTCGGACACCACCAAGGACCCCGGGCCGTGGGAGGGCGAGCAGCGCAACATGTGGAAGCCGACCCGGCAGGAGAACCTGTGGTTCCACGGCGGCAACCTGCACCAGTCGCGGCACTACTCGCTCTACCTGGCGCTGCAGCTCAAGGCCCGCTTCGAGGGCCTGCCGACGCCGGTCTACCACCTGCAGGAGGTGCACCACACGAGCTGACCCCCGCCGCCGCGGCCGGCCCTGACCCGGGCGGGCCGCGGCGTCCTCAGAGCGCCGTGGCGCTCACCGTACGGATGGCGTCGCCGAGGACGGCCAGGCCCTCGCGGGCCTCCTCCTCGGTCAGCGTCAGCGGCGGCCCCATGCGGATCACGTTGCCGTACAGGCCCCCCTTACCGACCAGCAACCCACCCTTGCGGCACTCGTCGAAGACCTGCAGCGTCGCCGCCGGGTCCGGCTCGGTCGTGCCCGCGCGGGTGAACTCGATCGCGAGCATCAGGCCGCGTCCGCGCACCTCCGCGACGACCGGCGAGTCCGCCGCGGCCGCTCGCAGCCCGTCGAGCAGGATGGCGCCCACCCGCTTGGCGTTGGCCTGCAGGTCGTGGCTGAGGACGTAGTCGAGGACGGCATTGCCGGCGGCGGTGGAGACCGGGTTGCCGCCGAAGGTGGAGAAGCTCGTCGCCGGGACCGCGTTCACCAGGTCGGCACGGCCCACCACGCCGGCGAGCGCGAAGCCGTTGCCGATCCCCTTGGCGAACGTGATCAGGTCCGGCACCACGTCATGGGCCTGATAACCCCAGAAATGATCGCCGGTACGGCCCCAGCCGGTCTGCACCTCGTCGGCGATGAGCAGGATCCCGTGATTGTCGAGCTCCTTCTTCCACGCGCCGAGCAGCCCGTCCGGCCCGTGCACGAAGCCGCCGACGCCCTGGATCGGCTCGGCGATCAGCGCCGCCACGTCGCCGGCCGTGGTGGTGGCGAGCACCTCGCGCAGGTCGTCGACGGCCGCCTCCACGTGCTCGGCGTCGGACAGCCCGGCCATCCGCCCGCGCAGCCGGTCACCGGAGGGCAGCCAGCTGACGGTCAGCGGGCTCAGCCCGCTCGCCGACCAGCTGCGATGCCCGGTGATCGCCATCGCGCCGAAGGTGCGGCCGTGGTAGCTGTTACGGATCGCGAGGATCTGGTTGGACCGGCGGTGGTTGGTCGCGAACAGCAGGGCCGCCTCGTTGGCCTCCGTGCCGGAGTTGGCGAAGAACACCCGGGCGTCCGGGATGCCGGAGAGCCGCGCGATCTTCTCGGCCAGCTCGACCTGCTGCCGGATCAGGTACAGCGTGGAGCTGTGCACGATCCCGGTGGCGAGCTGCCGCTCCACCGCCTCCCGGACCTCGGCGATGTCGTACCCGATCATGGTCGTCAGCACGCCACCGAAGAAGTCGAGGTACGACCGCCCGGCGCCGTCGGTGACGCGGCGCCCGGACCCGGACACCAGCTCGATCGCGTCGTCGCCGTAGTAGGTGGTCACCCAGGAGGGCAGCACCGCCCGGTGCCGGGCCAGCAGGTCGTCGGTCATGGCAGCCTCCTCGTACGAGGCCATGAGTCTCCTACGCCGCCGGCTCCCGCTGTCAAGCAGCGCCGCAGGTCACATCGAGACGAGGCGGGCGGCCAGGGCGACCGCCGTCAGGTCGCCCTCGCGGAGGCGGGCTGCCGCGTCCGGTTCGCCCATGTCGGTCAGGCGGTTCGCGGCCGTGTCGATCAGGCGGTCGTTGCCGCTGAGAAGCTTGCGGGCGAGGTTGGCCTGGATCGGGCTGAGCTCGGCGTACGCGCATTCGTCGAGGGCAGCGACGGTGTCCTCGTCGAGGGTGCCGGTCAGCGCCCGTTCGGTGACGATGCGCAGCAGCCAGGACGGCCACCAGCTGTAGCGGCCGATGAGGTGCCCGGAACGGACCGCTTCGCGGGGTGACTGGCCGCCGTCGAGCAGGCGCAGGGCCATGGGGATGTCGAAGCGTTCGAGGCGCAGCGAGGTGAGGAACAGCCGCTGCAGTCTGGCCCGGCCGACAAGGCGTTCCGCCGCTGCCGCCGCTGCGGCGTAGTCGCCGCGCAGGGCGGTGAGGACGATGGCGGCTTCCTCGGTGGCGATGGCGGCGCCGGTGGAGCGGTCCGCGATGCGGTCGAGGGTGCGGGCGAGCCGGTCGGTGGCCTCGTCAGCCGAGTCCGCGCGTTCCTCGCTCCCGGGGCGCTCGAGATAGCGGACTACCGCGTCGGCCGCGATCTTGACCTCGCGGCGCAGCAGCGGGGCCGCGATGTGCGGCCCGACCAGGTCCGAGAGCCCCTCGAGCAGGTACGCCCGGTCGAAATGGTCGGACGCTTCCAGGAACTGCGCCCACCACGACGCCAGGTGCACCTCCACCCCCTCAGGGTGGCGGACCGGCGGGGCGGATGGGACCGAAACGCGCAAGAACGGCCGGGCTCCCCGCGGAAGGGAGCCCGGCCGCCGCGTACGGGTGCCTCAGGAGCCGGACGGGGTGAGCACCACCGTGTCCGAACCGCTCTGCGGCGGGGTGCCGGTGTCGGTGTACTCGGCCACGAACACGGCCGTCAGGTTGTCGGCGCCGGCGTGGCCGCCGTCGATGAACGTGGTGATGGAGCCGGTGCAGCCGGACGCCGTGGACAGCGGGTGCCCGTGCTGGTCGTGGCCCAGGATGTAGGTGACCGTCACCCGGGAGCAGTCGACCGGCTGGTCGTCCACGACGTTGACCTGGAAGTTCACCGTGTCACCGAACTCGAACGGCTGGCCCTCGGCCGGGGTCACGAAGCTGACCTGCGGCGCGAGCGTGCCGACCGGCAGGATCACCTCAGCGGACGCCCAGCGCCCGGTGGGGTCGGTGACCTTCAGCGTCGGCCGGTAGTTGCCGTTCTCGGTGAACGTGTACACCGCGTTGGGCTGCCGGGAGTCGACCACGCCGTCGGCGTTGAAGTCCCAGGCGTAGCGCAGCGAGTCGCCGTCCGGGTCGGTGGTGCCGGTGCTGGTGAACGTCACCGTCAGCGGCGCCTGCCCGCGCGAGGGTGTCGCCTGGATGCGCGGGATCGGGGTGCGGTTGCCGCGGACGTAGTCGATGCGGGCGAGCTGCGCCTCCGGGTTCTCGGAGAAGTAGCCGTCGCCGTACTCGAGGACGTAGAGCGAGCCGTCGGGGCCGAACTCCATGTCCATCGGGTTGTCGAAGACGATCGACGGCAGCACCGGCTCGATCGCGGTGACCTCGTTGTCCTGGCCGAGCGTGAAGCCCTTGACGTAGTCGCGGGTCCATTCGTAGAACAGCGGCTTGCCGTCGTAGTACTCGGGCCACTTCGTCGCCGACTTGTTCGCGGCGTCGTAGTGGTACGCCGGCCCGCCCATGGGCCCGATGCCGCCGGTGCCCAGCTCGGGGAACTCGGCGCTGGGGCCGTACGTGTAGACGACCTCGGCCTTCTCCACCGGGGGCAGCTCGCGCTTGCCGGTGTTGTGCGGCGACTCGTTCACCGGGGCCGCGCAGTTGAACGGCTCCCCCGAGGTGCGGGTGGCGAAGTCGTAGTCCACGTACGGCATGTCCGGGGCCACGCAGTACGGCCACCCGTAGTTCGCGGGCTTGTCGACGGCCATCCAGCGCCCGTGCCCGGCCGGTCCCCGCGCGGGGTTCGGCGAGTTCGCGTCCGGCGAGTAGTCGCCCACGTAGACGACGCCGGTCTGCTTGTCGACGGCGAAGCGGAACGGGTTGCGCACGCCCATCGCGTAGATCTCCGGGCGGGTGTACGCCGTACCCGGCTTGAAGAGGTTGCCCTTCGGGATCCGGTAGCTGCCGTTGCCGTTGACCTTGATCCGCAGGATCTTGCCGCGCAGGTCGTTGGTGTTGGCCGCCGTGCGCTGCGCGTCGAAGGCGGGGTTGCGGTCGGCGCGCTCGTCGATCGGCGCGTAGCCGTCCGAGGCGAACGGGTTGGTGTCGTCGCCGGTGGACAGGTACAGGTTGCCCGCGGCGTCAAAGTCGATCTTGCCGCCGACGTGGCAGCAGATGCCCCGGTCGGTGGGCACGTCGAGGATGCGCTGCTCGGTGCTCAGCGCGAGCGTGTTGCCGTTGAGCTTGAACCGGGACAGTCGCATCACGCCCTTGAACGGCGCGAAGTCCGCGGCGGTGCCCTCCTCGGGCGCATCGCCCTCGTTCACCCCCGGGGTGGACGGGTCGTCGCTCGGCGTGTTCAGCACCGGCGAGTAGTAGATGTACACCCACTTGTTCGCGGCGAAGTTCGGGTCGATCGCGACGCCCTGCACGCCCTCCTCGTCGTGCTGGTACACCGGGATCGTGGCGGCGAGGACGTTGCGGCCGCTCTTCGGGTCGTTGATGCGTACCTGACCCTTGCGCGCGGTGTGCAGCACCCGCTTGTCCGGCAGCACCGCGAGCGCGATGGGCTCGCCCGGGAAGTCGTCGAGCGTCACCTTCTGGAAGCCGGAGTCCGGCGGCGGCGCGGCCGCGGGCGCGGCCGAGACCGCGCCGGAGGGCGCCATCAGCGCCGTGGCCACCATCGCGAACACGGGTACGGCGGTGAGCACACGTTTCATCAGCTCTCCCCTCAGAACCGAAGATTGTCGAGGTAGTCGAAGCCCACCTCGGCCGTGACCAGGGCGTCCGCCGGGGTACGCGGCGGGCTGCCGGCGTCGTCACGCTCCACGATGTACTCCACGAGACCGGCCTCGCGGGAGTGCTCGAAGATCCGCGCGAAGTCGATGAGGCCGTCGCCCGGGTCGGCGAAGCCGCCCGAGGTGGCCAGGTCCTTGACGTGCACCTGACGGATGCGGCCGCGGTTCTCGTGGATCAGGTCGACCGGGTCGTGGGCGCCCCGGAAGGCCCAGAACAGGTCCACCTCGAGGTGGACGAGGCCCGGGTCGGTCTCGCGGGTCAGGACGTCGTACCCGGTGCGGGTGCCGCCGTCCTGACGCAGGAACTCGTTGTGGTGGTTGTGGTATCCGAAGCTCAGCCCGTGCTTGCGGGCGAGCGCGCCGGCCCTGTTGAGGTCGCGGGCGAAGGCCTTGTAGACGGAGCTGTCCCGGATGGGCTGGCCGTCCGCGCCGGTGCCGAAGTACGGGTGCACGATGTACTTGTTGCCGACGATGTTCGCGTCCTCGAGCGCCGCCTCCCAGGTGGCCGCGTTGAACGGCTGCGGGATGCCGACGTGGCCCGAGGTGGCGCGCAGCCCGGCCCGGTCGAGGGCGGCGCGGAACTCCGCGGCCGTACGCCCGACGAAGCCGGCGTGCTCGACCCGGGTGTAGCCGATGTCCCGCAGCTCGGCGAGGCTGGCGTCGAGGTCGATGGCGAGCTGGTTGCGCAGCGTGTAGAGCTGGACGCTGATCTTGTCGCGCGGGACGCGGGACGGGCGGCCGCCCCGGCCGGCGGCGGCAGCCGCGGCGGTCCCGGCGGCCTCGGCGGGCGAGGCGGCGATCGCTGCGGTGCCGATCGCGGCCGCGCCGACGGCGGCGGCGCCGAGTAGGTGACGGCGGCTGACGGTGGACTCGTTCTGCATCGCTTGCACTGCCTCCCGATCGATGGTGCGTCGATGGTCGTGGGCACGCGGAAGCGCCGGTCAGCGAGGCGGACCGGAGGGCCGCGCCCCACGCCGGGGCACTTTCGTTGCATCGAGCTCTTTCGCTTGCTGATGTTAACCACAGGTTTCGCTGCGAGGGCGAAAAGAATCTTCGAAAAATGCAAAAGTTCCGATGGTACGGGCGTCAACCCACCGTGAAACCCATCGAATTGGACAGTCCCGGGGAAGCTCAGCCGGCGGTGACGGCGCTGTGCTGCGCGGCGAGGAGCTTCGTCATCTCCGCCGCCGGCATCGGCCGCGCCAGCAGGAAGCCCTGCCCCAGCGTGTAGCCCAGCTCCCCGAGCCGGGCGGCCTGCGCCTCGTTCTCGATGCCCTCGGCCACCGCTTCCAGGCCGAGCGCGCCGGCCATCTGGACCACCGCGCGGGCCACCGCCTGGCGGGCGTCGCGCGCCGCCGGGTTCGCGTCGTCCACCTCGATGCCGTCCACGAAGGACTTGTCCAGCTTCACGATCGCCACCGGGAACGCGCGCAGCAGGCTCAGCGACGACTCGCCCGTGCCGAAGTCGTCGAGCGCGAGCTTGACGCCGAGCCGGTCCAATTCGTGCAGGGTCCGCGAGATCTGCCCGCCGCGCAGCGCCGCCGACTCGGTCAGCTCGAGCACCAGGCGATCCGGGGTCAGCCCGTGGTCGTCGAGGGCCGCCATGACGTCCGCGACGAAGCCCGGGTCGCGCAGCTGCCGGGCGGAGACGTTCACCGCAGGCCTCTGCAGGACGTCCGGGCCCAGCTCGGCGAGCCACGCGGCGGTCTGCCGGCAGGTCTCGCGCAGCACGAACCGGCCGAGCTCCACGATCAGGCCGGTCCGCTCGGCCGCCGGGATGAAGTCGGCCGGCGAGACCAGCCCTCGCACCGGGTGCAGCCAGCGCACCAGCGCCTCCACCCCGATGATCACGCCGGTGTCGAGCGCCATGACCGGCTGGTAGACGACGTGGAACTCGCCCTTGTCGAGCGCGTGGCGCAACTCCCCGCCGAGCCGCATGTGCGCCAGGACGGGCTCGGCCATGCCGGGCAGATAGCGCACATACGCCGCCTTGCCGCGCTGCTTGGCCGCGTACATGGCGACGTCGGCCTCGCGCAGCACGCTGTCCAGGGTGGCGTCCGGGGCGGCGGTGGCGATGCCGATGCTGGCCTGCACGAGCAGCCCGTGCGCGCTGATCGGCTCGGTCAGCGCGTCCAGGATGCGCTGGGCGAGCGTCTCCCCCACCGTCGTGCCGCCGGCCAGCAGCACCGCGAACTCGTCGCCGCCGATGCGCACCGGGATCCCGTCGCCGCCCGTACGCTCGCGCAGCACCGCGGCCAGCGACACCAGCAGCTCGTCACCGACGTCGTGGCCCAGCGAGTCGTTGACCGTCTTGAAGTCGTCCAGGTCGACGAGCAGCACGGTGGCGCTCTCCCCCGCGGCCAGCGCGGTCTGCAGCCGGTCGCGGAACCAGGCCCGGTTCGCCAGCCCGGTGAGGCCGTCGTGGCTGACCTCGTGCTGCAGGCGCTCCTCCTTGGCGCGGATGTCGCTGAGCAACCGGCTGTTGTCACGGAAGGCGAGGAACTGCCGGACGACCACCAGCACGCTGACCACCACGGCCGCGAGGATCACCACTCGGCCCGGCCACCACAGCTCCCCGGTCGCCACGGCGACGAGCGGCAGGTCGACGGCCGCCACCGCCAGGTACGGCAACAACGGCGAGGACGTGCGGGGAGCCCGGCCGGCAGCTCTGCTCTGCACGCGGGCGGCCAGGACCAGGAGCAGCGGCGCGAGCGGGAGGACCACGGCCTGTGACGGCGGTCCGCCGGCGTTACCGTACGTGGCGGCGAGCACGGCGACGCCCGCGGCGGTCAGGCTCATGGCGGCGACCAGGCGCAGGGCCGTACGGTCCACCGGCCCCTCGCCCAGGTACGCCACCTTGGTGATGCCGGCGATCGACAGCACGAACGCCAACCCGATCAGTACGAGGGTCTGCGGCGCCCACCGCTCGTCGGCCGTGAGCATCGGCGCCATCCCGAAGTGCCACAGCAGCGTGGCGCAGCCCAGGAACGCGATGGTCCGGTCCAGGTACATCCGGCGGCGCTGCCCGGTACCCGAGATGCCCACCGGCACCCGCGCGACCGCCCACATCGCGAGCGCGAACCCCAGCCCGACCGCGGCCGCGGCGGAGATCGGCATGCTCGGCGTGTAGTCGCCGACGGAGTACCGGAACGCGTTGACCGCCATGAGGACGTACCCGACGGTCATCGACGCGGCGCCGGCGAGCAGGCAGCCCCAGAACTGCCGGGCGACCCGGTTGCCCCGGACCACGCGCCAGAGGTCGTACAGCGCGGCGACGGCCGCCATCCCGCCGAGCGGCACGGCCACGTACGCGATGGCGACCGGCCCGGCCCCGACGGTCACCCAGAGCAGGTACCACAGCGAGCTCACGACGACGAGGCCTAGGGTGATCCACACCCAGCGCAGGGGCACCCGCCTGTCCTCGGCCATACCGCAAGCATCGGCGCGCCCACCGCCCGGGTTAGGAAAACTCCCGCCACCGCCCGCGCCGGCAAGATCCCCCGCGTCCACCCGCTCACCGTGCCCGACGCGGGCCGCGAGGACCATCCGCGAAACGGACTAACGGCCGGACAGTGCCCGTACGTCCACCCGCACCCGGAACGGCACATCCACGGACAACGTCTCCCCGTCCCCCGCGACCGCTTCCTCGACGTAGTGCTCACCGTCGAGCCGGTACAACCGCAGGGTCGTGCTCTCGTCGGCCGAAGGCTCCACCAACAGATAGAAGCCGATGCGGGCGGCCGCGTAGAGGTGCATCTTCACCACGCGGTCCGCCGCGGCGTTGCCCGGCGAGACGATTTCTCCGACGAGCGCGACCTCGGCGCTCTCGACGACGACGCCATCCTCGTCGGTGTCGGCCACCACGAGATCGGGGATCACGATCCGCCCGGCGCCGAGGCGGAGATTCACGGCCTCGAAGACCAGAAGACCGGCGGCGGTGGCCGGTCCGTCGAGCGCGTTGGCGATCCGGCGCGAGAGATGCCGATGCCGCTTGCTCGGCGCCGGGCTCACCAGGAGGCTGCCGTCCAAAAGCTCGATTCGGTCGACGGTCACGCCAAGGGCGAGGTAGTCCTCCTCGGTCCAGGGACCGACGTGCTCCAGAAGAGCGACGCTCATGGCTACCTCCTTTCCCGGCGACGTGGCTTTGACTCTACCGCCCGGGAGCGACCGCCGGACGAGGCCTGTCTCCGGGTCGGCCGAAAGGCAGAGGGCGTGGGTGGAAGGGCCCCTCCCCGGCCGGATGTGCCCGCCGCGTCCGCTCGGCGATGCTGACCGCACTGTGCCGGCTGAGCTCTCAGGGGGATTCGATGACATCCGGGCCGTACTCGTCCGACACCGCGCCGCTGGCTCACTCGGATGTGCTCGTTCTCGATTATCTGGCCGCGTTGTGGGCGGCCACGGAGGATCTCGAACCGGATCTGCGGGACGAGCTCATGACGACGGTGGCCGACTACATCGCGATGCGCCGGGCCGCGGGCGCGGATCCGCAGGGTGATCCGTCGCCGGTGCTGCGCCGGCTGGGGTCGCCGGAGTCGCTGGCGGCCGCCGCGCGGCGCGGGCGGATGCCCGCCCATCTGCGGCGTCCGGTCACCCAGGTGGCGGTGCCGGCTCCGGTGCCGTCCTCGGGTACGGAGTATGCCGGCCTCGCGCTGCTCGCGGCGGGGACCGTGGTGCTGCCGGTGATCAGCCCGCTCGCCGGCCTGCTGCTGATCTCGGGTTCGCCGCGGTGGAGCGCGGGGCAGAAAACGGCGGCGTGGGTGCTCACGGCCGGGCCGGTGATGCTGGGGTTCGCGCTGGTGCTGGCGGCGATCGCGTTCGGGGGCGGGCCGGAGGCCCTCGTGGTGGCGTACCTGATGATGGTGGGCGGCGCGTTCGTCGCGGGCCTGTCGCTGTTGCCCGGGCTCAGCTCGCGGCGGACCTATCCGCAGGGTTACTGACCGGCCGCGCCGTTCAGCGGGTCGGACAGCAGGGCGCCGAACGCCAGTTCCGCCGCGCCGACGAGCGCGGCGTCGGCGCCCAGCGCGCCGGCCCGCAGGTGCAGGTGTTCGCGGGAGGCGGGCAGCGCCATGCTGTCGAGGCGGCGGCGCACGGTCTGGGCGCCGCCGGCGTACACCTCGCGCAGCGTGCCGCCGAACACGACGATGTCCGGGTTGAAGACGTTGACCAGGTTGGCGACGCCGAAGCCGAGCCAGTCGGCGACGCCGCGCAGGGCGTCGCGGGCCGCCGCGTCGCCCATGGCCGCCGCGCGCAGGACCGCGACCGGGTGGGTGCCCGGGGGTGCTCCGGCGCGCCGGAGCAGGGCCTGCGTACCGACCTCGGTCTCCCAGCAGCCGCGCGAGCCGCAGCCGCAGCGCAGGCCGTCGGGATTGACGACCATGTGGCCGACCTTGCCGCTGGCGCCGCCGTGGCCGGTCACCAGGCGCCCGCCGGTGACGATGCCCGCGCTGACGCCCGTGTCGCCGTGCAGGTAGACGAGGTCGTCGATGCCGGCCGCCACGCCGCGCGTGTGCTCGGCGAGAGCGGCTATGTCGGCCATGTCGCCGGCGACGAAGCCGCGGCGGCCGGCGGCGCCGGTGGTGAGCTCGGCGTCGAGCGCCGCGGCGAGCGTGTCGTCCGCGCCGCCCACGTGCAGCGTGCCGTCGTCGTCCCGGGTGGTGTCGGCGACCGCGACGGCGCCACCGGCGCACAGGGTGTCGTCGCCGCCGGTGTCCATGTCGCGGACCAGGGCGGCCAGCTCGGTCACCGCGTCCGCCGGGGACATGCCACGCGGGCGGGGTGCCTCGCGGATCTCCAGGATGCGCCCGCCGAGCCCGACGCGGGCGGCGCGCAGCCGAGACGGCTCGATGCTCAATGCATTGGCGTAGACCAGCTCGGAGCGGGGACTGACCACGAGGGAGGGGCGGCCCGCCCGGCGCGCGGTCGTCGGGGCTTCCTCGGTCACCAGGCCGGCGGTGGCGAGGTCGGCGGCCAGCGCCCGGATCGTGCTGCGGTTGAGGCCGAGCCGGCTGGTCAGCTCGGCGCGGGAGGTGGGGCCGTGCACGTGGACGTAGCGCAGCACGGCGCCGAGGTTCTGCCGGCGGATCTCCTCCTGGCCCCCCGCGGGCGCCGGGGGTCCCGGCGGTTGCTCGGCGGCCGGGTCGGGACCGGATCTGCGCAGCCCGCGCCGCAGCGGGGTGACCACGTACGGGGCTCCTCTCCGGACACACGACGACGGGTGGCGGAACGGCGGGTCCGCGACGTCCTTCGCCGGAAGCGCGGGGGCGGCACGGCAAAGGGTCCCCGGAGACGGACTCCGGGGACCCCAAGGGCCGTCAGTGGAACTGGCGGATTACTTGGTGAGCGGCGCGAGCTTCGGGTCGTTCGCGTACGCCTCGGCCGCGTTGTCCTTGGTCACGGCGACCGGCGGCAGCAGGAAGGTCGGGACGACCTTGGTGCCGTTGTTGTAGGACTTGGTGTCGTTGATCTGCGGCTCGCTGCCGGCCTGGAGCGACTTGACCATGTTGATGGACTCCTTCACCAGGTTCCGGGTGTCCTTGTTGATGGTCATGTACTGCTCGCCGTTCATGATGGACTTGATGGACTCGACCTCGGAGTCCTGTCCGGTCACGACGGGGAGCGGCTTGTTGCGGCCCTTGATGGAGGTGATGATCGCGCGGGCCAGCGTGTCGTTCGGCGAGAGGACGCCGTCGAGCGCCTTGCTGCCGTAGGTCGAGGTGAGCAGCTGGTCCATGCGGGCCTGCGCACCCTCGGCCTTCCAGCCCTGGATGGCGATCTGCTTGAAGTCCTTCTGGCCCGAGCCGACCACGACGTTGCCCTTGTCGATCTCCGGCTTGAGCACGTCCATGGCGCCGTTGAAGAACACGGTGGCGTTGTTGTCGTCCGGCGAGCCGGCGAACAGCTCGATCGTGTACGGGCCCTTGGCCTTCTTCTTCTTCATGCCGTCCAGCAGGGCCTGGCCCTGGAGCTGGCCGACCTTGAAGTTGTCGAACGCGACGTAGTAGTCGAGGTCCGGCGTGTTCAGGATGAGGCGGTCGTACGCGATGACCTTGGCACCGGCGTTGTGCGCGGCGGCGACCTGGGTCGACAGCTGCGCGGCGTCGGTCGCGCCGATGACGATGACCTTGGCGCCCTTGGTGACCATGGCGGTGATCTGGGCCTGCTGGTCGGCGACCGTGGTCGACGCGCCGGCGTACTGCACGTCGCTCTGGAAGCCGGCCTCCTTCAGGCCGTTGGTGAACAGGTCACCGGCGAGGACCCAGTTCTCCGAGGTCTTCGCGGGCAGGGCGACACCGATGAGGGAGTTCGCCGCGAAGCCCTTGGCGCCCTCGCTGCCCGAGCCGCTCTTGCTGTCGTCGTCACGGCCGGAGCCGCAAGCCGTCAAGGCCAGCATCGCGATGGCGCCGACGGCCACCGACTTGCCGAAGAAATTGCGCATGGGGGGGTTGTTGCCCTTCTTTGAGGTGTTACGGGGTGAGAGGGGGGTCGGTGGACCGTCAGCCGGCCACCGTCGTCTTGGCGGGCTGGCTGCCCGCGTCCGACGATGAAGCCGGTACGGCGGGTGCCTCCCGGCGGAATGGGCGAGTGATGCTCCCGATGATCGAGAAGCGGCCCTGGCTCTTGTTGTAGACGTCCAGGGCGACGGCGAGCAGCAGCACCAGGCCCTTGATGATCTGGACCCGGTCGGTGCCGACGCCGAGCAGCTGCAGGCCGTTGTTGAGCACGGCCATGACCAGACCACCGACGATCGAGCCGGAGATCGTGCCGATACCGCCGGAGACGGCGGCGCCACCGATGAAGACGGCCGCGATCGCGTCGAGCTCCCAGCTGAGGCCGTCCTGCGGGCCGGAGGCCGCCGAGCGGGCCACGAAGATCATGCCGGCGAGCGCCGAGAGGACGGACATGTTCGCCATGACGAAGAAGTTCACCCGGCGGAGCTTGACACCGGAGAGTTCGGCGGCACGCGAGTTGCCGCCGACGGCGTAGATGTGCCGGCCGCCCGCGGTGTTGCGGGTGTAGAAGCTGTACGCGATCACCAGCACCACCAGGATGAGACCGGAGATCGGGAAGCTGGTCCCGACCCGGCCGCCCGCGAAGCGCAGCGTCACGAAGATGAGCACCCCGACCATGATGGCCATCCGGATGATCGAGACCCACATGGGTGCGGGCTCCGCGCTCATCTCCTTACGGGTACGACGGTTCTTCAGCTCGCGCCACACCACGGCGACACAGGCGGCGAGACCGAGCAGCAGCGTCAGGTTGTTGTAGCCCGTGTCCGGCCCGATCTCCGGAAGGAAGCCGGCGCCGATGTCCCGGAAGCCGGGCGGCACCGGGATCGTGTCGGCGTTGCCCACGAACTGGTTGGCGCCGCGGAACAGCAGCATGCCGGCCAGCGTCACGATGAACGCGGGAACGCCCACGTAGGCGACCCAGAATCCCTGCCAGGCGCCGATGGCCGCGCCGAGCGCGAGGCCGAACAGGATCGCGACCGGCCAGGGCAGCGACCAGTCCGCCATGGACTTGGCGACCATGATGCCGACGAAGGCGGCGACCGAGCCGACCGACAGGTCGATGTGGCCGGCCACGATCACCATCAGCATGCCGATGGCCAGGATCAGGATGTAGGAGTTCTGCTGGAACAGCGCGATCAGGTTGTCCGACCGCAGGGTGAGGCCGTCACCGAAGCCCACACCGAGGTTGCGCGCGGTGAGGAACTGGAACAGCAGGACGATCGCCACCAAAGTGAAGATCATCCCGAACTGACGGGCGTTGGAGGTCTGGCCCCCGAACAGGTTCTTCTGAAGGTCCTTGAATCGGCTCATCGGGTCTGCATCTTCTTCGTCGAGGTCATCTGCTTCATGAGGGTCTCCGGGTCCGCGTCCCTGCGGGCGATGTCACCCGTGATCTGGCCTTCGAACACGGTGTAGATGCGGTCGCAGAGCCCGATCAGCTCGGGCAGCTCCGAGGAGATGACGATGACGCCCTTGCCCTGGTCGGCGAGCCGCTGGATGATGCCGTAGATCTCGTACTTCGCGCCCACGTCGATGCCGCGGGTGGGCTCGTCGAGGATCAGCAGGTCGGGGTCGGTGAACATCCACTTCGCCAGGACGACCTTCTGCTGGTTGCCGCCGGAGAGCTTGGAGACGCCCTCGTCCACCGTCGGCGCCTTGGTCCGCAGCTCCTTGCGGTAGGCCTCGGCGGCCTTGTACTCGGCGACCTCGTCGAGCACACCGCGCTTCGAGATCTTCGAGAGCTTGGCGGCCACCGTCGACGTCTTGATGTCGTCGAGCAGGTTGAGGCCGATGGCCTTGCGGTCCTCGCTCACGTACGCCAGGCCGTGGTGGATCGCGTCGGCGACGGACTTGAGGTGGATCTCCTTGCCGTCCTTGAAGATCTGGCCGCCGAGGTAGACGCCGTACGAGCGGCCGAAGATGCTCATGGCCAGCTCGGTGCGGCCGGCGCCCATGAGGCCGGCGAAGCCGACGATCTCGCCGCGGCGGACGTGGAAGCTCTCGCCCTTGCAGACCAGCCGCTCGGCGGAGATCGGGTGCCGGACCGTCCAGTCGCGGACCTCGAAGAAGACCTCGCCGATCTTCGGCGTGTGGTCCGGGAAGCGGCTGCTGAGCTCCCGGCCGACCATGCCGCGCACGATGCGGTCCTCGTCGACCCCGCCGGCGGTGACGTCGAGCGTCTCGACGGTCTTGCCGTCGCGCAGGATGGTGATGGAGTCGGCGATCGCCTCGATCTCGTTGAGCTTGTGCGAGATCATGATCGAGGTGATGCCGCGCTCGCGGAAGCCGCGCAGCAGGTCGAGCAGGTGCTGCGAGTCCGCCTCGTTGAGCGCCGCGGTGGGCTCGTCGAGGATGAGCAGCTTGACGTCCTTGGCGAAGGCCTTGGCGATCTCGACGAGCTGCTGCTTGCCGACGCCGATGTCCTTGATCAGCGTGTCGGGGTCTTCCTTGAGGCCGACCTGGGCGAGCAGCTCCACGGCCTTGCGCTGGGCGGCCTTCCAGTCGATCGCGCCGCGCTTGCGCGGCTCGTTGCCGAGGAAGATGTTCTCGGTGATCGACATGTCCGGGATGAGCGCGAGCTCCTGGTGGATGATCACGATGCCGGCGTGCTCGCTCTGCCGGATGTCCGAGTACCGCGCGGGCCGGCCCTGGTAGATGATGTCGCCGGTGTACGACCCGAACGGGTACACGCCGCTGAGGACCTTCATCAGCGTCGACTTGCCGGCGCCGTTCTCACCGCAGATGGCGTGGATCTCGCCGGCCCGGACCACCAGGTTGACGTCGGAGAGCGCCTTGACGCCGGGGAACTCCTTGGTGATGGAACGCATCTCCAGGAGGATGGGGGCGTTTGTCATCGCACGCACCACCTCGCGAACGTCATGGATGCCTCCGGGAGGGTCAGGGGAATCACAGTGGTTTGTTGCCGACGGCAACCTATTCCCCCCCGAAGATGATTCGCAAGTTTCGAGATCACCGCTCAGGTAACAATCCGGCAATGAACGGCCGGGGCGCCGTGACGGCGCCCCGGCCTTGCTCGGTTCAGACGCTGACCGGAACTCTGTCTTTTGCCTGGTCAAGCTGCTTGCGAAGCTTTTCACCCTCGATGTCGACGTTGGGCAGCAGCCGGTTGAGCCAGCGCGGCAACCACCACGCAGCGCGACCAAGCACCGAGATGACGGCCGGCACGATGGTCATCCGGACCACGAACGCGTCGATCGCGACGCCCACCGCGAGCGCGAAGCCCATCGATTTGATCACCGGGTCGTCGAGCAGGATGAACCCCGCGAAGACCGAGATCATGATCAGCGCCGCGGCGGTGACCACCCGGGCGCCGTGGCCCATGCCGAGCACGGTCGCGTCCTGCACGTCCGCGCCGTGCACGTAGTCCTCCCGCATGCGCGACACCAGGAAGACCTCGTAGTCCATCGCGAGGCCGAACAGGATGCCGATGAGCAGGATCGGCAGGAAGCTGACCAGTGGGCCGGGGACGGACAGGCCGACCAGATCGGCGAGGTGACCCTCCTGGAACACCAGCACGGTGATGCCGAAGGTCGCGCCGACGGTCAGCAGGAAGCCGAGCGCCGCCTTGACCGGCACCAGGATCGAGCGGAACACCACCATGAGCAGCAGCACCGAGAGGCCGACGACCAGCAGCAGGTAGACCGGCATGGCGTCGGACAGCTTCTCGGAGACGTCGATGCCGATGGCGGTCTGCCCGGTCAGCGCCACGTCGGTGCCGTTGAGTCCGCGGGTCTTCTCCCGGACCGTGTTCACCAGCGTCTCGGTGGCCGCGTCGGTCGGACCGGTCCGCGGGATGACGCCGAGCAGCGCGGTCTGCTTGTCCCGGCTGAAGTTCGGCGGGGCGACGGCGAGGAGGTCGGGCGTGCCCTGCAGGACCTGACCGACCTGCTGCACCGCGGTGGCGGTCTGCTCCGCGGAGTCGCTGCTGACCACGAGGGCGAGCCGGCCGTTGAAGCCGGGACCGAAGCCCTCGGTGATGAGGTCGGCGGCGGCCCGGGCCGGGGTGCCCTCCGCGCTCGCGCTCGCGTCGGGCAGCGCGAGGCGCATGTCGGTCGCCGGGATCGCCAGCGCGCCCAGGCCGAGGATGCCGGCCAGGATCACGGGTACGCGCAGCCGCAGCACGATCCGCGCCCAGCGGAAGCCGAAGCCCTCCTTGATGAGCGCGTGCGGCGTACGGCCGTTGCGCAGCCGCCGGGGCAGCACCTTGTCCCCGGCGAACCCGAGCAGCGCGGGCAGCAGCGTGACGGCGACGAGCACCGCGACGGCGACCGTACCGGCGGCGGCCAGACCCATGACGGTCAGGAACGGGATGCGCACGACCGCGAGGCCGGCCAGGGCGATGATGACCGTGACGCCCGCGAACAGCACGGCGGAGCCGGCCGTACCGACGGCCCGGGCCGCGGCCTCCTCCGGCTCGGCCCCCTCGACCAGGTGCTGGCGGTGGCGGGAGGTGATGAACAACGAGTAGTCGATGCCGACCGCGAGGCCGAGCATCAGCGCCAGCACGGGAGCGGTGCTGGTCAGCGACACGACGCTGCTGAGGGCGAACAGGCCGGCCATGCCCGCGCCGACGCCGATGAGCGCGTTGAGCATGGTCATGCCGGCGGCGACCAGCGAGCCGAAGGTGACCACGAGGACCACGAGCGCGATCGCCACACCGATCGCCTCCGTGCCGCCGACCTCGGGTTCGGCGTTCATCACCTCGCCGCCGTGCTCGACGCGCAGACCGGCGGCCTTCGCGGCGGCGCCGCTGTCCTCGTACGCGCTGCGCTGGGCCGGCGTGACCGCGTCCGCGCGCTCGGCGAACTGGACCTGGATCAGGCCGTAGCGCCCGTCCTGGGACAGCGCCTTCGTGGTGTACGGATCCACGGCGCCGACCACGCCGGGCAGGGTGGCCGCCTCCTTGGCGAGACCCTCCACCGCGGTCTTGAGCTGCGGGTCGGCGAGCGTGCGGCCCTGCGGCGCGGCCACCACGATCGTCCCCGTGGCGCCGCTGGCCTCGGGGAACTCCTGCCGCAGCGCGTCGATGGCCCGCTGCGACTCGGTGCCCGGCATGGTGAAGTCGCTGGAGGTGGCGCCCTTGAAGGCCAGCGCCGAACCGCCGAGGGCGGCCAGCAGCACCAGCCACAGCAGCACCACCAGTTTGCGGCGGCGGAACGAGGCCCGGCCGAGCCGGTAGAGCAGGGTTGCCATGTCAGTCCTTGTCGTCGGGAGAGTCGGCTGGGGGCATCAGGGCACGGCGGGCGACGCCGATGAGGGCGGCCCGCAGCTCGGCGGCGTCGCGCTGTGCATCGACGACCACGGCCGCGATCCCGGCTAGCACCACTTCCGCGGCGAGACAGGCGGCGGGGTCGGCGGAGCGGCCGGCGAACGCGGCGCAGAGCGAGTCGATGACCGGGCGCAGGCCGGCGAACGCGGGCTCCTCGAGGAACTGCGGGATGCCGTCGTAGATGAGCGCGACCTCGCGCCGGTTACCCAGCACGAGGTCGACGAACCCCTCGATCGCGGCCTCCTGGGCGGCCGCCGGGGCGAGGGTGTCCAGGCGCGCCAGCAGGTCGGTGAGCTCCTGCGCGGCCGGCGCGGTGAGCGCGGCGAGGATCGCGTCCTTGCTGGCGAAGTGGTAGAGCAGCGTGGCCTTGGAGCAGCCGACCTCGGCCGCGATGGCCTGCAGGGACGTGCCCTTGTAGCCGGTGTGGGCGAACTGCCCGGCGGCGACGCGGAGGATCTCGTCGCGGGTGTTGACACGAGCCATGCAACCCAGCATGCCTGACCGATCGGTCAGAGACTGGCCGATCGGTCAGGAAGTGGCCCAGGTTACAGAATCGGCGCCGCCGCGGCGGGCTCGGCGGGCGCCCGCGGCGCGGGGATCGCCGCCGGCGGCGCGGTCACCGGCCTCGGCAGGATCAGGAGTACGGAGGTGAGCAGCGCGATCGCGACGATGGCGTCCAGCCAGTAGTGGTTGCCCGTCGCCACCACGACGAACAGCGTGGCGATCGGGTGCGCGAGCCACAGCCAGCGCCACCGGCCGCGAGTCGCGGCGATGAGCGTGATCGCCACGGCGAACGCCCAGCCGACGTGCAGCGAGGGCATGGCCGCGTACTGGTTGGCCATCGTGTCGGCGGTCGGCGGGCCGTAGACCGACGGGCCGTAGCGCAGGCCGGTGTCGATCATGCCCGGGACGGTCATCCGCGGCGGCGCGAGCGGCACGAGAAGGTGCACGACCAGCGCCACGGTGGTCAGGCACGCCAGCGTCCGGCGCATCCAGCGGTAGAGCACCGGCCGGCGCACGTACATCCAGATCAGCGCGGCCGCGGTGGCCGGGAAGTGCACGTACGCGTAATAGCAGTTGGCCACCCGCACGAGCGCGCGATGGTCGATGACCAGGCCCTGCACCAGCGTCTCGGCGGGCAGCCGGACGGCACGCTCGAGGTCCCAGACGCGCACGGCGTTGCCCATCGCCTCGGCGACGTGGCCGGTCGCGAGCATGCGCCCGGCCTGGTACGCCGCGAACAGCGCCGCCACCAGCAGGATCTCGCGCACGGCCGCGCGCACGGCGACCCGCCGGGCGCTCCCGGCCTGCTCCGCCACCGTCACGGCGGTCCCCCGTTCCCGCGCCGGCTCGGACGGCACTGAGGGAGATCTTGGACCCCCGGCCATCCGGACGTCACCCTCCGGACGCTCTGATGTGATCAGACGCTCATCCGGGTGACACCCCCGTACAGGGAATCAGTGAACCGTTTTTCAGCCTGGCATCGAGCCCGGCGGCGCCGGGCCGTCGACCAGCGGCGGCCGGGGCCGGCCCCGCCGCGGTGAAAGTTCAGTCGCGCAACTTACGCAGCAGCCGGGTCAGCTCCGTGCGCTCCTGGGGGGTGAGCGCGCCGAAGAACCGCTCGGCCTCGGCGTGCCGGGCGGCGCGGATCCGGTCGCCGGCCGCCTTGCCCGCCGGGGTGAGCGTGACCAGCGTGGCCCGCCGGTCCCCGGGGTCGGGACCACGCTCGACGAGACCACGCCGCTCCAGGTCGTCGACGACCTCGGTCGCCGAGCGCGCGGCGATGTGCAGGTGCTCGGCGAGCGCACCGGGGCGCAGCGGGCCGTGCCGCATCAGCACCGCCAGCGCGCGAGCGTGCGACGGGGCGATCCGCAGCGGGTCCAGTGTCTCGCGGCTGAGGTGACGCAGGCGACGGGCGACGGCCCAGAAGAGCTCCGAGAGGGTGCTGTCCTCCACGGGAATACCGTACCAGCGATTGCGGTTGTTCCCTCATGTTGAGGTAACCTCAGCATGTCCCGTACGGAAGAAGGTCCGCTCTTGGCATCCCCCCGACGCTCCGCAACCGTCACCGCCGCCGAGAAGGCGCAGGCGAGAACCGTCTCGCTGCGTCGCATCGGCCGGCTCTTCACCGCACACCGGCGACAGCTCGCCGTGGTCGTCGCGATCATCGTGGCCTCCTCGGTGATCTCCATGGCCTCGCCGTTCCTGCTGCGCGAGGTCATCGACGTCGCGCTCCCCCACCGGGACCTCGCGCTGCTCGGCTGGCTCGTGGCCGGCATGGTCGCCGTCGCCGCCGTGACCTCCGCGCTCGGCGTGGTCCAGACCTGGATCTCCACGACGGTCGGCCAGCGGGTCATGCACCGGCTGCGCGTCGACGTCTTCACGCACCTGCACCGGCAGTCGGTCGCGTTCTTCACGCGCACCCGCACCGGCGAGGTCCAGTCGCGCATCACCAACGACATCGGCGGCATGCAGTCCGTCGTCACCTCCACCGCCACGTCGATCGCGTCCAACCTCACCACGGTCGTGGCCACCGCGGTCGCCATGGCCGCGCTGTCCTGGCAGCTGTCGCTGGTCTCGCTGGTCGTGCTGCCGCCGGCGATCCACCTGACCCGGCGGGTGGCCGGCCTGCGCCGGACCGTCACCGCCCAGCGCCAGCGCGAGCTCGCCGATCTCAACGTCACCGTCGAGGAAGGCCTGTCCATCAGCGGCGTCCAGCTGAGCAAGACCATGGGTACGGGCGCCGCCCTCGTCCAGCGCTTCACGGCCTCGTCCGAGCGACTGATCGACCTGGAGCTGCGCTCGGAGCTCGCGGGGCGCTGGCGCATGGCCTCGATGACGATCCTCTTCGCCGCCATCCCGGCGGTCATCTACCTCAGCGCCGGCCTGCCCTTCACCCGCGGCACGCTGAGCATCGGCATCCTGGTCGCGTTCACGTCCCTGCAGGCGGGGCTGTTCCGCCCGCTGATGGGGCTCCTCGGGGTCGGCGTCTCGCTCACCAGCTCGCTGGCCCTGTTCGCGCGCATCTTCGAATACCTGGACCTGCCCGTCGAGGTCGACGACCCGCCGCACCCGGTCGCCGTCGACCCGGCCCGCGTCGCCGGGCACCTGCGCTTCGAGGACGTCACGTTCACGTACCCGGGCAGCGGGACGGCCGCGGTCGCCGGGGTGAGCCTCGAGGTGCCGGCCGGCACCTCGCTGGCCCTGGTCGGCGAGACCGGATCCGGCAAGAGCACGATCGCCGCACTGATCGCCCGGCTGCACGACCCTGGCGCCGGCCGGGTCACGATCGACGGTATCGACGTCCGCGACCTGCGGCCGGCCGACCTCGCCGCGATCGTCGGCGTGGTGAGCCAGGAGACGTACCTGCTGCACACCACCGTGCGGGAGAACCTGCGCTACGCCAAGCCGGAGGCGACCGACGAGCAGATCGAGCAGGCCGCCCGGGCCGCGCAGATCCACGACCTGATCAGCGCGTTGCCGGACGGCTACGACACCGTCGTCGGCTCCCGCGGCCACCGCTTCTCCGGCGGCGAGAAGCAGCGCATCGCCATCGCCCGGACGCTGCTGCGCGACCCGCGGATCCTGGTGCTGGACGAGGCGACGAGCGCGCTGGACACCGAGACCGAGCGGGCCGTGCAGCGCGCCTTCGACGAGCTGGCCCGGGGCCGGACCACCGTCACGATCGCGCACCGGCTGTCAACGGTCCGCGGCGCCGACCAGATCGCGGTGCTGGACCACGGGCGCATCCTCGAGTCGGGGACGCACGACGCGCTGATCGGCGGCGGCGGCCGGTACGCGGCGCTGGCGGCGTGACGCGACCAGGATCCCGGCCGTCACGACGGCCACCCCGGCGACCGCGTCGAGCACCCAGTGGTTGCCGGTGCCGACCACCACGGCCGCGGTGATCCCCGCGTACAGGAAACCGAGGATGCGCGGCAGCAGGCCGCGCAGCGACCAGGCCACCCAGAACGCCCAGCCGACGTGCAGTGACGGCATGGCCGCCAGCTCGTTGGTGAGTGAGCCCAGCCCGGCCGGCGCGGACGCGTGGCTCGACCACCAGCCCAGGTCCGCGGTGCTCGCCAGGACGTCGACGTAGCCGCCCGCCATGAGTCGCGGCGGTGCGGTCGGCAGGAGCACATAGCCGACCAGCCCGAGCGCCGAGCCGGTGATCAGGGCGTTGCGGGCCACCGGGTAGCGCTCAGGGCGGCGGCGGTAGAGCCACACCAGCACGAGCGGGGTGACCAGGTAGTGCAGCGCGGCGTACCAGAACGACATGCTCGCCGCGGCCCACGGCGTCGCGCTGACGGCGTGGTTGACGGCCGCCTCCACGTCCAGGCCCAGCGGCCGTTCCAGGCTCAGCACCGCGCCGGCGTGACGCCGTGCGGCCGCCAGGTCGGTGTCGGCCAGCATCCGCGCCCCGCTGTAGGCCCCGAACAGGGCCAGCAGCAGGACGATCTCGCGTACGCCCTGTCGCGTCACAGGCTTCCTCGGCTTGAACACCAGGGGATCCTGACGCAAACGGCGGGCGGCGCGGATCTGGCTACGGGCCGAGTCGATCTCTGCCTTTCGGCCGGTGGCCCCGCGCCGTCAGCGGCGGTCCGAGCCGGCGGAAGCCTCCACTTTGCGGCGTTCGAAGGGGTCGCCGTACTCGCGGACGGCGGCTCGGGCGTACGCCTGCTGGAACGTCGCCACCCGCTCCGAGCGGCCCCGGCCCAGGAAGCTGACGGCCCAGTGCAGCACCGCGGTGACCCGGTTCTTGAAGCCGACCAGGTAGAGCAGGTGCACCGCGAGCCAGATGAGCCAGCCCAGGAAGCCCGACAGGTGCACCTTGCCGATGCTGGCGACCGCGCTGAACCGCGAGATCGTGGCCATGCTGCCCTTGTCGAAGTACCTGAACTTCTGGCCGGTCTCCTTGCCCGCCAGGCGGCGCTTGATCTGATCGGCGGCGTGCCGGCCGCTCTGGATCGCGACCTGCGCGACGCCGGGCAGGTCGTCCAGCGCCATCATGTCGCCGACCGCGAAGATCTCCGGGTGCCCGGGCACCGTGCAGTCGGGCTCCACCTTGATCCGCCCCGCCCGGTCGGTCGGCGCGCCGGTGACCTCGGCGAGCCGCCGCGACAGCGCCGGCGCGGCCACGCCCGCCGCCCACATCTTGGTCATCGACTCGATCCGCTGGTGCCCGCGCTTGGTGTCGACCTCGATGCCGGTGGCGTCCACGCCGACCACCATCGTCTCCAGCTCCACCTCGACGCCGAGCAGGTGCAGCTGCCGCAGCGCGCGGGTGGACAGGTGGTCACCGAACGTCTTGAGCACCGCGTCCACCGCGTCGACCAGGATGATCCGGGCCTTGCGGGGGTCGATGTGCCGGTACTGCCCGGGCAGCGTGCGGTGGGCCAGCTCGGCGATCTGGCCCGCCATCTCCACGCCGGTCGGGCCGGCTCCGACCACCACGAACGTCATCCACCGCTCGATCTCGGCCGGGTCGGTGTGCAGGTCGGCGAGCTCGAACGCGCCGAAGATCCGGGCCCGCAGCTCCAGGGCGTCGTCGATGCTCTTCATGCCGGGCGCGTAGTCGGCGAACTGGTCCTTGCCGAAGTAGGACTGCGAGGCGCCGGCGCCGACGATGAGCGTGTCGTACTCGACCGTGTAGTCGATGCCGGGCGCCTCGACCGAGACCACCTTGGCGTCCACATCGACGTCGGTGACCCAGCCGAGCCGCACGTCGACGTTGTCCTGCCGCCGGAGGATCTCGCGGATCGGCGGGGCGACCTCGCCCTCGGAGAGGATGCCCGTGGCCACTTGGTAGAGCAGCGGCTGGAAGAGGTGGTACGCCGTGCCGTTGATCAGCGTGATGTCGACGTCGGCTCGCCGCAGCGCCTTGGTGGCGAAAAGCCCGCCGAAACCGGCGCCGACGATCACCACGCGGTGCCGGCGGTCTGTGCTCTTGGACATCGATGTCTCCGGAGGTCGTGGGCGTATTCCGTACGGTACGTCGTTCCCTCGCCCGGTGGGTTGTACTCTCGCTCACCCAGTGGCCGTCATCGCATATGCGTCGGTGGTGAGCACCCCCGTCCCGGCCAGCGTGAGGCCGAAGGTGACCGAGCGGGTTCCGGCCGGCACGACCGGCGAGTGGAACTGCGCCGTGGTGTAGCTCTCCGACGGGCCGAACGGCGGACTCTGCGTCCAGTACGACCACGCGCCGTCCTCGGCCTGCCGGTAGAGGGTGAAGAACACCGGCGCCGTGGACTTGTACGCGACGCTGAGGGCGTACGTGGCGCCGGCCGTGACGGTCGGCGCGCAGTTGACGCTGTCCCACGCCGGCACCAGCTTGGCGTCGCCGTCGGTCCAGCTCGTGATCTCCAGGCGCTGGGCGTACGTGCCGTCCGCCGCGTCGGTGACCCGGGTCCACTGCGGTGTGTTGGCGCCGTAGCCCGCTCCCGTCCAGCACTGCGGGAAGCCGTCGGCGCCCGGCGTCTCCAGGGACGCGTTGCGCAGCGCGTTCACCCCCGGCGGCGCGGGTTCGGGCGCCGCCGGCGTGTCGACGAAGCCGTAGTCGTCGGTGGTCAGCGTGCCGACGCTGTCGATGGTCAGCCCGAAGCTGACGCCGGCCACGTCCGCGGGCACGGGCGGCGCGATCCAGGACGCGCGGGTCCAGCCGGTGGCCGGGGCGAGGCGCGGGCTCTGCGTCCAGTACGACCACCACCCCACGGCGCTGCGCCGGTACAGCGTGAAGAACACCTGGACGTCGGACTTGTACCAGGCGCTCACCTCGTACGTGTGTCCCGCGGCGATCTGCAGTGAGCAGCTGCCGAGGTCGAAGGCGGGCACCATCTTGGCGTCGCCGTCCGTGCGGTCGCTCATGACGATCTGCGCGCCGTACGTGCCGCTGTGCGCGTCGGTGACCCGCGCGTGGGTCACGGTGTTGCTGCCGTAGCCGGCCCGCTGCCAGCAGTCGGGGTCGGCGCCGGTGGCCGGGTCCTCGAACGACGGGTTGCGGACGGTGTTGACGCCCGGGCCGCCCGGGTCGGGCGGCGCTTCCGGCGCGACGACGGGATTGGCGGTGCCGCCGAGCGCCTGCCGTACGGTCCGCACCGTGGTCCCCACCGCGGTGCGCGGCTGCAGCCAGGCCAGGAACTGGTCGAGCAGGCCCGCCGGGATGGACTCCAGAGCGCAGCCGTCGCAGACGTGATGCAGGTTGAACGGCAGCCAGCCGCCGTCGTTCTCCGCGTTGAGGACCACCGCCTGCAGGTCGGCGAGCGTCCAGTTCGACTCGACGTCGTCGGGCGTACGGGTGGCGAACCGGTCCGCCGGCGGCACGGTCTCGGTCGAGGGGCAGTCCCCGCAGCTGCGCGGCGACCAGAGGTCACCGACCGAGCGGGCGGTGTCGTATCCACATTGGGCGGCGATGCTCTCGACCGCCGGGCTGAATTCCGCGAATGGGTACGCGAGCGACGTCACCGTGAATCCCCAGGACGACAATGTGTCGCGGTCCTGACAGATCTGCCGATTCACCTCCTGCGCATTCAGGGTGGTGAGGTCCGGATGGGAGACGGTATGTCCGCCTATCTCGTGGCCGTTCGCCGACAGCGTTTCGAGATCGTCGCGGGTCATGTACCCCGGTTGACCGACGAGCGCCGAATTGATGTAGAAGGTGCCCACCATGCCGTATTTCTCCAGCAGCGCCCGGCCGGCCAGTTGATCGGCGACCCCGTCATCGAAGGTGAATGTCACGGTCAACGGCTTCTCCGGCGACGCCACCGCGGCGACCGGCATCGGCACCATGCCGGCCGCGACCGCCGCCGCCGCGAAGATCCGCAGGCCGCGCCCTTGCGCCCGGGTGGCCCCCGGACCCCGTCCTACCCTCACTGCAATCCCCTCCCGCACCGTCGTCGTCCATGAATGAAATGACGGTCGCACGCCGAAATGCAAACCCGTGATGAACGGGTGGCGGATTTCTTACAGCGCTGCCAATACGGGCACTTGGGAAGTCCTCGCCGATTTCGGGGAGATTACTGCGGGAGCCCTTCCGAGTGCGGCGCGGCCAATGCGAATGCGCTGACCTGCGCAGGCCGAGATCACCGGAAACGTCGGATCATTTCGGCCTCAGCCGGACGGCCGACGGTGTCGTCCTAATGGGTGGTACCTGCGCCCGCACGGGTCGTCGAATACTCGGCGCCGGAACGCTTTCGCCGATGACGGCAACGGTGCGAATTTCGAGGGGCGGGAAAATGGTGGCACACCGGAACGGCTCCGTTCAGGACGGTCGGACCGCCGGCGCGCCGCCGGGCACGCCGGGCTCCGGCGGCGTCCGGGTCGGCGTCGTCGGCGTCGGGTACTGGGGATCGAAACAGCTGCGGGTCATGAGCTCGACCCCCGGGGTGAGCCAGGCCGTCGCGATCGACGCGCGGCTGCCGCTGCTGTCCGGCATGGCACACCTGCTCGCCGACGGCCGCGGCTACACCTCGCTGCGGGCGGCGCTGCCGTACGTCGACGCCGTGGTGGTCGCCACGCCGCCCGCCACGCACGTCGAGGTCGCCCTGGAGGCCGTGCGGGCCGGCAAGCACGTGCTCGTGGAGAAGCCGCTGGCGACCAGCCCGGGCGGCGCGCGGCAGCTCATCGCCGCGGCCCGGGACGCCGGCGTGACGCTCATGGTCGGGCACACGTTCGAGTACAACGGCGCGGTCGTCATGCTGCGGGAGCTGGTGCAGACGCAGGAGCTCGGCGACCTGTACTACCTGGACAGCGCCCGCCTCAACCTGGGCCTGTACCAGAGCGACGTCAACGTCGTGTCCGACCTGGCTCCGCACGACATCTCCATCGCCAACTACGTGCTGGGCACGACGCCCACGTCCGTACGGGCCTGGGGCTCGCACCACGTCGACCCGGTCTTCGAGGACGTGGCGCACCTCGAACTCGACTACGCCGACGCGGGCGTCAGCGCGCACATCCACGTGAGCTGGCTGGACCCGCGCAAGGTCCGCCAGGTCACCGCGGTGGGCTCCAAGAAGATGGCCGTGTACGACGACACGAACGCCGCCGAGCGCATCCGGGTGCACGACAAGGCGGTCCTGCCGAACACCGACCGCCGCTCGCCGTCGCGGTTCAGCTATCACCACGGCGCGATCACGTCGCCGGTGGTGCCGTTCGAGGAGCCGCTGGCCGTGCAGGCCCGCCACTTCGTCCAGTGCATCGCCTCCGGCGCCAGCCCGCGTACCGACGGCGCCAACGGGCTCGCCGTCGTGGAGGTCATCGAAGCGGCCCAGCTGTCGCTCGCCCAGGAGCGCCGGGTGCTGCTCGAGGAGGTGGCGGGGCCCGGCTCCCGGGCGCCGGCGCTCGTGCCCCAGCCCCGCCCGGCCCGCGCCGGCGTGCGCGACTGACGGAGGGATCGACGCATGCGAACCGACGTCCCGTTCACGGATCTGCCGGCCATGGCCCGCGAGATCTGGCCCGGCATCGCGCCGGAGTTCACCGAGGCGCTGCTGACCGGGCAGTACATCGGCGGCGCGCCCGTCGCCGAGTTCGAGCGCCGCTGGGCCCGCTACTGCGGCGCCGGGCACGCGGTCGGCGTCGCCAACGGCACCGACGCGCTGGAGCTCACCCTGCTGGCGCTGGGCATCGGCGCCGGCGACGAGGTCGTCGTGCCGGCCAACACCTTCATCGCCACGGCCGCCGCCGTCGTGCGCGCCGGTGCGACGCCGGTCTTCACCGACGTGGACCCGGACACGCTGCTGCTGACGCCGGAGCTGCTCGCCGCGGCCCTCACGCCGAGGACCCGGGCGGTCATGGTCGTCCACCTGTACGGCAACGTCGCCGACCTCGACGGCATCGAGCGCGTGGCGCGGGCCGCCGGCATCCACGTCGTCGAGGACGCGGCGCAGGCGCACGGCGCCGGGCGCGACGACCGGCGGGCCGGCTCGGCGGGGGTCGCGGGGTGCTTCAGCTTCTACCCCGGCAAGAACCTGGGCGCGCTCGGCGACGGCGGCGCGGTCGTGACCGGCGATCCGGAGCTGGCCGAGCGCGTACGGGCCCTGGCCAACCACGGCCGCAGCAACGGCTCCGCGCACTACGAGCACGAGTTCGTCGGCACCAACAGCCGGCTCGACACGCTGCAGGCGATCGCCCTCACCGCGAAGCTGAGCCGCCTCGACGACTGGACGGACGCGCGGATCGCGCTCGCCGAGGGCTACCGCAAACGGCTCGCGGGCACCCCGGTCCGGCTGACCGGCGTCGAGGACGGGGTGCGGCACGCGTACCACCTCATGGTCGCCCGGGTCGACCGGCGCGACGAGGTCCGCGACGCCCTGCACCGGCGCGGCATCCAGACCGGCGTGCACTACCCGGTCCCCTGTCACCGGCAGCCGCCGCTGCGCCGGTACGCGCGCGGCCCCCTGCCGGTCTGCGAGGAGGCGGCGCGCACGCAGTTCTCGCTGCCGCTGTACCCGCACATGACCGAGACCCAGCTCGACCTCGTCTGCGAGGTTCTGGACGAGGCGGTGAGCGGCCGTGCCGGGCAGGGCTGACGATCACGGCTGGGTCGTGGACCCCGGCGTGCACATCGGCTACCCGGCCGCCCGCCGCACCGGGCGCTCCCTGCAGCTCGGCGGTGACGCCCGGCTGCGCAGCGGCACCGTCGTGTACGACGGCTCCCGCATAGGCGCGCACTTCGAGACCGGCCACGGCGTGGTGGTCCGCGAGGACTGCGTGATCGGCGAGCACGTCAGCGTCTGGAGCAACAGCGTCGTCGACTACGGCTGCCGCATCGGCAACCGGGTGAAGATCCACGCGAACTGCTACATCGCCCAGTTCACGTGGCTCGAGGACGACGCGTTCCTGGCGCCCGGGGTCACCATCGCCAACGACCTCTACCCCGGCGACGAGAAGTCGGCGCGGCTGATGAGCGGGCCGCACATCGGCATGGGCGCGCAGATCGGCGTCAACGTGACGATCCTGCCGTTCGTGCACATCGGCGCCGGGGCGATGATCGGGTCCGGCTCGGTGGTGACGCGCAACATCCCCGCGGGGATGGTCGCGTACGGCAACCCTGCCGTCGCGCACCGGCGGGTCGCCGACCTGCCCGGCATCGAGGACCGGGTGGCGTCCATCGTGGACACGTCCGCCGGCGCCGCGGCGGAGCGCCGGTCGTGAGCGCCGTCGTGAAACGCGTCCTCGACGTGGTGCTGGCGGGCGCCGCGCTGCTCGTGCTGGCGCCGCTGCTGGCCGCCGTCTGGGTGGCCGTACGGCTCACCTCGCCCGGCCCGGCGGTGTTCCGGCAGGAACGGCTGGGCCGCGACGAGAAGCCGTTCACCATGTACAAGTTCCGCTCGATGACCGCCGGCGCCGCGGACGGGGCGCACCGCGCGTACGTGCGCGCCATGCTGACCGGCGAACAGCCGCGGGCCGGCGGCGAGTCGGGGCTCTACAAGCTGGAGCGGGACCCGCGGGTGACCCGGGTCGGCGGGTGGCTGCGCCGCACGAGCCTCGACGAGCTGCCGCAGCTGGTGAACGTGCTGCGCGGCGACATGTCGCTGGTGGGCCCGCGGCCGGTGCTCGCGTGGGAGGCCGAGCTGTTCACCGCGCAGCAGCGCGCCCGGTTCGCCGCCCGGCCGGGCCTGACCGGGCTCTGGCAGGTGAGCGGCCGGGCCCGGCTCACCATGCCGCAGGCGCTCGCCCTCGACGTCGAGTACGTGCGCCGGCAGAGCCTGTGGCTCGACCTGACGATCCTGGCCCGGACCCTGCCGGCCCTGCGCCGCGGCACCGCCTGATGAGCACGGCCGTCCGCACCCCGGACGCCCGGCTCGCCGCCCCGGTCGAGGCGGTCGGCGACTCGATGACCGTCGCGGCGTGGACGGTGGTCAGCCGGGTCACCGGGGTGGTACGCGGCGTCGTGATCGCCGCCGTCCTGGGCGTGACCGTCTTCGCCAACACGTACCAGTTCACGAACTCGCTGCCCAATCTCGTGTTCTACGGCCTGCTCGGCGGCTCGATGCTGTCGTCGCTGCTCATCCCGGCGCTCGTCGCGCACGTGGACAGCGGGGACCGCCGGGCCGCCGAGCGGGTGGCGGGCGGCTTCCTCGGCATGATCGTCGCCGGTGCCGCGGTCGCCGTGCCGCTGGCCGCGCTCGCCGCGCCGGGAGCGCTGCACCTCGCTCACGTGGGCGGCCAGGGCAGGACGGCCGTGCTGCTCGTGCTCATGCTGCTGCCGCAGATCCCGCTGTACGGCCTGGTGGCCACCGCCGGCGCGGCGATGAACGCGCACGGCCGGTTCGCGCTCGCCGCGGCGGCCCCCGCGCTGGAGAACGTCGGCACCGTCGCCGTCCTGGCGGTCGTCGCCCTGCGCTACCCGGGCATCGGCGACCTCGCCCAGGCCCCGACCGGCGCGCTGCTGCTGCTCGGCCTCGGCACGACCGGGGCGGTGGCCGCGCACGCCGCCGCGCAGTGGTACGGCGCCCGCCGCGCCGGCGTCCGGCTGCGTCCCCGGGCGGGCTGGCGCGATCGCGAGGTGCGCCGGGTCCTGTCCCGGGCCGCGCCGTCGCTGCTGCAGGCCGCGCTGGCCGCCGTGCAGCTGCTCGTGCTGCTCGTGCTCGCCAACCGGGTGGCGGGCGGGGTGGTCGCGTTCCAGCTGGCGATGAACTTCTACTTCCTGCCGATCGCGCTCGGCGCCACCCCGGTCGCGCTCGCGCTCGCCCCGCGGCTGGCCCGGATGACCGGCCCCGGCGGCCCGGCCATGTTCCGCGACACGTTCCTGCGCGGGCTCGCGTTCGCGCTGTTCATCGCCGCGCCCGCAGCTGCCGGATACCTCGCCGTCGCCGGCCCGATCTCGCGGGCGATGGCGTACGGCGGTTTCGGCACCGACACCGGCACCGGGCTCATCGCGGCCGCGGTGGCGGCGCTGTCCCTGGGAGTGGCCGGAGAGGCGGCGTTCCTCGTGGCGACGTACGCCTGCTACGCCCGCGGGGACACCCGTACGCCGCTGCGCGCGATGGTCCTGCAGCTCGCGGTCTGCCTGGGCGTCGCCTCGGCGGCCCTGTTCGCCGAGGGTGCGCAGGTGCTGACCGTGCTGGGCGCCGCGATGTCCGCCGGCGCGGTCACCGGCGCGGCCTACCTGGTGCGCCGGCTGCTCGTCGCGCTGCCGCCGGGCGAGGAGCGGCTGGCACCGCCGCTGCTGCGGATCGCCGGGATCGCGGTCGTCATGGCGGCGCCCGCACACGCGATCGGCACGGTCGTCTCCGGCCGGATCGGCGGCGCCGCCGGCGGGCTGCTGGCCGTCGCCGCGGCGGGCCTGGTCGGCGCCGGCGTCTACATCGGATTCCAGGTCTGGTCGCGTGCCCCCGAACTCGCGTGGGTCGCCGGGTCGCTGCGCGGCAGACTCCCGCGCCCGGGTCTGCGGACGGCTCGCCGGGGCCGGGTGGGACGCGCGGCGGTCCAGGTGCTTCTGCTGCTGACCTGCGCCGCGCTCGGAGCCCTGCTCGGGCGGGAGCCGCTGCTCGCGGTCGCGGTGCTCGCCGCCGTGGGCCTGGGTACGTGGATCGTGCTGCGGCCGGCCGGGGCGGCGTACCTGATCATCGCCGTGACCCCGCTCACCGCCGGCATCGACCGCGGGACGCTCCTGCCCGTGCTGCGGCCGAACGAGGCGCTCGCCCTGTTCTGCGGCGCGGCGCTGCTGCTGCGGTACGTGCTGACCGTCCGCTCCGGCGCCGTCCGCGTGATGCGCCTCGACCGCCTCGACCTCGCCCTGCTGGGCCTGGCGGTGTGCAGCTCCGTGGTGCCGCTCCTGATGATGCTGGCCCGCCGCCGCGAGATCACCGCCGACGATCTGCAGCACGCGATCGTGCTGTGGAAGTACCTCGGCGTCTACCTCGTCGTGCGGTTCAGCGTGCGGGACGCGAGGCAGGCGTACCGGTGCCTGGCGCTCTCGATGGCGGCGGCGGCGGTGGTCTGCGTGGTCGGCATCCTGCAGTCGCTGAACCTGTTCGGGGTGCCGCGGCTGCTGGGCACGCTGTGGGCGCCGTTCGGCGTGGAGCGGACCCTGGCCATCGGCCGCGGCAGCTCCACGCTGGCCCTCGCCGCGGCCGTCGCGGATCTGGCCGTGCTCAACCTGGCGCTCGCAGTGGGGTTGCTGCTGCACGGGTCGCGCCACCGGGTGCTGCTGGCGGGCGTGGCGACGGTGTGCACGCTGGGGGCGCTGGGGGCCGGTGAGTTCTCCACGATCCTCGGGCTGGTGGTGGCACTGGTGACGCTCGTGGTCGTGTCGCGGGCCACCCGGCTGGCCGCGTACGCGCTGCCCTTGCTGGCCGTCGCGGCGGTGGCGATGTGGCCGGTCATCCAGACCCGGCTCGCCGGCTTCCAGAGCGCCTCCGGGCTGCCCGAGAGCTGGATCGTGCGCTACCACAACCTGAGCACGTACTTCCTGCCCGACCTCGGCGCGCACGGCAACTGGCTGCTGGGCGTCCGGCCGGCGGCGCGGGTGCCGGCGGCGCACGAGGAGTTCGGCTGGGTGTGGATCGAGAGCGGTTACGTGTGGCTGCTCTGGGGTGGCGGGATCCCGCTGCTGGCCGCGTACGCGTGGTTCGTGGTGGTGACCGTGCGCCGCGGCGCCGCGGCAGCCCGGGCGGGGACCGGCCCGGCCGCGACCGTGGGGCTGGCCGTGGCGGCGGTCGTGTCGGCCGGCGTCGTCCTGATGATCTTCGACCCGCATCTGACCTACCGGGGCGCGGCCGACGCCCTGTTCGGCCTGCTGGCGCTGCTGCGGGTCCTCGACCGACACAAGGAGCGAGTGGATTCATGAGCCGACCGATCCGGGTCCTGCTGATGGTGGAGAACGTGGCGCTCGCGCGCGACCACCGGCTGCGCAAGCACGCCGCCGCGCTGGTCGCCGCCGGCCGGTCCGTCACCGTCGTCTGCCGGCGCGACCCCGGCAACCGGGACGTGCCGGGCGTGCGGGTGTTCGACTACCCGCCGCCGCGCGACGGCACGAGCAAGCTCGGCTTCGTCCGCGAGTACCTCTACTCGCTGCTGATGGCCGCCGTGCTGACCGTACGGGCCATGCTCGCCGGCGGCGTGGACGTCGTGCAGATCTCGAGCACGCCGGACCTCGCCTTCGTGCTCGCCGTGCCGCTGCGGCTGCTCGGGCGTACGGTCGTGTTCGACTTCAAGGACCTGTCCCCCGAGATGTACGCGGCCCGCTACGGCACCCGTGAGGGCCTGATGTACGCGCTCCTGCAACGCTTCGAGCACGCGAGCCTGCGGACGGCCGACCACGTCGTCGCGGTCAACGCGTCCGTACGCGAGGTGGCGATGCGCCGCGGCGGCGTCCCGGCGGCCGGCATCACGGTGGTGGGCAACGGGCCGCCCCTGGCCGCTCTCGCCGCGCGGGCGCCCGATCCCGCACTGCGCCGCGGCCGCGAGCACCTGTGCGTGCTGGCCGGGATGATGGGCCCGCAGGACAGCATCCACCTCGCCGTGGAGGCGGTCGCCCGGGTCGTGCGCGAACGGGGGCGTACGGACACCGCGTTCACCTTCATCGGCGCCGGCGACGCGGTGCCGGAGCTGCGGCGGCTGGCCGGCCGGCTCGGGCTCGACCCCTGGGTGTCGTTCCCCGGCTGGGTCGAGCAGGAGCGGCTCTTCGACCATCTGGCCACCGCCGACCTCGGCCTCGAGCCCAACCTCGAGGACTTCGTCACGCCGGTGAAGGCGCTGGAGTACATGGCGTTCGGGCTGCCGTTCGTGGCGTTCGACGTGGCCGAGACCCGGCTCGTCGCCGAAGGCGCGGCCGAGCTGGCGCCGCCGGGCGACGTGCCGGCGTTCGCGGCGCTGATCGACGGTCTGCTGGCCGATCCGGCGCGGCGCGCGGCCCTGGGCGCGACGGGCCGGCGGGTGGTCGCGGAGTCGCTGGCCTGGGAGCACCAGGCGCGGCGCTATCTGACGGTGTTCGACAGGATCCCGCGCGTGAGCCGGGCGGGACGGCGTGCGGAGGCGCGGGCATGACCGACTGCACCGAACTGCGGTCGCCGTCCGTGGCCGATGACCGTGACGGTGAGGGCCGGGCGGGCATGCCCAAGGAGGGACAAGCATGACCGGAGGTGGTTCGGCGCGGCTGGTCCGCGTGCACGGGTGGTGGATCCTGCTGGTGACCGCGCTGGTCACGGCCGCGGCCTACGCGGTGGGCACGACCGCGCCGCGCGAGTTCCGGTCGGCGGCGATCGTCGTGGTGGAGCCCCGGGTACGGGCGAACACCACCCCGGTCCAGCCCGACATGGGTACGGAGAAGCAGCTGGCGCAGTCGGGGCTGGTCGTCGACCCGGCGGCGCGGCGGCTCGGGGTGGACCCGGGCCACCTGGCCGGCGGGCTGTCGGTCAGTGTCGCCCCGGACGCCGACGTGCTGACGTTCGCGTACACGAACGGCGACGCGCTGACCGCCCAGCGGCGGGCGCAGGCGCTGGCGGAGGCGTACGTCGATTACCGCAACGCCGACGACGGGCCGGGCGGCGGCCCCGCGCCGGCCCAGCGCGCGACGCTGGTGACCGACGCGGCGCTGCCGGGCACGCCGGTGCAGCGGCCGGTCACCGTCGATCTCGGGCTGGGCCTGCTGCTCGGGCTGCTCCTCGGGGTCGGCACCGCCCTGGTCCGGGACCGGCTCAGCGACCGGCTGCGCGGCCGCGACGACTTCGCCCGGCTGCTCGGCGGCCCGGTGCTGGCCGGCGTGCCCCGGGAGCGGAGCCGGCGAGGCGAGGACCGGGGCCGGCCGGTGCTGCTGCGGGCGCCGCGCTCCCCCGCCGCCGAGGCGTACCGGTATCTGCGGTCCCGGCTGCAGCCGCTGCTGGGTGAGAACACGACGGTGCTGGTCACGAGCGCGGACGGGCGGGAGGGACGCACGACGGCCGCGACGAACCTGGCGGCGGCCCTCGCCCAGTCCGGCCGGGGCGTCATCCTCGTGGACGCCGACCTGTGCCGCCCCCGGGTCGCCGCCGCCTTCGGGCTCGGCGACGACCTCGGGCTCTCCGATGTGCTGGCCCACGACGTGCCGATCGCGGACGCGCTGCGGCACAGCCCGGTGCCACGGCTGCGGCTGCTCACCGCGGGGCGGCGCGCGGCGGGTGCGGCCGACCTGCTCGGCAGTGACCGGCTGCCGCAGGTGCTGAGGACGCTCCGCGGCTGGTGCGACGTGGTGGTGCTGGACTGCTCCCCCGTGCTGGCCGTCTCCGACGCGATCGTGCTCGCGCAGCTGTGCGACCACGTCGTGCTCGTCGGCGACCTGCGCCGCGCGACGCGCGGATCCGTGGCGCGCGCGGTGGCCGAGCTGTCCCGGGGACGGCTGCTGGGGATTCTGCTCAACGCGTCGCGCCGGGGTGCACCGGCACCCCGTGGCGGCGACACGGCACCGGTGCCGCCGGTCCTGCCATCGGTGGTGCGGTCGGCCCCGGTCGCGCCGACCTCACCCGCACCGGCGGCGTCGACGCTGTACAGCTCGGCGGCGATCGACAACGGCCGTCAGCCACCGCCCTGAGCCGCGGCGAGCCGGCGTCGCAGCCCCACACCCCACAACGCCGTCGGCTCGCCGCCCCAATCGCGGACCAGCGCCCAGCAGTCCGGCCACGGGTTCCAGCTCCAGGCGGCGTACCCGGCGGCGTGCGCCCCGAGCCAGTCCAGAGTGGAATCGGCGAAGCCGCCGCCGCGGACCGCGGAGCGTGGGCAGGCCGCGTCGACGCCGGCGGAGCCCACCGTGAGGGTCGGCCCGATCTCCCCGGCGAAGAGCGGCACCTGCCGGGCGATCGGCGCGAGATCCCGGTCGTAGCAGCGAAGCGCGGAGCAGTACTCGTTGAACGAGTACGCGTGGAACGAGGCCCCGAGCTGCCCCAGCGGGTCGTCCGGGCGGTGCGCGAGCCACCCGGTCAGGCTCTCCGCCCAGTGGATGCCGCCGGCCAGCACGGGCTGCCGCGACCCCGTCGAGCGCACGGCGGCGATGAGCTCGTTCATGCCCGCGGCGACGTACGGGCGGCCCGTGTTGACCGACGTCAAGGTGCAGCCGCCGTCCCGCCAGCACCTCCAGGCCCGGTCGCTGTCGGTGTCGCCGTACGGGAAAGGCTCGTTGAACAGGTCGAACACGACTGCCGCGGTCCGGAACTCGGCGGCGGCCGACCGCCAGAACCCGGGGCTGTGCTCGCGGTCGGGCATCGGCTCCTGCCCGCGGGGCACCCCGTCGCCGGGGGCGCTGCGGTGCAGGTCGAGCACCGCCACGAGGCCCGCCGCGTTGAGCCGCTCGACGAAGGTCCGCACCGCCGACCGGTACGCCCGCCCCGCATGCGCCGCCGGCACCGAGGCGAGCCCCAGCCAGCACTGCTCGTTGAGCGGTACCCGTACGGCTCGGGCACCCCGCCACCGCCGCATCGCCGCCACGACCCGTTCCGAGGGCGGCCCGCCGTCCGGGGTGTCGAAGAAGCCGTCCCCCTCGACGCACGCGTACTCGGCGCCGGAGAAGTTGAACCCGCGCAGCGGCACCTCACGGCCGTCGGCGCCGACGAACCGGTTGCCGTCGACCCGCAACGGCGTGGCCGGCGCGCCCGTGCCCCGGTCCGGGTCCGCGTCGCCGGAGCCGCACCCGGCGGGCACGGCCAGCAGGAGAACCGCGAGCGCGGCCACCAGTCGCACCCCTGCAGTCTCGCGCACGCAGCCGCGGCCGGGGCACAACCGGACAGCTCCTTGACACCGCCTTCACAGCGGCTTGAGGTTCGCCGCCGATCCTTGTCATCGGCGCCGCTGGGGTGCCGACGAGTGGAGGACGAGGACTGATGGGCGTACGACTGCTGGCTACGACCGGTGCCGCCGCTGTGGCCGCGTCGCTGGCGCTGACCGGGACACCGGCGCTCGCCTCGGACGCGGCCGACGTGCTGCCGGCGCCGCAGGGCCTGACCGTGGCCCGGGCCACCGACGAGCCCACCACGATCGTGGCGTCGTGGCAGCCGGTCGAGGGCGCGACCTTCTACCGCATCGACATGCTGCAGGGCGGCACCGAGACGGTCACCTTCGTCCCGGGCGACACGACCAGCTACTCGATCCCCACGACCGGCTCCTGCGTGTCGTACAAGGTGCGGGTGGCCACGGAGAACGCCGCCGGCCCCGGCGAGTACGGCGACTTCGCCGTCGCCGGCACGCTCGCACCGGGCGGCATCATGGGCGCGGTCCCCGGCCGGGACGGCGCCGACGGCGGCATCGGCACGATCAGCTGGAACCCGCCCGTCTGGAGCGGCGAGGCGCCGCTGACCGGATACCGCATGCAGCTGATCCGGTACTCCGACGGCGTCGTGCTGAAGGACGAGGTCACGACCGCCACCAGCCACCGCTTCCCGAACCTGGACCCGGCCCGCACCTACTTGGTGCAGGTGTCCCCGCAGAACCAGTACGGCACGTGCTCCGCGGCGCTCGGCAAGTCGCTCATCGACAAGTACAAGCCGGCCGACCCGACCGGTGCGGCGGCCACCCGCCGGGCGACCTCGACGCAGGTCGACGTCACCTGGAACGCGCCCACGACCGGCCCGGCCCCGGACTACTACCTGGTCAACTACGGCGTCGACAAGCCGAACACCGGCTCGCTGAAGGTCAAGGCGCCGGCCACCTCGGGCGTGATCACCCTGGCCCGCGGCAAGAACTGGATCGTCGAGGTGCGCGCGTACAACGCCAACGGCAGCGGCGTCGCCTCGCTGACCGTGACCGACCCGACGGCGCCCGTGGCGCCCGCCCCGGTGGTGACCGCGCCGGCGCCCGAGAAGATCGCGCCGACCATCAGGGCCGCGCTCACCCGGCCCGCCGACCGCGACGGCTGGCACAACGGCCCGGTCTCCGTGATCTTCACCTGCGTGGACTCGCAGTCCGGCGTGGCCACCTGCCCCTCGCCGGTCACGCTGACCGCCGACGGCGCCGGCCAGAGCGTCACCGGCACCGTGACCGACCGGGCCGGCAACGCCACGACCACCACGGTCACCGGCCTGAACGTCGACACGACGGCCCCCGTGGTGCGGGTGCTCGGCGTCGGCGACACCGCCTACCCGATGAGTGCGATGCCCGCCCCGGCGTGCGACACGACCGACGCCGTCTCCGGCGTGGCGACGCAGGCCGGCCTGACGGTCACCCGCGACGCCGAGGGCCGCTACACGGCGACCTGCACCGGCGCCACCGACGTGGCGGGCAACGCCACGGCGCCCGTGACGGCCACCTACGCGGTCACGCCCAGCGTGCCGGACCTGATCGCGCTGACCCGGCGCTACCTCACGGCGAACAACGCCACGGTGGGCCTGGGCCAGGACCTGACGAACAAGCTGGAGCACGGCCAGTACGACCTGTACGTGAGCAAGGTCCTCAAGGAGCCGAAGGGTAAGAAGGCCGGCCTGACCGCCGCGCAGGCCGACGAGCTGGTCTACTGGGCCCGCCTGCTCGGCTGACCGACCTTCCGCACACAGGGGCGCTGTCCGGGACCCGACCCGCACAGCGCCCCTCTGTGCGTCTATCCTGCGGCATGCGGACTGCTCAGCTGTTCTGGGGCGTGGTGGCGCTCAACGTGGCCGTCGTCTGGGCCCTGTTCTTCACCGTGGCGCCGGAGCCCCGGCATCCGCTCATCGGTGTGGGCCAGTTCCTCGGCCTGCACGCCGCGCTGCTGATGATCCTCCAGCTGACGCTGATCGCCCGGCTGCCGTGGCTCGACCGGCGGGTCGGCATGGACCGGCTCACCTCGTGGCACCGGTGGGTCGGGTTCACGCTGTTCTGGGTGGTGCTGCTGCACCCGGCGTTCGTGGTGCTGGGGTACGCGGTGTTCTACCGCAGCACGGTGTGGCGGCAGCTCACCAACCTGGCCGGGATGGCCGGGTCACTGGCCGGGATGGTGGCGCTGGCGCTGGTGATCGTCGCGGCCGGGGTGTCGGTGCGCTGGGCCCGGCGCCGGCTGTCGTACGAGACGTGGCACGCCTTGCACCTGCTGCTGTACGCGGCCGTCACGCTGGTGCTGATCCATCAGCTGTTCGAGGTGTCCGCGTTCACCGGCGCGCCCGTGGCCGCGGCGTACTGGTGGGTGCTGTGGATCTTCGCGATCACCGCGCTGATCGCCGGGCGGATCGTGCTGCCGGTGTGGCGCAACGCCCGGCACCGTCTGTACGTGGCCGCGGTCGTCCCGGAGTCGCCGGACGTGGTGTCGGTGCACATCCGGGGGCGGGACCTGGACCGGCTGCCGGCCCGGGCCGGGCAGTTCTTCATCTGGCGGTTCCCAGGGTACGCCGGCTGGTGGCGGGCGAATCCGTTCTCGCTCTCCGCGGCGCCGGACGGGCGCTCGTTGCGGCTGACCGCCAAGGCCGTCGGGGACGCCAGCGCCGCGCTGCGCCACGTGCCCGTGGGCTCACGAGTGTTCGCGGAGGGGCCGTACGGCGCGTTCACCGCGATGCACCGCACCCGGGACCGGACCCTGCTGATCGCGGGCGGCGTGGGCGTCACCCCGATCCGCGCCCTGCTCGAGGACCTGCCGGGCGACGTGGTGGTGCTGTACCGCGCGCGGACGGACGCCGACGCGGTGCTGCTGGAGGAGATGCGGGCGCTGGCCCGGACCCGGGACGCCCGGGTCCACCTGCTGGCCGGGCGCACGTCCGCCGGCGACCCGCCGTTCGGCCCGGACAACCTGCGCCGGCTGGTGCCGGACCTGACCGACCGGGACGTGTACGTGTGCGGCCCGCCGGCGATGACCGACGCGGTGCTGCGCAGCCTGCGCGACCTCGGGGTGCCCCGCCGCCAGGTGCACGCGGAACGGTTCCGCCTGGCCGCCTGAGCCCGGTCAGCGCGGCGGGATCCGGTCGTTGCCCACCGCGCCGCGCAGATCGTCGGCGAACGCCTTCGGATCCCGCGTGCGGATGTACGTCGACACGGCGTCGTAGAAGCCCTCCTGGAACGCCGGGCTCATCGCCTCCCCGTGCGCGACCGACAGCAGGACCGGCGCGGTCCAGAGGCTGCGCGAGGCCTCCCGCTGGTACGGCGGCAGCGACGACACGTCGACGTCGCGGATCACCGGCACGGAGCCCTTCGCCTTGCTGAACGCCACCAGCGTCGCGGGCCGGCTGATGCCGGCGAGGAAGGCGAGGGCGTTCTTGGCGTTCTTCGCCTTGGTGGCCGCCACGAAGACGTCGACCACAGCGAGGAAGCTGCCGCCGGTGCCGGGGAACGCGGCCGTGCCGAAGTCCTCGCCCTCCCGGGCCCCGGCGGCGACGAGCTCGCCGTACGAGGAGTCGTTCATGGACTCGAACGCGCACTGCCCGGCCGCCAGCTTCCTCGTGGCGGCGTCCCAGGTGAGCCCGCCGGCCTGCGGGTCCGCGTACGTGAGCAGCTCGCCGAACGACCGCAGCGCCGAGCGGACCCCGGCGCCGCCCCAGTCGAGCCGGTCGGCGGTCATGTCGTTCCAGCCGCCGGTCCCGATGGTGCCCAGCAGCACGTTCTCGAACAGCTCGACCGTGGTGAACGGGTCCCTGCCGCCGAGGCACAGCGGGGTCACCCCGGCCGCCTTGGCCTTCTTGAGGTCCTCGAGGAACGCGGGCACCGTGTACCCGCCGGCCGGGGGCGTGACGCCGGCCTTCCGGAGCAGCGCGAGGTTGAACCAGAGCACGTTGCTGCGGTGCGCGCCCGTGGGCACGCCGTACGGCTTGCCGGAGCGCAGCAGCGATCTCAGGATCGTCGGCTGCATCGACGTACGGAGCCGGCCGTTGTCGAAGACCGAGCTCACGTCGCGGACGGAGCCGCGGGCCGCGTACCCCTGGACCGATTTACCGGCGAACGTCTGCCACACGTCGGGCGGGTCGCCGGCCTGCAGCCGTTTCGCGAGTGCCACGATGGCCTCGGAGCCGGCGCCCCCGGCGATGGCGGCGTTGACCGGTTCGACGCCCGGGTTCGCCTGCCGGAAGGCGCTCAGGAGGGTGTCGAGGGCCGCGGCCTCCGAGCCGGAGGTCCACCAGGACACGATCTCGAGCTGCGTGGTGTCCTTGGTCGCGCTCGTCGGTGCGTCGTTGCCGCAGGCGGCCAGGGCGGAGGCGAGGAGCACGGCGAGGGCGGCGGCGAGGCCGCGCCGGCGGGTCATGCCGCGCTCCCGGCGGGCGCGGCGTCCACGATGACGCCGTACCGGGTGGTCCGCAGGTCGTAGAGGGCGTAGAGCCCGACGAGCGCGAAGCAGACGGCGGGCACGATGAACGAGAACGCGGCGCTCGTCCGGTCGACGAGCCAGCCCTGCACGACCGGCATGATCGCACCGCCCACGATCGCCATCACCAGCCCGGCGGCGCCGAACTTGGTGGCCGGGCCGAGCCCTTTGAGGGCGACGCCGTAGATGGTGGGGAACATCAGCGACAGGCAGAAGGAGAGGGCGACGACCGCGGCGAGGCCGGCCGCGTTCGGGCTCACCATCGCGAACACGCACAGCGCGACCGCCAGGAAACCCAGCACGGCGAGCACCTTGGTGGCCCGGACCCGGCCGATGAGCCACGTCATGAAGAAGCGCGAGCAGAGGAAGACGAGCAGGCTGACCTGCAGGTAGAAGCCGCCGCGTTCGAGGCTGCCGCCGAGCGCCTGCTGGACGTACTGGATGATGTACGTCCACGTGCACACCTGAGCCGCGACGTTGAAGAACTGCGCGCCGACGCCGTAGCGGTAGTGCTTGCTGCGCCACAGGACCCGGAACAGGGACCCGGTGCCGCCGTCGTGCGGGCCGGCGTCGGGGAATTCCTCGATGATCGGTGGCGCCTTCTGGCTGGCGATCGCGATGGCGATGAGCACGAGCACGAAGGCGAGCCCCAGGTAGGGCCCCATCACCGCGCCCAGCTCCCCGGCCCGGATCGTGTGCAGCTGCTCCGGGGTCAGCGAGCCGATGTCCACCGGATCGGACAGCTTCGGCAGGATCAGTGTGGAGGCGAGCAGCACCCCGATGTTCGTGCCGACCGGGTTGAACGCCTGCGCGAAGTTCAGCCGCCGGGTCGCGGTCGCCTCGGGACCGAGCGAGAGCACGTACGGGTTGGCGGAGGTCTCCAGGATCGAGCAGCCCGCGGCCATCGCGAACAGGGCCACCAGGAACGCCTCGTACGTCATGATCTTGCTGGCCGGGTAGAACGAGAACGCGCCGATCGCGGCGAGCCCCAGCCCGGTCAGGATGCCGGTCTTGTAGCCGAAGCGCTGGTTGATGAAGGCGGCGGGCAGCGCCAGCAGGAAGTACGCGCCGAAGTAGGCGAGCTGCACGAGCGACGCCTGGACCGTGCTCATGTCGAAGATGCGCTTGAAGCCCGCGACCATCGGCGTGGTGAGGTCCTGGGCCACGCCCCAGGCGGTGAAGCAGCCGATCAGCGCGATGAACAGCACGAGCATGCCGGGCCCGATCAGCGGGCGGCGTTGTGCCTCGGACTCGTCTGCCACTGGTGGCGTGGTGATGGCCATCGGGTCCCGCCCTCAGGAGATCGACATCGATCTTCTTCCATGAGGGAAGGTACCGCTGGCCGCGACCCGGGAAACCGGGCCGCGGCCGGCGCGAACACAGATGGCGAACCTTCAGGACTGCACGAACACCGCCACCGACCGGGCCGGGACGGTGAACGTGCCCGTGGCCGGGGCGAACGACGCCGCCCGCAGCGCCGGGTCGGCCGAGGACCGCTGCACCGGGTGCAGGCTGACGGCGGCGCCGCGCAGCTTGCCCACCGTCTGGGTGGCGGCGGCCGGGGTGGCGTTGAAGACCACGGTCACCGACTTCCAGTGCCGGTCCAGGCCGCGACCGTCGAGGGTCATCGTGATGACGCCCGGGGTCTCCGCCTTGCCGGAGAGCGGGAACGCCAGCCGCTTCTGCACCTCGGCCGCGCTGGGCAGGCCGAACACCGGCGAGGAGCTCCGGATCCGCAGCAGCTCGCGGTAGCGCGCGTCGGCGAGGTCGACCGCGGCGCAGCCCGGCTTGAGCGCCGGGTCGGCCAGCAGCGGCTTCGCGTACGGCCACTTCGCCTCGTTGTCGGCGGCCCGGGGCAGGCCGCGGCCGAAGCCGTTGCCCTGCGTGCAGTCCCAGCTGATCCGGTTGAACCAGTCCCCGGAGTTGTACGAGTTGCGGTCCAGCGACTTGGACCGCAGCCGCTCGCTGCCGGCGGTGACGAAGCCGGGGCCCTGCCCGAGCGCGGTGGCCCCCAGCGCCAGGGACTGCAGGCGCGCCCGGTCCGTCGCCGAGGTGGCCTGCGGCAGCTTGTACGCGAGCGCGTCGTACAGGATCTCGTTGTCGTGCGCGTCCACGTACGTGATGGCCTCGACCGGCTTGGCGTTGTAGCCGGCCGGCGAGCCGTTGTAGTCGATCTGCCGTCCGGTCGTGGCGGCGCCGTCGGAGGCGGTGAAGCGGTAGTCGGCGAGGTTGCCCGTGAGACCGACCTTGATCAGGTCCTGGTCGTGCAGCAGCCGCGCCTTCTGCTCGGCCGCCGTCCCGTTGACGGCGTCGCCGTTGGGGTCGGTGAACAGGCCGGACGCGAAGCCCTGCACGCGGGGGTTCTCGTCGAACGGGCCGCCGCCGCGGACGGCGTCGCGCAGCCGGTCGTTGAAGGTGCCGATGCCCGTACCGGCCATGTTCTGCTGGGTGGCCTGCACGAAGCGGGCGTCGTTCGCCACCTCGCCGAAGTTCCAGCCCTCGCCGTACACGTAGATCTTCTTGCCGTCGACGCCGTCGCGGGCGACGGTGAGCTTGTCGAGGGCCTGGCGCACGGCCAGGATGTTCGCCTTCGGGTGGTGACCCATGAGGTCGAAGCGGAACCCGTCGACCTTGTACGCCTTGGCCCACGTGACGACCGAGTCGACGACGAGCTTGCCCATCATCGCGTTCTCCGGCGCGGTGTTGGCGCAGCACGTCGAGTTGGCGACCGTGCCGTCCTCGAGCAGGCGCTGGTAGTAGCCGGGCACGATCTGGTCCAGCACCGAGTGCGGGTCGTTGCCGGCGGCCGGGGTGTGGTTGTAGACGACGTCCATGACCACGCGCAGGCCGGCGCCGTTGAGCCCGGCGACCATCTCCCGGAATTCCTTCGTCCGCGCGGCGCCCTCGGGGTTCACGGCGTAGCCGCCCTCGGGCGTCGTGTAGTGCAGCGGGTCGTAGCCCCAGTTGTAGCCGTCCTGGTCGGCGACCGCCGCGATGCACTTCTGCTGCTGGTCGGAGTCCGGCGCGTACGAGGCCAGGTCGCAGGGCGGCTGCTTCTGATCGGCCCGCCGCTCCGGGGTGGACGCGAAGTCGAACACCGGCAGCAGGTGCACGTACGTGGTGCCGGCCTTCGCCAGATCGCGCAGGTGCCGCATGCCGGGGGTGTCCGGGCGGGTGAACGCGGCGTACGTGCCGTCGGCGGAGAAGTCCCGTACCGACAGCTCACTGATCTGGATCTTGCCGGGGGCCGGCTTGCGCAGGCCGCGCCACCCGGCCGGGGCGAGCGCCGGATCGGCCAGGTCGGCGATCTGGCTGTGGGTGGAGTCGGCCGACAGCGCCACCGAGTACGGGTCGGTCACGCTGACCGTGTCGACCTTGCGCGCCGCGGGCTGCCACGCGGTGACGCGGTAACGGTAGTACTTGCCCTTCCAGTCCCGGACGCCGGCGACCGACCAGACGCCGGTCCGCGAGTCGCGCGTCATCGGCAGCACGCGGACCGGGGCCGCCGGGGTGTCCGAGAGCTCCAGCTTGACGTCCTGCGCGGTCGGCGCCCACACAGCCAGCCGCGGGCGGCCGCTGTCGAACGTCGGGCCGAGTTTCGCCGAGGTCGCCGCCGCGTACAGGTCGTCGAGCGCGCCGGCGAGCTGCACGCCGGTGGCGGAGAGCAGCTTGCCCTGCGCATCGCGTTCGGTGACCGCCACCTGGCCCTTGAGGAGCTCGCGGACGTCGGCGCCGCGAGGCAGCTTGAAGGCCTCGTACTGCCACAGGTGCGGGTACTTCTGCCGCTGGGCCTCGGTGAGCCCGTTGCGCTGCGCGCTCAGGCGCAGGCTGTGCTGCGGCGCCGCCGGGTCGAGGCCGCCGCCGGGCGCCCAGACCAGGTCGTACACCCGCCCGTCGGTCTCGCCCGTCTTCCAGGCGATCGTCTCGCGGTCGAGCCACACGGCCGCGGACTTCGTGACGTCCACGGTCCCGCCGCCGCCGGCCTTGCGCACCACGGGCAGAAGACGATCGGGTACGCCGGCCAGCAGCCACACCTCACGCCCGGCGGCGGCGAAGTCGAGCCGCTGGTCGTCAGGGAGGTCCTTGGCGTCGCCCTTGTGGATGATGTAGTTCAGCCCGGTGGCGCCGGCGGCCAGCGGCACCCGGAACGTCACGCCGTACGCGTCGGTCGCGGCGGGCGCCAGCGGCGACGACCAGTCCGTCGGGTTCGCGGCGCCGTCCCACACGTGCAGGCCCCAGCCGCTGTAGTCGCCGTCGGCGCGGCGGTAGTGGATGACCGCCGTGTTCTGGTCCTGCGGGGCGGCCGCGTGCTCGGTGACGATCGTCGGGTCACCCTGCTTCAGCCAGATCTCCGGGTTCACCGACGGGTCGAGGAAACGGTCGGCGGAGACGTCCTTGACGCCGTTCTTGTCGACCACGATGAAACCCACGCTCTTGGCGCCGGGCTTGAGCTTCACCCAGGCGAAGCGACCGTACGCGTCCTCGCCGGCGAACGGCTGCCCCTGCGGCCACGTGGTCGCCGCGGACGGGTCGATGTCGCCGAAGGCGTAGAGACCCCAGTCGCCGTAGTCGCCGGCCGGGCGCTGGTAGTGCACGACGGCGTACTCCGGCCCGGACGTGGTGACCGGGGTGCCGACTTTGATCGCGCGGGTGGTCGTGGCCGTACGGCCCCGGCTGTCGCGCACGGTCGCGCGGTAGGTGACCGGGGTGCCGCCGGCGAGGCCGGTCAGGTCGTGGTGGATGCCGTACGGGGCCACCTCCGCGGTGCCGAGCGTGGTCCAGCGGCCGTTGCCGACCTTCGCCTCGTAGGTCACGGTCGCGAGGGGGTCGCCGGTGGTGGTCGCGGTGAGGTCCGTCCGGGTGGGCACGTACGCGCCGGCCTCCGGCGAGGAGATCTGGACGGCCGGGGCGGCGGCGGCCTTCGCGACCGTCGAACCGGCGCGGTAGACGACGGCCGACAGGGCGGGGACGGTGAGGGTCAGCTTGCCGTCGGCCCCGGTGGCCCGGGCGCCCGCGCCCCCGTAGACGCCCTGGAAGGAGGCGTTCGGCGTCCAGGTGTCCACGGTGACGGTCTGCGCGGTGGTGGCGTTGTTGACCGCGACGACGTACTCCCGGCGCTCGCTGCGGTCGATGCGGGACGCGGCGAAGATGCCCGGCCCGTCGGCGGCGTAGCGGGTGATCTGCTCGCCGTCGCGCAGCGCAGGGTGGGCCTTGCGCAGGGCACCGAGCGTGGCGATGGTCCGGTAGATCGGGTGACCGGTCTCGTAGTTGGCCTGCGCGTGGGTGCGGTCCGTGCCGAGCAGGTCGTCGTCCAGGTAGTCGGCGGTCCGGCTGGCGAACATGTCCTGCCGGGCGTCCTTGTCGCCGCCCGGGCCGGTGAAGCCCTGCTCGTCACCGGAGTAGATCACCGGCTGGCCGCGGGTCAGGAACATCAGCTCATGGGCCAGCTCGTCGCGGCGCAGGTGGGTGGCCGGGTCGGTGCCGCCGGCGGCCACGAAGGAGCCGATGCGGCCCATGTCGTGGTTGCCGAGGAAGGTCGGCAGGCGGCCGGCGCCGGTGTCGTCGGTGGTGTAGAGGTCGTCCTTCGCGTACAGGTCGGCCAGGGCCTTCGCGGAGCCGCCGTCGGCGGTGTAGGACTTCGCCGCGGCCTGGAAGGAGAAGTCGAGCGTGGCGGGCAGTCCGCCGCGGCGCACGTACGTCGACTCGACCTCCTGGTCGGCGCTGTAGACCTCGCCGAACATGAAGAAGCCGGGCTTGCCGGCCCGCTTCGCGGCGGCCTGGATGCCGGATGCGAACTGGGGCCAGAAGTCCAGGTTGGAGTGCTTCACGGTGTCGAGGCGGTAGCCGTCGATGCCGGTGTCCGAGATCCAGTCGGCGTAGATCTTCGTCATGCCGCGGACCACCTCGGGCCGCTCGGTCCACAGGTCGTCGAGGCCGAAGAAGTCGCCGTATTCGCTGTTCTCGCCGACGAACGTGGAGTCGCCGCGGTTGTGGTACATCGTCGGATCGTTCAGCCAGGCGGGCACCTTGACGTTCTTGTCCGCGGCGCCGATCACCGGCGTGTACGGGAACGACGCGCTGTTCACCTTCGGGAACGCCCGGGTGCCGTCGGCGTAGTTGCGGTCCTCGAAGGCACGCCCCTGCGCGTCGCGGTACGGCTTCGTCGCCTTGTCGACGTACGCGTAGGTGTTCTCCTTGTATTTGATGACGTCCGCGGTGTGGTTGACGATGATGTCCAGGAAGATCTTCATGCCCCGCGCGTGCGCGAGCTTGACCAGCCGCTTGAGGTCGGCGTTCGTGCCGAAGTGCGGGTCGACCTGGGTGAAGTCGGTGATCCAGTAGCCGTGGTAGCCGGCCGAGATGTCGGTGCCGCTGCCCTGCACGGGCCGGTTCTTGAAGACCGGGGCGAGCCAGATCGCGGTCGTGCCGAGCCCCTGGATGTAGTCGAGGCGGTCGATGACGCCCCGCAAATCCCCGCCGTGGTAGAAGCCCTTGTCGGTCGGGTCGTACCCGGTGGACATCCGGTCGCCGGCCAGCCCGCCGCGGTCGTTGCGGGTGTCGCCGTTGGCGAAGCGGTCCGGCAGGACGAAGTAGAACTGGTCGTTGCGGGTGGCGGTGCCGGGCCGGTCGAAACCCCAGCCGGGCGCGGCCGGCGCCGCCTGGGCCGGCGTGGGAACCCACACGCCGAGAACGAGAAGGACGGCGAGCAGCAGCCTGCTCACCCGCGAGATCTCCACATCGAGGCCTTCCTATCGGCTCCGGACGAGGCACGCTAACCCTGGTCACAACGTCCATGCAAGACCTTGCAAGATCTGTCGCGCAATTACAACGCATTGAGCCCGAAACGCGCCGGACACTTTTCGCGGCGGCCGGGCGCGCCGGCTTTCGCGGCGAGGGGAGGATCATGGGTCACATGAACGAATACGACGTCATCGTGGTGGGAGCCGGCCCCGTCGGAGAGAACGTGGCCGACCGGGCGGTGCGCGGCGGCCTCACCGCCGCCCTGGTGGAACGGGAGCTGGTCGGGGGCGAGTGCTCGTACTGGGCTTGCATGCCTTCCAAGGCGCTGCTACGGCCCGGGCAGGCGCTGCGGGCGGCGCGGACCGTCGCGGGGGCCGCGGCGGCGGTGACCGGCGAGCTCGACGTGGCTGCGGTGCTCAAGCGCCGCAATTCCTTCACCCATGACTGGGACGACAGCAGCCAGGCCGACTGGGTCGCAAGCGCCGGCATCTCGCTGGTCCGCGGCCACGGTCGGCTCAGCGGCGTCAAGCAGGTCACCGTCACGGCCGCCGACGGTACCGAGACCGTGCTCACCGCCCGGCACGCCGTCGTGCTCTCCACCGGCTCGGACGCGCTGGTGCCCGACGTCGAAGGGCTGCGCGCCGCCCGGCCGTGGACCAGCCGCGAGGCCACCGAGGCCCAGCACGTCCCCGAGAGCCTGGCGATCATCGGCGGCGGGGTCGTCGCCACCGAGATGGCCACGGCGTACGCGTCCTTCGGCTGCGCGGTCACCCTTCTCGCGCGCAGCGGCCTGCTCGCCGGGATGGAGCCGTTCGCCGGCGAGGCCGTCGCCAAGGCGCTGCGCGAACAGGGCGCCACCGTCCTGCTGAACACCCCGGTGACGCGAGTGTCGCGCTCGGACGCCGGCATCACCGTGGAGACCGGCGACGGCGAACCGGTCACAGCGGCGCAGGTGCTCGTCGCCACCGGCCGCACGCCGCGCACCGGCGACGCCGGGCTGGAGACGGTCGGTCTCACCCCCGGGGACTGGCTGCACACCGACGACACCATGCTGGTCACCGGCTACGACTGGCTGTACGCGACCGGCGACGTCAACCACCGGGCGCTGCTCACGCACCAGGGCAAGTACCAGGCCCGGGCGGCCGGCGACGTCATCGCCGCCCGGGCGACCGGCGCCCCGGTCGCCGACGATGCCTGGGGCCGGCACGTCGCCACCGCCGACCACCGGGCCGTCCCCCAGGTGGTCTTCACCGACCCGGAGGTGGCCGCGGTCGGGCTCACCGAACGCGCCGCCCGCAAAGCCGGGTACGACATCCGCGTCGTCGACTACGAGATCGGCAACGTCGCCGGCGCGAGCCTGCACAGCGACGGCTACGCCGGCACCGCCCGGATGGTCGTCGACGAACAGCGCAAGGTGTTGCTCGGCGTCACGTTCGTCGGCCCCGACGTCAGCGACCTGCTGCAGGCGGCGACCATCGCGGTGGTCGGCGAGGTGCCGCTCGACCGGCTGTGGCACGCCGTCCCGGCGTACCCGACGGTCAGCGAGATCTGGCTGCGGCTGCTGGAGGCGTACGGCCGCTGACGCCTACGCGCCCTGCTCGACCTCCACCTGCTGGTTCCACTCACGCTTGCTCGACTGCCAGCCGTCCTCGTTGAGGCCGCGACGCCAGTAGCCGGAGATCGACAGCCGCGCCGGCGGGACCTGCTTCTCGACGCGCAGCAGCCGGCGCAGCTCCTTGACGAACGTGGCCTCGCCGTGGACGAACGCCTGCACGTCGCCGTCCGGCCAGGCGAGGCCCCGGACGGCGGCGACCAACGCCTCCCCGGCCGGGCGGCCGTCGCGATGCAGCCAGCTGATCTCCGCATCCGCGGCGGTCTCCAGCTTCTGCTCCTCGCCCGCGTCGGCGACCTCGAGGAACGCGTACGCCCGGGCACCGGCGGGCAGGGCCTCCAGTGCCGCGGCGATCGCCGGCAGGGCGCTCTCGTCACCGGCGAGCAGATGCCAGCCGGCGGCCGGATCCGGGGCGTACCCGCCGCCGGGGCCCGTGAACCGCACCGGGTCGCCGGGGCGGGCCCGGCTCGCCCACGGGCCCGCGACGCCCTCGTCGCCGTGCACCACGAAGTCCAGCCAGAGCTCGGGGACCTCGGGCAGCCACCGGCGCACCGTGTACGTCCGCACGACCGGCCACGTCTCGCGGGGCATGTTCTCTCGGATCGCGCCCATGTCGAAGGGCTCCGGATAGTCCACGCCGGGCTGCGGGAACAGCACCTTCACGTAGTGGTCGGTGAACTCGCCGGCCTGCAGATCGGCGAGGCCGGGGCCACCGACGACGATCCGGACCATGTGCGGGGTGAGCTGCTCGACGCGGGTGACGACGCCGGTCCTGGCAGGGCGTACGGGCCTGTTCGGCATGAAACCAACCTATCGTGGCGCGCATGGTGCGCGATGTGTGGGACATGGGAGACGCCTACGAGGCGTACGTGGGCCGCTGGAGCCGCCGGGTCGCCCACGAGTTCGTGACGTGGCTGGCCGTGCCACCGGGCCGGCGCTGGCTCGACGCCGGGTGCGGCACCGGCGCACTGACCGCGGCGGCCCGCGCGGCCGGGGCGCAGCGGGTGCTCGGCGTGGACCCGTCGCTCGGCTTCCTGCGGCAGAACACCGGCGACCGGGTGGCCGGCGACGCGCGTGCCCTGCCGCTGGGCGACGGCCGGTTCGACGCGGTGGTCAGCGGCCTGGCGCTCAACTTCGTCCCGGACCCGGCCCGCGCGGCGGCCGAGTTCGCGCGGGTCACGGCCCCGGGCGGCACGGTCGCGGCGTACGTCTGGGACTACGCCGGGGGCATGACGATGATGCGGCTCTTCTGGGACGCCGCGGCCGAGGCCGACCCGGACGGCGGACAGGACGAGGGGACGCGGTTCCCGCTGTGTCGGCCGGAGCCGTTGGCCGCCCTGTGGCGCGATGCCGGCCTGGCCGACGTGGCGGTGCGGCCCGTCGAGATCCCTACCGAGTTCACCGGCTGGGACGACTACTGGCAGCCGTTCCTCGGTGGGCAGGGCCCGGCCCCGGCGTACCTCGCCGCGCTCGGCGACGACAAGCGCGTCGCGGTGCGGGAGGCCCTGCGCCGCCGGGTCCCCGTCGAGCCGGACGGCAGCATCCGGCTCACGGCGCGGGCCTGGGCCGTCCGCGGCATCCGTCCCTGAGACCCGTACGTCCACGTCAGATCCGGCGGGCCTCGATCTCGTACAGCTCGGTGCCGGCGAGGGCGGGATCCTGGTCGACGGTCACCCGGAAGCCGCGGGACCGCAGCAGCGCGCAGCACGCGTCGAGGCGGCCCTGTTCGTCGTGGACCTCGGCCACCACCTCGCCGATGCGGGACCAGTCGGCCGGCTCGATGCCGCGCAGCACCTCCCACTCGGCGCGCTCGACGTCGACCTTGAGCAGCGCGAAGTCGGCGTACGGCCGCTCGCGCAGCAGCGTCGAGACGGTCAGCGTGGGCACCTCGAGGCTGACCCCGTCGTGCAGCCCTTCGAGCACCATGTCGATGAACTCCTCCTCGACCCCGGAGTTCGCGAGGTAGCGGCGCGTCAGCTCGTCGTCGGTCACCGGGTCGGCGTGCAGGCCGGAGTTGCTCGGCGCGTTCGGGTAGTAGACGAAGGCGCTGCGGCCCACCCGGTCGGTGACGGCGGCGCGGACCGCCTCCGAGCCCGGCACGTGCGCGGCGAGGTTCGCGCGCAGGCAGGCGTACAGGTCCGGGGCCGGCTCGACCGCGACCGTGGTGACGCCCGGCTGGACGTCGTGGAAGAACACCGAGGCGAGCCCGATGTTCGCGCCGATGTCCAGCACCCGGTCGCCGGGGCGCAGCCGGGCGGCGGCGCGGCCGTACATACCGTCCGGCGTCATCTCCCGCCAGACCGACATGGTCTCGGCCGGCCCGACGCCCCACACCGGGGCGTGGCCCGGCAGCCGCACCTCCACCGGTTCGAACGGGCGTGGCTCCGAGGCCGGGCGTATCCCTGCGTCCATGGCCGAACCGTCCCTTCCGAGGGGGCGCGAGGTCACGCCAGCGTCGGGAGGCCCGCTATACGGCTTCTATATCGCGTATCCCGTGCTGCCGGCGGCCGGCTCAGGCGCGGCCGGAGCCCAGCCAGCCCCGCTCGGCCGCGCGGACGCCCGCCTGGAAACGGCTGCTGGCGCGCAGCCGCTTCATGAGGAAAGCGACGATCCGCCGCGCCGTCCGCACCGAGACACCCAGCTTGCGGGCCACCACCTCGTCGGTGTAGCCGGCGGCCAGCAGCTCGGTGACGACCCGTTCCTGGCGGGTCAGCTCCTCGTCCGGTGCCGGCTCGTCGCCACCCAGCGGGGTGGCCTGGCGCCAGACGTTCTCGAACAGCGCGTGCAGCGCCGCGACGGGCGCGGCCCCGGTGAGCACCAGCGCGCCGTCGCCCGGCGCCTCCGGGTCGAGGTCCAGGATGGCGGTCGTCCGGTCGTAGATGGTCATTCGGGGAGGCAGGTACGGCGCCGTGCGCACCTCGGCGCCCGCATCGATGAGCGCGCCGACCCGGCACATGGTCGTCGCGTCATTCACGATGCTGTCCAGAAAAATGCAGCGTGCAGTGACGTCACAGGACAGCAATCGCATGTCGACCGTTTCCACGATGCGGCCCTCGGGACCCGGGATGACGCCCGGCGCCACGACGACCACCTCGCTGACCGCCGCCTGGGAAAGCCGCTCGCTGCAGGCGTACATGGCGTCGAGATCGGTCATTGTCTGAACGCCGACCCGATCGGCCGGCGGGCGGCTCTCGCCGTATTCGACGACCATTCGGCTGATCGCGGCGCGGGTGTGGACCATGGCCCGCTGGCGTTCCAGCAGGTCGGCCTCGCGCCGCTGGAGCAGCATGCCGAGGCCGATCTCCGGATGAATGAGCCGCAACGCGCCCGGCGCCTCCAGCGACGGGCGCACCAGCGACAGCCGCGCCAATTCTTCCAGCGCGCCGCCGACCCGCCGGGACGACCATTTCAACTGGCTGGAGATATCCGCGGCAGTCGCTGTCGAATGTTTCAACAATTGTTGATAGACAACTTCCGCGTCCGTTCCCAAGCCGAGATCGGCCAGCATAGTGCTCCTCCCCCATGACCTACCGAGCGCATCGTCGCGGGCGCACCGCGACGACCGTGGGAATTCTGCACGAAACTACGTCGCCAACCCAAGGCCCTTAAAACCGGCGAATACCGTCGAACGTGGCGAACGCGACCGGTCAGTCGAGTTTCGGTCCAGTTGGCGGCGGTGGCAGCAAGGTGTCATGGCCGGAAGATGCCATACCGCGCCGCGTCTTGCCGGATCCCGCAATCGTCCGCGTGCGGAGCCCTCGCGGGCGGCAAAGGCGCAGGTCAGAGGTCAAGAACGGAGGAACGTGAGCACGGCCAGCACGCGCCGGTGGTTCTCCTCGGTTTGCGGGAGGTCGAGCTTGTGGAGGATGTTGCGGATGTGCTTCGCGACCGCCGCCTCGGTCACCACGAGCCGCGCGGCGATCGCGGCGTTGGAGCGGCCCTCCGCCACCAGCGCCAGCACCTCACGCTCCCGGGCGGTGAGCGGTTCGAGAGGATTGCGGCGCCGGCGCAGCATCTGCCGAACCACCTCGGGGTCGACCACGGTGCCGCCGGCCACCACCCGGCCGAGGGCGTCGAGGAATTCCTCCACCTGCCCGATCCGGTCCTTGAGCAGGTACCCGACGCTCGTGCCGTCGCCGGCGTTCAGCAATTCCGTCGCGTACATCGTCTCGACGTATTGACTGAGCACGAGAATGGGCAGGGCCGGGCGGCTGCGGCGCAATTCCACGGCGGCGCGCAGGCCTTCGTCCTTGAAGCCGGGTGGCATGCGCACATCCGTCACGACCACGTCGGGGTCATGCGTCTCGACCGCCTCGCGCAGGCCGTCGGCGTCGGATACCGCCGCGACGACCCGGTGCCCGAACCGTGCCAGCAGGCCGATCAGGCCCTCCCGCAGCAGAACGCTGTCCTCGGCGAGAACTATTCGGAGTTCGGAAGCGGCTGGCAAGGAATCTCCACAGTCATTCGGGTGGGTCCGCCCGGCGGGCTGGACAGCGACAGTCTGCCATCGACGACGGAAACCCGGTCGCCGAGGCCGAGCAGGCCGGTCCCGGCCTCGATGTCGGCGCCGCCGTGACCGTTGTCGCAGATGCCGACCACCAGACGGCCCTCGGAATAGCCGCCGGTGATCTCGCCGTGGTCCGCGCCGGAATGCTTCGCCATGTTCGACAGCGCCTCGGACACGACGAAATAGGCGGTCGACTCGATCGGCCGCGAAAATCGCTGCGGCAGCGTGAGTGAAACGTCGACCGGCACCGCGGAGCGCGCCGCCAGATCGAGCACGGCCGCCTCCAGGCCGAAATCGGTGAGGACCGGCGGATGAATGCCGCGGATCAATTCGCGCAGCTCGACGAGAACCTTTCCGGCCTCGTCGTGGGCGCGCGTCAGCTGCTCCGCGAGCGGCCCCGGCGGCGCGTCGAGCCGGGCCACCCCGAGCATCATGGTGAGCGCGACCAGCCGCTGCTGCGCGCCGTCGTGCAGGTCCCGCTCGATGCGGCCGCGCTCCGCCTCGAAGGCGTCGACCAGCCGGACCCGGGAACGGGTCAGCTCGGTGATCCGGTCGCCGAGCCGGGCGGCGTCCGGGACGATGATGACCCGGGCCAGCGCCCCGCGCGAGCCGGCCAGCAGGCCCAGCCCGTACGCGCACGCCACCAGGGCGGCCACCCCCGCGGCGCACGAGGCGAACGCCGCCGGCCAGGAGGTCACCGCGTACGCCTTCAGCACGTTGACCTGCTCACCCTCGCCGACCGTGGCGAACAGCACGGGGGTGGCGAGCAGCGCGAGCGGCACGGTCACCCCCAGGATCACGGCGAGCAGGTCGATGGGCCAGAGCACCAGCATGAGCAGCGTCGCGTAGCCGAGCTCGCGCCAGGTGACCGGCTCGGTGAACCGGGTCCGCAGCCACGAGCTCAGCCCGGGGCGCGGCGGCGTGCGGTGCGCCTCGGGCACCGGCCGGTCGTCGATCATCCGCAGCGACCAGCGTTCGATGCCCGCCACCGGCAGCCCGAGCAGCGCCACCGCACCCAGCAGCGGGATGCCGACGACCACCACCGCCAGCAGGCCGCCGGCGGACAACAGAAGCACCGCGACGACCAGCGTGAGCAATCCGGTCAGTCCATTGGCGGTCAGATATCCCGCGGCGCGCAAAGGCCATCCGGACAGCAGGAAACCGGGCCGGGCCAGGGCCTGCCACACGTTTTGCGCGCTCACTCGGACAACCGTAGACGGCCCGGGATCGCCTTTCCAGCCAGCAGGTACGACCGTCGGAGGTAGTGCCTGCGTTACCGGCAAGACTCACATCCGGAGGCGTGTGCGCGGCCCGCCATTCCTGTTTTGTTGAGGAAGTGCATCCGCACCGTACGACCACGCCGCTGGAGGGTGAGCGCCCGATGACCGCTTGGCTGGCCGACAACGTCACGACGCTGGGGCTGTGGGGCACCCTGCTCGTGGTCCTGATGCTGCCGGCGCTGGAGGCCGCCGTCCCCTTCATCGGCGTCCTCGTGCCGGGGCAGAGCGCGGTGGTGGTCGGCGGCATGCTCGCCTCGCACCGCGTCGTCCCGCTGGCCGCGACCATCGTCGCCGCGCTGCTCGGGGCCGTGCTCGGCAACCTCATCGGTTACTGGGCCGGCAAGCGGTGGAAGACGGCGGCGCTCGAGTCGGGGCCCGGCGCGGGAATGCGGCGCCGGCACACCGCGCGGGCTCTCGCGCTGGTGCAGGGGCGGGGCAGCGCCGCCGTCCTCGTCGGACGGTTCCTGCCGGGGTTGCGCACGCTGGTGCCCACCCTGTGCGGCATGGTCCGGACCCCCTGGCGTACGTATCTGACCTGGTCGGTTGCGGGAAGCGTGGTGTGGGCCGTGGCCTGGACGCTGATCGGGATGCTCGTCGCGCGCGGCGCCGGAGGGCTGCCCGGCATCACCACCTGAACGATTCCTCACGTCACAGGTCCGAATTTATAGCACCTTTCCATGATTCGTACGTGGCAACCTGCTGCCATCGCAGGCTCCTGACGCCCCACAGGCACCCGGCCGAGGTGGAGAGCCCGGAGGATTACTCCTGGGTGATCGCCCATGCACATTGGGCACCCATCACGTACGGCAACGGGGGATGCATGGAATTCAGGATTCTCGGCCCGGTGGAGGCGACCCGCGACGACACGACCCGGGTGACCCTGTCGGGCACGAAGGTCACGACCGTCCTGGCGGCGCTGCTGCTCGCCCGGGGGCGGGTGGTGTCCGACGGCCGGCTGGCGGACCTGCTCTGGGGATGGTCGCCGCCGGTCACGATGGGCGCGCAGATCTACACGTACGTGTCGCGGCTGCGCAAGCAGCTCGGCGCCGGGGCGGAGATCGAGCGCCGCCTCCCGGGGTACGCGATCCGCACGAGCGGCGCGCAGATCGACCTCGTGCGCTTCGAGGAGCTCGCCGAGCAGGGCCGCCAGGCGCTGCACGACGGCCGGTACGAGCGGGCGAGCGACCACCTGTGGGAGGCGCTCGGCCTGTGGCCCGGCAACGCGCTCTCCAACGTCACGGAGCACATGGCGGCCGTCGAGCTTCCTCGCCTCGAGGAGCTGCGCGCCGCCGCGGTGGAGAACAAAGTGGAGGCCGATCTGGAGCTGGGCCGGCACCGCGAGCTCGTCGCGGAGCTGACCGGGCTGGTCGCCGACCACCCGCTGCGGGAGCGGATGCGCGCGCAGCTGATGACGGCGCTGTGCCGCAACGGCCGCCAGGCGGAGGCGCTGCAGGTCTTCCACGAGGGACGACGCCGGCTCGCCGACGAGCTCGGGGTGGACCCGGGCGCGCTGATCACCGCCACGTACCGGGCCGTGCTCAGCGGCGAGCTCGAGCGGCCACCGGCCGCGCACCGGGAGCGTGCGCTCGTCACGGTCTGACCGGATCGCGAACCCAGGGGGCACCGGCGTCATCGGACGCCGGTGCCCCCTGTCCGGTATCGCTAGCACTACCGCAAAGACTCATCCCCGCGAGGCTGTGCGCGGCCCCGCCGTACACCAAGGTTGACACCATGACCCGTGACGCGATCCGGCTCCGTTCCGTCACCCGCACCTACGGCGCGGGCGACGGAGCGGTGACCGCTCTGAACGATCTCTCCCTGTCCTTCTCCGAGGGCACCTTCACCGCTGTCATGGGCCCCTCCGGATCGGGCAAGTCGACGCTGCTGCAGTGCGCGGCGGGCCTCGACCGCCCGACCGCCGGCTCCGTGCTGCTCGGTGAGACCGACCTGACGACGCTCAACGAGACGAAGCTGACCCTGCTGCGCCGCGAGCGCATCGGCTTCGTGTTCCAGTCCTTCAACCTGCTGCCCGCGCTGACCGCCGAGCAGAACGTGGCGCTCCCGCTGCGCCTCGCCGGGCGCCGGCCCGGCCGCTCCGAGGTCCAGGACGTCCTGGCCCGGGTGGGGCTGGCGGGCCGGGCGAAGCATCGCCCCGGCGAGATGTCCGGCGGCCAGCAGCAGCGCGTCGCGATCGCCCGCGCGCTGATCACGCAGCCCGAGGTGCTCTTCGGCGACGAGCCGACCGGCGCGCTGGACTCCACCACCAGCCGCGAGGTGCTCACGATGCTGAGGTCCATGGTGGACGAGCAGCGGCAGACCATCGTGATGGTGACCCACGACCCGGTCGCCGCCTCGTACGCCGACCGCGTCGTGTTCCTCGCCGACGGGCATCTCAACGGCGAGCTGGAGTCCCCGACCGCCGAGGCCGTCGCCGCCCGGATGACGCAGATGGAGACCGTGGCGTGCTGACCGTGACCCTCAGTACGCTGCGGACCCGCTGGGTGACGCTGGTCGGCACCTTCGTCGCGCTCGCGCTGGGCGTGGCCCTGATCGCGACGATGGGGTTGGGCCTGGCGTCGACGCTGGACGCCCCCGAGCAGCAGCCCGAGCGCTTCGCCGGCGCGCCGGTGGTGGTCCGCGGCGCCGACGAGCTGCGCGTGCCCTCGCCCATCGGCGACCGGACCCAGCCGCTCGCCCAGCCGCGCGGCGTCGCGCCCGAGGTCGCGAAGGCCCTCGCCGCCAAGGCGCCCACGGTCGCCGACCGCTCGTTCCCCGTCCGGGTCACCGCGGGCGACGGCGACAGCGACAGCCTCGTCGGGCACCCGTGGTCCGTCGCCGCCTTCGGCGGGTACCGGCTCACCGCCGGGCACGAGCCGCGCAAGCCCGGCGAGATCGTGGTGGCCGGCGACGCGTCCCTGCTCGGCCGGGCGGTGCCGGTGCGCACCCCGGCGGGCCTGGGGAACCGTACGGTGTCGGGCGTGGTCACGCCCGCCCCGTTCGAGAAGGCCGTGTTCTTCACCGACGGCGAGGCCGCGAAGCTGTCGCCGCGGATCGACAACCTGGTCGTGCGGGCCGCGCCCGACGTGGTGCGTACGGTCGTCGGCCCCGGCGCGGACGTCCAGGTCCTCACCGGCGACGACCGGCACCGGGCCGACCCCGATCCACACCGCGACCGCGACGCGCTGATCGCCATGAATGCGCTGCTCGGCACCGCCGGCGGGGTCACCACGTTCGTCTCCGTCTTCGTGGTCGCGTCCACCTTCGCGTTCGCCGTGGCCCAGCGGCGCCGGGAGATCGGCCTGATGCGCACGGCCGGGGCCACGCCGCGACAGGTCCGCTCGATGATGTTCATGGAGGCCGCGGTGGTCGGCGTGCTCGCCTCCGTGGCCGGGTGCGTGCTGGGCTCGTACGGCGCCCCGTGGCTCGCGAGCCTGCTGGTCGACGAGCGGCTGGCCCCGCCCTGGTTCACGATCGGGGCGCACACGTGGCCGTACCACGTGGCGTTCTGGACGGGGCTGCTCGTGGCGCTGGCCGGCGTCACCGTCGCCACCGTGCGGGCCGGGCGGATCCGGCCCGTCGAGGCCCTGCGGGAGGCCTCGGTGGACAGCAAGGCCATGACGCTGGGGCGCTGGATCTTCGGCGCCGGGCTGCTCGCCACCGGGCTGGGCATGCTGTTCTGGCGGATGCTCGCCGACCCCGGCGACGCGTTGCACCGCAAGACCTACACGACCCAGCCGATGCTGCTGATCACCGCGGTCGCGCTGCTCGCGCCGATCCTCGTCCGGCCGTTGACCCGGATGCTGGCCTGGCTCCCGGCCCAGCTGCCCGGCGCCACCGGCATGCTCGTGCGGGAGAACGCCGCCGCCGGGGTGCGGCGGACCGCGGCGATCGCGGCGCCGGTGCTGGTGACCGTGGCGCTGGCCGGCTCGCTGCTGGGGGCCACGGCGACGATCAACGAGGCGAAGGCGGCCGAGATCCGGCAGCAGACCCACGCCGACCTGATCGTGCAGGCGGACGACGCGGCCGGGGGGTTCGACGCCCGTACGGTGGCGCAGGTACGCGCGGTGCCCGGCGCCGCGGTGACGGCCAGCGCGACCACCGCGGTCTACACGCTCGAGGACGGCACGGCCCTCATCCGCTCCGACGCGCAGGCCGTCGACCCGCGGGAGCTCGCCACCAGCCGCGAGCTGCCGGTGCAGGCCGGCGACCTGGCCGATCTGAACGACGACGGCATCGTCGTCAACGACGAGTGGGCCCGGCGCACCGTCGGCGAACGGGTCGACGTGTGGCTCGGCGACGGCACGAAGAAGTCGCTGCGGATCGCCGCCGTCATCGCCGCCGGCACGGGCAACAACGGCGTGTACGTGACGCCGCGCAACGCGCCCGGGGTGGCGCCCGACCGGCTGGAGGTCACGTGGGCCGCCGGCGCGGACGCCACCGCCGGAACGGCCGCGGTCCGGGCCGCCCTGCAGCCCACCGGGGCCGAGGTGCAGACCCGGGCCGAGTGGATCCGGTCGGAGTATCCGAGCAACAGCCGGCAGACCCGCGTCGGCTACCTGGTGGTCCTCGGCATCGCGCTGATCTACACCGGCATCGCGCTGGGCAACACGATGGTCATGGCCACCTCGGACCGGGTACGCGACCTCGCGGTGCTGCGGCTCGCCGGCGCCACGAAACGGCAGATCCTCGTGCTCGTCGGTGTCGAGGCGCTGACGGTGGTGGTGGTCGGCGCGGTCCTGGGCACGATCGTGACGGCGTTCAACGTGCTCGGCATCTGGGGCTCGCTGGCCGCCCTGTCGGTCTGGTCGTCGGTCGTGCTGCCCTGGACCACGCTCGCGCAGACGCTGGGGGCGTGCGCGGTGGTCGCCGTGGTCGCCTCCGTGCTGCCCGCGGTCGGCGCCCTGCGGACCCGCCCGGTGGAGCTCGCCGGCGCCCGCGAGTGAGCACCGGCCGGACCTGATCCGCTTCGGGTCGGTCCTGCCGGGAGGCCGCTCCCCCGTTGCGGGCTCCCGGCGACCCGAAGCACCCGTGCCCCCAGACAGTCCCACCGGCCGGCGGGATGTCTGGGGGCACGCTGGGTGTGCCGGTGCTCAGGCGGACGGCTCCGCCATCGCGACCGCGATCCTGCGGGGACCGGTGAACGGCTCGCGGGCGTGCGCGGCCAGCATGTTGTCCACGACCAGGACGTCGTCGCGCTCCCAGTCGAACCGGGTGGACGCGCCCCGGTACGTGGCCCGCAGATGCTCCATCACGTCGTCCGGGATGCGGCCGCCGTCGCCGTAGTACGTGTTGGTCGGCAGATCCTCTTCGTCGAAGATCGCCAGCATCCCCTCCCGCACGTCCGCGGCGAGCGTGGTCACGTGGAAGAAGGTGGCGTGGTTGAACCACACCTTCTCCCCCGTCACCGGGTGGGTGTGCACGGCGGCGCGGACCGCGACGGTCCGCAACCCACCGTCGGGACGCCAGTGCGGGGACAGACCACGGTCCCGGCAGTACGCCTCCACGGCGGCACGGTCGTCGGTGCCGAACGTCTGCTGCCACGGCACCCCGAAGTCGGCGTGGAAGTTGCGGACCACCCGCCAGCCGCGGCGCTCGAACTCCTCGCGTACGGCCGGATCGAGGGTGCGGTAGATCTCCCGGATGTCCGCCAGCGGGGTCGCGCCCTGCGTGTGCGCCGGTTCGATGCAGTAGAAGTACAGGGTGCGCGGCCAGACGGCCTGGTACGAGTTCTCGTTGTGCAGGAAGATCTCCTCCTCGGCCGGGTAGTCCGTCGAGGTGTAGACCTGGCCCTTGATGGTGCTGCGCGGCGAGGACCGTTCGGCGTACGTCAGCGGCGCGGAGCCGGAGAAGGCGCGGACCACCCCGTCGAAGCCCTCGACCCCGCCGACCGGGAAGCCGCGCAGCAGCACGGCGCCCCGCTCGGTGAGGGTGCGGCGCAGGTCTTCACGGTGCTCGCGGACGTACTCGTGGACGTCGGCGCCGGGGGCCGGAGCCCGCCGGACCGCCGCCACGGATTCCCTGGTGCTGCTCGTCATGTCGGCGTGCTCCCCTGCTCTCGGCGGCGCTCAGTCCGACATCGCGACGAGGACGCGGCGGTCGCCGGTGAAGGGCCGGCGGCCGTGCGCGAGCGCCACGTTGTCGATGACCATCAGGTCGCCGGCGCGCCAGTCGACGTCGACGGCGTTCTCGAGCCCGCGGTCGCGGATCTGCGGGATGTATTCGGCCGGGATGGGCGAGCCGTCGGCGAACGTGACGTGCTGCGGCAGCTCGTCCTCCGGCATGATCTGGCTGAGCGCGGCCGCGGTGTCGTCGCCCAGGCCGGCCGGGTGCCACTGGTCCGCCTGGTTGAACCACACCTCCACGCCGGTCACCGGGTGGCGGGTGGTGGACGGGCGCACCGAGCTGACCCGGATGCCGCCGTCGCGCTTCCACTCCCAGGTGGCGCCCGCGTCGGCGAGGAACGCCTCGACCTGCGCGCGGTCGGTCGTCTCGAACGTGTCCTGCCAGCTCTTGCCGAAGCCGTACCCGTCGTGGAGGTTCTGCACGTAGCGCACGCCGCCGGCGAAGGCCTCGCGGACCTGGGGGTCCAGCGAGCGCAGCCACAGCGCGGCGTCCAGTACCGGCGTGGCTCCCCCGCTGCCCGGCTGGACCTGGCAGTAGAACGCCAGCCGCGCCGGCCAGGCGTGCGCGTAGCTCATCTCGTTGTGCATCGAGATGGTGAACTCCTGCGGGTATTCCGTGGAGGTGTAGACGTTGCTGCCGACCTTGGTGCGCGGCGAGTTGCCGTGCACGTACGCGAGCCGGTTGGGCAGCAGGTGGTCGAAGACCGGGTCGAGCGTCTCCGGCGTGATGCCGAAGCCGCGGAACACGAGCGCCTTGTGCTCGGTGAGCAGGTCGCCGACCCCGGCGCCCAGGTCGCCCAGCCGCGCGATCAGCCCGTCGGGCCCGGTGCGGCCGACCGCCGGGATCTCCAGCGGGGACCAGACCCGGATGTGTTCGGTCTGCGTCACTGACTTCCCCTTTCGTTCACGACAGCCGCCTCGTGATGTGCGAGACGAGCTCGGCCTGGCGCGGTGCCAGGTAGAAGTGGTCACCCGGAAAGCTGTGCAGCTCGAACCGCCCGGGCGCGGTCAGCTCGGACCAGGCCCGCACCCGCTCCGGCACGCAGCCGGGATCCCGGTCGCCGACGTAGGCGGTGATGGGCGCGCGGACCGGGGCCGGCGCGGCGGGGCGGTACCCCTCGACGAGGGCGTAGTCGGCGCGCAGGGCCGGCAGCAGCAGCTCACGCAGCTCCGCGTGGTCGTACGCCGCCGAGCCGAGGTCGCCGAGGCGGCGGACACCGGCGACGAGCGCGTCGTCGCCGAGCTCGTGCAGGCCGGTGGGCTCGGCCCGGTGCGGCGCCGCGCGGGCCGACACGAACAGCCGGCGTACGGGGATCCCGGCGGCCTCCAGCCGCAGCGTGACCTCGTACGCGACCGAGGAGCCCATGCTGTGCCCGAACAACGCGACGCTGCGCGGCGGGCACCGGGTGAGCGCCGCGGTGACGTCGTCGGCGAGCGTGGCCATGTCGGTGGCGCACGGCTCGGCGAGCCGGTCCTGACGTCCGGGGTAGCGCACGGCGAGCAGCTCCACGTCCGCCGGCAGCAGCGCGGACCAGCCCTGGAAGAGCTGGTCGTTGCCGCCGGCGTGCGGGAAGCAGACGAGGCGGGTGCGGGGCTCGACGACCCGGCGGTACGCGCGGAACCAGTCCTCGGGCCGGGCCTGCCTGCGGATGTCGGTCATGGTCTGTCGTCCTTCCCGGGTTGCGCGGCCGCGGCGGTCCGCTCCTCGGTCCGCAGCGCGGGTGCCAGCGCGCAGCCCAGCGCCAGCGCGGCCATCGCGGCGCCGACGGCGTGCAGGGTGGCTCCGCCGCCCCACGCCGTCAGCAGCAGGCCGCCGATGAGGGAGCCCAGCGTGTTGGTGCCGGAGCCGACGATGTTCATCGCCGCGGCGACCCGGCCCTGCAGCGCGTCGGGCGTGACGCGGACCTGGTAGACCGCTGCCGTCACGTTGAAGATGGAGCCGACGAAGCCGGTCGCGGCGAACAGCAGGCCCAGCACGACGGGCTCGCGGGTGAAGGCCATGGCGCTCATCAGCACGGCCCACGCGCTCGCCCCGCCGAGCAGGGTCGCGCGCTGGGTGAGGCGGCGCACCCACCACCCGCCGGTCAGGGCGCCCACGATCCCGCCGGCGCCGCCGATGCCGAGGATCACCGCGAGCGTCGCCGGGCTGCGGTGCTCCTCCTTGACCACGACGATCAGCGTCAGGGCGAGCACCTGGAAGAGGATGTTGCTCAGCGCCACGAAGACCAGCGCCGCGCGCAGGAACCGCTGCCGCAGCAGCCATCGCAGCCCGTCGAGCACCTCGGCGGTGAGCTTGCGCCGGGCCGTGCGCTCGCCCTGGAACTCGCGCTTGATGACCAGCAGGGTCAGCAGCGAGACCACGGACGCGAGCGCCGAGAAGGTGAACGGCGCCCAGCGGGCCGCGCTCTGCAGCAGCACCCCGCCGGGCTGGCCGATCAGCCCGGCGGCGCGGCTGCGGGCCTCGTTCTGCGACAGCGCCTGGCCCAGATGCGCGGGGTGCACGACGTTGCGGACCGCGCCGCGCTCGGCGAGCTTGTAGAACACCGCCAGGCTGGTGTCGGCGAACGCCACCGCCGCCAGGTGGGCGACGGACACGAAGCCGAGCGCCAGCGCCACGGCGAGGCTACCGAGCACGAGCGCGCGGCCCGCCTCGCAGACCATCATGAGGCGGCGGCGGTCCCACCGGTCGGCGAGCGCGCCGGCCGGCAGCTGCACGAGCAGCAGGGGCAGCAACGCCGCGAACGACACCACCGACATCGCCAGCGGCGAGTCCGTGTGCCACAGGACGATCAGCGGGTAGCAGACGGCGCTGACCCGGGCGCCGACGAAGGACACCCCGGCACCGGACCAGAGCAGCAGGAAGTCCCGGTTGCGGCGCAGCGGCGCGGGCGGCGCCCCGGGCTGCGGCGCCTGGCCGACGGCGGTCACCGCGGTGAGCCGTCCGCGGGCCGGCACCACTCGAGCACCGCCATGGCGCTGTGCATCTTGTTCTCGGCCTGGTCGAAGGCGATGCTGTACGGCCCGTCGAGCACCTCCGCGCTGACCTCGTCGCCCCGGTTGGCGGGCAGATCGTGCATGAAGACCGCCTTGGGGCTCGCCTCCCAGAGCGACGAGTCCACAGTGAACGGTGCGAAGACGTCCCGCCAGCGCGGGTCCGGCTTGACCGTGCCCGTGGTCTCCCAGCGGGTCGTGTAGATCACGTCGAGCTCGTCGGGCAGGCCGTCCATGTCGTGCCGTTCGAGGAAGGAGCTGCCGTACCGCTCGGCCTGCTCCACCGCGCCGAGCCGATACGCCGCCGGCAGCCCGTACCCGGGTGGTGTCCGCATCTCCAGCGCCACCCCCGGGAAGCGGGTGAGGGCGAGCGCCAGCGCCGTGGCGGTGTTGTTGCCCTCGCCGACGTAGAGCACCCGCAGCCCGTCGATGCGCCCGAAGCGCCGCAGCATCGTGGTGAGGTCGGTGAGGGCCTGGGTCGGGTGCTCCTCGGCGCTCATCGCGTTGATGACCGCCATCCGCTCCTGCGCCGCCCACTCGCGCATCTGCGCGGGGTCCCCGGCGGTCCGCGCGACGAGCACGTCGAGCATCCGGGACATCACCCGGCCGGTGTCCGCGTCCGTCTCGCCGGTGTTGAGCTGCAGGTCGCCGGGCCCGTACGCGACGATCTGCGCGCCCAGCCGCAGCGCGCCCGCGGAGAACGCCGTCCGGGTGCGGGTGGACGTCTTGCTGAAGTAGATGCCGGCCACGGTCCCGGCGAGCGGGCGGCGTCCACCCGCCCGCTCGCCGCCGGCCGCCGAGAGCTCCGCGCCCCGCGCGACGAGGGCCCGCAGGTCGTCGTCGGTGAGGTCGTCGATGGAGATCAGGTGGCGTACCCGCTGCTGGGTCATGTCTGCTCCTCGCCCCGCGCCGGATCAGGCGCGCTCGTCGTCGGTGACCACGGGCCGCAGCACGGCCGCGGCGGCGCCCACGTCGGGCCCGGCCGTGCCCGCCCAGCCGGCGGCGAGGCTGCCGCGGCCGAAGGACCCGTCGCGCTCGGCGAGCGCGGCGGTCAGGTGCCGGACGACGTCCTTGCCGCCGTCGGCGTTGGTGAGGGCGACGAAGCCGGTGCCGCCGGCGGCCCGGCTGATCGCCATGGTCCAGTAGCCGGCCGGCTCGCCGCCGTGGCCGTACTCGAGGTCGGCGCCGGTGTCGTCGACGATCGTGCCGAGCCCGTAGAACCCGCCCGGTTCGGCGGCGACGAGCTGCCGCGCGTACGGCTCCGCGAGCAGCGCTCCCGGCTCCCCGCGCAGGCACCGGCGCAGTTCGGCGGCGAACGCGGCGAGATCCCCGGCGGTGGACCACAGCCCGGCCGCCGCCAGGTGCCCGCGCTCGCGCCAGCCGCCGTCCAGGACCGCGCCGCGCCGGTCGTGCCCGAGCGCGACGCCGCGCCCGGCCGTCCGCGGGAAGTCCTGCGCGAAGCTGCTGCCGGTCATCGCGAGCGGGTCGAGCACGAGCCGGCGCATGAGCGGCTCGAAGGCCTCGCCGGTGACGTCCTCGAGGAGCTGCTGCACGACCCAGTAGTGGGTGCTGGACTTGCGGAACGCCGACCCCGGCGCCAGCTCGCGGCGGACCTCCGGGTTGACCGCGGGCGGCCGTCCGGAGAGCAGGTCCAGCAGGGTGGGCACCGGCTCACCCGGGCGGAAGCCGACGCTGCGGTGCCGGGCCAGGCCGGCGCGATGGCCGAGCAGGTGCCGCAGGGTCAGCGGCCCCGGCGCGGCCGGGTCGGCGGCGGGCCGCCACGAGGTGAGGTACGCCTCGACGTCGCGATCGAGGTCGAGCAGCCCGTCAGCGACGAGCCGCAGGGTGGCGAACGCGGTCAGGTGCTTGCTGATCGACCCTGCCTGGAAGATCGTGCCCGGATCGACGGCCGCGTCGCCGCCGGCGCCCAGCACGCCGAGCGCGAGGGTCTCGGCGACCTCGCCGTCGCGCAGCAGCGCGAAGCTCGCGCCCGGCACGTGGTTCGCCGCCATGACCACGCGCAGCCCGTCGGCGAGCTCCGGCAGGACGGCCCGGGCCCGGTCGACCAGGGCCGCGGCCTCGGCGAGCCGGGGGTCCGCGGCGGACGCTCCGCCGGCCCGGCGCAGCAGGTCGGCGAGCAGGTCCGCCGAGACGGTGACCTGCTTCTCCTCTTGCTCCTCGGCCGTGGGCGCCACGGCTGCCGCCGACTCCGCGGCCGCCTCGGCCTGGTCGGCGTCGATGGCCGCGGCGAGGTCGTGCAGCGTCTCGTGCTGGTACATGCGCCAGATCGAGACCGTCAGGCCGGCCTGGCGGGCCGCGGCCAGCACCTTGATCATCAGCAGGGAGTGGCCGCCGAGGTCGGCGAACCGGTCGTGCACGCCGATCTGGGCGACGCCGAGGACCTCGGACCAGATGCCGGCGAGGAGGCGCTCGGTGGGCGTCTCCGGCGCGACGAACTCCTCGCCGGTGTCCATGGTGGACCGGTCGGGTGCCGGCAGCGCGCGCCGGTCGACCTTGCCGTTGGCGTTGAGCGGGATCCGGTCCAGGGCGACGAACGCCGACGGGACCATGTACTCCGGCAGCCGGACCCGGCACCACTGGCCGAGCTCTCCGGCGTCGGCCGTGCCGTCGGCCGGGACCACGTACGCGACGAGGCGGCGGTCGCCGGGGGTGGGCTCGAACACCGACACGACCGCGTCGCGGACGGCCGGGTGGTCGGCGACGATCGCCCGGACCTCGCCCAGCTCGACGCGGTAGCCGCGGATCTTCACCTGGTCGTCGGCGCGGCCGAGGAACTCGACGTCGCCGCTCGGCAGCCAGCGCACCACGTCGCCGGTGCGGTACAGGCGGCCGCCTTCGGAGAACGGGTCGGGCAGGAAGCGCTCGGCCGTCAGATCGGCGCGACCGGCATAGCCACGGGCCACCCCTGTGCCGCCGACGAACAACTCGCCGACGACACCCACCGGGACGGGTTCGAGTGCCGGGTCGAGAACGTACATGCGCATGTTGGGCAGCGGCCGGCCGATCGGCACGACATCGCGGTCCGAGGCCTCCACCACGGGGAACACGCACGTCCCGACGGATGCCTCCGTGGGGCCGTACTCGTTCACCAACCGGCCGGGGCCGAGGATCTCCAGGGCCCGGTCCGCCAGCGTGGCCGGCAGCGCCTCCCCCGCCACCACGAGGACCGACGCCAGATCCTCGGCCTGCTCCGCCGACAGCTGGGAGGTCAGCACCTCCAGGTGCGCCGGCGTGAGCTTGACGAAGGCGTACGGGCTCCCCTCGACGAGCGCAGCGCCCAGGTCGGCGACGTCCACGTCCTGGCCGACCAGCCGCGCCGCCTGACCCGCCACCAGCGGACCCCACAGGTTCGGCACGACCAGGTCGAAGGCGACCGAGGAGAACAACGGCGCTCCACCGGAACCCCGCGACGCCAGCACATCGCGGGCCCACACCACGTGGTTCACCAGGCCCGCATGCGAGACCTCGACGCCCTTGGGCCGGCCCGTCGAGCCGGACGTGAAGATGACGTACGCCAGACCGCCGATCAGGTCGGCCCGCGCGACCGGTGCGTTCTCGCCGAGCGAGCCGGGCAGCAACACGGTCGTGGGGCCGAAGCGTCCGGCGTACGAGCCGGAGGTCACCGCCACGGAGACTCCGGCCGTCTGCACCATCGCGGCGATCCGCTCGGCCGGGTAGGAGGGGTCCACCGGTACGTAGGCGCCGCCGGTCTTCCACACGCCCAGCAGCGCGGCGACCAGGTCGGGGCTGCGGTCGAGCAGGACCGCCACGCGGGACTCGGTACCCACTCCCCGCTCGCGCAGGGCATGCGCGAACTGGGCGGCGCGCCGGTCGAGGTCGGCGTACGTCATGGTCTCGTCGCCGGAGCGCAGCGCGACGGCGTCAGGGTCCTTGGCCACCTGGGCCTCGAACAGCTGCAGCACGGTCAGCGGCTCGACGTCCACCGCGGACTCGTTCCACCGCACCAGAACCCGCTCGCGCTCCTCGACCGACAGGTACGACGCCAGCGCATCCCCACCGGCACCCGCCGCCATCGACTCCAGGACTCTCCGGTAGAGGCCCGTCAAGGACTCCGCCGACTCTCGGCTCAGCGCGTGGGTGTGCGTGGTGAGCAGCAGGTAGCCGCCGACCGCGGAGACGGCCAGGCCGAACTCGGTCGCGCCCTCCCCGGCGCTGCGCTCGGCGTCCACCAGGTCGGTGTCGACGTGGTCGAAGTCCTGGTAGCTGAACCGGACGTCGAGCAGGCGGTCCACCGCGGCGAGGCGCTGCACGGCCGGCATCGGGTAGCGGCGGTGGCCCCAGACCTCCGCCTCCCGCGCGAAGACCCGGCGGACGAGGTCCTCCCAGGTACGCGCGCCGCGGTCGACCGCGAACGGCAGGGTGTTCAGGTACATGCCGTACACGCGGTCGGCGCCGGGCGCCTCGGGGCGGGCGCTGAACACCAGACCGGTGAAGAAGGTCTCGTCGCTCGTGAGGACGCTCATCACCTTGAGGTGGGCGGCGAGCAGCACGCTCTTGAGCGAGGCGCCGGACCGGACGGCCAGGCCGCGCAGCCCCGCCTCGAGGTCGCGCAGCGGCACGGCGACCCGGTACTTCTCGCGGGGCTGCGAGGCGTCGCCGGCCCACGCGGACGGGAGTGTGAAGCGGGCGTAGCCATCCACGATGGACTGCCAGTAGCCGCGGTCGTCCTCCGATGCCAGCGAGCGGCCCTCGGCGGCGATGAAGTCCGCGTACCGCACAGCCGGGACGGGCCGCTCGGCGGCGGGCTCGCCGTCGCGGAGCCGGGCGTACTCCTCGAGCAGCTCCATGAGCAGTGCGCGGTGGCTCCAGCCCTCGGTGATCGCGTGGCACACCGTCACGGTCAGCCACCAGGCGCCGTCGTCCTCGACGTGGGCGGTCATCCGCAGCAGCGGGGCACGTTCGAGGTCGAACAGGGTGGCGCGTTCCCGGGCGGTGAGGTCGGCGAGCGCCTGCCGGCGGGCGTCCTCGTCGAGGCCCCGCAGGTCGCCGATCGCGACGGGGATCTCCGCGGTGGCGTGCACGACCTGCAGCGGCACCGACCACGAGTCGAGGTGGAAGGAGGTCCGCAGCATCTCGTGCCGCGCCACGACGACGGCGGCCGCCGCGCGCAGCGCATCCGTGGCGAACGGCTTGCCGTCGCGGACCCGGAACGACGACACGTTGTGGTACGCGTGCTGCTCCCGGTCGGCGAACATCTCGACGAGCATGCCCAGCTGCACCTGCGACAGCGGGTACGCGTCCACGGCGCCGGCCGGCAGCTTTGCCCGGTCCTCCGCGCTGACCTGCGCGAAGGGGGCCACGTACTCCTCGACCTCGGCGGCGCCGGGACGCCCGGTGAGGAACTCGCAGAGCTCGGCGACGGTCCGGTGCTCGAAGACCTCCCGGACGCCGACGTCGAAGCCGGCGCCGCGCAGCGCGCCCACGAGCGCCACGGCCCGGATGGAGTGCCCGCCCAGCTCGAAGAAGCCGTCGTTCACGCCGACCCGCTCGCGGCCGAGGACGTCGGCCCAGATCCGCGCGACGCGCTCCTCGGTGACCGTCCGCGGCGCGACGTAGCCGTCGTCCGCCGCGATGTCGTCCGGGGACGGCAGCGCCCGCCGGTCGACCTTGCCGTTGGCGGTGAGCGGGATCCGGTCCAGGGCGGCGAACGCGGACGGCACCATGTACTCCGGCAGCCGCGTGCGGCACCAGTCGGCCAGCGCGGCCGCATCCAGGCCTGCTCCGTCGGCGGGCACCACGTAGGCGACCAGGCTGCGCTCGAACACCGACACCACCGCGTCGCGGACGGCCGGGTGCTCCGCCACGACCGCGCGGACCTCCCCGAGCTCCACGCGGTAGCCGCGGATCTTCACCTGGTCGTCGGCACGGCCGAGGAACTCGACATCGCCGCTCGGCAGCCACCGCACCACATCACCGGTGCGGTACAGCCGGCCGCCGCTACCGAACGGATCCGGGAGGAACCGCTCGGCCGTCAGATCGGCGCGGCCGGCATAGCCACGGGCCACCCCGGCACCGCCGACGAACAACTCACCGACCACGCCCACCGGCACGGGCTCCAGCGCCGAGTCCAGCACGTACATGCGCATGTTCGGCAGCGGACGGCCGATCGGCACCACATCACGATCCGACGCTGCCTCGACGGGGAACACACACGTCCCCACCGAGGCCTCGGTCGGGCCGTACTCGTTCACCAACCGGCCGGGGCCGAGGATCTCCAGGACGCGATCTGCCAGCGTGGCCGGCAGCGCCTCCCCTGCGACCACCAGAACCGACGCCAGATCCGCCGACAACCCGGACGTCAGCATCTCCAGGTGCGCCGGCGTCAGCTTGATGAAGGAGTACGGACCCCCGTCGACGATGGCCGTGCCCAGGTCCGCGACGTCCACGTCCTGGCCGACCAGCCGCACCGCCTGACCCGCCACCAGCGGACCCCACAGGTTCGGCACCACCAGATCGAAGGCCACCGACGAGAACAACGGCGCCCCACCCGAGCCTCGCGAAGCCAGCACATCCCGCGCCCACACCACGTGATTCGCCAGGCCGGCGTGCGAGATCTCGACGCCCTTGGGCCGGCCCGTCGAGCCGGACGTGAAGATGACGTACGCCAGACCGCCGATCAGGTCGGCCCGCGGAACGGCGGCGCCGAGGCCCACGGAATCGGTCAGAAGCACGGCTGCGGGACCGAAACGATCCGCATACGAGTCGGACGTCACCGACACCGACACCCCGGCCGTCTCCACCATCGCGGCGATCCGCTCGGCCGGATAGGAGGGATCCACCGGCACATAGGCGCCGCCGGCCTTCCAGACACCGAGCAGCGCGGCGACCAGGTCCGGGCTGCGGTCCAGCAGCACCGCCACCCGGGACTCCGTGCCGACCCCCCGCTCGCGCAAGGCACGCGCGAACCCGCAAGCCCGCCGGTCCAGCTCCGCGTACGTCGTGGTCTCGTCGCCGAAGCGCAACGCTACGGCGTCCGGGTCCTGCGCCACCCGGGCCTCGAACAGCTGCAGCACGGTCAGCGGCTCCACCTCCACCGCCGACTCGTTCCACTCCACCAGAACCCGCTCGCGCTCCTCGACCGACAGGTACGACGCCAGCGCGTCACCGCCGCCACCCGCCGCCATCGACTCGAGCACCCGCCGGTAGAGCCCGGCCAGCGACTCCGCCGACCCGCGCGACAACGCGTGGGTGTCGGTGGTCAGGGTGATGTGGCCGACGCGGGCCGAGACGGCGAAGGGGAACTCGGTGGGGCTGTCGTCGATGCTGGCCAGATAGTCGACCAGCTCCCGGTCGACCTGGTGGAAGTCGTGGTAGCTGAACCGCACGGTGAGCAGCCGGTCGACGCCCGCCGCGCGCTGGATCTCCGACATCGGGAACCGCCGGTGCGGCCACAGCCCGACCTCGCGGGCGAAGACCCGCCGGACCAGCTCCTCCCAGGTGCGGGCGCCGCGGTCGAACGCGAACGGGACGGTGTTGAGGTACATGCCGTACACCCGGTCGGCGCCCGAGGCCTCCGGCCGGCCGTTGCAGACCAGGCCGGTGACGAACGACTCCTCCTCGGTGAGCATGCTCATCACCTTGAGATGGGCGGAGAGCAGCACGCTCTTGAGCGAGGCGCGGGCGGTGACGGCCAGCTTGCGCAGGCCGTCCTCGAGGTCGTGCCACGGTACGGCGACCCGGTACTTCTCGCGCGGCCGCGCCGGATCTCCCGCCCACGCCTGCGGCAGGGAGAAGCGGGCATTGGCGTCCACGATGGACTGCCAGTACGACCGGTCCTCGTCCGAGGCCAGGGAACGGCCCTCGGCGGCGATGAAGTCCGCGTACCGGACCGCGGGCTCGGGCTGCTCCGGCACGTCGGCGCCGGTTCGCAGGGCGCGGTACACCTCGATGATCTCCATGATCAGCGAGTGGCAGCTCCAGCCCTCCAGGATCGGGTGGCACTCGGTCGCGGTCAGCCACCACGCGCCGTCGTGCTGGTGGGCGGTGACGCGGAACAGCGGCGGCACGGCGAGGTCGAACAGCCTGCCGCGCTCCTCGGTGGTGAAATCGCGCAGCGAGCGGTCCAGCTCGTCGGCGGTGAGGCCGCGCAGGTCCCGGACGGCGACCGGCATCTCGGCGCTCGCGTGCACGACCTGCATCGGCACCGAGTAGCCGGTGAGGTCCAGCGACGTCCGCAGGATCTCGTGCCGCTGCACGATGCGGTGCACGGCGCGGCGCAGCGCGTCCACGTCGAAGGACTGCTGGTCGCGGACGCGGAACGAGGTCACGTTGTGATAGACGTGCAACGCGGTGTCGTTGAGCATCTCGACGACCATGCCGACCTGCGTCTGGGCCATCGGGTACGCGTCCACCGCCCCGGCCGGCAGCTTCGCCCGGTCCGCGTCGGTGACCAGCTCGAACGGGGCCACGACGGGGTCCAGCTGATCCAGCGCGGGCCGGCCGGTGAGCAGCTCGGCGAGGTCGGCGATCGTCCGGTGCTCGAAGACGTCCCGGACGGCGATGTCGAAGCCGGCCGCGCGCAGCTCACCGACGAGCGCCACGGCCTTGATGGAGTCGCCGCCGAGCTCGAAGAACGGCTCGGTGACGCCGGCCCGGTCGAGCCCGAGCACGCGGGTCCAGACCTCGGCGAGCCGCTCCTCGGTGACCGTACGGGGGTTGATGTGCTCGCGGCCGCCGAGCAGGGTGTCCCCGTCCGGCTCGGGCAGCGCGGCCTTGTCCAGCTTGCCGTTGCCGGTCAGGGGGATCCGCTCGACGGGCACGAACGCCGACGGGACCATGTAGTCCGACAGGGTGCGGGCGAGCGCGGCCCGCAGCGCCGCGCGGTCCAGCCCGTCGCCGGCGGCCGGCACGACGTACGCGACGAGCCGCTGGTCCGCGCCCGTGCCGCGGACGACCACGACGGCGTCGTGCACCTCGGGCAGCGCGGCGAGGGCGGCGGCGATCTCGCCCAGCTCGATCCGGAAGCCGCGGATCTTCACCTGGTCGTCGGCGCGGCCGAGGAACTCCAGGCTGCCGTCGGCGCGGCGGCGGGCGAGGTCGCCGCTGCGGTAGAGCCGCGAGCCGGCCGGGCCGTACGGGTCGGGCACGAACCGCTCGGCGGTCAGCGCGGGACGGCCGAGGTAGCCCCGGGCGACGCCGGGCCCGCCGACGCAGATCTCGCCGGCGACGCCGGTGGGCACCAGGGCGCCGGCCTCGTCGAGGAGGTGGACGCGCAGGTCGCCGAGGGGCGAGCCGACCGGGCTGCCGGCGTGCGGGTCGAGGTCGGCCGCGGTGAGCCGGTGGTACGTGACGTGCACGGTGGTCTCGGTGATGCCGTACATGTTGATGAGCTCGGGGGCGTCGAGCCCGAGCCGCTGCACCCAGGGGCGCAGCTCGGCGGGCTCCAGGCGCTCCCCGCCGAAGACGACCGCGCGCAGGCTGAGCGCGTCGAGCCGCGGGTCGGCGGCGAGCGCGACCAGGGAACGGAACGACGACGGCGTCTGGTTGAGGATCGTGACGCGTTCGGCGATCAGCAGGTCGAGGAAGTCGGCGGGCGAGCGGGTCACGTCGTGCGGAACGACGACGAGACGGCCGCCGTACAGCAGGGCGCCCCAGAGCTCCCACACCGAGAAGTCGAAGGCGTACGAGTGGAACAGCGTCCAGACGTCCGTGGCGGAGAAGTGGAACCGGCCGTCCGTCACGGTGAACAGCCGCAGCACGTTGGCGTGGGTGACGCCGACGCCCTTGGGCCTGCCGGTGGAGCCCGAGGTGTAGATGACGTACGCGAGATCGGCCGGGGTCGCGCGCACCGCCGGGTCGTCGCCCGGCTGGTCACGCACGGCGTCGGCGTCCAGCACGAGGAGCCGGCCCTCGTGCACGGCGCCGAGCTTCTCCGCGTGCCGCGGCTCGGTGACGAGGGTGGCGACGTCGGCGTCGGCGAGGATGAAGGCGATCCGGTCGGCGGGCTGCGCGGGGTCGAGCGGCAGGTAGCCGGCGCCGGCCTTGAGCACGCCCAGCAGTGCGGGCACGAGCTCGGCGCCGCGGTCGAGGCTGACGCCGACCAGGGACCCCGGGCCGGCGCCCGTGGCGATCAGGTGGTGGGCGATGCGGTTGGCGCGCTCGTTGAGCTCGCGGTAGGTCAGCGACTCGCCGGCGTACGTGACGGCCGGCGCGTCCGGGGTGGCCCGGGCCTGCCGCTCGAACACCTCGACGGCGGTGGCGGTGACCGGGGTGGTCTCGGCGGCGGACGGGGCCGCGGCGAGCACCGGCAGCTCCTCGGGGGCCACCAGGTCGATGCCGGACAGCCGGGTGCCCGGGTCGGCCACCGCGGCGGCGAGCAGCCGGATCACGTGGCCGGCGAGGCGCTCGGCGGTGGTCTCGTCGAACAGGGCCGTGGCGTATTCGAGGCGGCCGCCCAAGGAGCCGTCGGCCGCCTCGTGCAGCTGCAGATCCAGGTCGAACTTCGCGCCGCCGCCGGCGCCCTCGTACGCCAGCGCCTCGACGCCGGGCAGCTCGAACGTGGTGGCGCGGTCGCCGTGCATGGTGAACGCGACCTGGAACAGCGGGGTGCGCGACAGGTCCCGTTCGGGCTGCAGCTCGTCGACGAGGCGGGCGAACGGCATGGCCTGGTGGTCGAACGCCTCCAGCACGGTGTCGCGCACGGAGCCCAGCAGCGCCGCGAACGACGGGTCGCCGTCCCAGCGGCCGCGCAGCACGAGGCTGTTGATGCCGTACCCGATGAGGTCCTGCACCTCGGGGCGGACCCGGCCGGACACGACGGTGCCGACCGGGACGTCCGCGCGGCCGCTCCACCGGGCCAGCACCGCCTGGTACGCCGCCAGCAGCACCATGAACGGCGTGGCGTCATGGCGCGCGGCGAGCGCCCGTACGCCGGTCATCAGCTCGGCGGGCAGCGCCAGGGGCACCACCGCCCCGGCGCCGTCGCGGCGGGCCGGGCGCGGCCGGTCGGTGGGCAGCTCGAGGTACGGCAGCCCGGCCAGCCGCTCCCGCCAGTACGCGAGGTGCCGGTCGAGGGCCCCGGCCGAGAGCTGCTCACGTTGCCACGACGCGAAATCGGCGTACTGCACGATGAGCGGCGGGCGGGGCGAGCCGGTGCCGGCGAGCGCCGCGGCGTAGTCCTCGCTCAGCTCGCGTCCGACGATCCCGATCGACCAGGCGTCGAAGGCGATGTGGTGGAAGACGAGGGCGAGCAGGTGCTCGTCGTCCGCGAGGCGGATGAGCCGGGCACGCACCGGCTGGTCCTCGGCCAGGTCGAAGGGGCGGCTCAGATCCTCCCGGACGAGGGCCAGCGCGGCGGTCTCGCGCTCGGGAGCCGCCCCGGCGGGGACGCTCAGCCGCAGCTCCGCCGTACCCTTGGCATCGATGACCTGGGTGACCTCACCACCGTCCATGCGGTAGCGGGTCCGCAGGATCTCGTGCCGGTCCAGCAGGCGCAGCCAGGCCTCGCTCAGGGCCGCGGTGTCAAGCGGGCCGCGCAGCCGGACCACCAGCGGGACCAGATACTCGGCGCTGTCGGGCTCGAGCCGGTTGAGGAACCACATCTGCTGCTGGCCGTAGGACAGCGGCAGCGGACCGGAACGGTCGGCGGGCCCGATGGCCGGGCGCCGGCGGCCGGCGGACGTGCCGGCGAGCCGGCGGCGCAGCAGTTCCTCGCGGGCCTCGGAGGCGCCGGCGGTCGGGTGGTCGCTCATCTGTCGCGCTCCTTAGCGGTCAGGTCCTCGCTCGCGATCTCGCTGTCGGAGAGCGCGGCGATCTCCGCCCGGATGCGCTCCTCGACGACGGCCGCCAGCTCGGCGACCGTCGGGCCCTCGAACACCGTGCGCACGGCGAAGCCGATCTCGAACTCCTCCTGGATCCGGGAGATCAGCCGGATGGCCAGGATCGAGTTGCCGCCGATGTGGAAGAAGTTGTCCCGCGCGCCGACCCGGTCGAGGCCGAGCAGCTCGGCGCACGCGGCCCCGATCCGCTGCTGCACGGGGCCGGAGAGCGGCACGTACCCGTCGGCGCGCTCGCTGCCGTCCGGCCCGGGCAGGGCGCGGCGGTCCACCTTGCCGTTGGCGGTCAGCGGAATCGCGTCCAGGGCGGTGAAGGTGGCCGGGACCAGGTAGTCGGGCAGCGTCCGGGCACAGTGGCCGGCCAGCCCGGCGACGGGCCCGCGACCCGGCTCCGGCACGTAGTACGCGGCCAGCTCATTGTCGCCCGTGCCGGACGTGACAGCCAGGACCACGGCCTCGCGAACGTCCGGGTGGGTCAGCAGCGCCGCCTGGGCCTCGCCGGGCTCGACGCGGTATCCGCGGATCTTCACCTGGTCGTCGGCCCGGCCCAGGATGACGACCTCGCCGTCCGGGCCCCGGCGCACCAGGTCGCCGGTGCGGTACAGGCGCGAGCCGGGCGGCCCGAACGGGTCGGGCACGAAGCGCTCGGCGGTGAGGTCGGGCCGGCCCGCGTAGCCGCGCGCCACGCCGGTGCCGCCGGCGTACAGCTCGCCGACGACGCCCGACGGCACGAGGCGGCCGGCCTCGTCCAGCACGTGCATGACCATGTTGGGCAGGGGGTGGCCGATCGGCAGCACCTCCGCGTCGGTGGCCGCCGGGACGGGATACACGCAGGTGCCGACGGTGGCCTCGGTGGGGCCGTACTCGTTGATGAGCAACACGTCCGGCGCCAGCCGCCGCCACCGCAGCAGCGTCGCCCGGGTGAACGCCTCCCCCGCCACCACCAGCACCGGCGCCAGCTCGCGGGCCTGGGCGGGCGTCAGTTGCGCGGCCAGCACGTCGAGGTGTCCCGGGGTGAGCTTGACGAAGCTGAAGGGGCCGGCGGCGGCCAGCGTGCGGCCCAGGTCGGCGAGATCGGCGTCCTGCGCGACCGCGACGACGCGCTGGCCGCAGACCAGCGGGGCCCAGAGGTTGGGCACGACGAGGTCGAACGCCACCGACGAGAACAGCGGCGCGCCGCCGGAGCCGCGGGACGCCAGCTCGCGGGCCGCCCACGCGACGTGGTTGGCCAGGCCGAGGTGGGTCACCTCGACGCCCTTCGGGCGCCCGGTCGAGCCGGAGGTGAAGATGACGTACGCGAGGTCGTCCAAGGCGGTGTCCCGCTCCGGCGCGGTTCCCGGGTACGCCTCCGCGCGGTCGAGCAGGAGCAGGTCCGGCACCGAGAACAGGCCGGCGTGGCTCTCCTGCGTCACCACCGTCCGGGCGCCCGCGGTGTCCATCATGGACGCGATGCGCTCGGCCGGGTACGAGGGGTCGATGGGGACGTACGCGGCCCCGGCCTTCCACACCGCCAGCAGCGTGGCGACGAGCCCCGCGCCGCGGTCCAGCAGGACGCCGACCCGGGCCTGGTCCGCGTCGCCGGAGCGCCCGGAGACGCCGCGCTCGCGCAGCCGGTGCGCGAGCCGGTTGGCCCACGCGTCGAGCTGCGCGTACGTCAGCCGGGCGTCGCCCTCGACCGCGACCGCGCCGGGGGTCCGGGCCGCCTGCGCCTCGAACTCCTCCAGCACCGACCGCTCCTGCGCGGGGTGGTACGAGGCGTTCCAGGTGTCCAACAGCAGGGTGCGTTCGCGCTCCGACAGCAGCTCGACCGCGCCCAGCGGCACCGAGGGCTCGGCGGTGACCTCGCTCAGCAGGGTCACGAAGTGCTCGGCCATGCGGGCCACGGTCGGGCGGTCGAACAGCGCGGTCGCGTACTCCAGGACCCCGTCCAGGGCACCGTCGGCGGTGCGCCGCATGAACAGCGAGAGGTCGGTCTTGGCCACCTGCCAGGCGGCGACGAACGAGGCCATGTCGTCGTCGTGCGTGGCGACGCTCGTGACGCCCTCGCTGTGCAGGTCGAAGGCGACCTGGTAGAGCGGCGTACGGGACAGGTCCCGCTCGGGCTGGAGGTGGTCGACGAGGACCTCGAACGGGATCTCCTGGTGCAGCATGGCCTCGCGGACGACGTCGCGCACCCGGTCCAGCGCGGTGGCGAACGGCAGATCGCCGTTCAGGCCGCACCGCACGACCAGCGAGTTGAGGAAGAAGCCGACCGTCGCGTCGACCTCCTCGCGCGGGCGGCCGGCGACGGGCGTGCCGACGGCCACGTCCCACTGACCGCTGAACCGGGCCACGACCGTGGCGTACGCCGTCAGCAGCGTCATGAACAGCGTGGCGTCGTGCACGCGGCCCAGCTCGGCGATCCGGTCGGCCAGCTCGGGCTCGACCCGCAGCGGCACGACGGCCCCGGAGGGGTCACGCTCCGCCGGGCGCGGCCGGTCGGTGGGCAGCTCGACCGTGGGCAGGCCGTCGAGCGCCGTACGCCAGTAGCCCAGCTCGCTCTCGACGTAGGCCGGGGTGAGCCGCGCGGCCTGCCAGGCGCCGTAGTCCGCGTACTGCACGGGCGGCGGGGTGAGCGCCGGGTCCCGGCCCTCCTGCGCGGCGGCGACGAGCTCGCGGATCTCGCGTTCGAGCACGACGGTCGACCAGCCGTCGGAGGCGATGTGGTGCATGGTCAGCAGCAGCACCTCCCCCTCGGCGCCGAGGCGGGCGAGCAGGGCCCGCCAGAGCACCCCGGCGGCCAGATCGAAGCCGAGCTGGAACTGCTCCGCGAACCGATCCGCGAGCTGCTCCGGCACGGTGTCGACGACGCGCAACTCCACCGGGACCTCGCCGGGCGCCATGACGACCTGACGCGGCTCGCCGCCGTCGTCGGTGTAGCGGGTGCGCAGCGCCTCGTGCCGGGCCGCGACGGTCTCCAGCGCGTCCCGCACGACCTCGGCGGGCACCCCGGCGGGCAGGCGCAGGAACAGCGGAGCCACCCATTCCGGGCTGCCCGGGTGCATGCGGTCGAGGAACCACAGCCGGCGCTGACCGGACGACAGCGGCAGCGCACCGTCGCGGGGCACCGGCACGATGGGCGCCTCGGTGGGCGCCGTGCTGGCGGCGATCAGGGCCGCCTGGGTCTCCACGGTGGTCGCGGCGAACAGCCCGCGCAGGGCGATCTGCTCACCGGTGGCGGCGCGCAGGCGTACGGCGAGCCGGGTCAGCTGCAGCGAGGTGCCACCGAGCGAGAAGAAGTCGTCGTGGACGCCGACCTTCTCGACGCCCAGCAGGTCCGCCCAGACGTCGGCGACGAGCTGCTCGGTCGCCGTCCGCGGCGCGATGAAGTCGGCCTGCGCGCCGGCGACCTCGTCGAGGGCGGGCAGCGCGGCCCGGTCCACCTTGCCGCTGGTGGTGAGCGGGAAGCCGGCCACGAGCCGGAACGACGAGGGGATGTGGCTCTCCGGCAGCCGGTCGTGCAGGTACGCCCGCAGCTCGTCCGGCGTGACCGGCGTCCGGGTGGTGAGGTACGCGGCGAGCCGCTTGGCCCCGTCCGGCGCCTCGGCCGCGATCACGGCGGCGCCGCGCACGGCCGGGTGGGCGGCCAGCGCGGCCTCCACCTCGCCGGGCTCGATGCGGACCCCGTTGACCTTGATCTGCTGGTCCAGCCGGCCCAGGTACTCCAGCGTGTGGTCTCCGTTCCAGCGCACGGCGTCGCCGGTGCGGTAGAGCCGCGCGCCGGGCGGGCCGTACGGGTCCGGCACGAACCGCTCGGCGGTCAGATCGGGACGCCCGAGGTAGCCACGGGCGACGCCGGCGCCGCCCGCGTACAGCTCGCCGGGGACGCCGACGGGCACCGGATCGCCGGCGGGGTCGAGCACCAGCACGCGCAGCCCCGGCAGGGGACGGCCGATCGGCACCGGACCGGCGGCCGTCGCGGGCTCGACGAGCTGGGCGGTCACGTCGATGGCGCACTCGGTCGGGCCGTACGTGTTCCACACCGTCAGGTCGTGGCCGAGCCGGGCCCGGACCCGCGACACGAGCTCGGCGTGCAGGGGCTCGCCGGCCGAGAACAGCAGCCGCAGCGCGCCGCACCGGGTCCAGAGATCGGCGGGCTCCTCGGCCAGCAGCCGCAGCACCGACGGCACCACCTGCAGCACGGTCACGTCGTGCCGGGCGACGGCTCCCAGCATCGCGGCCGGGTCCCGTTCGGCGCCGGTGGGCGCGGCGACGACAGTGGCCCCGGCGATCAGCGGGGCCACGATCTCCCAGACCGCCGCGTCGAACCCGATCGAGGTCTTGTGCAGCACCCGGTCGCCCGGCCCGAGGCCGTGCCCGGCGACCGCCCAGTCGACCCGGTTGGCGATGCCCCCGTGGGTCACGGCCACCGCCTTGGGGCGCCCGGTGGAGCCGGAGGTGAAGATGGCGTACGCGACCTCGTCGGCCGCGGTCGCCGCCGCACCGGACTCCGGGCCGGCGCCGCCGTCGTCCCCGCCGATCGGGGCCGCCTGCAGGATCTCGGCGCCGGCCGCGCGTGCCGCGGATTCCAGCCCGGCGGTCACGAAGGCGTGCCCGGCGCCGACGTCGGCGAGCAGGCCGGTGAGCCGGGACGGCGGGTTGCCGGGGTCCAGCGGGACGAACGCCGCGCCGGCCCGCCAGGTGCCGAGCAGCGCGACGACGAGGTCGGCGCCGCGCTCCAGGCACACGGCGACCAGCGTTCCGGGGCCGGCGCCGCGCTCGCGCAGCATCCGGGCGGTGCGCCCAGCCGCGGCGTGCAGCTCCCGGTAGGTGACGGAGCGTCCCGCGTCCACGACGGCGATCGCGTCCGGTGCGCGGCGGGCCTGCTCGGCGAGGCGGCCGGGCAGCAGGGCTGCGGCGCCGCTGTCGCCGGCGGCGACCGTCGGAAGTTCGGTGGTCACGGGCACTCCTGTCCAGGTGGCGGGGTCGGGTTACGCGGCGCTGTCCAGGCGCTTGCGCAGGCTCAGCGGGCGCATGTCGGTCCACACCTCGGCGATGTGCTCGAGGCACGCGTCCCGGGGACCCTCGAAGCCCTCGGCCCGCCAGCCGGCCGGCACCTCCCGGTCGCTGCGCCAGATGGAGTACTGCTCCTCGTGGTTGAGCACGACGAGGTAGGTGCGGTCGTCGGTCGCGTCGGCGGTCATGGTTCGCTCCTTGTGCGGATAGGGATGACGGATCGGTGGTCAGGGCAGGAAGTCGTCGACGCGGACGCCGAGCCCCGCGTCCGCGGCCGACCGGCGTACGAACTCGGTGAGCGCGATGTCGAGCACGCCGAGGCCGAACGGCGAGAAGACGACCGGCCGGTGCGGGTCGCGGGTGACCGTCGCGGCGCCGCGCAGCAGCGCGCCCAGCGAGGCGGTCACGAAGTCGCGGCCACCGACGTGCTGCTCGGCCAGGTGCAGCGAGGTGCGCTCGCGGCAGACGTGATCGGCGTCGTCGACCACGTTGGTGGCCGCGAGGATCGTCGAGACGGTCAGGTCGCGCAGCGAGACGTGCAGCACGGTGGTGTCGGGCGGCGAGGCCGTCAGGTCCATGTGCGGCTCGGCGGCGGTGGTCGCCAGCGACAACAGCCGCTGCCGGCCGACGACCTCGAACGCCGTCGCGGCCGTGGTCACCCGCAGCGCGGGGAACTCGGCGGCGCACCGGTCGGCGAACGCCGCGGCCCGGGCGGGGTCCGTGTCGAAGCAGACCGCCTCGGTGAGCCCGGGCAGGGTGACGGTGAGGAACCGCAGGATCTCGTGGTTGATGACGCCGCAGCCGATGAGCCCCACGGCGCTCGGCGGCGCCGCGGTGGTCAGCTCCCGGGCGGCCAGCGCCGCGCTCGCCGCCGTCCGCCGCGCCGAGATGACGGCCCCCTCGACGAGCGCCGTGGGCCGCCCGTCCGCCAGGGAGTTCAGCACGATCGCGGCGCTGGCCCGCTCCCGTCCCCGGGCGACGTTGCCGGGGAACGAGGCGATCCACTTCATGCCGGCCGCAGGCGCCGCTCCCCCGGCGTACGCCGGCAGCCCGATGATCCGGTCGCGGCTGTGCGCCTCCTCGGGAAAGCGCAGGAAGATCGAGTGCGGCACCGCGGTGCGTCCCGCGTCGTGCAGCCGGTACGTGTCGGCGACGAGGTCGACGATCTCCTTCTCCCGGCCGGCCAGCACCGTCTCCACGTCCGCGCGCCGAAGGATCAGCATGGGGCTCCTCTGTCGAAAACCGTCTCGGTGAGCCCATCGTGCGAGGCGCGGCTATACCGGCCCTATACGGCGCGGAACCCGTTACGGGGCACCGGATCCGAGGCTCAGCAGGAAGGCCAGGTCGTGCTCGGCGACGACGGCCGGGCGGGTCACCGGCTGGTCCGGGTCCTCGACCGACGCCTCGACCATCCGGCGGTAGACGCCGGCGAGCCGCTCGATCGTCGCGGGCAGGAACAGGTCGCGGTTGTACCGCAGCAGCGCGGTGAACCGGCTGCCGCTCTGCAGCACCTCCACGGTGAGGTCGAGCTGGCCCTCCTGCTGCGGGACGTCGACCAGCTCGAGGTCCAGCCCGGCGTGCCGGACGGGCCCGTCGAACAGCCCGGGCACGGGCAGCCGGTCGGCCGCCAGCAGGGTGAAGGTCACCGGCAGCGGCGGCAGCCCCTCGCACAGCTCGGTCGGCAGGCCGTTGTGCGCCATCCCGGCGAGCATCTGGCGGCCCGCCGCGGTGATGACGTCCCGGAACGAGGGCCCGGTCTCGAATCGGGCGCCGACCGGCAGGATGTTCACGTAGTAGCCGACCGCGTCGCGGGTGCCCGGCACCGAGCGGGTGGTCGCCGGGCAGCCGACGAGGAAGGCGGCGCCGCAGCCGAACCGGTGCAGCGCGGCCTGGAAGGCGCCGAGCAGCCACGCGAACGGCGTGATGCCGTGCGCCGCCGCCGACTCCTGGATGCGGGCGCCGAGCGCCGCCGGCAGCGCCAGGGTGTGGGTGGCGCCGTTGAGCGTGCGCTGGGCGGGCCGGGGACGGTCGGTGAGCAGCTCGGCCCCGGTGAGGGAGGCGCAGACCGTACGCCAGTGCTCCCGCGCCCGCCGGCCCCGGGCGGAGGCGGCGAGCTCGCGTTCCGCGCGCACCCGGTCGTCCCAGGGCAGCACGGCGGGCAGGGACGCCTGCGGGTCCTCGTACAGGCACAGCAGGTCACGCACGATCAGCCACTGCGAGGTCGCGTCGGTGACCAGGTGGTGGGCGGCCGTGACGAGCACGGCGTCGCCGGGTGCCCGGGTCAGCAGCACGACCCGGAAGGCGCCGGTCGTGTCCAGCGCGAACGGCTCCGCCCCGGCCCGGCGGGCGAGGTCGAACAGCTCGGCGTCGGTGGCTCCCGGCGCCGGCCGCACGTCGAGCCGGACGGTTTCCGGCGCGCGCACCTCACGGACGTGCCCGCCCGCCGCGGTCATGGTGAACGTGGAGCGCAGCAGCTCGTGCCGGGCCGTCAGCGCGGTCACCGCCCGGCCCAGGCGGTCCGGGTCGAGCGGCGTGCGCACCCGTACGGCCAGCACCACGTTGAACGCGCAGCTGTCCGGATCGAGCTGATGGGCGAGCCACAGCGCCTCCTGTCCGGCGCTCATCGACATCGGACTCAGCCCTTCCAGAGGTGGGAGATCTCCCCGAAGTTCTCGTGCACCCAGGCGTCGGAGTAGATCGTGTCGAGGTAGCGGTCCCCGCCGTCCGGGAAGATCAGCACGCAGTTGGCGCCGGCCGGGACGCGGGCGGCGTACTTGAGCAGCGCGGCGACCGTGGCGCCCGAGGAGCCGCCGGCGAGCACGGCCTCCCGGTCGATGAGCTGCCGGCAGGCGACCACGCAGTCGAGGTCGGACACGTGGATGACCTCGCCGGCCGCGGTCGAGTCCAGCAGCGGCGGCACCACCGAGGCGCCGTGACCCGGGATGAGCCGGCGCGTCGACTCGAGACCGAAGATGGCGCTGCCGAGGGCGTCCACGGCGATCACGTGGGTGCCCAGCCCCTCCCGCCGGATGTGGTCGGCACACCCCCGCAGCGTGCCGAACGTGCTGACCGAGGCGAACAGGTAGTCGACCCGCCCGTCCAGCGCCTCGGCGATCTCGCGCATGGTGGTCTCGTGCGCCCGCGGGTTGAGCGGGTTCGCGTACTGGTTGGGCCAGAACGCGTCGGGGATCTCCTCGACCAGCTCCCGCACCCGGCGCAGCCGGACGGGCAGGTACTCGCCGGTCCGCTCGTCGCGCTCGGTGACGACCTCCACCTCCGCGCCGAACGCGCGCAGGATGGCCAGGTTCACCCCGGTGGTCTTGCCGTCCACGACGCAGATGAAGCGCAGGCCGAGGTTGCGGCAGATCTGGGCGAGCCCGACGGCGAGGTTGCCGGAGCTGGACTCGACGACCACGGAGCGGCCCGGCACGACCCGGCCGTCGCGCAACGCGTCGCTGAGCATGCTGAGCGCGCTGCGGTCCTTGATGCTCCCACCGGGATTGAACCGCTCCACCTTGGCGAAGACGTTGAAGGCGGCGCCCGGGACCAGGTTGCCGAGCTCCACGAGGGGAGTTCGGCCGATGGTCGCCAGAATGCCTTTGTAGGGTTTGTCCCGCACGGCTGTCCTTCCCCCTCCGGCACTGCCGGTCGCGTCAGCGGTCACCGGAGACGAGGCCGGTGAGGTGGTCCGTCATCGCGTTCACGGTCGGGTGGTCCCACGCCATCGTGGCCTCGACCACGACGCCGAAGCGGTCCTCGACGTCGCCGCACAGGGTCAGCGCGTAGACGGAGTCCAGGCCCAGATCGACCAGCGGGGCGCTGACGTCGATGTCGGCGGCGGGGCGTTCGAGGTAGAACGCCACCCGGTCCACCAGCCACGCCCGGACGGTCTCGGCCGTCTCCGTCGTGGTCTGCGAGGTGTCTGTCATCGTTGCTCCCTGGGCGTCAGGCGGGTCCAGAGGCCAGGCGCCCCCGGAACAGGTCGAAGGTGTGGCCGGCCTCGTGGCGGGCCGTCAGGTCGGCGAAGACGCGGTCCTGCGGCTCCGGCGGCAGCGGGCCGGGACGCAGGCCCAGCCGTCCGGCGAGCCGGTGCAGCGCGACGCAGGCCCAAGCGGGGTCGGCGGCTGGCGTGTCCGGCGCCGTGCGGCGGGCGTGCCACCAGACCCCGGCGACGGCCGCGGCGGCGAGCACGTGGGCGTAGCGGTCGGCGAGGGTGAAGGCCCGCGGACCGGCCAGCACCGTACGGTCGCGGGGTGCCAGCGCGAGCGCCCGGCCGGACAGGCCGCGCAGCTCCGTCACAAACAAGCCGGTGAGCGCGGCCAGGGGCGCCGATGCCGGTTGCCCCGCGAGGACGGTGTGCAGCCGGACGAGGTCACCGGCCAGACTGTCCGCGCCGCGGGCGTTGAGCTCGAGCCCGCCCAGGTGCAGCGGCGGCAGCGGCGCGTCGAGGTCGTACACGGATCCGCCGTCCACCGGCTCCGGGGCCTCGCCGGCCAGCGCCGCGCGCCAGCCGCGCTCGGCGAGCCGGGGCAGCTGCGTCACCAGGCTCGCCTGGCACACCGCGCTGCCCGCATGGGCCAGCGCGACGACCGGCAGGTCCCGGGCCGTCTTCTGGAAGATCGCGTACGGGCCGGTCCGCACGTAACTGCGCGCGCCCATCTGCACCGACAGCCGGTACGACGACTCCTGCAGCAGCTTGGGCACGAGGTACTTCACCGCCGCCGCGCCGACGCTGGTCTCCCCGGGCCGCAGGTGCAGCGACCGGGCCACGACGGAGGCGAAGGCGTCGCAGATCAGCAGATCCGCGAAGCACCCGGCGAGCGTGGACCGCGCCGAGGGCAGGTCGGCGAGGCGGCGGCCGTACAGCTGCCGGTCGCGGGCGAACTCGAGGACGGTCCGCAGCTGGGTGTCGCCGACGCCGACCACCATGGACGGCAGCACGGCGCGGGTGACCTGGAAGACGCGCAGGACGGTCTCCATCGCGCCGCCCTCGGCGCCCAGCAGCGCGTCGCCCGGCACCGGGCACCCGTCGATCTCGATGCCGCCGAGCAGGCAGCCGCGGACACCGGAGACGGGATACCGCCGGTCGCGCCGGACCCGGCCCGCGGGCAGCGCCGTCAGGTCCACCAGCAGGTGCGAGTGCCCGCGGCTGCCCGGGCCGTCGGCCGTACGCGCGAAGAACACCGCCATCTCGGCGCGGGAGATGTTGTTGACGAGCTGCTTGCCGCCGTCGAGGACGTACCCGCCGGGACCGGGCTCGGCGGTGAACTCGGTGCGGGAGAAGTCGCTGCCGTGGTCGAGCTCCGTGTACGCCGCCACGACCCGCCCGCCCGCGAGCAGCGTCCGCCCCACCCGCGCCTGCTGATCCGGCGTGCCGTCGGCCCAGACCGGCAGCGCGGCGATGAAGCTCGTGACGCCATAGCCGATGCCGAGCGCGCAGTCGCGCCGGAACACCGCACGCATCAGCTGCCCGAGCCGGTCGGCGCGGGTGAAGCGGCCGCCCAGGTGCTCCGGCACGAACTCGGCGTTCAGCCCGAACTCCCGCAGCGCGCGTTCGCCGTCGGCGAGCAGCTCGCCGCGCTCGTCGGCCGCCAGCACCGCGCGGTGCCCGAGCGGGTTCGCGGGATCGGCGGCGGGGCCGAGCGCCCGCTCGAGCCGGGCAGCCCGGGCCCGGTGGTCCTGCTCCGGGCGGAGGTCGACGGTCACGGCTTCTCCTTCGCGAGCTCGCAGGGGAACAGGGAGAAGAGCCGGCCCTCGTCGTGCTGGGCGCGCAGCACCGGCAGCAGCGCGTCGACGGCCGGTCCGTCCTCGTCGTCGAGGTCGGGTTCGCCGGTGAGGCGGCGCAGCAGGCGGGCCAGAACGGCGTCGAGCCAGAGCCCGTCACGCCACAACGGGTCGGCCGCCCGGGCCGCGTGACCGGCCACGAACAGGTGCGTGGCGGCCGCGGCGGCGTACAGCACGGCGTAGCGGCGGGCCAGCGCGAAGGTCTCCTCGGTGACGCCGCGGGGCGACGGCCGTACGGCGGACAACGCCTCGTGCACCTCGTCCGCCACGGCGAGGAGGCGGTCGCAGCGGGCGACCAGCGATCCGGGAACGGCAATGCCACGGACGGCGGCCACCGCGGCGGGCAGGCTCTGTACGACGCTGCTGCCGGAGCGCGAATACAGCGCGAGGCGTTCCGGCCGCAACGGCGGTGGCGGGCCCGCGAACGTGACGGCCGCGGCGAGGCCCGGCTCGTCGGCGTGCCCGGCGCGGTAGCCGCGCACGAGCGCAGGGAACTGGTTGACGAGCAGGTTGAGGTTGACCGCGGTGCTGCCGTCGAAGATGCCCACGATGCGGTGGTCGCGGTCGAGCTTCTGGAACGCGCCGTCCGCGTGGTCGGCGACCAGCATCGCGCGGGCGCCGAGCAGGCCGCGCAGGGCGTCGAGAACCTGGTCGCCGAGGCTCGGCACGAGGTACTTGACCACCGCCGAGGCGACGCTCTGCTCGGCCGGGAGCGCGTGGATGCTGCGGACGCCGACCAGGCTCACCGCCTCCATGGCCAGCATGTCCACATAGGACTCGGCGAGCGCGCGGGCGGCCTGGGGCAGCTCGGCGAGGGTGCGGCCGTACAGGCGGTGGCCCCCGGCGAACCGCAACGCCAGGCGCATCGCGTGGTCGGTCATGCCCAGCGACATGGCCGAGCAGAGCGTCCGGGTGATCTGGAAGCCCTTGAGGATCGTCTCCAGGCCCTCGCCCTCGGCGCCGATCAGCGCGCCGGCCGGCACCCGGGCGCCGGTGAACGCGATGCCGCTGATGTCCGCGCCGCGCACCCCGTGGGTCGGCACCGCCGGCAACGCCCGCCAGCTTCCCGGGGTCAGCGCCGCCTTGTCGACGAGCAGCAGGCTGAACCCGCGCGCGCCGCCCTCGGGCCTCGTGCGGGCCAGCACGCAGACCATGCCCGCCCGGGTGGCGTTGTTGATGAGCCACTTCTCCCCGTCGAGGCGCCAGCCGCCGGACGGCAGCGGCTGCGCGCTCAGGTCCCCGGCGAGCAGGTCGCTGCCGTGCGCCTGCTCGGTGAGGGCGAGCGAGACGACCTCACCGGCGCTCACCCGGGCGGCGAGCGCGGCCGCCTGCCGGTCGGAACCGGCCAGCCACACCGACACCACGCCCAGGTACGTCTTCACGTGCGCCAGCGCGACGGTGAAGTCGCGGCGGCTCAGCACGCGGATGAGCTGGGCGAGGTCCTCGCTGTCGCGCAGCTCGCCGCCGTGGGCGACCGGCACGAACCAGCGCGGCAGGCCCAGCGCGTCGAGTTCGCGGCAGATGCCCGCCGGGAACCGCTCGGCGCGGTCCAGGGCGGCGCTCTGCCGGACGATGCGTCCCGGGTCACCGAGCGCCTTCTCCAGCTCGGCAGCCAGGGCGTTCGGCGTCCATCCGCCCGTCGGCGCGGTCAGCGTCGCGCCGCTCACGACCGCGCCCCGGCGGTCGCTGAGGACACCCGCAGCGGACGGGCGGCGCCGCCGTGCAGGGCCGGGTCCAGCTCCTCGTGCCACGCCTCCAGCTCGCCGCGCAGGAACAGCTCCCGCATGCGGTTGCGCTGGATCTTCCCGCTGGTGGTCCGCCGGGTACGCCCCACGCGCAGCAGCACCAGCCCGGCCACCGCGACGCCGAGCCGGCGGGCCAGCGCGGTCCGCGTCCGGCGGGCCAGGGCCTCGAGGTCGCCGGCGGGCACCCCGCGGCCGCGCACCTCCTGCGTCACCACGATCTCCTCGTGGCCGCGCCCGGGCGCTCGGACGGCGAAGACGGTGGCGGGCAGGCCGTCGAACGCCGGGTCCAGCGCCGACACCTCCCGCTCGATGTCGTGCGGGTACAGGTTCCGGCCGTGCACGATGATGATCTCCTTCAGCCGGCCGGTGACCACCAGCGCGCCGTCGTGGAAGGCGCCGAGGTCACCGGTACGCAGAAAGCCGCCGTCGCCGCCCGCGGTCCGCCCGCCGAACGTCCGCGCGGTCTCCTCCGGCCGCCCCCAGTAGCCCTGGGCGACGCTGCCGCCGCGGATCCACACCTCGCCGATCACGCCCGGCTCGGTCTCGGTCCGGCGGACGGGGTCGACGATGCGCACGTCGAGCCCGCGCACCACCCCGCTGGCCGCGACCTCGACGGCGTCCGTGCCGCCCTCGGCCAGCCGGCCCTGCTCCAGCGCCACCGGGTCCACGCGGAACACCGCGGGCTCCTCGTGCGCGGGCGTACCCGAGACGTAGAGGGTGGCTTCCGCCAGGCCGTAGCCGGGCAGCAGCGCGGATCTCCGGAGCCCGGCGGGCCGGAACCGGTCGGCGAAGCGGGCCAGCGTCCGCGCGTCGACCGGCTCGGCGCCGTTGCAGGCGAACCGCCACCGCGACAGGTCCAGCCCGGCGATCTGCTCGTCGCCGAGCCGGGCGCACAGCTCGTACGCGAAGTTCGGCGCGCACGAGACGTCGGCGCCGCAGCTGTCGATGAGGCGCAGCCACGAGGCAGGCCGCTTGAGGAAGTCCGTGGCGGGCATCAGCACCGCGGTGCCGCCGAGGTACAGCGGCGCGAGCATCATCGCGATCAGGCCCATGTCGTGGTACGCGGGAAGCCAGCTGCACCAGGTCATCCCGCCGTGCCACCCGTGGCTGTCCCGCATCAGCGACAGGTTGTGGGCCAGCGCGCCGTGGTGCACCATCACGCCCTTGGGCTCGCTGGTCGATCCCGAGGTGTACTGCAGGAACGCCAGGCTGCCGGGCTCCGGCAGCGGTGGTGTCCAGCCGGCCGGATCGCTCTTCAGCGCCTCCCCGACCGGGACGACGGTCAGCGCCTCCAGCCCGTCGCCGGACAGCATCGCGGCCGTGTCGGTCAGGAGCAGCCGCGCGCCGGTGTCGCGGGCGATGCCGGCCGTCCGGTGCGTCTGGCGCCCCTGGCCGTCCGGCGGCGGGACCGGCACCGGCACCCGGCCGGCGTACAGGCAGCCGAGGAAGGCCTGGAGGAAAGCGGTTCCCGGGGCGCAGGAGAGCAGCACCCGCTCGCCGGGACCGGTGGCTTCCCGGGCCCAGGCCGCGACCCGGCGGGCGGCGAGGTCCAGCTCGGCGTACGTCAGGAACTCGGCGCCGCCGCCGCTGTGGAAGCGGACCGCGACGTGGCCGGGCTTCTCCGCCACCTGCCGGCGCAGCGCGCCGGTGAAGCTGTCGAACTCGGACACCGTCCCCCCGTTCCGTCGATCTGCGAGAAGCTTCGCCGCCCGCGCTATACCGCCCCTATACGGCGTCGGTCAGCCGCAGCCGCCGGCGTGCCCGTCCTCCACGCCCGGCGCCGCCGGCACCGTCACGGGCGGCGGTTCGGTCGGCGCGGCATCGGCCGCCAGCGCGGCCAGGAACGCGGGCAGCCGGTCGACACCCCAGAACTTCTGCCGCCGGTGCACGAAGAACGGCACGCCGAAGACGCCGTCGTGGTCGACGGCGAGCAGAGCGCGTACCCCCTCGGCGCGCAGCCCCGGATCGTCGGCCGCACCGGCCAGCTCGCCGCCGTCGAGGCCGAGCGCCGAGGCCATCCCGGCCACGACGGCCGGATCGCAGATGTCGCGGCCCTGCTCCCAGCGCACCCGCGCGGCCTCGGCGATGAACGCCGGGCCGAGCCCGTGCCGCCGCGCCGCCAGGTACGCCAGGTGCGGCACCTCCCACACCGGATCCCGGTCGACCGGCCAGGTCAGGCCGAGCCCGCGCGCGGCGGCGAGGCGCCGGACGTCCTGCAGGATGTAGTGGTGCTTCTGCCGGCTCATCGGCGTGTACGGGAAGCTGCCGCCGGCCTCCGCCAGCAGCGCCAGGCTCCGCTCGTCCGGCTCGAAGAACGGCACCCACTCCAGCCGGTCCGCGACCCGCGGATGGTGGTCGAGCAGGTCCCGGTACGCGAGGTACGAGTACGGGCTGCGCAGCGAGAAGTAGAACCGCGGCGGCCGGCCCTTCACAGCGCGATGCCGCCGTCGATCTGGAAGACCTGCCCCGTGACGTACGACGACTCGGCCGAGATCAGGTACGACACGAGCGGCGCCACCTCCTCGGGCTTGCCGAAGCGCCGCAACGGGATCCGGCCTAGCATCGCCTTCGCCGCCTTCTCCGACATCGCGCCGGTCATGTCGGTGTCGATGAAGCCCGGCGCGACCGCGTTGGCGCGCAGCCCGTACGGACCGACCTCCTTGGCAAGCGACTGGGTGAACCCGATGACGCCGGCCTTGGACGCCGAGTAGTTGGTCTGCCCGGCGTTGCCCGCGACCCCGGCGACGGAGGAGATCGTGACGACCGCCCCGGCGCCCCGCTTGATCATCGGGTAGAGCGCGGGCCGGCAGACGTTGTACGTGCCGTCCAGATTGGTGCGCAGGACCGAGTCCCAGTCCCCGCCGTCCATCATCACGAGCGGCCGGTCGCGGGTCACGCCGGCCGAGGTGACGATCCCGGCGACCGGGCCGAGCTCGCGTTCCACGGACTCGGCGAACTCCGCGCACTCCGCCCGCTCGGCCACGTCGACCTTGCGAGCGAGCACGCGGCGGCCCAGCCCCACGACGGCCTTCTCGACCTCGTCGGCGGCTGCGACGTCGTTCCGGTAACAGAAGGCGATGTCGTAGCCGTCGCGGGCGAGGTGCATCACGACCGCGCGGCCGATCCCGCGCGAGCCGCCGGTGACGATGACGACGCCGGATCTCTGCTGCTGAGTCATTCCGCTGCCTCCTCAGGCGACGGCGCCGGCGGGCACCGGCGCGGGGATGGACAGGGTCGGCGCGGGCAGGTCGGTGACGTCGCGCAGGGCCACCACGAAGGAGCCGACGCGCAGCAGCGGCTCGCCGTCCACCCGGCTCTCGCCGGCGAGGATCGCGGTGCCGTCGACCGCCTTCACGAGCCGGACGTGGTGCTCGATCACCTGGCCCGGGAACACCCGGCCCTCGACGGCGATCTCCTTGATCGAGCCGGCCAGCTCGACCTTGCCGGCCAGCACGTCCGGGTTCGGCGCCTCCCAGACCGCCAGCAGCACCGCGGACTGCGCCCACGATTCGACGACCAGCGGGATCGGGTACGCGTAGTCCGCGGCCCCGCCGGTGTGGCCCGCGTACACGGGCTCGTTGGCCGACACCGCCTTGCGGGTGGTCATCCGCTCCCCCGCCACGACCTCGGTGACCCGGTCGACGAGCAGGATCGGCGCGCGGTGCGGGATCGTGCGGCTGATGCGCTCCAGGCCGTACGCGCTCATCGGGCCTCCTCCGCGTAGCGCAGGCGCACGTCGGCGACCTTGCCCCGGGCGGTCCGCGCCTCGGCCCGGCAGATCAGCTCGGCGCCGTCCCCGCCGGTGACCGTCACCTCGGTGACCACCCGGTCGCCGGGGTAGACGGGGTGCAGGAACTGGCACCGCGCGACCGCGGTCAGCCGTACGGGCGGGCCGCCGCCGCGCCAGTGCCGCACCGTGCGGTCCGCCGCCTCGATGAGATAAACGCCGGGCAGGACCGGAAAACCGGGGTAGTGCCCGGCGAGCACCGGATCGGCCGGGTCGACGGTGAACGCCGCCGCCGCGCCACCGGCGTCGCGGCGCAGCGGCTCCAGCGCGGTCCCCAGCGGGCTCGGCGTGCTCACCCCTGCTCCCGCAGCTTGCGGCTCAGCAGCTCGTAGGTGGCCTGCAGGGACGTGACGGACGGCAGCTCGGCCTCGTCGAGCCGGACGCCGTACTCGCGCTCCAGCCGGACGGTGATCTCCAGCGCGAGCAGCGAGTCGACCTCGAGGTCGTCGGCGAAGTGGGCGTCATCGGCGATCTCGGCCGGGTCGATGTCGAGGACGGTCGCCACCTGTTCGCGCAGCTCCTCCTTGTCGATCGTCCGGACGCCTGCCGTGCGGGCGGTGTCGGTCATGGTGGTTCTCCGTTTCTTCGTGGGCGGGAAGGGGTTCAGGCGCGCAGCACGACGCAGCCGGCCTGGCCGTCGGGGTCGACGGAGGTGACGAGCACGGTGTCGCCAGGGCCGGCCAGGGCCAGCGCCGCGGCGAGCTGGAACGCCGAGGAGGCGGCCGACGCGTCACCGAGCAGCGGCCGCAGACGTTGCCGGCGCGGCGCGTGACCGGCCAGAACCTCGTCGAGGGCGGCGTCCTCGCGGGCGCCGAGGGCCCCGCCGAGGTCCGAGGGCACGACCAGGCGCACGTCGGCCACCGGCACGTCGGCCTCCTTCAGCGCCTCGGTGACGGCCCGTGCCACGGCATGCTGCGCGCCCTCGGGACGGCTGAAGGCGAGGAACCGCGCGGCGGCGATGGTGGCGAGCGGCGTACGGCCGTAGGAGCGCGCCCGTCCCTCCGGCTCGAGCAGGAACAGCGCGCAGCCCTCGCCGAGCGGGCCCGCGGGCTGGCCGGGGGCGGCGCCGGCGAACCAGCCGCGGTACTCCAGCCAGGCGCGGTCGACGGAGAACTCCTCGACGGCTCCGCAGAGAACGGCCGCGCAGTGGCCCTGCCGCAGCAGCCGGGACGCGTACCGCAGGCCCAGCAGCCCGGTGAGCCGTCCGCCCGCGACGGTGGTGTTGGGTCCCTTGATGGTGTGCCAGATCGCGCTCTGCCCGGCCGCCCGGTTCATCACGGTGTTGGGGAACCGGGCCGGGTCGACGTGGAACGGCTTCTCCCCGGCGAGCGCGTCGCGGGTGAAGTCCATGATGCTCTGCACGCTGCCGTGGCCGGTGCCGAGCACCATCCCGACCTCCTCGGGGGTGTCGGCGGTGAGCCCGGGCCCGGCCGACTCGAGCAGCGCGGCGGTGGTCGCCACGGCGATCGCGGTGGCGCGGTCCATCGAGCGGGTGCCCTTGCGGCCCAGCGCGGTGCGGGCGTCGAAGCCGGGGATGCGCCCGGCGCGGTCGAACGGGCCGGCGGTGCCGGGCTCGGCGGCGGTGACGGCGCAGCGCTGCTCGCGGACGCCCGCCGCGAACATCTCGGCGCCCAGGCCGTACGGCGACGCGGCCGACCAGCCCGACACGACGAGCGGGTCCGCGGGCGGGATCGTGGTGATCATGTGCGACTCCTTAGTCCGCAGGGCTACGACGGGGAGGGTCCCCAGGCGCCGGCGGCCGCGTGGAACTCGCCGCCGTCGACGCCGATCGTGTTGCCGGTGATCCAGGACGAATCCGTGCGCGCGAGCAGCGCCACCGCCTCGGCGACGTCGTCGGGCCGGGTGAGCCGCCCGTGCGGGTTGTTCTCCGCGGCGCGGGCGACGTAGCCGGCGTGCTCGGGGATGCGTTCCAGGGCCGGGGTGACGGTGACGCCGGCTCGCAGCGCGTTGACGGCGACCCGGTGCGGGGCCAGCTCGCAGGCCAGCTGCCGTACGTGCGACTCCAGTGCCGCCTTCGCCGCCGACACCGCGCCGTAGCTCGGCAGGGCCTGACCCACGCCGGCGCTGGTCATCGCGAACACCTTGGCGCCGGGACGGAGCAGGCCGGCGGCGTACAGGTCCTGGGTCCAGTAGACGAGGCTGTGCGCCATCACGTCGGCGGTCATCTCGAGCTGCCGCGCGGACAGCGTCTTGTCCCAGCCGGGCCGCGGCAGGAACGGCACGAGCGAGCCGAAGGCCAGGGAGTGCACGAGCACGTGGACGCCGGTGCCGCCGGTGAGCTCGCGCAGCGCGGCGACGACCCGCGTCCGCGTCTCCCGGCTCGCCGCGTTGGCGTTGAAGAACTCGGCGCGGACGTCGAGCTCGCGCAGCTCCGAAACCAGGCCCGCCACCTCGTCCTGGCGGGCGGCGGTGTCGAAGTGGACGCCGGCCACGTGCACGCCCTCGCGGGCGAGGCCTAGGCAGATCTGCCGGCCGATCCCGCTGGACGCGCCGAGGACCAGGCACCACGTGCCGGAGAGGTTCTTCATCATGGGCGGGGCTCCTGTCCGGGTGGCCGGCGGCGCGCGCCGGGGCGGCACGCCAGGGTGAACGCGAGGTGTCCGTCGTGGACGGCGGTGACGAGCAGGGTGTCGCCGGTCTCGGCGGCGAGAGCGTCGGCGAGGTGCAGCGCCGGGGTGAGGCAGCCGAGCGGCGCCTCGGTGCGGTGCCGGGTCACGGCGGCCTCCGGAAGCACCGCGGGCACCACGCGCGTGACCAGGTCGGCGAGGCCGGAGCCGTCCAGGATCAGGCGCACCCGTGAGCCGGGCGCGAGGTGGCCGGCAACCCGGCGGACGGCGGCGCCGATCGCGGTGGTGGCCCGGTCGGTGCCGAGGGCCGGCGGCGGCACGAAGAGCGATCCCGATCGCAGGACGGGCACGTCCCTGCGATCGGCGCCCGCTTCGAGGACGAACGCGACGGCTCCCTCCTCGCCCGCGTCCTCGCCCGGCAGCCGGTGCTCGGTGGCGGCGACCAGGGCCACGTCGCAACGCCCCGCCCGCAGCGCCCGGGCGCCGGCCTCGAGCGCGTCCATCGCCGCCGTCCGGGGCGACGCCATGGTGAGCGCGAACGCCTTCAGGCCGTGGTCGGCGGCGACCCGGTTGCCCAGCACGTTGACGGCGAAGTACGGCGCGTTCACGGGCGAGAGGCCGTCCGCGCCGTCCGCGCCGGTGACCTGACGGTCCATGTCGTCGAAGAGGCGTGCCAGGCCGCCGTTCGTGGCGAGCACCATGCCGCGGCGGTCCTCGGGGGTGCCGGCCAGGCTCGTGCCCGCGGCGGCGTCCCGGGCGGCGGCGAGGGCGTACTGGGTCGCGGGCGGCAGGTAGCGGTAGCCGCGCGGCCCGAGCCGGGTGCGGTGGTCGAACCAGCCGTCCGCCGGCGTCGTGCCACCGCCGGGCGTCACCACCGCGACCGCGGTCACCGCCACGGCGCTCATGCCGCCTCCAGGACCAGGGACATGTTGTTGCCGCCGAAGCCGTACGCGTTGACGAGCGCCCGCCGCCCGTCCAGCGGCACCGGGCCGTCCTGAGGCAGCGACACCTCGCACTCCGGGTCCTGCTCGTCGAGGCGTACGTTCGGCGGGACGCTGCCGTGCCGCAGGATCTGCGCGGCCGCCACCGCCCCGAGCGCGCCGGAGGCCCCGCCCGCGTGCCCCAGCAGCGCCTTGAGGCTGTAGACGGGCACGCGCCCGGCGCGGGAGCCGAGCACCCGGTGCAGCGCCCGGCTCTCCAGCGCGTCGTTGAGCCGGGTCCCGGTGCCGTGCGGCACGACGCACCCGACCCCGTCCGCGCTCCCGCCCAGCGCCTCGGTCATCGCCCGGACGATCTGGCCGGCCTCCGGCTCGGGCGCCGTGGGATGACCGGCGTCGCAGCTCCAGGCCGCGCCGGCGAGCCGGAGCCCGCGCCCCGGTACGGCGGCCCCTCGCGCCTCGGCGTGCTCACGGGACTCGAGCACCAGCATCGCGGCGCCCTCGGCGAAGACCGTGCCGCCGCGGTGCCGGTCGAACGGGCGGCACCGCTGCGGGTCGACCGCGCCGAGCCGGTTGAAGCAGCCCAGCGCCACCCGCGAGTACGCGTCCGCCCCGCCGGCGACCACCACCGACGCCTCACCGGCCCGGATCATGTCGGCGGCGAGGCCGATGGCGTACCCGCCTGCGGCGCAGGCGTTGGCGATGTCCTGGGCCGGGCCGATGACGCCGAGCGCCGCGGCGACCCCGGACGCCAGGCGGAACGGCGGCAGCCAGCCCTGCCCCGCGGCGTCCCCGCGACGGTCCCGTTCGTTGACGCCCGGCTCGCCCATGCAGCTGCCGACGACCACGGCGATGCCGGCCGCCTCCGCGGGACCGAGCCCGGCGTCGCGCCACGCCTCGCTGGCGGCGGCTGTCGCGAACCGGGTGGCGCGCGCGCCGGTCAGGTCCCCGTCCGGGGCCAGGTGGATCAGCGGGCGGTCCATCCTGGCCGGCGGATCGGCGGGGCGGTCGGGGCGGCGGGTCGCGGCGTCCGTCATGGCCTTCCACAACGCGTCCGCGCCGGTGCCGTGGCACGAGACGGCGCCGACCCCGGTGACCATGACGTCGCCGGTCATGCCGACGTACCGGCCAGGGCGGCGGTCATCCGGTCGTCGAAGGTGACCAGGCTCCAGTCGCGGCGGTTCTCGATCAGCGCGTACCCGTGGGTGATCGTGCCCGTGGAGGTGTGCACCAGCGCGCCGTCGCGCACGACGTACGTGTCCATCCGCGCGGTGTACGTCACGTCCTTGAAGACCTCCTCGACGGTGAAGACCGTGTAGAGGTCCTCCTCCATGCGGGCCTCGTCGAGCACCGTGATCCGCGAGCGCGGCACGACCGGGATCCAGTTCTGCTCGTCCAGCAGGGTCTTGATGGAAACGCCGCGGTCGTCGAGGAACAGGTCCACGACCTCCTCCATGAGCCGCAGGTAGCCGGACATCTGCACGCGCTCGGTGAAGTGGCAGTACCAGTACGGCATCCGCCACTTCCATGCGAAGGCGTTGCTGCCGGCGGTCAGCTGCTTGACGAGGTCGTCCGCGTCGAGGTTCACCTCGGGGGCCGCGACGTCCCAGCCGGGGGCCGCGCCGAGGCGGGACACCACGTTCGGCTGCAGCGCCGGCGGGATCGGCAGGTCTCCCCCGCCGCGCGGGTCGTGGCGCAGCTGCACCCGTACGGTCGAGGTCGCCGCCTTGACCAGGCCCTCCTCCCGGGCGACCTGCAGCACCACGCCGAAGAGCAGCTCGCCGTCGCGGGCGCGCCGGTGCGGGCGGACCGTGGCGGTGACGACGTCGTCGATGTGCAGCGCGTGCACGATGCGGGTGTCGATGTCCACGAGGTCGGTGCACAGGCCGTACGTCTCGTAGATCGCGCCCGGCGGCAGCCCGCCGGTGCGGAGGTGGTTCAGCACCGCCTCCTCGACCAGGTAGTTGACGTGCTTGAAACCGATCCAGGTGCAGATGTTCGAGCCCTCGTAGCGGGGCCGGATCGTCAGCTCGGACGGCTCCGTCAGCGCGGCGGTGGTCAGGGTCACGTCAGCTCCTTGAGGTGGTGGTCGGGCGGGAGAGCTCCCGCAGCAGGTCCCCGGCGACGCCGGCGCAGCGCGCGGGCCGCTCGGCCATCGGGAAGTGGCCGCAGCCGGCGAGGATCTCCAGCCGGGCGTCGGGCAGCCGCGCCGCGAGGGCCTCGGCGTCGCCCGGCGGCGCACAGAAGTCGTCGGCGCCGGCCACGATCCGCACGGGCAGATCCAGCGCGGCGACGTCGAGGAACGGCGTACGCAGGTACGCCTCGAAGAACCGGGTCCAGCCGTACGGGCCGACCCGGTCGCGGACCCGCCGGGCCATCTCCGCGACGACGTCGGCGCCGAGCCGCTCGCCGGCCCGGACGCGCAGCCCCTCCTCGAGGATCCGGTGGAAACCGTTGAGGTACGTCGAGGCGGTGTCCCACGTGAAGTCGCCCGCAGTGGCGCGGTGGAACGGCGCGAGCACCATCGCGGCCCGGGGACGCAGCACGCTGCGGGCCAGCCACTCCAGGGTCAGCGGCACCGCGAACGAGTGCGCGACGACGACGTCCACCGGGCCCGGCACCGCCGCCAGCGACCGGCCGACCAGGTCGGTGGGGTCGCCGCGGTGGCTCCACGCCGGGTCGCTGAGCGAGCTCCACGGCAGCCGGGCCGTCCAGACCTCGGCGCCGCCGGGCAGCGCGTCCGTGAACGACTCCCACACCGCGTCGTTGCCGGCGAGCCCGGACAGCAGCAGCACCCGCTGCGGTGAACCCGCGCCGGCCCGGCGGACCAGCCGCGCGGCGGTCACGGCGCGTACGAGGACAGGACGACCGCTGCGGCCGCGTCCTCGCCTCCCGCGTCGCCGATGCCGGCGGTGGCCAGCACGGACCCGGCGTGCGGGCCGCAGAGCCACGCCACCGCGGCCACGCACTGCAGGACGCCGAGCGCGCCGGAGGCGGGTCCGTACGCCGTGGACAGGTCCACGCGGTGCGCCCCCGTCACGACGTCCCCCGTCGGATCGGACCCGCGCTCCGGCACGCACCACAGCCCGACCGGCACCGCGCCCGCGGTGACCCGGGCGACCGCCGTGGCGAGCGAGGCCCGGCGCGCGTAGCGCCCGACGACGGCCTGCGGCCGCGCGCCCCGGTCGAGGGCCGCCGGCTCGGCCTCCAGCACCAGCGCGGCCGCGCCGTCGAACGGATCCGCGGTCATGCCGGAGCCGGACAGCACGTGGCGTACCGGCGCGTTGTCGGGTTCCACGCCGGCGACGAGCACCCGGTCGGCCCGGCCGGCCGCGATCAGCGTCGCCGCCCAGTGCACGGCGTCGAGGCCGGACGTCTGTCCGTTGGAGAGGGTGAGGTTCGCGCCGCGGAAGCCGTACGTGATCGCCAGCCAGGACGCGATGACGTTGCTGGAGGTGGCGGGCAGCGTCATGGGGCTGGTCCCCAGGTACGTGTGCTCCGCGATCGCCTGCACGGTGTCGCAGACCGTGTCGACGTTGCCGAGGTTGCTGCTGACCACCACGCCGACCCGGTCGCCGGGCACGGCCGCGCTGTCGTCCGCGCCGAGCAGACCGGCCGAGCGCAGCGCGTCGCGCCCGGCCACCAGGGCGAGCTTGGTCGCGCGGTCCTTGTAGCGCAGGCCGCGTCCGGAGAGCCGGCGTACCGGGTCGGGGGCCGGGTCCCGCCGGTCCCCGGGCGGCTCCAGCAGATCCCCGGCGTCGCCGAGACCCGCGACGGCGAGGCCCCAGCCAGTCACCACCACCCGGCGGCCGTCGCCCGTCATGCCGCGCTCCCGGCGTGCTCGACGCTCTCGACGACCGCGACGGCGTTGAGGCCGCCGAAGCCGAAGGAGTCGATCTGCGCCAGCCGCAGGGGCTCCGGGGGCCGTACGGCGGCGCCGCGGACCAGCCGGAACCCCGAGACCGCCTCGACCGGGTCGGTGAGGCCCAGCACCGGCGGCACCACGCCCCGGCGCATCGCCAGCACCGCGGCCACCAGGCTGTGCAGCCCGGAGGCGCCCGCGGTGTGCCCGGTCATGCTCTTGATGGCGGTCATGTACGGCATCGGCTCCACCCCGGCGAAGACGGCGCTGACGGCCTCGGACTCCGCCTCGTCGTTGAGCGGCGTGCCGGTGCCGTGCAGCATCACCAGATCGATGTCCGCCGGCGTCACGCCGGCCCGGCGGTGGGCCTCCGCGGTCACCGCGGCGATGCTCTTTGCCTCCGGGGCGGACGGGTGGTAGGCGTCGCAGTTGACGGCCACTCCGCGGACCCGGGCGTGGATGCGCGGGGCGGGGCCCGGCCCGTCGGCCTCGCGGCGCAGCACCACCGCCACGGCGCCCTCGCCCTGCAGCATGCCGCGGCGGTTGCGGTCGAAGGGGCGTACCCGGTCCGGGGCCTCGGGATAGCAGCGGTCGAGGAGCCCGTATGTGCTCTCGGTCAGGGTGTCCACGCCGGCGACCACGACCGTGTCCGCGTGCCCGAGGTCGAGCAGGTCCGCGCCGAGGGCGAGCGCGTAGAGGGACGCGGAGCACGCGTTGACCACAGTGTGCGTGTCGGCCGCGCCGAAGTGCCGCCGCAGCGCCGTGCCGAAGTGCAGATCGTGGACGTCGAAGGGAACCTTGTCGCGCCAGCACAGCTCGACCGAGCGCAGCTCGCGCAGGGTGGTGCCGACCAGGACCGGCACCTCGCTCAGGTCCGCGCCGAGTCCCGCGTCGGCGGCCGCCGCCCGGACGGCCTCCACGAGCCACCGGGTGGCGCGCAGCGGCTCGTCCGCGCCGGGCTCCGGCCGGTCGTCGATCTCGTACGCCACCCGCGCCCGGAACCGGCTGCGGTCGAAACCGCGCAGCTCGGCCAGGCCGGTGCGGCCGGCGATCAGCGCGGAGACCATCGCATCCGCGTCCGCGCCGACGCTGGCCAGCGCCCCCATCCCGGTCACGATCCAGCTCATGCCGCGCTCCGGTACCGGCGCATGATGAGCACCGCGTTGTTGCCGCCGAAGGCCAGCGCGTTGTTCTGCACGATGTCCAGCTCCATGTCGAGGGCCTCGTTCGGCACGCAGTCCACCGCGCACTCCGGGTCGGTGACGCGGTGGTTGACGGTCGGCGGGATGAAGCCGCGGGACACCGCGATGGCGCAGGCCGCGGCGGCGACCGCGCTGGCCGCGCCCATGCTGTGCCCGATCATCGACTTGATCGAGACGGTGCGCGGGACGGCGTCGTCGCCGAACACCTGCCGCAGCGCCCCGCACTCGGTGACGTCGTTGGCCTTGGTGCCGGTGCCGTGCGCGGAGACGAAGTCGATCTGCCCGGCGGTGACGCCCGCGTGCCGGTGCGCGTTGCGGACCGTCCGGGCGATGCTGTCCCGGTCGGGCGCCACGGGGTGCAGCGCGTCGCAGGCGAGGCCGTACCCGAGCACCTCCGCGTAGATGTGCGCGCCGCGGGCGAGCGCCGAGTCGAGGCTCTCCATCACCAGGATCCCGGCGCCCTCGCCGGTGAGGATGCCCTCGCGGTCACGGTCGAATGGGCGGCACAGCTCCGGTGCGATCGTGCCCAGCCGGTAGAAGCCCGTGAACGTCTTGCGGCACATGGCGTCCGCGCCGCCGCACAGGGCGATGTCGACGTCGCCGCTGCTGAGGGCGTCGTACCCGGATCCGACCGCGTAGTTGCCGGCCGCGCACGCGGTTGGGATCGTCACGGCCTCGACGTCCTCCAGGGCGAGCTCCCGGACGATGCCGGCGGAGAGCCGGCCGGCCGAGACCCGGCGGGCGCGGACCGGGTCGTAGGACTCCGGCCCGTCGCGCAGCCCCGCCTCGACCAGCTCGTCGAGGTCGCGGGACTCGCCGTCGGTGGTGCCGACGGAGACCAGGCAGCGGCGGGCCCGGACGTCGTCCTCGGTGAGGCCGGCGTCGGCGACCGCCATCCGCGCGGCGGCCACCGAGAACTGGCTCGCCCGGCCCAGCTCGGCCGGGTCGAGGCGCCGGATCCAGGCGCCCGGCTCGAAGTCGCCGACCTCGCAGCCCTGGGCGTGGGCGAAGCCGGCGGTGTCGAAGGCGGTGATCGCCTTGACGCCGCTGCGCCCCTCCCGCAGCCCGGATGCGAACGCCTCGACGCCGGTGCCGATGCTCGTGATGACGCCGAGTCCGGTGATGACGACCCGGCGGCGCGTGCCGCCCGGTGCTGGAGCGTGCTGCATCTTCCCTCCCGTCTGCCGGTCCCCGGCGGCGGCGTCAGCGGCGCGAGGCCTGCTCGACGACCTGGTAGATGCCCTGGAGGTTGACCATGCGGCTGAGCTCGGCCTGGTCGATGGTCACGTGCTGGCTGCGCTCGAGGGCCGCGAGGATCTCGATGGCGCTCAGCGAGTCCGCCTCGTGGTCCTCCTTGAAGAGGCTGGTCTCGGTGACCTCGTCCTCCTCGAGCTCGAGGATGTCGCAGACGATCGTCTTGATCTCCTGCTTGCGGTCGGCGTCGAGGCCTTCGGTCAGGTCGGCGTTCGGCATGTCGGCTCCGTTCGGTCGCGGGACGCGCCGGATAGGAGGGCGCGCCCTGTGTCGGGCAGGTCGAGAGTGCCGCCGGCGGCTATACGCGCCCTATACGACGGCGGGGTCGGCCGCGCCCGCGCCGGTCCAGCGCGCGGCGGGCCCGGCCGTACCGGGGCGGCGCAGGGCGTCGGCGACCAGCGAGGCGATCCGCTGCCCGGACTCGGCGTTGGTGAGCACGACGAAGCCGGCGCCGCTGTCGAGGCGGGTGAACGTCCCGGCGCGGTAGCCCGCGGTCCGGCCGCCGTGGCCGTACTCGGTGTCCGCGCCGGTGTCGTCGACGACGGTGCCGAGGCCGTAGAAGCTGCCCGGGTGCCAGACCGTCAGCAGCTGCTGGGCGAGGGAACGCGGGAGCAGGGCCCCGGGCTCGCCCCGGCGCGCACGGCGGATCTGCAGCGAGAGCTCGGCCAGGTCGGCCGCGCACGTCCACAGGCCGCCCGAAGCCGCCTCCGCGCGGGTACGCCACCCGTCCGTCAGCGGCCTGCCGTCGCCGTCGTGCCCGAGCGCGGCCGGATGCACGCTCCGCTCCGGGAACCACTGGTCGAAGCTGGTGGCGACGAGGCCGAGCGGTACGCACACCAGCCGCTCGACGAGCCCCGCGAACGTCTCCCCGGTGACGTCGCGCAGCACGAGCTCGACGACCGAGAAGTTGGCGCTGCTCTTGCGGAACTCCGAGCCGGGCGGCGCGTCGGGCCGTACGGCCGCCAGCACCTCGGTCAGCGACGGGAACGGCTCCTCCGGTCGATAGTGGACGGCCGGTGTCCACGCGAACCCGGACTGGTGGCTCATCAGCTCCCGCAGGGTCACGGCCGGGCCGGGCACCCGCCACGAGGTGAGGTAGCGGTTCACGTCCGCGTCGAGGCTGAGCACCCCGTCGGCCACGAGCGCGAGGACGGCCAGCGCCGTGACGTGTTTGCTGATGGACCCCACGCGGAACGGCGTCTCCGGCGTGACCGGCACGCCCGCGCCGGCGGCGGTGACGCCGTACCCGTCCAGGGCCACCACTTCACCCTCGTGGAGCAGGGCGACGGCGGCGCCCGGGACCCGGTGCTCGGCCATCTCCGCGAGCAGCCGGGCGGCGTCCACCGCGGGCGCCGCCGGCCCCGAGCTGACCGGTGCGGGTGGTGCTGCCGGGACGGCGGGCCCGAGGGCGTCCACCGCGGCGGCGACCTCGGCGAGGCTGTCGTACTCGTAGAGCATGCGCAGGGTCAGCGGGAGACCGGCGCGCCGGCCCTCGGCGATGACCTCGATGACCTTCAGCGAGTGGCCGCCGAGCGCCGCGAAACCGTCGCGGGAGCCGACCCTCGGCACTCCGAGGACCCGGGACCAGATGCGGGCTATGCGCTCCTCGGTGGGCGTGACCGGGGCGACGTACCCGGCGCCCGGGGCCGGACGCGGTGCCGGCACGGGCAGCGCGCCGCGGTCCACCTTGCCGTTGGCGTTGAGCGGCAGCCGTTCCAGCCCGGTGACGGTGGCCGGGAGCAGGTAGGCCGGGAGCCGCTCGGCCAGGTGACCGTCCACATCGGGCGGTGCCGACGGCGTCACGTAGGCGTGCAGCTCGCCGTCGCGTGCGGCGACGAAGGCGTCGGCGATCCGCGGGTGCTCCCGCAGCGCCGCCGCCACCTCACCGGGCTCCACGCGGTGACCGCGGATCTTCACCTGGTCGTCGGCACGGCCTAGGAACTGTAGGTCGCCGCCGGGGAGATGGCGGACCAGGTCACCGGTACGGTACAGCCGCGCCCCGGCCGGGCCGTACGGGTCGGGGACGAAGCGCGCGGCGGTCAGGGCGGGGTCGCCGGCGTACCCGCGGGCCACGCCCGTGCCGCCGACGTAGAGCTCGCCAGGGACGCCGGGCAGCATGGGCCGCAGACCGCCGTCGAGGACGTGCACGGTCATCCCGGGCAGCGGCCGGCCGATGGGCAGCACGCCGGCGTCGGCGCCGGCGGGCACCGGGTGCACGGTGGTGCCGACGGACGCCTCGGTGGGGCCGTACTCGTTGACGAGCCGTGCCCGCGGCGCCAGCGCGCGCCACCGCCGCAGGGTGTCCCGGGTGAAGGGTTCCCCGGCCACCACGACGACGGGGGCGAGCGCCTGCGCCTGCCCGGGCGTCAGCTGGTGCGCGAGCACGTCGAGGTGGCTGGGCGTGAGCTTGACGAACGAGTACGGCGCCCGCGCGGCGAGCCGCTCCCCCAGGTCGGCAAGCCCGGCGCCGGGCGGCAGCACGTGTACGGTCTGCCCGCTCGTCAGCGGCGCCCACAGGTTCGGCACCACGAGGTCGAACGCGACCGACGAGAACAGTGGCGCGCCGCTCGTGCCGCGTGCGGCGAGGTCGCGGGCCGCCCAGGCGACGTGGTTGGCCAGCCCGCGATGGGTGACCTCGACGCCCTTGGGCCGCCCGGTCGAACCGGAGGTGAAGATGACGTAGGCGACCTCGTCGGGGTCGTCGGCCCGGCGCGGCGGCGCACCGGCAGGCGCCTCGCGAGCGGCCGCGCCGGCCAGGACCGGGTCCAGCGGGCCGAGGCGGTCCGCGTACGCCGGCTCGCTGACCGCCGCCGTGACGCCGGCCGAGGCCACCATCGCGGCGACGCGCCGGGCCGGGTACGACGGGTCCACCGGCACGTACGCCGCCCCGGCCTTCCACACGCCGAGCAGGGCGGCGGGCAGGTCGGGGCCGGGCTCGAGCAGCACCGCGACGCGGGCGCCGGGCCGCACACCGCGGACGTGCAGGGCATGAGCCAGCCGGTCGGCGCGTGCGTCCAGCTCCGCGTACGTGAGCGTGGTGGCGCCGAAGGTGACCGCCACGGCGTGCGGGGTCCGGGCCGCCTGCTCCTCAACGAGGCGCGGCACCGCGGCGAACGGAATCGCGAGACCGGTGTCGTTCACCGCTGCCAGCAGCTGCCGCTCGGCGGGCTCCAGCAGCGGCACGGCCGCGTCACCGTCCGGGTCGGCCGCCATGCACTCCAGGACCCGGCGGAACAGCGCCGAGATCCGCCGGGCGTACGGGCGGGTCAGCACCCGCGTGTCGGTCTTCAGGCTCACCCGCCGCCCGACGGTCGTGACCGCCAGGTCGAACTCCGTCTTGCCCGGCGCCATGACGCTGTCCGCCTCGACGGCGTCGCTCTCCAGCCGCGCGAAGTCGACGTGGTTGATGACCACGCGGACCAGCCGCCGGCCGCCGGCGTCGCGCTGCATCTGCGGCATCGGGTACCACCGGTGCGGCCACAGCCGGGCCTCCCGGTCGAAGGCGGCGCGGACCAGGTCCCGCCACGTGCCGGCCGGCGCGTCGAAGGGGAACGGCACGGTGTTGAGGTGGACGCCGTACATGCGGTCCGCGCCGGCGACCTCCGGCCGGGTGTGCACCACGACGCCGGAGCTGAAGCGCTCCTCGCCGCCGAGCCGGCCCAGGACCGCGCCGTACGCCGCCACCAGCACGCTCTTGAGCGACGCCCCGGCCGCGGCCGCCAGCCGGCGCAGCCGCTCCTCCAGGTCCTCGAAGCCGAACGTGACCCAGAAGTGCTCGGCCGGCCGGTCCGGCTCGCCCCAGCCGGCGGGCAGCGCGAACGCGGGCCGCTCGGCGACCACCCCGGCCCAGAACTCCCGGTCGGCCGGCTCGCCCAGGGACGTCAACTCGGCCGCGACCGAGTCGGCGAAGCGCACGCCCGGGCCGGTCCACGCCGCGGGGGCGCCGTCGCGCCGGAGCTGGGAGTAGACCTCGAGCAGCTCCTTGAGCAGCGAGTGGTAGCTCCAGCCCTCGACGATCCCGTGGAACTCCGACGCCGACAGCCACCAGCCGTCGTCGGTGCGGTGGGCGGTCAGCCGCAGCATCGGCGGCGCCGTCAGGTCGAAGACCCGGGCCCGGTCCTCGTCGTGGAACGCGTGCAGGTCGCGCCGTACCTCCGCGGCGGTCCGGCCGCGCAGGTCCCGCACGGCCACGGGAACCTCCGCGGCCCGGTGCACCAGCTGCATCGGTACGGAGAACCGCTGCAGGTCGAAGGACGTCCGCACCACGTCGTGCCGGTCCGCGACCACCCGGGCGGCCGCGCGCAGCGTGTCCGCGCACAGCTCGACGCCGTCACGGATCCGGGTCGTGGCCACGTTCTGGTACGTGTTGAACCGGTCGTGCGCGAGCATGTCGACGACCATGCCGACCTGGGTCTGCGTCAGCGGGTACGCGTCCACCACCCCGTCCGGCAGCCGCTCGCGGTCCGCCGCGCCGAGCAGCTCGAACGGGCGCACCGGCGTCCAGCCGCCCGCCCGGCCCCGGCCCGCGGCGGCCCGGCACAGCGCGGCGACGGTCCGGTGGTCGAACACGTCGCGGATCGTCACGTCGTGGCCCTCCGCGCGCAGCGCGCCGACGAGCGCCACGGCCTGGATCGAGTCGCCGCCCACGTCGAAGAAGCTCGCCTCGACGTCCACCTCGGCCAGGCCGAGCACCCGGGCCCAGATCCCGGCGAAGCGGCGCTCCGCATCGTCGCGGGGCGCGACCCGGCCCTGTGCCGTGGCGGCCGGCGCGGGCAGCGCCCGCCGGTCCAGCTTGCCGTTCGGGGTCAGCGGCATCCTCCCGACGACCACGAACGCGGCGGGCACCATGTGCTCCGGCAGCGCGGCCCGCAGATGGGCCCGCAGCTGCGCCGGCGTGGGCGCCTCCCCGTCCGCGACGACATAGCCGACCAGCCGCGGGCCGCCGGGACCGTCCTCGCGGGCCACGACGGCGGCGTCGCGGACGGCGGGATGACCGGCGAGCACGCTCTCGACCTCGCCCGGTTCGATGCGGAAGCCCCGGATCTTCACCTGGTCGTCGGCGCGGCCGAAGAACTCCAGCTCCCCGGAGGGACACCGGCGGGCGAGGTCGCCGCTGCGGTACATGCGGCTGCCGGGAGGGCCGTACGGGTCGGGCACGAACCGCTCGGCGGTGAGCCCGGGCCGGTGCAGGTAGCCCTGAGCCACCCCGGCGCCCGTCACGTACATCTCCCCGACGACCCCGGTGGGCACCGGGGTGCCGTACGCGTCCAGCAGCCGGATCGCCACCCCGGACAGCTCACGGCCGATCGGGTTGCCCGCGCGCTCGTCCACGTCGGCTCGGGTGACGGTGTGCGCGGTGGCGTGCACGGTGACCTCGGTGATCCCGTACATGTTCACGATCGCCGTGCGGTCCGGCGCGATCCGGTCGAACCACGGGCCGAGCTCGGGCACCGCGAGCCGCTCGCCACCGGTCACGACCGCGCGCAGCGCGAGCCCGGCGGCCCTCGGGTCGTCTCCGGCGACGGCCGGCACGAGACCGCGCAGCGCCGACGGCGTCTGGCACAGGACGGTGACGCGCTGCGCCACGAGCAGCTCCAGCAGGTCGCCGGGCGAGCGGGCGGTGTCGAGATCCACGACGACCAGACGGCCGCCGTGCAGCAGCGCGCCCCACATCTCGTACACGGAGAAGTCGAAGGCGACGGAGTGGAACAGCGTCCACACGTCGTCGCCGCCCGCGGCGACGTGCTCGGCGGTGGCCGCCATGAGCCGGCAGACGTTGCGGTGCGAGACCACGACGCCCTTGGGACGCCCCGTCGATCCCGAGGTGTGGATGACGTACGCCGGGTCGTCCGGGTGCGGGGTCACCGAGGGCGCCGCGGCGGGTATCGGGTGCGGGGCATCGAGCGATATCACGGTACGGCCGGCGCGGGGAGGAACGGTCCCCGTGTCGGTGAGCACGATCCGCGCCGCCGTGTCGGCGAGGATCAGCTCGATGCGGGACGCGGGTGTCGCCGGGTCGAGGGGCACGTACGCCGCCCCGGCCTTGAGGACGCCCAGCAGCGCGGGCATCAGCAGCGGACCGCGCGGGAGTAGCACCGCCACGAGGCTGCCCGGGCCGCCGCCGTACGCCGCCACGAGCCCGGCGACCCGGTCGGCGGCGGCGTCCAGCTCCCGGTAGGTCAGCTGCTCCGCGCCGCAGGTGACCGCGATCGCGTCCGGGGTCCGGGCCGCCTGCTCCTCGAAGCGCCGGGCCAGGGTCCGGTCGTCCGCGTCGCCGGGCACGAGGGGCGCCTGCTCCTCGTCGTCCGACAGGTCCAGCATGGACAGTGGCCGGTCCGCAGCGGTCACGGCGGCGTCGAGGAGGCGCACGTACTGCGCCAGCATGCGCTCCGCGGTGGACTCGTCGAACAGGTCGGTGGCGTACTCCAGCCGGATCCGGAGGCCTCCGGACGAGCTGCGGTCGACCAGCATCGACAGGTCGCAGCGGGCCTTCGCGATCGGCGGCACGGCCTCGGTCATGGTGACCCCGGGCAGCCGGTAGTCGGTCTCGGTCTCGTCCCGCAGGGTGAACAGCGCCTGGAAGACCGGGGTCCGGGAGAGGTCGCGGCCGGGTTCCAGCTCCGCGGCCAGCAGCGGGAACGGCACCCGCTGACGGTCGAACGCGTCGAGCACCGTCGCGCGGCCCTGCGAGACCAGCTCCGCGAACGTGGGGTCGCCGGTCCAACGGGCGCGCAGCACCAGGCTGTTGACGCCGTACCCCAGCATCCGCTGCCATTCGGGGCGGGTCCGCAGCGAGGACACGGTGCCCACGGCCACGTCCGTACGCCCGGCCCACCGCCCGAGCAGCACCTGGAAAGCGGTGAGCAGCACGGTGAACGGCGTCGTGGCGGCGGCCGAGGCGAGGTCGCGTACCGCCTCGGCGGTCCGGGCCGGGACCGGGGCCGCGACCGTGCCCGCCCGGTCTCCTCGCAGCGGTGGACGCCGCCGGTCGGTGGGCAGGTCGAGCGGTTCCAGACCGGCGAGCTGCCCGCGCCAGTACGCCAGGTCGCCGGCGAGCGCCTCTTTGGATGTCTGTTCCCGCTCCCACCGCGCGTAGGCGGCGTACTGGGTGGCCGGTGGCAGGGAGTCGCCGCGGTACAGCGCGCCCAGCTCCTCGGCGAAGATCCGCGTCGACCACGCGTCGCAGGCGATGTGGTGCGCCACCACGAAGAGGATGTGCTCACGCGGGCCGCAGGCGAGCAAGGTGCCGCGGAGGGGCCACTCGTTCTCGAGGTCCATGCAGCGCGCGCCCTCACCGGCGATCCAGCGGCCGGTGGCAGCGTCGCGCTCCCTCTCGGGGACGCCGCTCAGGTCCGCCACGGCGAGCGTGCCGGACCGCGGCGGGTCGGCCACCTGCACCGGCTCGCCGTCGCGCAGCAGATACCGGGTACGCAGGATGTCGTGCCGCCCGGTCAGCGCGTCCCACGCGGTGTGCAGCCGCGGCACGTCCAGCGTCCCGGTCAGCCGCAGCGCGACGGTCACCAGATACTCGTCGCTGTCCGGGCGCAGCCGGTGATGGAACCACATCTGGCGCTGCCCGGCGGAGAGCGGCAGGGGACCCCCGGGCTCGGGCGCGGCGGCCCGGGCGGGCGCCCCGCGGCCCTCGAGCCGGCGCTGCAGCAGCGCGGCGCGACGTTCGGCGGCCGTTGCGGGGCGCGCGTGACCGGTGTCCATGTCAGCTCCTTCGTCGCCGGTGCGGTACCGGCCGCGGTCCGCCGCGCGAAGGGGCACGAGCTGCAGCGGACGGCTCGGCCGATGGCCTCACCGAGCGTCGGCGAAGGGGCTATACCGGGCCTATAAGGCGACCCTCAGGCGGGCGGGACGGCCAGCGCGACGGTCAGGATCTGCAGCCACTTCGGGTCGCGGAGGCGGTCGCCGTACAGCTCGCGGATGCGGGACATGCGGTAGCGGACCGTCTGCGGGTGGACGAACAGCTCCGCCGCCACGTCCTCGCGCCGGCCCTGGTGCAGCAGCCAGCTGCGCAGCGTCTCCACGAGCTTCTCCGCGGTCGCCTCGCGCTCGCCCTCCAGCGGGGCCAGCGCCTGGGTGCGCAGATCCTTCAGCGCCTGCGGGTCCGCCGTGACGACCAGCGCCAGCAGGTGGTCCTCGGTGTCGGTGACCGCGCCGCGGCGGGGACGGCGGACCAGGCCGCTGACGCGTACGGCCCGCAGGAACGACTCGCGGGCCCGCAGCCACGGGCGGGGCGGGCCGATCACCGCGCCGCTGCCGCCCAGCAGGCGCATCACGTGCGCGCGCCCGGGACCCTGGGCGTCCGGGACGAGCAGCACCGACGTGTCCGGCATCTCCGGGCCGGCCTCGGCCACCTGCAGCGTGCGCGGGTCGAGCAGGTCGGCCAGCGCCCGGGCCGCGCGCTCCGGCGCCAGCACCGCGGTCAGGGTCTGGGGCGGCACCCAGTCGGCGCGCTCCGCCGCGGCGATCACCGCGTGCACCGGCTCGCCGGCGATCAGCGCCTGCGCGAGCAGCTCCAGATGGCGCCGGCGGGCCCGGCCGGAGGACGCCAGCTCGTCGGCGTGCCCCGCGACGCTGGCCGCCGACAGCTCGTCGATGTACGCGAACACCAGCTCGGCGAAGTGCGCGATGGTGGACGCGGGTTGACCGTTCGCCACGCTGATCGCCGCGAGCTCCCGCCAGGAGACCCGGGCCCCCACCCGGTACGCCGCCAGCAAGGCGTCCAGGCTGCGCCCCGAGCGGGCCTCGCCGCGGCCCAGCGCGTACGCCGCCTCGAGCGCCGGGGTCAGCGGCGCGCCGGGGTCCGGGCCGGCCGCCCGGGAGACCAGCTCGAGGAAGGTGCCGAGGGCGGCGCGGACCGCCTTCTCGATCTTCGCGCCGAGCTCGCCGGTGAACGCCTCCGCGTACGCCGGGACCTCGGCGGTGATCGCCGCGATGGTCTGCACGGCCACGTCGGGCAGTCCTTCGCGCAGGGGTGCGACGATCTCCCCGGAGAGCCGGAAAGCGCGCACGTCGGGGAGCGTCGGTTCCATGAGCTGCCTCGCCGTTTAGCCACCGCATCTTGTACCGACCGAACAATAACCCCCGCGGGATTCACTTCGACAGGTCAGGTCTTCGTTCCCCCATCACAGCATGCTGAGAACATGGCTGTTACGCAGACCCTGCGGTCCGGGGCCTGGCGGGTCGTGGAGCTGATCACGACCCCGCTCGTCCCGGCCGACTACCTCGACGCCGTCGCCCCGCTGCGCAACCCCTCGGTGCTGCGCGCGAAGATCGAGGCGGCCCATCCCGAGACCGCCGACAGCGTCACGCTCACCCTGCGCCCCGGGCGCGGCTGGCGTCCGCACGTCCCGGGCCAGTACGTCCGCCTCGGCGTCGACGTGGACGGCGTGCGGCTGTGGCGCTCGTACTCGGTGACCAGCGCGCCCGGCGGCCGTGACGGCCGCTTCACCGTGACCGTCAACGCCGTGCCCGGCGGCAAGGTCAGCACGCACCTGGTCCGGCGCGCCCGGGCCGGGACGATCGTGCACCTGGACCTGCCGGCCGGCGAGTTCACGCTGCCGGCCACCCGGCCGGGCAAGGCGCTGTTCGTGACCGCCGGCAGCGGCATCACCCCGGTCATGGGCATGCTGCGCAGCCACCTGGACGAACTCGGCGACGTCGTGGTCGTGCACTCCGCGCGCACGCCGGAGGCCGCGGTCTTCGGCGCCGAGCTGCGCGCGCTGGCCGGGCAGGGCCGCATCCGCCTGATCGAGCGGCACACCGCCACCCAGGGCCGCATCAAGGCCGCGGACCTGGACGAGCTGGTGCCCGACCGCGCCGAGCGCGAGACGTGGGCGTGCGGCCCCAACGAACTGCTCGACGACATCGAGGCGCACTGGGCGCAGACCGGCGCCGGCGGCCCGCTGCACACCGAGCGCTTCCGGCCGACCGTCGTGGCGGACGGCGCCGCCGGCGGGAGCGTCACCTTCACCCGTGCCGGGAAGACCGTCGCGGCCGGCGGGGGCGAGCCGCTGCTCGACGCCGGTGAGGCCGCGGGCGTGCTCATGCCCTCCGGCTGCCGCATGGGCATCTGCTTCAAGTGCGTGCTGCCGCTGCGCGAGGGCGCCGTACGCGACCTGCGCGACGGCCAGCTCACCGTCGCCGAGCCCGGGGACAACATCCCCGTCCAGACCTGCATCAACGCCGCGGCCGGCGACTGCCGTATCGACCTGTAGGAGAACCAGCGTGACCACACTGCAGCGCAAGGACGTCAACCCGATCGCCCACCTCACCCCCGAGGACATCGAGCAGATCGGCATCGAGCTCGACGCGATCCGCGACGAGATCATCGAGAGCCGCGGCGAGAGCGACGCGCGCTACATCCGCAAGGTGATCTCCGTGCAGCGGCGCCTGGAGCTGGGCAGCCGCGCGGTCCTGCTCTTCTCGCTGTTCCCGCCGGCCTGGCTGGTGGGCACGGCCGGGCTGTCGATCGCCAAGATCCTCGAGAACATGGAGATCGGCCACAACGTCATGCACGGCCAGTGGGACTGGATGCGGGACCCGAAGATCCACTCGACCAAGTGGGAGTGGGACAACGCCTCGCCCGCCGAGCAGTGGAAGCACTCGCACAACGAGCTGCACCACACGTACACCAACGTGGTCGGGCGCGACAACGACCTCGGGTACGGCATCATGCGCGTCGACGAGGACCAGCCGTGGACGCCGGCGTACCTCGGGCAGCCGCTCTACAACTTCATCAACGCCTGCTTCTTCGAGTACGGCATCGCCGCGTACGACCTGGAGCTCGGCCGCAACCTGAAGACGAAGAAGCGGCGCCGCGCGCCGGAGTTCCGGGCCGCGCTCAAGAAGACCCGCAACAAGATCGGCCGGCAGATCCTCAAGGACTACGTGATCCACCCGGCGCTGTCCGGCCCGTCGTTCCTGCACACCATCGCCGCGAACGCCGTGGCCAACCTGGTCCGCAACCTGTGGACGCACTCGGTGATCATGTGCGGCCACTTCCCCAACGGCGTGGAGACCTTCGAGCGCACGTCGATCGAGGGCGAGACCCGCGGCGAGTGGTACCTGCGCCAGATGCTGGGCTCCGCGAACATCAGCGGCAGCAAGGCGATGCACATCATGACCGGCAACCTGTCGCACCAGATCGAGCACCACCTCTTCCCGGACCTGCCGAGCAACCGGTACGCCGAGATCGCCCCGAAGGTGCGCGCGCTCTTCGAGAAGTACGAGCTGAAGTACGTCACCGGCCCGCTACCCAAGCAGGTCGCGTCCGCGTGGGCGAAGGTGTTCCGGCTGGCGCTGCCCAACCGCGGGCCGGCGTCCGTACGCCCGCCGCGCAAGCAGATCGACCCGAGCCTGCCGAAGGTCGCCCGCTGGCAGCGCGCGGAGGCCAAGCCGGCGAACTCCTGAGGTGTCACCGTGGTGGCGTGACGCCGTCGTCTACCAGATCTACCCGCGCTCGTTCGCGGACTCCGGCGGCGACGGCGTCGGCGACCTCGCCGGCATCACCGAGCGGCTGGGGCACGTCGCCGGGCTCGGCGCCGGCGCGGTCTGGCTGACCCCGTTCCAGCGGTCACCGCAGGCCGACCACGGGTACGACGTCAGCGACTACTGCGACGTCGACCCGCTCTTCGGCGACCTCGCGGCGTTCGACGCGCTCGTCGCCGAGGCGCACACCCGCGGCCTGCGGGTCATCGCCGACCTCGTGCCCAACCACTGCTCGGACCGGCACCCGCTGTTCCGCGCGGCGCTCGCGGCCGGGCCGGGCAGCGCCGAACGGGCCCGCTTCCACTTCGCCGACGGCCGCGGCCCGCACGGCGCCGAGCCGCCGAACAACTGGCCCAGCGTGTTCGGCGGCCCGGCCTGGACCCGGGTCACCGAGCCGGACGGCCGCCCGGGCCAGTGGTACCTGCACCTGTACGCGCCGCAGCAGCCCGACTGGAACTGGCGGGACCCGCGTACCGCGCCGTTCTTCGACGACGTGCTGCGGTTCTGGTTCGACCGCGGCGTCGACGGGCTGCGCATCGATGTGGCGCACGGGCTGTTCAAGGCCGAGGGCCTGCCCGGCCTCGCCGATCCCGCAGCCGTCCCGCCGATGCGTCTGCGCGGCAACCCCCTGGCGTGCGACCAGGAGGAAGTGCACGACGTGTACCGGCGGTGGCGGCGCCTCGCCGACTCGTACGACCCGCCACGCGCGCTGATCGGCGAGGTCAACCTCGACCCGGAGCGGGCCGCCCGGTACGTCCGCGCGGACGAACTGCACCAGGCCTTCGCCTTCGCCCTCGTCACCGCCCCCTGGGACGCGCGCCACTGGCTCGAGGTGGGCACCCGCCTGCTCACCCGGCCCCCGGTCACGTGGGTGGTGGAGAACCACGACGTCACGCGTACGCCCACCCGCTACGGCAACCCGGCCCGCGCCCGTGCCGCCCTGCTGGCGATCCTGGCGCTGCCCGGGGCCGCGTACCTCTACCAGGGGCAGGAACTCGGCCTGCCCGAGGCCGACGTGCCGGCGGACGAGCGGCAGGACCCGGCCTGGACCCGGTCGGGCCTGAGCCGCGACGGCTGCCGGGTGCCCCTGCCGTGGCGGCGCGACCCGGCCGGCGCGTTCGGCTTCTCCCCCACCGGCGCGGCGCCGCCCTGGCTGCCGGTGCCGCCGGACTGGGGCGAACACTCGGTGGAGGCCGCCCCGCCGGCCCTGGCGCTGTGCCGCGCGGCGATCGCCCTGCGCCACCGGCTGCACGGCGACGGTGTGCTGCGGGCCGCCGACACCGTCCAGTGGGCCGTGCACGACGGTGGCCTGCTGGTCGCCGTACGGGAAAATGCTCTGACCCTGGCCGTCGCCATGGGCGACCGTCCCGTCCCGCTGCCGCCCGGCGAGGTCCTGCTGACCAGCGACCCGCTCACCGACGCCGGCCTCCTGCCGCCGGACACGGCGGCCTGGCTGCGCCCGCCGGGCTGAGGCTCAGTCGAGCAGGGCGTCCAGCCAGGGGTTGCGGAAGACGCGCTGCGGGTCGTATTCGTGGGTGAGGGCGACGAAGTCGGCGAAGCGCTCGTACTGCGCGCGGATCGTCTCCGGGGCCGCGGTGAAGACCTTGCCCAGGTGCGGACGGGGGTCGAACGGCGCCAGGGCCTCCTCCAGCTTCGCCACGACCGGCAGGACCGCCTCGGTGTCGGCGATCCACGTGAAGTGCAGGGCGAAGGTGTCGCGCCGGTAGTTGGGGCTGAGCCACAGCTCGTCCGCGGCGATGGTGCGCAGCTCGCAGATCTGCAGGACCGATGCCACGTCGGCGCCGATCGCGGCCACCGCGTCGACGGCCTCCAGGGCGCGGTCGCGGGGGACGTGGTATTCCGACTGCAGCTCCTCGCCGCTGCTCGGGGTGAACTCCATGCGGAAGTGCGGCAGGCGGGTGTGCCAGGGGCCGGGCTCGCCGGTCTGGTCGGTCGCGTTCATCGCCGGCATGCCGGGGACCGGGTGGCGCGGGCCGTCGGCGCGGGTGGCGCCGTACCAGTCCCCCGGCGGCATCGGGTCGCGGCGCTTGAGCCACGCCATGGTGATGTCCGGGGTGGTCCAGGTCGTGAAGAGGCTGACGCTGTAGCCGTCGGCGAGGATGGCGGGCAGGTGGGCCTCGACCGCGGCGCGCGGGAGGCGGTCGTAGACGTACTGGCGGATGTCGTACGCCGGTTCGACGTCGAGGGTGATCGCGGTGAGGACGCCGAGCGCGCCGAGGTGCACGACCGCGCCGCGGAAGGTGTCGCCGTCGGTGTCGCGGCTCAGCGTGACCAGTTTGCCGTCGCCGGCGACGAACTCGATGGCCGAGACCGCGGTGGCGAGGTTGCCGTTGCGCACGCCGGAGCCGTGGGTGGCCGTCGCGATCGCCCCGGCGACCGAGATGTGCGGCAGCGACGCGGTGTTGTGCAGGGCGAGACCCTCCGCCTGCAGCCGGCCGGCCAGGTCACCGTAGCGGGTGCCGCCGTCGACGCGGACCGAGGTGCGGTCCGCGCTGATCTCGGCGACGCGCGGCAGGCCGGCGAGCGAGACGAGGTCGCCGCCGGTGTCGGCCATCCGGTTGAAGGAGTGGCCGCTGCCGAGGACCTTGACCGGGCCCCCGGCCGCCACGATCTCCTGCACCTGCTCGACGGTGGCCGGCCGGTGCAGCCGCCGCGCGCCGAAGACGATGTTCCCGGCCCAGTTGGTGACCCGTTCGTCGCTCATGACCCCAGCACATCACGCCGCGGGCCGGATCGCCCATCCGCCGCCGGAGATCACGCCGGGTCAGGGGGCGACCCAGTCCGCCGCGACGTGCCCGATCCGCACCCGCTGGGGGTGGTCGCCGACGCCCACCGAGGCGACCTTGCGGCCGGTGGCGAAGTCGATCGCGGTGACCCGGTCGGCGCCGGACTCGGAGATCACACAGCTGCGGCCGTCGCCGCTGACGGTCGCCCAGTACGGCTTGCTCGCCGGTACGAGCTCACCCGGGTTCAGCGTGGCCCGGTCGACGATCGTGACGTAGTCGTCCATCGTCCCGGCCACGCAGAGGCGGCTGCCGTCGGGGCTGATCGAGAGCCCGTGGTGGCGCGAGTCGTTGACCCAGGTCGTCCGGTCCGGGTTGGTGGCCGGGTTCTTGGGCAGCTCGCGGACGCGGGTGACCCGGTCGCTCGCCACGTCGTACTCGACGAGCCCGGCGAAGAACGACACCTGGAAGTACAGCTTCGACTCGTCCGGGGTGAACACCGCGGGGCGGACCGCGTCGGACAGGTCGCTGCGGCCGAAGGCGTCGAGGCGCGGGCGCATGTCGATCGTGCGTACGGTCCGGAAGGTCTTGGTGTCCACGACCGTGATGTGCCGGTCGCCCTTGGTCCAGTCCGAGGCGGGGTCGTCGAGCGAGGTGTTGACCTCGCCGATCGACATGTTCCACAGGGTCCGGCCGCCGTCGGTGTAGATGTTCTCGTGCGGCTTGTCGCCCGCGGCGAACGACCCGAGCTGGCGGCCGGTGACGATGTCCAGCACGTGCACGGTGTTGGAGGTCGACGCGGAGACGGCCACCGCCGTGCCGTCGGGCGAGACGGCCATGTGGTCGGAGCGGTAGCCGGAGACCGGGAAGCGCCAGCGGATCGCCCCGGTGGCCAGGTCGATCGAGACCACGTCGGCGAAGCTGGGCCGCGACACCACGAGCGCGCTGCCGTCCGGCGTCGTGTACATGTCGTCGACCAGCTGGTCGTGGCCCTCGCCGGGGCCGAGCTGCACGCCGAGGTAGTAGGCGAGCTTGATCGGGTTGAGGTAGATCTCCCAGAGCCGGTCGCTCTTGTCGGGCACCACGTCGAGCCGGCCGATCTTCGCGAAGTCGCCGCGGGAGGCGATGACGTCGACCGTGCCCTCCCAGTTGTTGCCGACGAACATGACCTCGCGCAGGGCCGGCGCCGCGGCCGCCGGCGTGCCGGCCGCGGCCGGCAGCAGACCCAGGGCGGCGGCGAGCACGGTGGCCAGGGCACGCTTCTTCTTCGGTACGGACGCAGCGCTCACGGACGCCTCCCGTGCGTCGGGCGGGCGCGCCGCGGGATGTTCCGCCCGGCGTCCCGCGATGTTACTTTGCGGTAACGCATAGGGAACAATGAATGGCCCGGCGCCGGTAGAGGACGGGGTCCAATGCAGCAGCCTCCCGTTGTGCATGACCCACAACCGCACGAGGACGCGCTCTCGGGTCTGCTCGCCGACCTGGCGCGCGACGAGCGGCTCGCCGACGACGTCACCCGCGCCGCCCGCGTCGGCGATCCGGAGATCGCCCGGCTGCCGTGGGAGGAGAGCCGGCGGCACGTGGACGCGTTGCTGCGGGCCGGGTTCGCCGCGTTCGCCCGCGACGGGGAGCCGGACTTCACCCAGGCCGACCGCTTCGGCGCCGAGCGGGCCGCGCTGGGGGTGCCGGTGGCCGCGCTGCTCACCGGCGTGCACGCCGGCCGCAGCCGGGTGCTCGAGGTCGCGGTGAGCCGGGGGCGGGCGGCGGGGATCCCGTACGACGTCATGCTGCACGCGCTGCTGCGCCTCGACCGGTACGGCGTCCAGCTCGAGCGGCGGGTGGTGGACGCGTACCGGGCGGCCGAGCGGGACCTGGGCCGCGACCACCGCGAGGCCCGCATCGCCGTGCTCCGCGCGCTGCTGCTCGGCGAGCAGGACGACGCGACGGTGCCGGACCCGGCGCGCTTCGGGCTGCGCCCCGGCGAGCGTTACCACTGCGTGGTGTCGGACGTGGCCGACCCGGCGGCGGCCCGGCGGCTGGAGCAGGCGTTCGCGCGGTGCGGCGGGGTTCTCGCGCCGGTCGCGGGACGGCTGAGCGGCCTCACCCCGCGCCTGCCCGCCGGTTCGCCCGCGCTGACGGTGAGCACCCCGGCGGTGCCGGTCGACCAGGCGCCGGCCGCGTACGCGCTCTGCCTGACCACGCTGCGCTCCGTCCGCGACCGCGGGCTCACCGGGCTGCACAGCGTCGTCGACCTGGCCACCGAGACCGCGCTGGCGGCCCAGCCGCTGCTGGCCGGGTTCCTCGGCGCGGCGCTGCTCGGCGCCCTCGAGCCGCGCGACGACTTCCACCGCGACCTCGCGGCGACCGCACTGACCTATCTGGACCACGGCCAGCGGCTCGACCGCACCGCGGACGCCCTCCACCTGCACCCGAACACGGTCCGCTACCGGCTGCGCCGCCTGCAGGAACTCACCGGTCTGCCGGACCATCCGACCGTGCCGGAGACCGTGCGGTGGTGGTGGGCGCTGCGATCGTGGCTTGCGGAACGGCCCGGACATTGACGAAGATTCATGTCTTGACGGTGCTTCCGGGCCGGGGTTAACGTCCGTCCATTCAGAAAAAGCAGCTTTTCTGGATCCCCTCCGACGGGAGTGACGTTCGATGCCCGACCATCACCCGACAGCCCCGGAAGGCGGCACCCGCTGGCGCCGATTCGCGCTCGTGATGGGCCTCAGCACGGTCGCCACCGCGGGCGTCGTCACGCTGATCTCGCACGGCGCGCTGGCGGCGACCTTCGTCGTCTCCGGCCAGCAGTTCAAGGTCAGCGCCGACGAGCTCGTGGCCACCGGCTTCGTCCAGTACGGCACGGTCGACGCCCGCCAGGAACCCGGCGGCTCGCAGCAGCCCGAGCCCGTCGCGGTCTCCGCCATGAAGACCGCGACGCTGAAGAACCTGTGCCAGTCGGTGGTCACCGACCTCGGCGACTTCGGCTCGGTGAGTCTCACCATCAAGGCCGGCACCGGCAGCCAGCCGGTGACCGCGAAGAACATGGTCGTCGACATGTCACAGCTCGGCGGCAACGCGAAGTTCGAGACCATCGAGATCGGCCGCGACGCGTCCACGCTGGACAAGGGCCCGAACGACATCCCGGGCGAGAAGGACCAGCGCCGCGAGGGCTTCTTCAGCCAGCAGGCCGACAAGGTCACGATCACCGATCTCAAGCAGGTCGCCTGGGCCACCTCGGCCGGCGAGTTCAACCTGCGCGACCTCAAGCTGGCCCTGCACTGGGGCAAGGACGAGTGCTTCTAGGGAGAACAGATGCAACCACTGCGCCGTAAGGGCGTCATCGCCGCCGTCGTGGGCCTCGGCCTGGGCGCGATGTCCGCCGCCCCGGCCTGGGCGCTCGCCCCGGGCACCACCGTCGGCCCGGCCGGGCACGCGTACACGGCCTCGCTGGTCGGCGGGACCACCGCGAAGTTCGTGGTCGGCAGCACCACGGTGACCTGCAACCAGTCCGGCAACACCGGCCAGGTGCCCGAGGCGCCCGGCAACACCGCCGCCGACGGGCCCGTCAGCTCCGCGCTGACCCCGGCCACGTTCAGCAACAACGGCGGCAACTGCCCGACCAACGTGCTGTTCACGACGGCGAAGACCGTCTCCAACAACACCAACGGCGACTGGACGATCGCCCTGCAGTACGACCCGGCCGGCTCGACCGGCACGATGACCATCCCCACCGCGGGCGTGGTCACCACGATCTCCGGTCTGGCCTCCTGCACGGTCACCGTGGCGCCGGACGGCCCGGCCTCGGTGAGCGGCCCGTGGGTCGACGGCACCGGCACCACCCCGCCGGTGCTCGACTTCTCGGCCGGCGTCAGCCTGCCGATCCGCGTGACCGGCGGCCTTACCTGCCCGACCGGCGCCACCACGGCGACGTTCTCGGCGAGTTACGCGGTCACCGACACCACCGACGCGGCCCAGCAGATCACGGTCACCGACGGCACGGTCGCGCCGCCCGAGTGAGCCTCACGCCGTGGCGGCCACCCGGGCCGCCACGGCCGGGCCCAGGAACGGCACCAGCACGAAGTACGTCAGGTCGGGCAGGCGGTCCGGCAACTCCGCCGCCCGGCCCGTGGACACCAGATCGAAGATGACCCCGTAGACGCCGGCCATCACGGCGTCGACGACCCCGGCGGGCACCTGCGGCCCGCCGGGGCGTCGCGGCACCTCGGCGAAGAACCCGGCGTAGCTCTCCAGCAGCGCGCGCCGGCGCTCCCGGGCCCGCGGGCCGGCGGCGAGCACCTCGACCACCGCCATGACCGCGAACGCCGGCTCGGCGGCGAGGATCCGCAGCAGCGTGTCGAGCCCGCGGTGGATCCGCTCGGGCCAGCGCGCAGGCCGGCTGAACGCCTCGGCGACGGCCTTCTGCATCAGGTCCACGCCCAGATCGAACGCGGCGAGCAGGCACGCCTCCTTGTCGGCGAAGTGCTCGTAGAAGGCCCGCGTGGACACGCCGGCCGCCGCGCACACCTCGGTCAGCGACGCGTTCGCGTACCCCTTCCGCGCCACCACGCGGGCCATCGCGTCGATGAGCCGATCACGCTGCGTACGCGAGACGAACTCGCGCGGCAGGTCGTGCCGGCCGCGGGGCAGCCGCGCCGGTCCGCGCGCCGCGCCGGAGCCCGGCAGACGCTGCTGCCCGACCTCGACCATGCTCCCCCTCGCTGCGCGAACCCCGTGACCAGCAGCCTAATGGACGCCGATATGTGCGATCCTCGCGTGCGCGCGGCGTGCTGAAGATTGCCTGCAACCTTGATCGCCGGTACCGCGTGTAGTGCCCATGACCACCACCACGGAGGGCCCTCCGAGGGGAGCACCAACGACGATGCCGGCGGCCGACCCCCCAGCGGACTTCGACGCGGTGTACGCCGCGCAGTACGCGGACCTCACCGTGCAGCTCTACGCGTACTTCGGCGACCGGCAGGAGGCCCAGGACGTCGTGCAGGAGGCGTTCTGCCGGGCCCTGCGCCGGTGGTCGTCGGTGTCGAAGTACGACGACCCGGTCGCCTGGGTCCGCCGGGTGGCGTGGAACCTGGCGGTCAGCCGATGGCGCCGCTCCCGTACGGCACTGTCCTTCGTGCGCCGGCAACGGCCACAGGAACCGCAGGTGGACGGTCCGAACACCGACCGGATCGAGCTGGTGGAGGCGCTGGCCACGCTGCCCCCGGCGCAGCGCCGCGCGATGGTCCTGCACTACCTGGGCGACCTGAGCGTCTCCGAGATCGCCGAGCGGGAGAGCGTCGCCGTCGGCACCGTGAAGTCCTGGCTGCACCGTGGCCGCGCGAGTCTGGCCGTCCAGCTGCACCAGCCCGACCAGCCGGAGGCCCGCCGTGCCTGACCCGCTCGCCCCCCTCTTCGAGGACCTGCGCCGCCAGGCGCTGCCCCGGGTCCAGGCGCCCGGCGCCGCGGCCGCCCGGCGCACGGTGCACCGGCGGGTGACCGTGCAGGCCGCCGCGCTCGCCGCCGTCGTGATGGCCGCCGGCGGCACGTTCATCGTCTCCCAGCGTGGCGGCGACGGCGGGACCCCGGCGGTCGCACCGAGTTCGATGGTGTCGGACTTCCCCGTGCCGGCCTCGTCTGCGGCCCTGTGGCAGGGGACCGACCAGGCCGGGATCGTCCACAGCCTGGTTCCCGGCGCCCAGCACTGGGACGTGATGGGCGAGGACACCCAGGATGTCGGGATGCAGGCCGGCAAGGGCGCGCACACCCTCCGGGTCGGTTGCTCCGGACCGGCGCCACTGGCGGTCACGATGCTGCTGAACGACAAGCTGGACCAGCAGCACACGATCGCGTGCACCGACTCCGGCGTCGTCCACGACTTCGGCTTCACCATGGCGCGCGCCGGCTCCGTCCGAGTCCTTCTCGGCGGGGGGCAGTTCGACGCGTACGCACTCAAGGTCACGAAGAAATGAGCCGGATCCGCCCGCGGCTGGCGGTGCTCGACGGCCTGCGCCTGGTCGCCGCGCTGGCCGTCCTCGCGTACCACTACACCGTGGCGTGGCGCATCGACGGCGTACGGCTCCCGGAGTACTTCCTGCCGCGGACCGTGCACGTCACCGTCTACGGCTTCCTCGGCGTCGAGCTGTTCTTCCTCATCAGCGGCTTCGTCATCTGCATGAGCAGCTGGGGGCGGACCCTGGGCGAGTTCTTCGCGTCCCGGGTGGGCCGGCTCTTCCCGGCCTACTGGGCGGCGGTGGTGATCACCGGCGTCGTCGCGCTCGCGTACCCGGTCACCGGGGGCGTCGCCGACGGTGACCGGCCGAGCCTCGTCGACCTGCTGGTCAACCTCACCATGCTGCAGCAGCCGCTCGGCCACGACCCGGTCGACGCGGTGTACTGGACGCTGTTCGTGGAGCTCAAGTTCTACCTGATCATGGCGGTGGTGCTGCTCCGCGGCCTGACGTACCGGCGGGCCGTGCTGCTGTGCGCCGGCTGGATGACGGCCGCCGTGCTCGCTCCCTCGCTGCAGAGCCCGGTGCTCAGCGGCCTGGTCATCAGCGACTACGCGCCGTACTTCATCGGGGGCATCGCCCTCTACCTCATCCACCGGTTCGGCCCCACCCCGCTGCTGTACGGCATCACCGGCTTCGCCTGGCTGGTCTGCCTGGCGCGGGTCGAGGACCGGCTCGAGGACGTCCGGGCGGGGTTCGCCGTACCGTCCTGGCCCGGCATGCTGATCATCACGGCGTGCTACGTGATCCTCCTGCTCGTGGCGCTCGGCCGCACGGACCGCATCCAGTGGCGGTGGCTCGGCGTGGCGGGCGCGCTGACCTATCCGCTCTACCTGCTGCACTGCCGGCTGGGGCACACGATCATCCGGGTCGCGTACGAGCACACCCGGGTCCCGGTGTGGACGCTCGTCGCCACCACCACGGCACTCATGCTGGGGCTCGCCTGGCTCGTGCACCGCTACGTCGAACGGCCCCTGGGTCGCCGCCTCCGCAACGCGATCCGTACGCCGCAGCTCGACTGGGAACCCGTCCCGCAGCGGGCACCGGCCCGCGAGCACGCCTCGGTGTGAGGCCCGTGGCACGACGTCGCTAGACCGGCGAGCCGGCCGTAGCCGCGCAGCGCTCGATGAACACCTGCTGGGCACTGCGGCACGCCTCCGTACCGTCCGGGTGCCGGCGGACGTACTCGCCGTCGGGCCGCATGTCCCACGCCGAGCAGTTGTCCTGCTCGTACGTGCGCAGGACCTCCTCCAGCTCCGCCTTGACGACCGGATCGCCGACCGGGGCGACGACCTCCATCCGCCGGGAGAGGTTACGGGTCATCAGGTCCGCCGAGCCGATGTAGAACTCCGGCGTGCCACCGTTCTCGAAACGGTAGATGCGGCTGTGCTCGAGGAACCGGCCGACGACGCTGAAGACCCGGATGGTCGGTGACAGCCCCGGCACGCCGGCGCGCAGGCAGCACAAGCCGCGGACGTTGAGCACGATCGGGACGCCGGCCAGGCCCGCCCCGTAGAGCTCCCGGATCATCTGCGGGTCCTGGAGCTGATTCATCTTGGCCCGGATGCCGCTGGGCCGTCCCGCGCGGGCGTGCCGGGCCTCGCGCCGGATCAGCTCGGTGAATCGCTCCCGCAGGTCGTGCGGCGCCACCAGCAGCTTGCCCGGCGTGGGGGCGGGGATGCCCGCCGTCAGCTCGTTGAAGACCGCCGCAGCGTGGGCGGCCAGGTCCGGGTCGGCGGTGAGCAGCCCGAGATCCTCGTACAGCCGGGCCGTGCCCTCGTGGTAGTTGCCCGTGCCGACATGGACGTAGCGGCGGAGGCCGTCGGCTTCTTCGCGCACCACCAACGCCAGCTTGACGTGGGTCTTGACCCTCTCCACGCCGTACGCGACGTGCGCGCCCGCCTGTTCGAGCTCCCGGCCCCACCCGATGTTGGGCGCCTCGTCGAAACGGGCGGTGATCTCGACCAGGACCGCCACCTGCTTGCCGCTGCGGGCAGCCTCCTTGAGCACCTCGATGATCGGGGACCGGCGGCTCGTCCGGTAGATCGTGAGCTTGATCGCGAGAACCGACGGATCGGCGGCCGCACTGCGCAGGAACCGCAGGATCGACGTCTCGAAGCTGTGGTACGGCAGATGCACCAGCAGGTCCCCGCGCCGGATCTCGTCGAAGATCGCCGAGGGATCGTGGTGGTCCGGATGCCGCAGCCGCGGATGAGTCACCGGCTCGTGCGGCGGATCCCGCTGGTCGGCGTGCCCCGGCACCGGCAGCCTCATCAGGTCACCGAGCGCCAGCATGCCGGGAATCGCCAGGACGTCGGCCGGGTCGGTGTTCAGCTGGGCCGCGAGCCAGTCCCGCAGCTCGGCGGGCATGCCGGCGCTGACCTCGAGGCGCACCACGCCCGCGTACTTGCGCGCGGTCAGCTCGGCGGTGACCATGCCGATGATCGCACCGGGCGTGAGGTCGGCGTCCTCGTCGACGATCTGGTCCGTCCACGGGTCGTCCTTGGCGCCGCGGGTGATCCGGAAGAAATGGCACTCCAGCCTTGACGCGCGCGGGAAGAGCACGCCCAGGTTGTCCGCGATCACCTGTTCGATCGGCACCCAGCCCGCATCGTCGCGCAGCGGCACCCAGCGCGGGCGGTTGGCCGGCACCTTGATGCGCACGAAGCGGTGCTTCCGGCGGCCCGGCTCGGTGACCAGCACCCCGAGGTTCAGCCCGAGATTGCTGATGAACGGAAACGGGTGAGCGGCGTCGGCGGCGAGCGGGGTGAGGATCGGTTCGACGCAGTCCACGAAGTACCGGGCGAGGTCGTCGCGCTGTGCCGGTTCCAGGTCGCCGACATCCACGATGGGAGCGCCCAGGTCGCGCAGGGCCGGGCGCAGCTGCTTCTCCACGACGCCGGCCACCGTCTCCTGCTGGGCCCGCAGTTCGGCGCGGCAGGCGGCCAGCTCCTCGGCCGGGGTCAGGCCGTCGGGTCCGCGCCGGGGCGGGTCCCTGCGTACCCGCCGGAACAGGCCGCCGAGCCGCTTCATCGCGAACTCGTCGTAGATCATGCCCATGATCCCGGCGAACTTGACCCGTTCGAGAAGAGGCTGCGCGGGGTCTTCCGCCAGGGCCAGCACCCGGCGGGCGAAGCTGAGCCAGCTCACCTCCCGGTTGATGAAGGCCGCCGTCGAGTCGGGCGTGAGCGACGGAAGCGTCGGGTCGGACGAGCTCGGCACCACGGGTCCTCCGATCGCGATCACCGATCGGCTGGTCGCAGCCATCGGCGACGCTACGACGAGCCGGCCGGGACGCACAGGGCCTATCGGCCCAACCGTCCCTCACCGAAGAACGGCATCGCACGTAACGTCCCGTTCACCAGCGGAGGGTGATGTCGTGGCGTTTCACGGGTGTTGACGCATCGTTGCACGTCGATGATACTCGCCGTTGTTAACGGTCACATCAACTCCTGCCCACCAGGAGGACGCATGTCCCGCTCCCGTCTGCTCGCCACCGCCACGGCGGCCGCCCTGCTGCTCACCACGGCCGGCGTCCCCGCCCGGGCGGCCGCCCCCGACTACACGATCACGGTCGACCCGTACGCGGCCGGCCCGGCCATCCCCGGCTCCATGTACGGCGTCTTCTTCGAGGACATCAACTTCGCGGCGGACGGCGGCCTCTACGCCGAGCTGGTCCGCAACCGCTCCTTCGAATTCCTCCCCGCCGACAACCGCGCCTACACCGGCCTCACCGCGTGGACCCCTGCGGCGCAGGCCGGCGGCAGCGGCACCGCCACCACGGCCGACGACGACGCGCGCCTCAACGAGCGCAACCGCACGTACCTGAAGCTGGCCCTCACCAGCCCCGCCGGCGGCCGGTACGGCGTGACGAACTCCGGCTACAACACCGGCTTCGCGGTCAAGGCCGGCGCCGGCTACGACTTCTCCGTCTGGGCGCGCAGCGACAACCCGGCCGGCACCGTGCTGACCGTCGCGCTCACCGGCGCCCGCCCGCGCACGATCAGCGTCCGGGGTGACACCTGGCGCAAGTACGCCGTCCGGCTCACCGCCACCCGCACCCTCGACACCGGACGGTTGTCGGTGCTCGCCGGCGGCACCGGCACCCTGCGCCTCGACATGGTGTCGCTGTTCCCGCGGGACACGTACAAGGGCCGGCCCAACGGCCTGCGCCGGGACCTGGCGGAGAAGATCGCCGCGCTGCACCCGGGCTTCCTGCGCTTCCCGGGCGGCTGCCTGGTCAACACCGGCAGCATGTACGGGTACGACGCTGCGAACGGCTACCCGCGGGCGCGCGCGTACCAGTGGAAGGACACCGTCGGACCGGTCGAGACACGCGCGACCAACGCGAACTTCTGGGGCTACAACCAGTCCTACGGGCTCGGCTACTTCGAGTACCTGCAGTTCGCCGAGGACATCGGGGCCATGCCGCTGCCCGTGGTGCCGGCCCTCGTCACCGGCTGCGGCCAGAACCGCGCCACCGACGACCCCGCCCTGCTGCAGCGGCACATCCAGGACACCCTCGACCTCATCGAGTTCGCCAACGGCCCGGTCACCTCGCACTGGGGCGGGCTACGCGCGCGGATGGGTCACCCGCGGCCGTTCGGGCTGACCCACATCGCGGTCGGCAACGAGGAGAACCTTCCCGACCAGTACTTCGCGAACTTCGAGAAGTTCCGCGCCGCGATCGAGGCCGCCCATCCGGGCTTCACGGTGATCAGCAACTCCGGCCCGGACGACCAGGGCGCCACCTTCGACCGGCTGTGGGCCCAGAACCGCGCGGCGGGCGTCGACATGGTCGACGAGCACTACTACAACACCCCGTCGTGGTTCCTGCAGAACAACAAACGCTATGACGCGTACGACCGCAGCGGGCCGAAGGTGTTCCTCGGCGAGTACGCGTCGCTGGACGCCAAACTGTCCAATTCCCTGGCGGAGGCGGCGTACATGACCGGCCTGGAACGCAACGCCGACGTGGTGCGGATGGCCTCGTACGCGCCGCTGCTCGCCAACATCGACAACGTGCAGTGGCGCCCGGACCTCATCTGGTTCGACAACGACGAGTCCTGGGGCTCCACCAGCTACCAGATGCAGAAGCTGTTCATGACCAACGTCGGCGACCGCGTGCTGCCCAGCCGTGCCACCGGCCGCGTCGTGCAGCCGAAACCCATCACCGGCGCGATCGGCCTGTCCACCTGGGCCACCGCCGCCACGTACGACGACGTGAAGGTGACCGCCCCCGACGGCACGCCGTTGTTCGCCGACGACTTCGACGACGGCGACGCCGACGGCTGGACGGTGGTCGAGCCGCGCGGCTCCTGGTCGGTCACGAACGGCGCCTACACGCAGTCGGACACCGCCGCGCAGGACACGCTGGTCAAGGCCGGGAACATCACGGCCACCGACTACGACCTGACGCTCAAGGCCACCAAGAACGCCGGCGCGGAGGGCTTCCTCGTCGCCTTCGGCGTCCAGGAGAGCGGCGAGCTGTACTGGTGGAACATCGGCGGCTGGAACAACACCCAGGGCGCGGTCCAGAAGGGCGCCGGGAACAGCAAGGAGATCGTGATCGCCAAGCCGAACTCGGTGGTCACCGGCAAGACGTACGACGTGCGCATCGAGGTCCGCGGCACGCACGTCCGGCTGCTGCTCGACGGGCAGGAGTGGGGCAGCTTCACCGACGACAAGGTGAGCGAGCCGTTCGCCCAGGTCGTCACGCGCGACGACCGCACCGGCGAGCTGATCGTCAAGGTGGTCAACGCGCAGCACACCCCGGCCGTCACGACGGTCGACCTCGGCGGCCTGCGGGTCGCCCCCACGGCCCGGATGACCGTGATCACCGGCGATCCCGGCGAGCAGAACACCCGCAGCGCCGAGCCCGTCCAGCCGGTCACCACGACCGTGGGCGGGATCGGCGCCACGTTCACCCGGACGTTCCCCGCCGACTCCGCGACCTTCCTGCGCATCCGTACCCGCTGAGAGGACCCGTCATGACGTACGGCATCGACCGGCGCACCCTGCTCCTCGGCAGCCTGGGCGCCCTCGCCGGCAGTGAGCGCCCGGCCGCCGCAGCCGCGGTCGCGGCTACTCCGCCGCTGATCGCCCAGCGGGCGGACCCGTTCATCACCCGCCCCGTCGCCGGCACGTACTACTTCACCGGCTCGGTCCCCGAGTACGACCGCGTCATCGTCCGCGGCGCCCCGACCATCGCCGGACTGTCCACCGCGACCGAGTCCGTCGTCTGGCGCCGCCCCGCGTCGGGCCGCATGGGCGGGCACATCTGGGCCCCCGAACTCCACCGCATCGACGGCCGCTGGTACATCTACTTCGCCGCGGGCGACGCCGACGACGTCTTCCGCATCCGCATGTACGTCCTGGAGTCGGCGCTCGCCGACCCCCGGGACCCGGCCGGGTGGAAGCTGCGCGGCCAGATCGCCACCGAGTGGGACAGCTTCTCGCTGGACGCCACCACCTTCGCGCACCGCGGCCGCCGCTACCTGATCTGGGCGCAGAGCGAACCGGAGATCGCGGTCAACTCCAGCCTCTACATCGCCGAGCTGAGCAACCCGTGGACGCTGCGGACCAAGCCGACCCGCATCGCGACGCCCACCCGCAGCTGGGAGATCCAGGGCTACCGGGTCAACGAGGGCCCGGCGGCGCTGGTCCGCAACGGCCGGGTCTTCGTGACGTTCTCGGCCAGCGCCACGGACGCCCGCTACTGCATCGGCCTGCTCACCGCGGACGCGAACGCGGACCTGCTGCGCAACGGCTCGTGGGTCAAGACCCCGCAGCCGGTGTTCACGACCAACGAGCAGACGAGCCAGTACGGCCCCGGCCACAACTCCTTCACGGTGGGCGCGGACGGCGTGACGGACGTCCTCGTCTACCACGCCCGCGACTACCGCGACATCACCGGCGACCCCCTCTACGACCCCAACCGGCACACCCGGGTGCAGAAGCTGACCTGGAACCCGGACGGAACGCCGTCGTTCGGTGTGCCATCCGGCGGCGCCGGCCCGCTCTGAGCTCAGGGGCCCGTAACGGCAGGCCCGTGGCGCAGACTGGCACCATGACGGAGACGCCGGTCGGCAGGCTGCACCACCTGATCGTCGACTGCCCGGACCCGATGGCCGAGGCGACCTTCTCCGAGCGCGGTCCTCGGCGACCCCGTCACGTATGCCGACGACGACTTCGTGGTGGTGGCGGCGAGCACGACCACGTCCGGGCTGGCGTTCCAGCGCGCCCCCGGGCTGACGGCGCCGACCTGGCCCGACCCGGCCGTGCCGCAGCAGCTGCACCTCGACGTGATGGTCGACGACCAGGAGGCGGCGGGCCGCGCCGTGCTCGCCCTGGGCGCCCGGCGACTGCCCGGCGACCACGTGTACGCCGACCCGGCCGGCCACCCGTTCTGCCTGATCAGGCGTCCGGGCTGGGCCCCGCCGGTCCACCCGGGGTGACGCCGGGCTGGCGGGCCCAGCCGCAGTCCGGGCACAGGTCGAACGCCGTGTACCGGCGCACCCGCGGCCGGCCGCACCCCGGGCACCGGGCCGGCCGCTCCCCCGCCGGCCGGGTCCCGTACAGCCGCAGCACCGTGACGTCCATCGCCGGCCGCAGGAGGCCGTCGCCCGGATCGACCGACAGCCGGCCGGTGCGTTCCCGGACGTCCGTCCGCAGCACCACCCACGGACGGGCGTGCGGCGCCGGGGGTTCGCTCAGCAGCGGGGCCACCACGCCGGGCGCGACCTGTTCGATGCCGGACACGACCGCCGCGCCGGCGTGCAGGCCCTCCCGGCCCAGATCATCGCGCCAGGAGCGGGCCGCGGACGCCGGTCCGCGCGGCGGGTGCGTCCGCAGGATCAGGCACACGCCGCCGTTCTCGGTGGCCAGCATGGACACCTTCACGCCGGTGCCGCGGCTGTCGTTGAGTGCGGACAGCCCCGCCGCCTCGTCCGGGGTGCGTACGCCGGCATGCAGCAGGTGCGCGACGCCGCGTACGTAGCGCCAGATCACGTCCCGCAACGCCGGCACGACGACGTCCGCGCAGGTCAGCTCCGCCCACGGGACCGGCTCGGCGACGGGGCCGGGCTCGGCCGCACGGCGCCGGGGCGGCACGAAGATCGCGGAGTCTGGCTGGGGCGAGCCGGGACGCATGCGGGCATGGTGCCACCATCGCGGCCGTCGATCGGCGGCGGCCCACCACCCTGCGACGACTCCATGCCCACAGTGGACCGGAGCGTACTCACAGGTGATCATCCCCACCATGCCGGTGGTCACACCGGGCCCGCAGCGCGGGCGGGCGGGCCGCGCGCGTGGTTACGTGGCAGCCGTGGCGGATGACAAGGTGGGGCTGCGGTCCGAGCGGGGGCCGGTGCTGGCGGCGGTGATGCTGGCGACCGCGCTGGTCGCGATCGATTCGACGATCATCGCCACCGCGGTGCCCTCGATCGTCGCGGACATCGGCGGGTTCGCCGAGTTCCCGTGGCTGTTCTCGATCTACCTGCTGGCGCAGGCGGTGTCCGTACCCGTCTACGGCAAGCTGTCCGACCTGTACGGCCGCAAGCCGGTCGCGCTGTTCGGCATCGCGCTGTTCCTGGTGGCGTCGATCTTCTGCGGCGCGGCGTGGAACGTGTGGGTGCTCATCGCGTTCCGGATGGTGCAGGGGCTCGGGGCCGGCGCGATCATGCCGACCACCATCACGATCGTCGGCGACCTGTACTCGGTGCAGGAGCGGGCCAAGGTGCAGGGTTACATCGCCAGCGTGTGGGGCGTCTCCTCGGTGATCGGGCCGACCCTCGGCGGGGTGTTCAGCGAGTGGGCGTCGTGGCGCTGGATCTTCTTCATCAACATCCCGATCTGCCTGGCCGCCGCGGCCACCATCGGGCGCCGCTTCGACGAGCGGGTCGAGCGCAGCCGGCCGGTCATCGACTACCGGGGCGCGGCGCTGCTGACGTCCGGGCTGACGTTGCTCATCCTCGGCGTGCTCGAGGGCGGCCAGGCCTGGGCCTGGGACTCCCCCGCGAGCCTCGCCGTGCTCGGCGCCGGGGCGATCCTGCTGCTCGCCTTCGGCTTCGCCGAGCGGCGGGCCGTCGAGCCGGTGCTGCCGCTGTGGGTGTTCCGGCGGCGGCTGCTGCTGACCAGCGGCCTGACGTCGGCCGGGGTGGGCGCGATCCTGCTGGGGCTCAGCTCGTACGTCCCGACGTACGTGCAGGTGGTGCTCGGCAGCGGGCCGCTCGTCGCCGGGTTCGCGCTGGCCACGCTGCTGCTGGGGTGGCCGATAGCCGCGAGCCAGTCGGGGAGGGTGTACCTGCGGCTGGGGTTCCGCGGGTGCGCGCTGATCGGCTCCGGGATCGTGCTGGCCGGATCGGCTCTGCTGCTCCTGCTCGGGCGCGACTCGAACGTGTTCCAGGTGGGGGCGTACTGCCTGGTCATCGGGGTGGGAATGGGACTGACGGCGCCGCCGACGCTGGTGGCCGCGCAGTCCAGCGTGGGCTGGGCGGACCGCGGGGTGGTGACCGGCAGCAACATCTTCCTGCGGTCGCTGGGCAGCTCGCTGGGCGTCGCGGTGTTCGGCGCGATCGCGAACGCACAGCTCGGGTCGCGCGGCGCGGACCCCGTACGGCTGAGCACCGCGGTGCATCACATCTTCATCGGCCTGGTGGTCGTCGCCGCGGTCATGGTGGTGACCGTGGCGCTGATGCCGCGCGGCGACCGGCCGGGACCGGAACCGGAAATTTCCGGATCGGACGCTGCGGTTGACACCCCCGCGGGGCGTGGGTGAGTGTTCCGGGGTGACGCATGAGTGGCCGGCCGCGGGGGATCTGCTCGCCCGGCGTTACCGACTGGTCGCCCTCCTCGAGTCCGGTGGCATGGCGGACATCTGGCGGGCCGAGGACGAGCTGCTCGAGCGTCCGGTCGCGTTGAAGCTGCCCACCGGGACCAGCGCCACCAGCGCCGAGGCGCTGCACCTGGCCTGGAAGGAGGCCCGGATGGCGGCCCGGCCGGCGCACCCCGGCATCGCGGTCGTGCACGACTACAACGGCGCGGTGCGCCCCGACCGCTCGGTGGCGCCGTTCGTGGTCATGGAGCTGCTCACCGGCGAGACCCTCGCGGCCCGCGTCGAACGGGTTCCGCTGGGATGGCGTGAGGCCGCCCGCATCGGCACCGCCGTCGCGGAGGCGCTGGCCGCGGCACACGCGAGCGGCGTGGTGCACCGCGACATCAAGCCGGGCAACGTGATGCTCACCCCCACCGGCGTCAAGATCCTCGACTTCGGGATCAGCGCGATCACCGGTGAGCCCGACGACGACGAGACCGGGGCGACGTTCGGCACGCCCGCGTACGTGGCCCCGGAACGCCTCGACGGCAAGCCCGCGGAGCCCGCCACCGACGTGTACGGCCTCGGCGTGCTGCTGTTCGAGATGGTCGCCGGGCAGCCGCCGTACCCGGTGGACACGTGGGAGGAGCTGGAGGAGGCGCGGCGTACCCGCAAACCGCAGCTGCCGCCCGACCTGCCGGCCGGTTTCCGCAAGGTGGTCACCGACTGCCTCGGCGACGAGCCGGGCCTGCGCCCCACCGCCGAGGAGGCCGCCGACCGGCTCTCGCTGCTGGGCGCGGATCCCCCGCCACCGCGGCACCCGGCCCGCCGGCGCATCGCCGTCCCGATCGGCATCGCCACCGCCGTGGCGGCGCTCGCGGGCGCGATCGCGCTCATCGCCCGGCCGGAGGACGGCCCCGGGCCCGACCGGGCCGCTCCCCTTGTCCCGGCGCCGGTCACGTCGTCGGCGCGGCCGTCGCCCGCTCCCTCCGTCCTCGCGGCCGACCCGCCGGCGTCGCCCACGGCCCGGCGCACCACCGCGCCCGCGCCACGGGCCCCGCTGGACTTCGACGACGCCGTGGCCCGGGTGCGCTCGGCCGTCGAGACCGGCCGCGAGCAGCGCGAGATCCGGGCGGACGTCGCCGTGGACCTGCTCAACCTGCTGGACAACCTGGACAGCGCCGACACCGCCGCCGTCGACGCCCGCCTGACGGACCTGCGCCGCAAAGTGCGCTCCCGCGCCCAGGAGGGCAGCGTCGCGCCGGGCCGGGCGGACGTCCTGCAGGCTCGGCTGACCGACGTCGACCGGGCCGCGGGCAGCTGACGCGGCAGGCGGTCGCGACCTTCGGCCCTACGGATCGCGGCGGCGGCGAGCGATTCCGGCCGCAGGACGCCGGCCCGGAGGTGGTGGCCATGACCGCGCCCGGAACGCCTCAGCCGCCCGTCACGGGCACCGCGATCGCGACGTGGGCCGCCGTGGCCGCCGTACCGGCCGGCGACGGTTCCTAGGCCGAGCCGCGCACCACGAGGCTCGTGGGCAGCACGACCTCCGTGTCGCCCGGGTCGTCCGTACCGTCGATCTTGGCCAGCAGGAGCCGGACCATCTCCTGGCCCATCTGCTCGATCGGCTGGTGCACCGTGGTCAACGGCGGGTCGGTGTGGCGGGCGATCACCGAGTCGTCGAAGCCGATGACCGCGACGTCCTGCGGCACGCGCCGGCCGTGCTCGCGCAGCACCCGCATCGCTCCCGCGGCCATCATGTCGGAGGCGGCGAAGACGGCGTCGATGTCCGGGTGCCGGTCGAGGAGCCACGCCATGGCCGCGGCGCCGCTCTCCTCGCTGAAGTCGCCGTGCGCGACCGGGCCGTCGCCGACGACGTCGCGGAAGCCGTCGAGGCGGGCGATGCCCGCCGCCATGTCGAGCGGGCCGGTGATGGTGGCGATGCGGCGGCGGCCCCGATCGCGCAGGTACGCGACCGCGTCACGCGCCCCGCCCCGGTTGTCCGCATCGACGTAGCAGCCCGGCTCCCTGCGCGTCGGACGGCCCGCTCGCACGGTGGCGACCCCGCGCTCCTCCAGCGTGGCCGGCAGCGTGTCGGAGCCGTGCAGCGACAGCAGCAGGACGCCGTCGACGTGCTGGCGGGTCAGGTAGCCCTCCAGACGCTGCCGCTCGTGCGGGGCCTGCGCGATCATCAGCACCATCTGCAGCCCGCGGTCGACGAGCCCGCCGGAGATCGCCTGCACGATGCGGCCGAAGAACGGCTCGGTGAAGAACCGCTGCCCCGACTCGAAGATCACCAGCGCGACCGAGTCGGTGCGCTGCGTGACCAGCGTGCGGGCGGCCCGGTTGGGCACGTAGCCCAGCTCGGCGATCGCGTTCTCGACGGCGGCCTTGGCCTGCGGGCTGACCTGGGCCGAGCCGTTCACGACCCGCGACACCGTCCCGCGGCCCACGCCCGCCAGGGAGGCGACCTGATCCAGCGTCGGCCGTCCGCTGGACCGGCTGCGTTCCGTCGTCATTCGGCACCTTCCCCTTCACGCCGAACACAACCTACAACCGGCGCGCCCGTGCCCGGCCGCGCTCCCGCAAGAAGCCGCGCTGCTCACACGGAGACGCTCAGATCAGGCCGGCGCGGACCGCGTACGCGACCGCATGCGGACGGTTGCGCAGGTTCAGCCGGTGCGTGATGCCGTACATGATGTTCTTGACCGTGCGCGTGGAGTAGGACAGCTCCTGCGCGATCTCGCTGGTGTCCAGCCCCTCGGCCATCAGCCGCAGGATCTCTATCTCCCGCTCGGTGAGGCCGCCGGCCGCCGCGGGCGCCGACTCGCGCAGGTCGCGCTGCAGGCGTTCGACGTGCTGCAGGAGGCCGCCGACCAGGTCGGGCGGCATGATGCCGCCTCCGCCGGCCACCGCGGTGACGCAGCGCACGAGCACGTCGGCGGTGACGAGCCGCCGCGGCACCACCGCCATGACCCGGTAGCGCACCACGGTCAGCAGGTCGTCGGCGGACAGGTCGTCGGCGATCAGCACCACCGGCGCGCCGAACTCGCGCGCCGCCCGGCTCAGCGTCCCGGCGAGCTCGGCGTTGAGCGCGGCGGCGGCCACGACGAGCACGTCCGGGCGCGCCTGCCGCTCGTCCGCGAGCACGCCGATGTGCGCCGCGCCGCGCAGCAGCGCGGCCAGCCCGGCCCGGCTCAGCGGGTCGTGGGCCCGTACGGCGACGTGGAGGCGTCCCACGGTCATGGCGATGACGCTAGCGACCCCGTGCACGTCCGTCGTCCTCCCAGGAAGGGCATTGATCTACCCCGCTGGGGGTACGGCGGATACCACCGCGGAGAGACGAGACGCGGCCCCGGCGTGGCTAGGGTGGGTACCGTGCGGGTCCCCCTCAAGCCGCTGTACATGGACGTGCTGCTCGCGGTCGTCCTGACCGGCCTCACCGTGGCCACCCTCGTCGGCCAGGCGACGGCCGGAGTGTCATGGCCCGCCGTCGGGCTCGCCGTGCTCAGCGCCGCGCCGATCGCCCTGCGCCAGCGGCTGCCGCTGGTGGTCGCCGCGGTGGTGCTGGCCGCGCTGGCGGCGTACAGCATCCGCTACGGCGAGCTGCCGAACAACGCGGTGGGCATGGTCGTCGTCATGTTCACGGCGGCGACGCTGCGCCCGCGCCGTGAGACGGCGCTGGTGTTCGCCGGGGCGGTGGCGGTCACGGTGATCGCCTTCGTGAACAGCGACGAGCCCTGGCTGGTGTCGCAGATCGGCCAGACGGTGCTGATCCTCATCGGCGCGTGGGTGCTCGGCGAGGGCACCCTGCGCTGGGCCCGGCGCGCCGAACGGCTCGCCGCGCAGGCCGCCCAGGCGGTCAGCGACGAACGGGTCCGCATCGCCCGCGAGCTGCACGACATCGTCACCCACCACATGTCGGTGATCTCGCTGCAGGCGGGGCTCGCCGAGTACGTGCTCGACGCCGACCCACCCACCGCGAAGGCCGCGATCGCCACCGTCGGCACCGCCAGCCGCGAGGCGCTGCTCGACATGCGCCGGCTGCTGGACGTGCTGCACGTCGACCACGAGTCGGACTACGCCCCGCAGCCCGGGCTGGCCCAGCTCGACGAGCTCGTGAACCGCACCCGCAACGCGGGGCTGGACGTGACGGTGACGGTGTCCGGCCCGGTCCGGGAGCTGGCGCCCGGCGCCGAGCTGTGCGCGTACCGGATGATCCAGGAGTCCCTGACGAACGTGCTCAAGCACGCCGGGCCGGCGGCGGCCCGGGTGGAGATCGACTACGGGGAGCGCACGCTGACGGTCAAGGTGAGCGACGACGGGACCAAGATCCACGGGTACGGCGAGCCGGCGGCGTCGCACGGCATCCGCGGCATGCGCGAGCGGGCCGAGCTGTTCGGCGGCGTGCTCACCGCCGGCCCCCGCGCGGAGGGCGGCTTCACCGTGCTGCTGCGCCTGCCCATGGACGAGCTGCGATGACCGTACGGGTCCTGATCGCCGACGACCAGGCGCTGATCCGGGCGGGGCTGGCGGCGCTGTTCCGCGCGGCGCCCGGGCTGGAGGTGGCCGGCGAGGCCTGCGACGGCGCCGAGGCCGTGACGCTGGCCGCGCACACCCGCCCCGACGTGGTGCTGATGGACATCCGCATGCCCGTGCTGGACGGCATCGGCGCGACCCGCCGCATCCTGGCCACGCCGGAGGAGCAGCGGCCGCACGTCGTCGTGCTGACCACCTTCGACCTCGACGAGTACGTGTACACCGCGCTCGGCGAGGGAGCCTCCGGCTTCCTGCTCAAGGACACCCCGCCGGAGCGCATCATCTCGGCGATCCACGCCGTCGCCGCCGGCGACATCCTCATCGCGCCACGCATCACCCACCGGCTGGTCGAGACGTACGCCCGGCAGCACCGCGCCAAGGAGTTCGCCGTGCCGGAGCTGGCGGAGCTGACCGCGCGGGAGAAGGAGGTGCTGCGGCTGGTCGGCAACGGCCTGAGCAACGGGCAGATAGCCGAACGGCTGGTGCTCAGCGAGGCGACCGTGAAGACGCACGTCAAGCGCATCATGACCAAGCTGCGGCTGAGCAGCCGGGCGCAGGCGGTGGTGGTCGCGTACGAGAGCGGCCTGGTGGTGCCCGGCCCGCGCGGTCAGTAGCCTGCCGGTCGGCCCGGGGCCGGGGAACATCTGCGAGTGGCTCGACGCCACGGCCCTGGACGGGTTCCCGACGATGGTCGGCCTGTTCGCCGGGCCGTGGCTGGACGAGCTGTGGGACGGCCCGGACGCCGAGGTGGCGCGCCGGGCGGCGGCGCTGCTGAGACCGCGCTGATCCCGTTACTTCTTCAGGACGCTTCCCAGGTCGACGACCCGGTCCGGCGCCGGCGCCTCGACGCCGGTCACCGGCTTGCCGAAGTCGCTGAAGACGAGCTCGGACCCGCCCTTTCCGCTGAGCTGCAACGGGTACGGCTCCCCCGCCGTCGCCACGTACAGCGCCGAGTCCGGGTCAGCGGAGTCCTTGAGCGCGATCGCCGCGACGCCGCCGATCTCCTTCTGCTCGCCCTTGCTCAGCGTGCCGGTCGGCTTGAGGAACTGGTCGGCGGACCCGACGGCGAACAGCTCGGCGAACGACGGGTCCCGGTCGGCCCCGGTGACCCACCGGTCACGGAAGCCCCGGGCCAGGACGCGGCCCTGCTTGGCGTCGGTCGACATGATCCAGAACTGCTCGTTGGGCCGCAGGTACTTCTTGCCGCCGACGGCGAGCAGCTCGACCCGGGCCGCGCCGAGGGACAGCGAGCCGGCGAAGTCCGTACCCCGGACCTTCAGGTCGATGTCGATCGCCTGGCCGTCCTGGTCGACCGTGCCCCGCGCCCGGTACGACTTCGCCCCGGCCAGCGCGGCCTGGGCCCGCCGGAGGATCTCGTCGGCACTCGAGGCGGCGATGCCGGCGCCGGCGGCGGCCGAGGACGCGGTGGGACCGGCCGCCGCCGGCGTCTTCTCGTCGCTCTGGCATCCGGTGAGCGTCGTGGCCGCGAGCGCGAGAGCGGTCAGGGCGATCTTGGTGGACGTGCTGCGCAAAGGATTTCCCCGTTTCCCCGTGATGGTCGAGCCGGGACTGTACCGTGGCCCGCCCGCGGGTGTGGTCCCGCGCTGCCGGGGCAGTGCTCAGCGCCACAGCGTGCCGGTGGGAGGCCCAGATGACCGAGGCGGAGAACCGGCTCGACGACGACGAGCGGCGCCGGCTCGACGAGCAGGAGGCCGAGCAGGTCGAGGCCGTCCGCCCGCCCGACGTCAACCGGGCCGCGAACCGCTCCGCCACGCGCCTGGAGCTCTTTTTCGACCTCGCCTTCGTGCTGTTCGTCGCCCGGTGCGCCGACGTGCTGGCCGACGACGAGACCTGGCACGGCGCCGGGGTCTTCGCCGCCGTGCTGGCCGTCGGATGGTGGGCGTGGGCCACCACCACCCTGTACGCCAACCGGTTCGACACCGACGACTCGCTGTTCCGCCTGCTCACGATGACCGCCATGGCCGGCGTCGTGACGATGGCCGCCGCGGTGGACGAGGTCACCGGCTCGGCCGCGCCCTGGTTCGCCCTGGGGTACGTGCTGATCAGGCTGGCCCTGGTGGCGGGCTACCTGCGGGCCTGGCGGCACGTCCCGGACGCGCGGCCCACCGCCCGGCTCTACCTCATCGGGCACTCCGCCGGCGCGGCGATCTGGCTGGTGTCGCTGGCCGTGCCGGCCCCGTGGCGGTACGGGCTGTGGACCGCCGGCGTGCTGGTCGACCTCATCGGGCCGACCGGGGCCGCGCGGCTGCGCGAGGCCGTGCCGCTGCACATCGAGCACCTGCCCGAGCGCTTCGGCCTCTTCGTCATCCTCGTGCTCGGCGAGTCGGTGGCGGCGACCGTGACCGGGTTGCACGACGGTGGCTGGAAGCCGCAGGTGGCCGTCGCCGCGGGCTTCGCGTTCGTGATCGCCGCCGCGCTGTGGTGGGTCCACTTCGATCTGTCCGGCGGCGCGGCGAAACGGCGGCTGGTCGAGGAAGGTGGCGACGACACCCGGCAGGGGGTGCACGACTTCTACGTGTACGAGCACCTGCCACTGGCCGTGTCGCTGGCGGCGGTCGCGGTGGGCCTGGAGCACGCGGTGCTGCACGGCGCCGACGGCCACCTCGCCACCGGCACCCGCTGGGTTCTGGGCATCGGCGCGGCGGGGTATCTGCTCAGCGTCGCGCTGCTGCAGGCCGGGATGAGCCGCCAGGTCCGCGGCGCGCTGGTGTGGCCGGGCGCCGGGGTGCCGCTGGCGCTGCTCATCGTGGCGCTGGACCTGTCGCCCGTGCCGACCCTGGGGCTCCTGGCGGCGCTGACGATCGCCGGCGTGGTGGCCGGCTTCCTGCTGCACCGCGCGGGCGAGGTGCGTACCGCGAAGGTGTGAACGAATCAGCCGCCGGGCGGGGCGCAGACGCCGCGCCGGACCGCCTCGGCGGCGAGCCGGGCCCGGCGGCGGTCGTCGTTGGTGTGCAGGCCGAACTTGTCGTACAGGTTCGTGAGGTGCTTCTTCACCGCGCTGCCGGACAGGCCGAGGGACGACGCGAGCTCCCGGACCGACGGCGGCTCGGGGAAGACGCACCCACCCCGGGCGTACGGGGCGCACAGCTCCCTCAGCACGTCGCGTTCCCGGCGGGTCAGCGGCGGCGGGGGCGCCGGCGGGTCCGTGCTGACCGTCGCCGTGTCCGCGTGCTCGGCGGGCGCCCGGAACAGCAGCCGGGCCGGCCCGATCTCGATGCGGTCGCCGTCGCGCAGGAGGCGGCCCTGCCGCAGCCGGGCGCCGTTGACCGTGGTGCCGTTGGTGCTGCCCAGGTCGCGGATGGACCAGCCCGACGGGAAACACTCGACGACCGCGTGCAGCCGGGACACCTGCTTGTCGCCGATGGTGACGTCGTTGGCGGGCGCGCGGCCGATCGCGGCCGTCGCGGCGGTCAGCGGGACGAGGCGTACCGCGCCGGCGTGATGGACCTCCAGATACGTCATGGGCAGTGCGCGTCGGTGGTCACGACCAGCGGCGCCGTGAGCCCGGTCCCGGTCATCGTGGCGCCGGCCCGGGTGCAGCCGGTCGCCGCGGGCAGCGGGACGGTCCACAGCTCCAGCGGCTGGCCGCCCGCGCGGGCCGGACGGTCGTGCCCGGCGGTGAGCGCGAGGGACCAGGCGCCGTCCGGCCCGGCGTTGTCGCGGTACTGCTTCCAGACCCACGCGTACGCCATCACCGCCCGGCAGCCCGGCGACCAGTACTGCTTGACCGAGATCGCCTTCTGGCCGCCGACGTAGCCGTACGCCGAGTGGCCGACCTGGTAGGCATCGGCGTAGCAGCGCCCGGGCGGCGGGTCGTCCTCCGTCGCGTACGGCAGCAGACCCGTTCCCGACAGCACGACGGTACGCCCGGGCAGTCGCAGGATCCCGCGCCGCGGTCCCGGGGCCGTCGGCGAGAACGCGACGCGCACCTCGCAGCCGGCGTCGGGCACCAGGGCGTGCCCGGCGCAGCCGTCGGCCACGACCCGGAAGTCGGGCCCCTCGGCGTGCACGGGCGGGAGCAGCGCCGGGCGGCTGCCCCGGTTGCGGACGGCGACCGCGCGTTCCTGGGCTTCCACGGCGGTCTCCTGTGTGCCGAAGTCGAGGCCGGCCGGGGCGGCGAGCGCCGGATGCCCTGCGGTCTCGGACCCCGCGGTCACGGCCAGGACGGCCGCGACTGCGAGCGCCGCGCCGGCGGCCCGGCCGATCCGCCGCCGCGGTGGTGGGTCGCTCGCCACGGTCGCCGACAGCTCACCGCCGGGCGGGGACACCGCCTCGGGTACGGGGCTCGGCACGCCGCCGTCCGGGTCGTCGGCATCGGGCCCGGGGTCACCGGCGAGCAGCGGCGTGACGGCGTGCCCGGCCGCCCGCTGCGCCTCCTGCAGCTCCTCCGCGAACGCCGCGACCGACCCGTGCCGCGCCGCCGGGTCCTTGGCCATGGCCCGTTCCAGCGCCCGGCACACGGCCTCGGGGACGCCGCGCGGGCGCAGGTCCGGCACGGGACTCGCGGCGATCCGGGCGAGGAGCGCGCCGGCCGGCTCCCGCGGGCCGGGTGGGAACGCCGGCTCACCGGCCAGCCACCAGAAGACGGTGGAGGCCAGGGCGTACACGTCGGCGCGCACCGTGGCGGGCGACCCGCGCAGCACTTCCGGCGCGGCGTGCAGCAGGCTGGCGGTCACGGTGCCGGGCCGGGGCGCGTCGCGGCGTACGGGCCGGGCCAGGCCGAAGTCGGCGAGCTTCGGACCACCGTACCGGGAGATCAGGATGTTGCCGGGCTTGACGTCGCGGTGCAGGATGCCGGCGCGGTGGGCGCTCTCCAGTGCCCCGGCGACCGCGATGCCACCGGCCACTGCGTCCTGCCAGGAGCTCGCCGGGCCCCGGCCGGCCAGCGATCCACCCTCCTCGTACGCCATGAGGATGTACGGGTTGCCCGCCGTGGTGAAGCCCGCCTCGTGCACGGTGACGATGTGCGGGTGCCCGGAGAGCCGTCCCATGGCCCGGATCTCCCGCTCGAACCGCCCGCGAGCGGCCTCGTCGAGCCGGTCGGCGGCGAGGATCTTGACGGCGACCGTGCGGGAGAAGGCCGGCTGGCGGGCCCGGTAGACGACGCCGAAGCCGCCGCGGCCGATCTCCACCGCGTCGCGGCACCCGGGCACGCCGATGTCCGGCCCCGTGACGGTTGCGGAATCCCGGCCTGGCACAGTCGCTCCCCCGAACGCGGTCCGGCCTCTGCGGACCGTGACGGCGCTCGATGATACCGAGGGCCGCCACAGCACCGCGGGGAGGGAACGGTGGCCGTTCCGACACCTGTCGGCGGCGGCTGCCCGGCTGGTTTCCTGTCCGCGGCCCACCGGACTCGTGGAAGGACATCCCATGTCGACATTGCGCCGTGCACTCGCCGGCACCGCCGCGCTCGCAGCCGCCGGCGTCGCCGCCCTCGTCAACCCGTCACCCGCGCTGGCCAGCACGCCGGCGAGCTGCTCGAGCGTGCGCCAGATCGGGTCGACGCGGGTGCTGACGGTCGGCGGGATGCAGGCGGCCTCGGTCAAGCAGTACTACGGCTGCGGCTACAACTACGCCTACATCTACGTCTGGGAGCAGTACCGCAACACCCACTCCAACTGGGATCTCTACGTGCACGTGATCGACCACAGCGACAGCGGCTCCGACTACGGCGTCGGTGAGCTGAACAACACCACCCGTGCGGAGCTGTGGGGCGCCCCGGCGAACACGGCGGCGCACTGCACGCACGTCACCGGCTACCTGAACTCGACCGGCGGATCGACCAGCAAGGTCTGCTGAGCCACCACCACCAGGGGGACAGGATGAAGATCACCCGCAAGCTGGCCGGGGCGGGCGCCGCGGTCGCGCTGACCGCCGCGACGCTCGGTGTCACCGCGGGCCCGGCGCAGGCTGCCGCCTACAACGGCGCCTGCGGCAGCGGCTACCGAGTCATCGACAAGCTCAAGGTCGGCGGCACCGTGGAGGGCACGGGGACGGCATACCTGACGTACAACAACGGATGGAACTGCGTCGTCACCGTGACGAACACCCCGGGTACGCGCGACTGGATGACGGCGAGCATCAAGCTGTCGTCCAGCAGCCAGTGGAACGACGACGAGGGCTACTACACCCAGTACGCCGGGCCCCGGTACGTGTACGCGCCGGATCAGTGCATCGACTGGGGTGGCTCGGTCGACTACAAGGGGCTGGTCTGGCTCGAGTGGAACGACCACTGCGGCTGACCGGCCGCCGGGAGCACGCGAAGGGCGCACCGCCACGTCCGGCGGTGCGCCCTTTCCGCTGCGCGGGTGACGGCGGAGCCGGTCAGGCGGCGTTGAGCCGGCGGCTAATCGCGGGCGGCCGCCGGAGTGCTGTGCCGGCGCGCCTCGGTGACGTCGGCCATGAGCCGGTCCCACGCCGGGTCCGGGCGGAACGCCGCGAGCGGCAGGCCGCGGCCGACCCGGGCCCAGGTGTACTCCCACCACGCGGCGACCCGGACCGGCCAGAGCCCGACCCGGACCGCGCCGGCCAGGAAGCAGCGGTGCACGAGCAGCGTGGCGGCGAGGATGTCCTCGTCGAGCTCGATGCCCTCCTCGTCGACGACCCGGCCCAGCGCCCGCACGTCGCGGTGCATCTCGGAGTACGCGACCAGCTCCGGCATCGCCGGGACGCGCACGTCGGCCCCGGGCACCAGCATGTCGGCGGCGTACGCGGGCATGAACGCCATGTCGTTCACGGTGACGATCAGCGGCAGCTCCTCGTGACCGCGCCGCACGCCCAGCTCCACGCCGGGGTCGCCGGTCGGGACGATGATCTGCTGGACGCCGACGATGTCGCGCACGGCGAGGCGGGCCGAGTCGCCGATCGCCGGCACGTGCACGGTGACGATGCCGGCGTCGGCCGACACCTCCGTGCCGGGGATCTCGCCGAGCAGGCCCATGAGCGCTTCACTGTGCATGCGCCCGGTTATACCCGACGGCGGCGAGACCCTCGCGGTCAGAAGCGTTCGAACTTCGCCTCGAGGTCCGGGACCGCCATCTCGCCGCGGTGGCCGGTGGCGGGCAGCCTGTTCTCGTTGTAGACCCCGCCGTCGCGGCCGGAGCGCTGGTAGCTGTCGTTGGCCCAGGCCGTACGGGCCGGGGGCTCGACCACGCCGGTCATGACGGGCCGGGCGCCGTGGCCCGTGACGAAGAAGTCCATCAGCTGCTTGAGCTGGGCGGTCTGCGCGGACATCTGCTCGGCCGTGGCGGCGAGCTCCTCGCTCGACGAGGCGGTCTGCTCGGTGACCTTGCCGATCTGGGTCATCGCGACGTTGATCTGCCGTACGCCGGTGGACTGCTCGCCGCTGGCGGCGGCGATCTCCTGCACCAGGTCGGAGGTGCGGATGATGCTCGGGATGATCTCGCCGAGCAGGTCGCCGGCGCGCTCGGCGGTCTGCACGCTGCCCGCGGCGAGCTCGCTGATCTCCTGGGCGGCGATCTGGCTGCGCTCGGCGAGCTTGCCGACCTCGGTGGCCACCACGGCGAAGCCCTTGCCGTGCTCGCCGGCCCGGGCCGCCTCGATGGTGGCGTTGAGCGCCAGCATGTTCGTCTGGAACGCGATGTCGTCGATGATGCCGATCTTGCTGGTGATCTCCTTCATCGCGGCGACGGTGCGCTGGACGGCGTCGCCACCCTCCTGGGCCTCCGCGGCGGCCTTGGCGGCGATGCCCTCGGTGGCGGCCGCGTTCTCGCTGTTCTGCGCGATGCCGGCGGTCATCTCCTGGATGCTCGTGGTGGTCTCCTCGACGCTCGCGGCCTGTTCGGTGGCCGCCTGCGAGAGGCTCTGCGAGGCCCCGCTGATCTGGTTGGAGGCCATGTTGAGCTGGGCGGCGGAGTCGACGACCGTGCCGACGGTCTCGCTGAGCCGCGCCAGCGCGCTGTTGAGGGCGGCACCCATGGCGCCGACCTCGTCGCGGCCGCGCACGGTGAGTCGCTGGTCGAGGCGGCCCTCCGCCAGCCCGGTCAGCACGGTCACCGTCTCCCGCAGCGGGCGCGAGACCGCCGCGGAGATCATCTGAACGACGATGAGGGTCACCACGAGCGCGATGAGGATGAGGACGATCATCAGCGTGCGCGACGTGTCATACGCCGTCGTGGACGCGTCGACGGACTCCTTGGCGGCGGCGTCCTCCGCCTCGACGAGGTTGGTGAGCGCGACGTCGATGGCGTCGGCGATCGGGTCGACCTGGGTGTCGCTGACCCGGTTGAACTCGTCGATCTTGTTGTTCGCCGCGAGCGGCTTGAGCGTGTCCGTCACGAGCTTCCGGTACGAGTCCCAGGACGCCTGGAACGACTTCTGGTCGGCGTTGTCGAGGCTCTGCGGTCCGCCGGTGTATCCGTTCCATGACTGGTCCAGGCGGGCGATGGAGGCGTCCAGCGTCGTGGCGGCCTGCTCGGACTCGGCGCCGACCTTGGCCATCGCCATCTTGCGCAGGTCGAGGCGGACCTGTTTGTAGTTGGTGGCCACGTCGCCGAGCACCCGGACGTCGTGCAGGTTGCTGCCGTAGAGCTGCTGGAGCCGTTGCTGGGAGTTGCCGAGCTGCACGATCCCCAGCACGCCGACGGCCAGCAGCAGCACCCCGGACAACGCCGCCAGCACCCGGAGCTTCCAGGCGATCGGCAGATCCCGGAAGGAGAATCCGCTGCGATGACGGCGCGCGCCGGTATCGGCCATGTCCAGACTCCCTTTGTCCCCCGCGTCGGCCACCGCGCGCCCTCCGGCCGCCGGGGCCCCGACGGCCCCAGCTTATCGGCGCTCGAGCGGCGTGAACGGCGAATCGGAAGCCATCTCGCAATGCCGTCGCGGATATGCGCACGGGGTCCGGAAAAGGACGCCGGGAACAGACGGGTGCAACTGGCTGAGGTCCTGCGGAAAGCGTGAGAGGTCTGCTCGAATGAAAGCGCAGAAGTGGTCGGGCGGGCGTGGAGGAACCGACGGTGACGAACAATTCTCAGACGTCGGGCGCGGGCGCGCGTACCGCCACGGCGGTCACCGAGCCGGCCCGTTATCTGACGTTCACGCTCAACGGTGAGTCGTACGCGCTGGACATCTTCCACGTCAAGGAGATCCTCGAGTACCGCAGCCTCACCGTGGTGCCGATGATGCCCGACTTCATCCGGGGCGTGATCAATCTGCGCGGCCGGGCCGTACCCGTCATCGACCTGGCGATCCGTTTCGGCCGCGGCACCACGACGGTGCGCCGCCGCACGACGATCATCATCGTGCACATCCGGGAGACGGCGATCGCCGGCGAGGAGGCCGATCCCGGCGCGGCCGCCACGGAGCAGGACGGCCAGGACATCGGCGTGCTCGTCGACGCCGTCAACAAGGTCGTGACGCTCGACGACGGCGACATGGAGCCGGCGCCGGCGTTCGGCGCCGGCATCCGCGCCGACTACATCAGCGGCATGGCCAAGCGCGCCGACGACTTCCTGATCGTGCTGGACGTCAGCCGGGTGCTGTCGATCAGCGACATGGTCAGCCTGGGCGACCTCGCCCGGCAGCAGCCGCCCGCCGACGAGGGCAGCGGCGCACCGGAGCCGCGGTGATGCTGCCGTTCGCGGCGACCCGGCAGATGACCGCCGACGAGTACGCCTTCCTCACCGGGCTGCTGCGCGAGCACACCGGCATCAAGCTCGGGCCGGGCAAGGAGGCGCTGGTCGCGGGCCGGCTGGACAAGCGCATCCGCCAGCTCGGGCTCGACGGGTACGCGGAGTACGTCGCGCTGCTGCGCCACCGCGACGAGACCGAGCTGCATCAGATGATCAACCTGCTGACCACCAACGAGACGTTCTTCTTCCGCGAGCCCCGGCACTTCGACTTCCTGCAGCGCTCGATCCTGCCCGCGCGGCAGCCCGGGCGCGTGTTCCGGTTGTGGAGCGCCGCCAGCTCGACCGGCGAGGAGGCGTACACGACGGCGATGGTGCTGGCCGAGTCGCTGCGGCCGGGGCAGTGGGAGATCGTCGGCAGCGACATCTCGACCCGGGTCGTGGAGGTGGCCCGCCGGGCGCTCTACCCCCTGGAGGCGGCCGGCCGGATCCCTCCGGCCCTGCTGCGCCGGTACTGCCTGCGCGGCCGCGAGGAGTTCGAGGGCATGCTGACGATCTGCCGCCCGTTGCGCGAGCGGGTGCAGTTCCACTGCCTCAACCTGATGGAGGATTTCCGCCGGCTCGGCCGCTTCGACGTGATCTTCCTGCGCAACGTCATGATCTACTTCGACCTGCCGACGAAGCGCGACCTGGTGAACCGCATGCAGGACCTGCTCCTGCCGGGCGGCCACCTGATCATCGGCAGCTCCGAGTCGCTCAACGCGATCCCCTGCGACCTGACGATGGTGGAGCCGTCGATCTACCGGCTGCCCGCCGCACGCGGCGCCGGCCCGGGAGCCGCGCGTGACTGAGCCGGCCGACCTGCACCTCAACCCCGGCGACTTCCGCTTCGCCGGCGGTGACGTACGCCTGCACACGCTGCTGGGCTCCTGCGTGGCGATCACCCTCTGGCATCCCGGCCGGCGTATCGGCGGCATGTGCCACTACCTGCTGCCGGGCCGCCATCCCGCGGCCACGGCGCCGCGCCTCGACGGCCGCTACGCCGTCGACGCGGTCGCGATGTTCCGCCAGGAGGTCGACCGGCACGGGACGGCGCCGTGGGAGTACGTCGTCAAGGTCTTCGGCGGCGCCGACCAGTTCCCCGGCATCGGGGGGCCGCTGGCCGGGGTGGCCGGGGACAACGCACGGGCCGGCCTGGACCTGCTGGCCCGGTACGGCTTCACGGTGTCGAGGTGCGAGCTGGGCGGGCGGGGATCCCGGCGGCTCATCTTCGAGCTCGCCACCGGCGACGTCTGGCTGCGTGCGCTCGAGCCGTTCGGCGATCGGGCGGCCTCATGACGCGGGTGCTGATCGTCGACGAGTCCGCCGTGGTGCGGCAGGTGCTGGCCACCCGGCTGCGGTCCTCCCCCGGCCTGGAGGTGCTGGCCGCGGTGCCGGGCCCGGACTTCGCCGCCGAGCACCTGCGGCGGGCCTGGCCGGACGTCATCGTGCTGGGCCTGGCGGCGGACGGGCTCGGTTTCCTGCGCCGGATCATGACCGAACACCCCACGCCGGTGGTGGTCTGCGCGGCGCCCGAGACCGCCGCGGAGGCCCTCGCGGCGGGCGCCGCCGCGGTCATCGCCAAGCCGGCGACCGGCCTGAAGCGGTTCCTGGAGGAGGACGGCGACGGCATCGTCGCCACGATCCGCGCGGCTGCCGGCGTACGGGACCGGGCGCCCGTCCGCGAGCCGGCCCTCACGTACGCGGCCGGCGGCGGCCCGGCGGCGGCCACCGTCCCGACCGTGACGGACCGGGTCGTGGCGGTGGGCACCTCGACCGGCGGTACGCAGGCCCTCGAGGTGCTGCTACCCGCGCTGCCGCCGGCCTGCCCCGGCGTCGTGCTCGTGCAGCACATGCCGGCCAAATTCACCTCCGCGTTCGCCGAGCGCCTGGACGCGCTGTGCCGCGTACGCGTGAAGGAGGCGGCCGACGGCGACCCGGTGCTGCCCGGCCAGGTGCTGGTGGCGCCGGGCGGCCGGCACATGGAGCTGCGCCACGCCGACTCGCGCTACGCCGTACGCGTCTTCGACGGCCCGCCGGTCAACCGGCACTGCCCCTCGGTGGACGTGCTGTTCCGCTCCGTCGCACGGGTCGCCGGCCCGCACGCGATCGGGGTGATCATGACCGGGATGGGCGACGACGGCGCCCGCGGTCTGCTGGAGATGCGCCGGGCCGGCGCCTACACCGTGGCCCAGGACGAGGCGACCTGCGTGGTGCACGGGATGCCGAGGGAGGCCGTGCTGCTCGGCGCGGTCGACCGGGAGAGCCCGCTGGGCTCGATAGCGGAGGTGATCTACCACCATGGCTGAAGCGCTCGGGATCGTCGTCGCGCTGCTGGCCGGCGCGGCGGGCGGCTACGGATTCGCGTGGTGGCGCGCGAGAGGCGCGGCGCCGGGCAGCGGCGGGGAACCGGCGGCCGCAGTGGCGGCGACCGCCGACGTGGCGGGGTTCGCCGGCGCCGTGGCGCCCGTCTGGTCCGCCCAGATCGAGTCCTCTCGCGGGCAGATGGAGACCGCGGTCGGGCAGCTGACGGAGAAGTTCGCGGGCATCGTCGACAACCTCGACGCCGTGCTCGCGTCGTCCTCCGGCACGCTGCACGACGGCCACGCCGGCGCGTTCGACCGCAGCCGGCAGCGCCTCGGCGAGGTGGTCGGCACCCTCAACAGCACGCTGACCGCGCGCCGGGAGTCCCTGGCCGAGCTGCGCACGCTGCTCGACCTCAACGAGGAGCTGCGGCAGATGACCGGCGAGGTCACCCGGATCGCCGCGCAGACGAACCTGCTGGCGCTCAACGCCGCCATCGAGGCGGCCCGGGTGGGCGCGGCGGGCGCGGCGTTCGGCGTCGTGGCCCTGGAGGTACGCGACCTGGCCGAGCGCTCGCACAGCACGAGCGAGCGCATCTCGGCCAAGGTGGCCGGCGTGGCCTCGGCGATCGAGTCGGTGCTGACCTCCGCCCAGGAGAGCGCCGGACGCGAGGACCAGGCGGTCGCCCAGGCCAACACCGAGGTGCAGGCGGTGCTGGACGACCTGCTGACCGTGCTGGCCGGCCTGCAGAACTCCTCGGCCGAGCTGGAACAGGCGGCCGTGGGGATCCGCTCCGACATCGGCGAGTCGCTGGTCAACCTGCAGTTCCAGGATCGGGTCGGGCAGATCCTCGAGCACCTGCGCGACAGCATCGACCATTTCCCCGTGGTCGTCGCCGAGGCCGGCGAGCGGGCCGCCGAGGGCCGGCCGCTGGACCCGCGCGCGGTGCTCGACGAGCTCTCGGCGAAATACACCATGGCCGAGGAGCGCGAGGCCCACACGTCAGGCACGGGCACGGCGGTGTCCGATTCCGAGATCACGTTCTTCTAGGGGTGAACGATGGCGAAGACCATTCTGATCGTCGACGACTCGGCCTCGGTCCGGCAGGTCGTCACGATCGCGCTCAAGGGCGCCGGGTACGACGTGATCGCCGGCGTGGACGGCAAGGACGCCCTGTCGAAGCTGAACGGGCAGCGTATCCACCTGATCATCTCCGACGTGAACATGCCCAACATGGACGGCATCACGTTCGTGTCCGAGGCGCGCAAACTGCCGGCGTACAAGTTCACGCCGATCATCATGCTGACCACCGAGTCGCAGGAGGACAAGAAGCGGCAGGCGCAGGCGGCAGGCGCGAAGGCCTGGGTGACCAAGCCGTTCCAGCCGGACCAGATGCTCAGCGCCGTGGCGAAGCTGATCGCGCCGTGACGCCCCGGGAACCGCGCCGCCTGGCCGTGGACGGCGAGCTGACGATCATCACGGCCGCCGAGCAGAAGGAGCGGCTGCTCGGCGCGCTGCAGACCAGCAGCGGCCTGCGGATCGACCTGGCCGGGGTCGAGGAGATCGACACGGCCGGGCTGCAGATCCTGCTGCTGGCCCGGCGCGAGGCCGACCGGCTGAACGTGCCCCTCGAGCTCGGCCCGGCCCGCGGCGACGTCGCGGCGGTGCTGGCGCTGGCCGGGCTGGCCGCGGAGGAGGAGTGATGTCCGCAGACGACGACATGCGCGAGGCGCTCGACATCTTCGTGACCGAGGCCCGCGACCTGGTGCAACAGCTCGAGGAGGGCTTTCTCGAGCTCGAGGTGCACCCCTCGGCCGCCGAGACGGTCAACACCGTCTTCCGCGCCGCGCACACCCTCAAGGGCTCGGCCGGGCTGTTCGGGCTGCAGCACCTCGTCGGGTTCACGCACGTGCTGGAGACCGTGCTGGGCTCCGTACGCGAAGGGGATCTGGACGTGTCGCCCGGGCTGGTGAGCACGCTGCTGCCGTGCGCCGACCACATCGGGGCGATGATCGAGGGGCTCGCCGCGGGCCGGCTGGAGCCGGACGCCGCGCAGGCCGCCGACGGGGCGCGGCTGCTCGCGGGGCTGGAGCCGTACCTTCCGGACGGCGCCGATGGATCCGCGGCCCGGCGGCCCGACGCGGCCGGGGACGACGCCGAGGCCGAGGAGCGGGCCTGGCTCCTGACCCTGCGGTTCGGTCCCGACAGCCTGCGCAACGGCATGGACCCCCTGTCGTTCCTGCGCTACCTGTCCACGATCGGCACGGTGACCGCGGTGACCGCGCAGGACGACGCGCTGCCGGTCGCCGAGGAGATGGACCCGGAGACGTGTTACCTCGGGTTCGAGGTCGAGCTGAGCACCGGCGCGCCGAAGGAGGAGATCGAGGCCGTCTTCGAGTTCGTCCGCGAGGACAGCGACATCCGGATCGTGCCGGCCGAGCGGCAGTTCGACGCGTACGTGCGCGCGATCCGCGCGATGCCGGAGAGCGAGCGGCTGGGTGACGTGCTCATCGGCAGCGGCGCGGTCACCGAGCTGGAGATGGCGGACGCGCTGCGCATCCAGCAGGAGCAGGCGGTGCGCAGCGGCACCCAGCCGGTGCCGATCGGCGAGATCCTGGTGGAGCACGGCATCGTCCCGCGGCCCATCGTGGACGCCGCCCTGAACCGCCAGCGCAAGACGGCGGAGACCCGGACCCAGGACACCCAGACCATCCGCATCGACGCGGCCCGCCTGGACCGGCTCATCGACCTGGTCGGCGAGCTGGTGATCGCGCAGTCCAGCACCGCGGTACGCGCGGGCGGCGGCGGGGAGGCGCAGAGCGAGGTCATGCGGCTGGTCGACGAGGTACGGCACAGCGCGCTCGCCCTGCGCATGGTGCCCATCGGCACGACCCTGCGCCGCTTCGAGCGCGTGGTCCGCGACGTGTGCCTGGAGCTGGGCAAGGAGGTGTCGCTCGTGATCACCGGCGGCGACGCCGAGATGGACAAGGCCCTCGTCGAGCGGATCAGCGACCCGCTGCTGCACCTGGTGCGCAACTCGCTCGACCACGGCATCGAGGCGCCGGCCGAGCGACAGCGGTACGGCAAGTCCGCCAAGGGCACGCTGCGGCTCAACGCGTACCACGACGCGGGCAGCATCGTGATCGAGGTCGGCGACGACGGCCGCGGGCTCAACCGGGACAAGATCCTGGACAAGGCGGTGGAGCGCGGGGTGGTCGCCGCGGGTACGGCGCTGACCGACGCCGAGGTGTACGACCTCATCTTCGAGCCCGGCTTCTCCACCGCCGAGACGGTGTCCAACCTGTCCGGCCGCGGCGTGGGCATGGATGTCGTGCGCCGCAACGTCACCGCGCTGCGCGGCAGCATCGAGGTGGAGACGGCCCGCGGGGTCGGCACCACGATCCGGATCCGGCTGCCGCTGACCCTGGCCATCATCGACGGGTTCCTGGTCGGGGTGGGCTCGTCGTGGTTCATCGTGCCGCTCGACCGGGTCACCGAGTGCGTGGAGCTGCCGCCCAGCCAGCCCGGGCGCGACTGCATGAACCTGCGCGGCGAGGTGCTGCCGTTCATCCGGCTGCGGGAGCTGTTCGGGATACCGGGCGAGCCGGCGCGGCGGCAGAACGTCGTCATCGTCGAGCAGTCGGGCCAGCGTACGGGCCTGGTGGTGGACACGCTGCTGGGCGAGCTGCAGACGGTGATCAAACCGCTGGGCGTGTTGTTCAGCCGGTTGCGCTGCATCAGCGGCTCGACGATCCTGGGCAGCGGCGAGATAGCGCTGATCCTGGACGTCGGGACGCTGGTGGCGGATCACTCCAGCCGCGAACACCTGCGGCACGCCGTGACCGCCGCCTGACAATTCCTCAGAGTAATTGGAGCGTTACGGAAAGCGATATCTGCGCCGGTCGACAATTGCCGAGGCCTAGACTCCGAGTACTACGCACCCGCGCACTTGTCCCCGCGGCGCGACCGGACAAAGAATCGGTTCATGACGCTCGGCAAGAAGGATCTGCCTTACCCGTATAACCAGGACTTCTCCGGCATCGTCACGCGCGTCAAGGGCGTCCGCGAGGCGACCCGGGCGGCGCTGGTGAACTCGCCGAAGGTCGCGTCGTACCTCAAGGCCGGCGCGAACCTCATCGAGCAGAACCTCGGCGCCTGCGAACGGGCGGCGGAGGCGGACGGACGCAAGCAGTACTGGTCCGGGCTGCGCTTCCTCACCGAGCGGGCGCTGTCGAAGGAGATGGAGAACCTCGAGCCGCCGTTCCTGCGCCAGAAGGGCGACGGACCCTACCGCGCCACCTGGGCCACCCACGACGACTACCTGAACGACCTGCTCACGTTCATGTTCCACGCGATGAGCTACGACCCGCAGTACGACGCGGAGGTCGAGACCCGCGGCTGGCTGGACGACGAGGAGAGCTTCGTCGACGCCATCGACCGCGCGACCTACGCCGAGCTGCAGGCGATCTGCCGGATGCCGCTGTTCCGGCTCCAGCTGATCATGGTGGCCACGGCCGACCGCAACGACGGCATCCACGACGCGATCGCGAACAGCTACGCCGGCGCGCTGGAGCCCTGGAAGAAGATCTACGAGTCCACGTTCGCCTCCCGCGGCTTCCAGCTGCGCCCCGGCGTGACCCTCGACCAGCTGGCGTACATGCTCGCCGCGGTCACCGAGGGCTTCGCCCTGCACCACCTCGGCGACCCCGGCGCCGGGATCATCGGCGAGTCGCCCGACGACAACCTGGTGGGGATGGCCGTGCTCGGCATCCTCAACAGCTACCTCGAGCCCGTGTCTGAACCCAGCGGGCGAGCCCTGCGTGAACACTTCCGAGACGTCTCGAACACAGCGCGGCCGACCGCTCGTACCTTCGACGACAGCGGGGAATGACATGACGAGCACGACGGAGCACCCGGTCCTCCCGGCGTACCAGCAGCCCTCGTGGTGGGAGCGCCAGAGCGATCGGGTCATGCGCCGCCCGTTCAACGAGTTCACCTTCACCCACATGAACTGGCTGATCCCGACCGAGCCGGTCCGGCGCGGCGCCACCGCCCGGCCGCTGCCGGTCGAGCACCTGCCGCTCAACCTCACCTACCGCTTCGACGATCGCGACCACAGCCTCGCCGACCTGCACCGGCGCACGTACACCACGGCGTTCGTGGTGCTGCACCGCGGCGCGATCGTCCACGAGAGCTACCCCGGCGCCTTCGCCGGTCCGCGGGTCCGCATGCAGCTGTTCTCACTGTCCAAGTCGATCACGTCGATCCTGGTGGGCATCGCGCTCGCCGAGGGCGCCATCGGCAGCGTGAAGGACCTGGTCACCGACTACCGGCCGGACTTCCTCGGCACGGCGTACGAGGGCACCACCCTCGCCGACCTGCTCGACATGAGCAGCGGCGTCGGCGACCTCGAGACCTGGGACGGCACCGACAGCTTCATCCGGCGCTTCGAGCGGGCCGTGCTCAGCGGCGGCGACGTGGCCGGGATCATCCGCGCCGCGCCGCGTACGGCCGGCATCGGGGAGCGCTTCAACTACTCCACCTTCGACGCCCAGGTCCTCGGCTGGGTGCTGGAGGCCGCCACCGGGCTGACGCTGGCCGCGTACGCCTCCGACCGGCTCTGGAGCCGCATCGGCGCCGAGCGGGACGCGTACTACGGGCTGAGCCGCTCCGAGCCGCGCACCGCCATCGGCGCCGGCGCGTTCAACGCCACCGCCCGCGACCTGGCCCGCGTCGGGCTCATGATGGCCCGCGGCGGCGTCGCCGGGGACCGCCAGATCGTGCCCGGCGACTGGGTGCGCCGCAGCCGCGGCGCCGACGCCCCGCACCTCGCCGTCGGCGCGCTCGGCCCCAGCGGCTACGACCACTACGGGTACGCCAACCAGTGGTGGACCCTCGGCGAGACCTGCTTCAACGCGTTCACCGGCCTCGGCGTCCACGGCCAGTACCTCTTCGTCGACCCCGCCGCCGACGTGGTCATCGTCAAGTGCAGCGCCTGGCCCACCGAGGACGATCCGGCACGCGACCGCGAGACCATCACCGCGTTGCGCCGCATCGCCGACCACCTCGCCTGAGAAGCTCTTCTTTCCCATCCTATTTCCACGCGGTTCCTCCGCGCCCATTTCCGGAAAGGCAGAAATACATGAGGAATGCTTTCGGGCGGCGACTCGCCGTCAGATGGGCCGCCGCCGTCCAGGTGACGCTCCTCGCCGTTCTCGGCACCGTCGCCGCCTCCGCCGGCACGGCGAACGCGGTCACCGCACCCGGCACCGTTCTGCTTTCCAGCACCGCCTCACTGCCGTCGGAATTGGCGCCGCTGGCCACCGGCAAACGCATCGCATACGTGACCACGAACGTCTCCGGCGCCGCCACCGTGGCGACCGGGCTGATCCTGACCCCGAAGACCGGCAAGACCAACCGGACGGTCGCCTGGGGCCACGGCACCACCGGCCTCGCCGACAAGTGCGCGCCGTCCGCCGCCCAGACGGTCTTCTGGCCGGAGGCGCGGGCCGCCATCGCCGCGCTGCTCCGCAAGGGCTGGACGGTCGCCGCGCCCGACTACCCCGGCCTCGGCACGCCGGAGGCGCACCCGTACCTGGTCGGCGCCAGCGAGGGCCGCTCCATCATCGACAGCGTCAAGGCGGCCCGGAACCTCGACCCGGCGCTGACCACCGACTACGCCGTCGACGGGCACTCACAGGGCGGGCAGGGCGCGCTCTTCGCCGGCCAGCTGGCGCCCTCGTACGACGGCTCGCTCGTGCTCCGCGGCGTGGCCACGATCGCCCCGGCGTCCAACCTCGACCTGATCGCGCCGGACATCCCCGGCACCCCGGGGCAGGGCTACCTCGTCATGGCCCTGTACGGCATCAACGCGGTCGAGCCCACCTTCAAGCCGGACACCTACCTCGCCGCCCCGGCCAAGCAGAAGTCGGGCGTGCTGCAGAGCGGCTGCCTCAACGAGATCCTGGCCGCGTACGCCCCGCTCACCCCGGAGCAGCTCGTGCCGGGCGGCGTCGTCCCGCAGGCCGTGATCACCAAGCTCGCCCAGTACGGCAACCCGGGCGGCACGGCCCCGAGCGCCCCGATCCTCATCGTGCAGGGCACCGCCGACGAGGCGGTCCCGTACGCCATCACGGCCGGCCCGCTGATGGACAGCCTCAGCCGGTACCGCCAGCCGGTCGAGTTCATCACCCTCGACGGCGAGACCCACGACGGCGCGGTCTTCGCCTCCGTGGACACGGTCGCGAACTGGCTCGCCGACCGCTTCTCCTGACCTCGGACGACCCCACGACGTCCCGCGCCCCCCGGGACCGGCGGCACCCCACGCGACCACCCCCGCGTGGGGTGCCGGCGTCTGTGCAGCCGGTCAGGCGGCGAGCCGGCGGGCCTTGACGGTGAGCGCCTCCACCCGGGCGGTGAGCTCGGCGGCCCGGTCCGCGTCGGCGGTCGCGATCTCGCCGAGGATGGCCGTGTAGTCCGAGACCAGCCGCCGATAGCGGCGCCGGTACGCGTCGTTGCCGACCGTGCCGGCCCACTCGTCCAGGTCGATGATCTGCTGGGCGAGGACCGCCGCCGCCGCGCTCAGCGCCGTCCTGGCGTCGCCGGCCTCGGCGAGGCGGTCGCGGCGGTCCACGGCCAGCCGGCCGGCCCGGCGACCGGCCACGAACACGACGGCCGAGCCGACCAGCACCGCCAGGACCGCCGCCGCCGCGACCAGGTAGCGCGGCAGGGACGGGCTGATCGTGCGCGCGCCGTCGGGCACCGTGCCGGAGCGCACGAGCGTGTCGTAGTTGACCACGACGACCTTGAGCGCCTCCAGGGGCCGGTCCGGGAACTGGTCCACGCCCCGGCCGATGGTCGTCTCGGCCACGAACGCGCGCCCGAAGTTCTCGTCGTCCACCCCGGGCAGCAGCGTGCACGCGTACCGCTCGTACTCGTCGCCGTCGCGGGCCAGGACCAGCACGAGCGTGCCGTCCGCGGCGTGCCGGACCCGGTCGCAGCCCGCGCGCAGGTCCGCTCCCGGCTCGAGGAGCAGCACGACGAGGCGCCGGTTGCCGACGACCCGTTCCGCGGCGGCCTCGTCCAGGCCGGTGCCGGGCGCCGCGTACACCGACGAGGTGCGCACGTCGCGGGCGTCCGGCCCGTCCAGGACGCCGCCGGACCACAGCGCCCAGCCGGCCAGCGCGAGGCACGCCAGCACGGCGAGACCGAACGGCGTGGCCAGGAACCTGCGGATCCGGCTCATGCGAGCCGCTCCCGCAGGTAGTCGGCCGGGCGATATCCCGGGTACGGCAGCAGCCGGGCGGCCTGGTCCAGGTCGGCCTCGGCGTCGGTGAGCAGCGAGCGTACGTGGGTCTCGGGCAGGTCGTCGTCGAGCGCGGACCGGGCTGCGGTGAGCGCGGTGATGCCCCGGGTCAGCGCGGACTCGCTGCGGCTGTCGGTGAGCGCGGACATCTCCACGGCCAGCGCGGTCAAGCCGGCGAGGCGGGCGGGTGTGCCGTGCTCCCGCCGCGCGCGCGGCCGGCGCAGCGGGCGCAGCAGGGACCGCATCGACAATGCGAAGAACACGCCCACGCAGGCGACGAAGAGCCACGGCAGCACGGGCAGGGCCACCCGCAGCGGATCGGCCGGGCGGTACGGCAACGGCCGGTCGAACAGCCCCGCGTACCGCACGTCGGTCACCCGCCCGAGGTACGCGCCCAGCACGTTGGCCTGCGGGTACGCGTACCGGCTGAGCCGGTCGCCGAACTGCGCGTAGAACCCGGCGGCCGCCACCTCCGCGAAGTCGCCGGCGTCCGGGCCGTGGTACTCGATCCAGTCGCCGTGCAGCTCGACGATCGGCCGGCCCGGGAACAGCCGGGTGAGCGCGGGCCCGTAGCGCACCAGCGGCGCGTCGGAGGACTGGCGGGGCTGTGCGACGTACAGCGGCTCGCGGCCGGGGAACGCGTTCTGGCCGGGTACCTCCGTCAGCGTGGCTCCCGGGGCGGTGTAGAGCCCGGTACGCCGCAGCTGCGCCGCCACCGCCGCGACCTCGGCCGCGGCCGGCTCGCGCCACCGCACACCGTCGGCGTCGGCCGGCGGCGGTTGCTCCCGCAGACCCGCGATCAGCGTGATGAGCAGGTTCGTGACGTCACCGGCGGCGAACTCGGCGCGCCAGTCGTCGAGGGAGTCCCCCGTCGCCTGGTACGCCCCGCCGGTCACCTCGGTGCCGATCACGCGGATGGTGGCGTCGCGCACGTCGCGTACCCGGTCGCGCTCGGCCTTGTCGAGACCCGGCGGCGCGACCAGGATCCGCATCCGCTCGGCGCCCATCGCGGCGCGTACCCGGTCCTCGTCCCACCGCGCGACCGAACCGGGCAGCCGGACCACGTCGGTCTTGTTGATCATGGCGGTCATCTGCTCGGCCGACGGCACGGTGGCGTCGCTCAGCTCCCCCGCGGCACCCTCGGTGACCCCGGCGGAGGTCGACGGCGATCGGCCGTAGCTCACGTCGGCGCTCTGCCGCTGGGCGACCACGAAGATCACCAGAACGGCGACGGCGGCGGCCAGCGCGACCCACCGCGCCGCCTCGCGCAGGCGGCGGTCAGCCATGCACAGCCGCCCGCCACAGCCGGTCCGCCTGCCGGGCCAGCTCCCCCGCCTGCCGCGCGGCGGCCACGCCACCCCGGCCGGCGGCTATCGTCTCGGCGCGCGTCAGCAGTCCCTCCGCCTCGGCGACGCGGGCCGGGCAGGCGTCCCGGCTCACCGCGGCGGTCGCGATCGCGGCCCGCGCCGACGACCATGCCGTACGCCGATCCAGCGCGGCCGCCCGCAGCCGCGGCGCCGCGGCGACCGCGAACCCGGCCCCGAACAGCACCGCGACGCCCGCCGTCCACCACCACTCCATGATCAGCCATTCTGGCAGGCGGTCGCGCCGGCCGCCGACGTGGCGCACGCGACACCGCCACGGACGGCGGAATCCCCGGGACCGGCCGGCGGTTGGGCGCGGGTATGACGACGATCGGTTTCATCGGCAGCGGGAACATCGGCGGCACCGTGGCACGGCTGGCGGTCGCCGCCGGCCACGACGTGGTGCTCAGCAACTCCCGCGGACCCGAGACCCTCCAGGACCTGGCCGGCGAGCTCGGCCCGCGCGCCCGCGCCGCCCGCCCCGCCGACGCCGCGGCCGCCGGCGACCTCGTGGTGGCGACGGTGCCGTTCAAGGCGTACCCGGACCTGCCCGCCGAGCCGCTGGCCGGCAAGGTGGTCATCGACACCACCAACTACTACCCGCAGCGCGACGGCCAGTTCGCCGAGCTCGACGCGGACACCGTCACCAGCAGCGAGCTCGTGCAGAAGCACCTCGGCGACGCCCGGGTGGTCAAGGTGTTCAACAACATCTTCTTCCGCCACCTCGGCTCCCTCGCCCGCCCCGCCGGCGCGCCGGACCGCTCCGCGCTGACGATCGCCGGCGACGACGCCGACGCCAAGCGCGCCGTGGCGGCCTTCCTCGACTCCCTCGGCTACGACACGGTCGACGCCGGCTCGCTCGCCGACAGCTGGCGGCTCCAGCCGGACACCCCGGCGTACGGCGCCCCGTACGGCTCGTTCGACGACCCGGCCGGCACCCCGGCCGACGCGGACAAGCTCCGCGTGGCCCTCGCCGCCGCGCAGCGCTGATCAACTCGTCGATGGTGGACGGTTCTTGCCGCCGGGCCAGTGACGCCGCGCCTCGCAGACCCTAGGGTTGGCGGGGTGAGCACCGAGCGCCCCGGGATCGACGAGTCCGTGCCGCACTCCGCGCGGGTGTGGAACTACTGGCTCGGCGGCAAGGACAATTTCCGCGCCGACCGGGAGGTCGGTGACGAGTTCAGCCGGTTCTATCCGGACATCGAGGTGGTGGCCCGCAGCTCGCGCGGCTTCCTCACCCGCGCCGTGCGGTTCCTGGTGGGCGAGCGGGGCATCCGCCAGCTGCTCGACATCGGCACCGGGCTGCCCACGGTGGACAACACCCACCAGGTCGCGCAGGCCGTCCTGCCGCAGGCCCGCATCGTGTACGTGGACAACGACCCGATGGTGCTCGCGTACGCCCGCGCCCTGCTGACCGGCACGTCGCAGGGCGCCACTGAGTATCTCGACGCCGACCTGCACGACCCGGAGCGGATCCTCGAGCTGGCCGGGCGCGGCACGCTGGACCTGTCCCAGCCGGTCGGCCTCATCCTCATGAACATCCTCGGCCACGTGCCCGACCTGGGCGAGGCGGCCGGGATCGTCCGGCGGCTCCTGGCCGGCCTGCCGTCGGGCAGCTACCTGGTGACCGCCGACGGCACGAACGTGCTCGACGGGCCGGCGTTCGAGGAGGCGATCGCGGTGTGGAACGCGAACGCCCCGCTGTCGTACCACCTGCGCACGCCCGAGCAGCTGGCCACGTTCCTCGAGGGCCTCGAGGTGGTGGAGCCCGGCCTGGTGCCCTGCTCGCGGTGGCGGCCGGCCCCGGACGCGACGCCGGAGGAGCTGCGCGAGGTCGACGAGTACGGGGCCGTCGCCCGCAAACCCTGAGGCATGATCGGAGGGTGGCCGCACCGCAGCTGCTCTCCGCGTACGCCGGGCACTGGACCGGCGACGGCACCGGCGTGACCGTGATCCTCCCGCCGCCGGGCACCGTCGCGTCCGGCGAGGTCCGCGGGGGCGCGCCGGCGACCCGCGAGTTCGCGCTGCTCGAGCCGACGCGGCTGGTCGACCGGGTGGACGCGGTGGTGCTCTCGGGCGGTTCGGCGTTCGGCCTGGCCGCGGGCGACGGCGTCATGGGTGCGCTGCGCGAGCGCGGCGCGGGCTTCCCCACCCCGGCGGGGCCGGTCCCGATCGTCATCGGCATGTCGATCTTCGACGCCTCGGTCCGCTCCGGCCCGCCGGCCGCGACCGGCGCCCCGCACACCGTTGGCCCGCCACGCACCGCCGGCCCGCCGGATGCGGCCGCTGGACGGGCCGCGGCGCGGGCCGCGTGGGACGGCGAGCCGTTCGGCACGGGCCGGGCCGGCGCCGGCACGGGCGCGTCGACCGGCAAGTGGCGCGACCGGCTCGACCCGGGCGGCGTGGGCTGGGCCGTCCGCGACGCCGGGCCGGCCCGGGTGGCGGCGGTCGTCGTCGTCAACGCCTGGGGCGACGTGCTCGGCCCCGGCGGCGACCCGCTGTTCGCCGCCGACGCGGCGCCCGCGCGGCCCGCTGCCGCGTTCGGTATGCAGAACACCACGATCGGCGTCGTCCTGACGGATGCGGCACTGTCCAAGAACGACTGTTTCCTGCTGGCGCAGAGCGGTCACACCGGCTTCGCGCGGGCCATCCATCCGGCGCACTCGCGCTATGACGGGGACGCGGTGGTCGCGCTCGCCACGGGCGAGGCGGCCGAGGCGGCAGACCTTGATCTGGTACGCGCGATTGCGGTGGACGTGGTCGCCGACGCCATCCGCACGGCGGTGTCGGGGCGGTAGTCAGTCCGGCCGGCGCAGACCCGCCACGAGCAGCCCGACGAGCCGGCGCGGTTCGTACCGGCGGCTGCTCCCGGCGCCCGCGCACAGACTCCCGATCCCCCGCATGAGCTCGTACGCGTCCAGCCCGGAGCGGATCTCCCCCGCCCCGGCCGCGGCATCGAGCAGCCCGGTGCACACCGGCTCCAGTTTGTCGAGGAAGTAGGAGTGCAGCGGGTCGTAACAGGGGTCGTCGGACTGCAGCACGGTGGCGAGCCCCTGCTTGGTGATCACGAAGTCGACGAACAGGTCGAGCCAGCGGCTCAGGGCGGCGTACGGGGCCACGCCGCTCGCCAGCAGCGCCGGCCCCTCCGCGGCGAGCGTCTCCACCTGGTGCCGGTAGACGGCGACGATGAGGTCCGCCCGGGTCGGGAAGTGGCGGTAGATCGTGGCCGTCCCGACGCCGGCGCGGGCCGCGATGTCCCGGATCGGCGCTTCCACGCCCGCCGCGACGAACACCGCGGCCGCGGCGTCGAGCAGCGCCTTCTCGTTGCGCCGCGCGTCCGCCCGCTTGGGACGCGCCGCGTCGCTCACCACACCGCGTCCCTCTCTCCCGCATTGCCAACCGGGACAGTGTCCCATATCTTAAGCGGGACGTTGTCCCACTTAACTGGAGTCCCCATGCCCGTCGTATCGGTGAAGCCGATCGTCCTGACCGCGCCCCACCGGGGCCGGCACCTGCACGTCAAGGTCTCCGCGCCTGCCGACGGCGCCGAGCTGCCGATCATCCTCTTCTCGCACGGGTACGGCTCCTCGCTGGACGGGTACGGGCCCCTGACCGACCACTGGGCGGCGAACGGCTTCGTGGTGATCCAGCCGACCCACCTCGACTCCCGGACGGTGGCGCTCCCGCCGGACGATCCGCGTACCCCGGAGATCTGGCGGCTGCGCGTCGACGACCTGCGCCTCGTCCTCGACCGGCTCGACGAGCTGGAGGCCGCCGTCCCCGGCCTCGCCGGCCGGATCGACCGGCGCCGGATCGCCGCGGCGGGGCACTCCTTCGGCGGCCAGACGGCGGGCAACCTGCTGGGCCTGCGCGTTCTACCACCGGCCGGGGCCGGGGAGGACCTGTCCGATCCGCGGGTCAGTGCCGGCGTGCTGCTCGCCACGGCCGGAAAGGGCGGCGCCGACCTGTCGCCGTACGCGGCCGAGCACTTCCCCTTCATGAACCCGAGCTTCGCCACCATGACCACGCCGGCGCTCGTGGTGGCCGGCGACAAGGACGACTCCCCGCTGTCCGTGCGCGGCCCGGAGTGGCTCGCCGACCCGTACGCGCTGAGCCCGGGCGAGAAGAGCCTGCTCACCCTGTTCGGGGCGGAACACTCGCTGGGCGGGATCGCCGGCTACGAGGTCCGGGAGACGACGGACGAGGACCCGGAGCGCGTCGCCCTGATCCAGCGGGTGACGCTCGCGTACCTGCGGCACGCGCTCGGCATGGACGACGCCGGGTGGGCGGCGGTCCGGGCGGATCTGGCGGGAGCCGGCAACCGGCTGGGACGACTCGAGTCCAAACACGGCTAGCGCGCGGCTCTAGGCAGCGTCCAGACGGCTGAGCTGCTCGGGCGTCAGCTTGACGTCCAGCGCCGGCAGGGCGTCCTCGAGCTGCCGGGGCGTGCGCGGGCCGATCAGCGGCAGCACCCGCGGGCCGCTCTGGTGCAGCAGCCAGGCCAGCACGAGCTGGTTCGGGGTCACGCCGGTCTCCCCCGCGACCTCGGCCAGCACCGCGAGGCGCGCCTCGGCGTCCGGGCCGGCGTACGACTCCATCGCCCAGTGGCCGCCGCGCTTGGCGGCGTCGTCGTAGACGCCCTTGAGGATCGGCGAGTACGCCACGAGCGTCTGGTCGTCGTGCTCGCGCAGGTAGTCGAGCTGCTCGGCGCCCACGATCGACACGTTGTCCACGCCACCGCGCGGGCGCAGGTACGTGTGCTGCTGCTGCACGGCGACGGGCAGCGGCCAGCCGTTGCGCTCGCACAGCTGCCGGATGCGCTCGAGCCGCCACGTCCGTACGTTCGACCAGCCCAGGTGGCGTACCTTGCCGGCCCGGACGAAGCCGGCCAGCGTCTCGAGGGTCTCCTCCAGCGGGGTGGTCCGGTCGTCCACGTGGATGTAGTAGAGGTCGACGTGGTCGGTGCCGAGCCGCCTCAGGCTGCCGTCGAGCGCGTCCCGCAGGGTCTGCGCGCCCGCCCCGGCGAAGGTGCGCCGGGCCAGGTCCCAGTTCGCCGTGCCGCCGGCGTCCCACAGCTGCGGCGAGTAGTGCGGCAGCGCGCTGCCCTTGGTGGCGAGGAAGACCCGGTCCCGCCGGCCGCCGGCGCGCAGCCACCGGCCGAGCAGCTCCTCGCTCTCCCCGCCGCGGCTGTCCCGCCGGGCCCACCACTCGTAGCAGTCGGCGGTGTCGATGAACGACCCGCCCACGTCGAGATAGCGGTCCAGGATCCGGACGGAGTCGGCCTCGTTCGTCGCGTTTCCCATCTGCATGGCGCCGAGGGCGAGCACGCTCACCTGCTCGCCGGTGCGCCCCAGTTCCATCGTCTGCACGCAGATGACGCTAGGACCTGGAGCGCGCTCCAGGTCAACACCTTCGTGCGATGCTGCCGGCATGGATCTGCTCTTCACCGGCGGGCCGCTATTCGGTACGGACGCGAGCGCCCTGCTCGTGCGCGACGGCCGGATCCTGGCGACCGGCCACGACGAGGTGCGCGAGCTGGCGGGCCCGCGTACGGAGGTCGTGGACCTGCGCGGGCGGCTGCTGCTGCCGGGGTTCCAGGACGCGCACGTGCACGCCGTGCTCGGCGGGCTGGAGCTGGGCCAGTGCGACCTCAGCGGCACGACCGACGTCGGCGAGTACCTGCGCCGGGTCCGGGCGTACGCGGACGCGCACCCGGACCAGGAGTGGATCGCCGGGGGCGGCTGGTCGATGGAGAGCTTCCCGGGCGGCGTACCCGGCCGGGGCCTGCTCGACGAGGTGGTCCCCGGCCGTCCGGTGTTCCTGATGAACCGCGACCACCACGCGGCGTGGGTCAACAGCCGGGCGCTGGAGCTGGCCGGCGTCACCGCCCGTACGCCCGACCCCGCCGACGGCCGGATCGACCGCGAAGCCGGCGGCGAGCCGGCGGGCGGGCTGCAGGAGGGCGCGATGGCGCTCGTCGCCGCGCTGGTCCCGGCCGCCACCCCGGCCGACCGGCTGGCCGGGCTGCTGCGGGCGCAGCGGCTGCTGCACTCGCTCGGGGTGACCGCGTGGCAGGACGCGATGCTGTGCGCCACCAACGGCTACCCGGACGTCTCGGACGCCTACCTGACCGCGGCGACGGACGGGACGCTGGTCTCTCCGGTCGTCGGGGCACTGTGGTGGGACCGCGAGCTCGGCGCCGCGCAGATCCCCTCCCTGGTGGACAAGCGGGACAGGTTCACCGTCGGGCCGCTGCGGTGCGGCACGGTCAAGTTCATGCTCGACGGCGTCGCCGAGAACTTCACCGCCGCGATGACCGCCCCGTACCGCGACGCGTGCGGGCACCCGACGGCCAACAGCGGGCTGTCCTTCATCGACTTCGCCGCCCTGCCCGGCTACGTGACCGAGCTGGACCGGCTCGGCTTCCAGGCGCACTTCCACGCGCTGGGCGACCGGGCGGTCCGCGCGGCCCTCGACGCGGTCGCGGCCGCCCGCGCGGCCAACGGACCGGGCGACACCCGTCCGCACCTCGCGCATCTGCAGGTCGTCCACCCGGAGGACGTACGCCGGTTCCGCCCGCTCGGCGCGACCGCGAACCTGCAGGCGCTGTGGGCCGCGCACGAGCCGCAGATGGACGAGCTGACCATCCCGTTCCTCGACCCGCAGCTGGCCGGGTGGCAATACCCGTTCGGGGACCTGCACCGCGCCGGCGCGCGCCTGGCCGCGGGCAGCGACTGGCCGGTGAGCAGCCCGGACCCGCTGCAAGCCGTGCACGTGGCGGTGAACCGGGTGCTGCCCGGCCAGGACCGGCCGGCGTTCCTGCCCGGGCAGCGGCTGGACGTGGCCACCGCGCTGCGCGCGTACACGTCGGGGTCGGCGTACGTGAATCATCTCGACGACAGCGGCACGCTGAGCGCGGGTGACCGCGCGGACCTGGTGGTCCTCGACCGGGACCCGCTGGCCGGGCCGCCGCAGGAGATCGCCGCGGCCCGGGTGGCGATCACCTACGTCGCCGGGGAGCGGGTCTACTCGTCGCGCGACGCGTGAACGCCGTGCCGGCCGGCCCGCACGTCCTCGTCGTCCCCGGCGGCCTCGTCCTCGTCCAGCTCCGGCTCGGCGTCCTCGACGACCTCCGCCACCACGGCCGCCTCCTCCTCGTGCGGGAGCTCGCCGGCGACCTGCGGCTGGTCGACCCAGAGCGCGCGCAGCTGGGTCTGCATGAAGCCGGTCAGCCGGGCGCGGTACTCGCGGTCGAACCGTTCCAGGGCCTCGATCTGCTGCTGCAGCGCCTCGCGCCGGGCGCCGAGGCTGCCGACCACGTCGTCGTAGCGCTGCTGCGCGGCCAGGCGCAGCTGGTCGGCGTTGGCCTGGGCGTCGGCGGTGATCCGGCCCGCCTCGCCGCGCGCCTCCAGCACCACCTTGGCGGCGCTGCGCTGGGCCTCCTCGGCGCGCATCTGGGCGTCGCGGGCGGTCTGCTCGGCGGCGGCCCGGGCGTCGAGCAGCACCTGCTCGGCCTCGCGGCGCACGTTGTGGGCGTGCATCTGCGCCTCGCGGCCGATCTCCTCGGCCGCGGCGAGCGCCTCGGTGCGGATCTTGTCGGCCTCGTGCTGCGCCCGCGAGAGGTGCTCCTCGGCGGTGCGCTGCGCCATGGTCAGCACCTGCAACGCCTGCGCCGACGGCACGCCCTGGCCGTTGGGGTTGATGAGAGCGTGCTCCGACGTGGCGCCTTCGGGGTGGGTCCCGTTGAACATGACCTTCACGCGATCCTTCATCCGATTGTCCGTCACCGAGACCTCCTAGAACGGCGGCATGCTACCAACGCGGGCCGCGCATCCGCGAGCCGCGGAAAGCAACCGCCCGATCACCCAGAGCAATGCCCATTGCCGCCGGTGAATGCGGCGGCCACCACGGCCGGCAGCCCGCTCGCGGTGCTCGAGTCACCACCGCTCATCGCGGCGACGAGGATGCCACCGCAGACGCAGAGCAGCAGCACGGCGACCACGACGAGCATCGCGATGGTGAAACCCATGCCGGGATACTTCTGCGGCGGAGCGCCCATCGCGCCGCGCATGAAGGCGATCATCGGCGCGCGGTACTCCAGCTCGACCGTCTGGCCGGGCTGGACGGTGACACCCAGATCGGCGACACCCACCCGGGAGGGCAACAGGTACGGCACGTGCACGTGGACGTGGTGCTGGCCGGCGGGGACGGGCAGGACCGTACGGCCCCACGCGTTCGCGGCCGGGTGACCGTCGATCTCCACCTGCGGCTTGAACAGGCCCAGCATGAACGCGAGCGGGTGGAACTTGAGCGTCAGCGCGATCGCGCCCCCGCCCTGCGGCGCCCCCCACGACTGCTGGGGCTGCTGGTGGTCGTACATGGACGTGGCTCCTCCTCCGAATGACGGCGCGCCGCACGATACGGCCCGCGGCGGCCGCGGCCGCCGCCGGGGTTCCGCGCAGCGATGCCCATCTATTACGATCCGTGCTTGCCCTATAGCTCAGCGTGTCTAGATCCCGATCGTCCGCGATGGCAGGAGCACGCATGTCAGACACCCGGCAGGCCGGTGCGGCGCGTACGTACCCGTTCAGCGACCCCGACCGCCTCGACCTCGACCCCCTGTACGCCCACCTGCGCCACGAGGAGCCGGTGACCCGGGTCCGGCTGCCGTTCGGCGAGGAGGCCTGGCTGGCCACCCGGCACCAGGACGTGAAGACCGTCCTCGCCGACCCCCGGTTCAGCCGGTCCGCCGCGACCGGCCGCGACGAGCCCCGCACCACGCCCCGCCAGATCGGCACCGGGATCCTGGCGATGGACCCGCCGGACCACAGCCGGCTGCGCCGGCTGGTGGCCAAGGCGTTCACCGCCCGCCGGGTGGAGGAGCTGCGGCCCGGCACCACCGAGATCGCGAACGAGTTGGTCGACGCGATGGTCTCGGCGGGACCGCCCGCCGACCTGGTGGAGGACTTCTCCACCCCGCTCCCGGTACGCGTGATCTGCCGGCTGCTGGGGGTGCCGCCGGAGGACCAGCACCTGTTCCGGACGTGGTCCGAGGCGATCGTCTCCACCACCTCGTTGCCGCCGGAGCGGATCGGCGAGTACCTGGACAGCCTGCACGCGTACATGGCCGGGCTGATCGCGCAGCGGCGGGTGACGCCGACCGGCGACCTGATCGGCGCGCTGGTGCTGGCCCGCGACAACGAGGACCGGCTGAGCGAGCAGGAGATGGTGCAGCTGGCCGCGGGCCTGCTTGCGGCCGGTCACGAGACCACGGTCACCCAGATCTCCAACTTCATGTACGTGCTGCTGACCCACCCGGCGAAGCTGGCGGAGCTCAGGAACGACCCGGGGCTCATCCCGGGCGCCGTGGAGGAGCTGCTGCGGTACGTGCCGCTCGGCGCCGCCGCGGCGTTCGCCCGCTACGCCACCGAGGACCTGGAGCTGGGCGGGGTGCGGATCCGCGCCGGCGAACCGGTGATCCCGGCGCTGTCGTCGGCCAACCGGGACGCCTCGGTGTTCGGCGGCGCGGACGACCTCGACTTCACCCGCGAGGCCAACCCGCACGTCGGCTTCGGCCACGGCGTGCACCACTGCCTCGGCGCCCAGCTGGCCCGCATGGAGCTGCAGGTCGCGCTGCGCACGCTGCTCGGCCGGCTGCCGGAGCTGCGGCTGGCGGTCGACGAGAAGGACCTGCCGTGGAAGACCGGCCTGCTGGTCCGCGGCCTGCGGGAGCTTCCCGTCGCGTGGTGACGCACCGGTCCCGGGAGCCGGCGGGGCTCCCGGGACCGGTGGCCGGTTCAGCGGATGGTGACCAGATCCCGCAGCGGGACCCGGCCGGCGCCCGCGGTGGCGCTGAGGCTCTTCGCCGCGGCGGCCGTGGGGTCCGGCACCGGGACGGGCTCACACTGCTTGTCGGAGCGGTTGCCGTGCACCCGGGTGGGCAGCGCGCCGGAGTCGAGGTACGCGGCGATGGTGTCGTCGGTGCAGGCGACCCCGTTGAGCGAGCCGGCGTGCGTGATGCCGCCGACGCCCTCGAGCAGCACCGAGCGCGGGAAGCGCTTGCGGACCTCGAGGCTGCCCGAGTACGGCGTGGCGGCGTCGTTGGTCTCGCTGATCAGCAGGATCGGCGGGGCCTTCTTGCCGTTGACCGTCACCGGCGTGCCCGGCTTGGCGCCCCAGTTGCGGCAGGGCGCGTTGTACCAGGCGTTGTTCCAGGTGATGAACGGCGCCTTGGCGTAGGTCTTCCAGTTGTCCCGCCGCCACTTGTCCCAGCTCTGCGGCCACTTGACGTCGGTGCACTGGGTGGCGAGGTACATGGCGTAGTTGTTGTCGGCGCCGGGCTCGCCCGGGGCGGCGTACTGCGCCTCGAGCGGCTTGGAGTCGCCGTCGTTGACCCACGCCGCGAACGCCTCGGCGACGTCCTGCCAGCCGAAGACGTAGTAGCCCGCGGAGACGAAGATGTCGTTCCACTCGTCCGGGCCGATCTTGCCGCCGGCCGGCTTCTTGCGCAGCTGCTGCAGGGTCGCGTAGTACTTCTTCTTCACGACCTTGGCGGTGCTGCCGAGGTGGTACACGGAGTCGTACTCGGCGACCCAGGCGAAGTAGACGTCCATGTTCTTGTCGAACGCCACGTCCTGGTCGAGGTTGGCCGCGTACCAGACCCGCCGCGGGTCCACATTGCCGTCGAGCACCATGCGGCGCACCTTGTCGGCGTGCAGCGTCGCGTAGACCTGGCCGAGGTACGTCCCGTACGAGAAGCCGTAGAAGTTGATCTGCTTGGCGCCGAGCGCCTTGCGGATGCTCTCCATGTCGGCGATGGTGTCGGTGGTCTTGACGTGGTCGAGCAGCGCCCCGCCCGCGCGGTCACAGGCCTGGGCGTACGCCTTCGTCTTGGCGAGCCACGTCTTCTCCAGCGACTTCGTGACCGGCACGTAGTAAGGCCGGTTGTAGCCGGCGTACTCGGTGTCGCAGCTCAGCGCGGGCTGGCTGGAACCGACGCCGCGCGGATCGAAGCCGATCCAGTCGTACTTCGTGCCGACGTCGCCGGGCACGTACTCGCCCAGCACCGACAGGGTGAGGCCGGAGCCGCCCGGACCACCCGGGTTGGTCAGCATGACGCCCTGGTAGTCGGCCGAGGTGTGCTTGATCCGCGACACCGCGAGCTTGATCTTGGTGCCGCCCGGCTTCCGGTAATCGAGCGGCACGGTCAGCATGCCGCACTGCGCACCCCGCGCGTTCAGCCCCGCGCTGGCGCACTGGCCCCAGGCGATGGGCGGCGGGGTGTAGCCGGCCCCGGACCCGCTCCGGGCCTGCGCGGTGGACGGGATCATGCCGCCACCGATCGCGAGCCCGACCGCGGCGGCAACGGTGGCCGCCAGAACTCTTCTCATTCCTTGCCTCCCACTCGGCCGCCCGCCTCCACACAAGACGGGCGGCTGAAGGAGACTAGTCATGCGCAAGCCGGGAGGCGCCACCCCCCGAGAGGGCATTTCTCAGGCGTTTGACGGGGGCCGTCCCCGTCCCGCCCGCGGCGGTCTACTTCGTCCGGGCCTTGCGGGTGCTCTTCGCGTTGGCCTTCTGGATCGCCTCGACCAGCTCGGACTTCTTCATCTTGCTGCGGCCGCTGATGTCGAGCTTCTTCGCCAGGCTCTGCAGGTGCTCCTTGCCGGCGTTGGCGTCGACCCCGCCCGCCGTCTTCGCCTTGGTGTCGCGGCCGCCGGCGGCTTTCTTGTCGCTGGGGCCCTTCTTCGCCTTGGGCTCCCAGTGGTCGCCGACCTTCTCGAACGAGTGCTTGACCGCGGCGAGCGCCGTACGGTGCGCGCGCTCGCCCTCGCCGTACTCCTCGACCGCGGAGTCGTGGACCTTGACGTACGTGTCCTGGGCCTTCTTCGGCGACCGCTTGAGGGTGCCGGGCATGTCCTTGCGCGCTGGCATGGTGAAACCTCCACGACAAACGACAACTGACGTGATCGACGTGCCCGGGTCGTGGCCACTTCAAACGGCGCGACGGCCGGCCGGCTGTTAGGTTATCGCTGGTGTGCCGGGAAGTCTGGTCGGCGATCGATGACGGCTGACCAGCTCCGGGAGACACATGGGCACGCTTGCCTGGATCGCGGTGGTCGTGTTCGTGACCGCGTACGTGCTCATCGCCACCGAGAAGATCAACCGGGTCGCCGTGGCCCTCGGCGGCGCCGCGGTCATGCTGGCGGTGGGGGCCACCGACGCGGAGCACGCGTTCTTCTCCGAGGAAGCCGGCATCGACTGGAACGTCGTGTTCCTGCTGCTCGGCATGATGCTGATCGTCGGGGTGCTCAAACGCACGGGCCTGTTCGAGTACGTCGCGATCTGGGCCGCCAAGAAGGCCCGCGGCCGGCCGTTCCCGATCATGGTGATCCTCATCGTGGTCACCGGGGTGGTCTCCGCCGCGCTGGACAACGTCACCACCGTCCTTCTGGTCGCGCCCGTGACGCTGCTGGTGTGCGACCGGCTGGGCGTGCCGCCGATCCCGTTCCTCATCGCCGAGGTGCTGGCCTCCAACATCGGCGGGACGGCCACGCTGGTCGGCGACCCGCCGAACATCATCATCGCCAGCCGCTCGGGGCTGAGCTTCAACGCGTTCCTGTCGGTGCTGGCGCCGTTCGTCCTGGTCGTGCTCGTGGTCCTCGTGCTGCTGTGCCGGTTCATGTTCCGGCAGGCGTTCCGCTACGACGCCGAGCGCGCCGCGCAGGTCATGGCGTTGCGCGAGCGGGACGCGATCCGGGAGCCGCGCCTGGTGGTGCTGAGCCTGTCGGTGCTGGCCGTGGTGCTCGCGGCCTTCACCCTGCACACGGTGCTCGGTCTCGAGCCGTCGGTGGTCGCGCTGCTGGGCGGCCTGCTGCTGCTCGCCCTGTCCCGGCTGGACCCGGCCGAGGTGGCCCGGGACGTGGAGTGGCCGACGCTGATCTTCTTCGCCGGTCTCTTCGTGATGGTCGGCGGGCTGGTCGCCACCGGGGTCATCGACGAGCTGGCCCGCGCCGCGACCGACGCGGTCGGCGACCGGATGTGGCCCGCCACGATGCTGCTGCTGTGGGCCTCGGCCGGGTTGTCCGCGATCGTGGACAACATCCCGTACGTCGCGACGATGAGCCCGATCGTCGCCGAGATGGTCGACGCCGCCGGCGGCAACGACCACGCTCAGGTGCTGTGGTGGGCCCTGGCCCTCGGCGCGGACCTGGGCGGCAACGCCACGGCGGTGGGCGCCTCGGCGAACGTGGTGGTGCTGGGCATCGCCGAGCGGGCCGGCCACAAGATCACATTCTGGGGCTTCACGAAGTACGGGCTGATCGTCACCGTGATCTCGGTGGCGCTCGCGGTGCCGTACCTGTGGCTGCGCTTCTTCGTGGGGTGAGCGCTCAGGTGCCGAGCATCCGGTCGAGCAGCCCGTCCAGGGTGATCGCCCCGGTCATCACGCGCTGCTCGTCCACCACCGCGACGAGCGGGACGCCGGAGCGGGCCATCAGCGAGGCCACCTCGAGCATCGTGGCGTCCGTGCGGACCACCGGCAGCTCGGGACGGTTGCGCGGCAGCAGGTCGGCGACGGTGCGCTCGCCGATGCCGCGGAGGATGACGTCGGCGGCCGCCTCGTCGATCACCCGGGCCAGCGCCGGGTCGTCCTGGCAGTAGGACGGCAGGGCCATGCGCAGCACCTGCGTTCCCGCCAGGACGGTGAGCGGGCGCCCCCGGGCGTCCACGACGATCAGGCCGGGCAGGTTCTGGGCGGCCAGCACCCGGGCCGCCTCGCGGGCGGGGAGGTCCTCGGCCACCGTGCTCATCGGCGCCGCGATGTCACCGGCGCGCATTGCCATCCCTTCGCATGCTGCCAGCGTACGCAGCGGGTCGCGGTGTCAGCGCTGGTAGACGTCCGGGATGTCGTCCCGGTCCCGGTCGATCTGCTCCTCGGCGCAGATCCTGCGGTACGTCCGGTTGCGCAGGCGCAGCACGACCGCGGCGAGGACGGCCGCGAGCAGGGAGCCGGTCAGCACCGCCACCTTCACGTGGTCCTCGCCCTCGGTGCCCACCCCGAACGCGAGCTCGCCGATCAGCAGCGAGACCGTGAACCCGATCCCGCCGAGCAGGGCGAGCCCGACGACGTCGATCCAGGCCAGGCCGGCGTCGAGGCGGGCCCGGGTGAAGCGGGCGGTCAGCCAGGTCGCCAGCGTGATGCCGATCGGCTTGCCGAGCACGAGCCCGGCCACCACCCCGAGAGCGATCGGGTCGCCGAGCGCGGACGCCAGCCCGCTCGCGCCCCCGATCGCGACGCCCGCCGACATCAGCGCGAAGAGGGGGACCGCCAGCCCGGCGGAGATCGGCCGGAAGCGGTGCTCGAAGTGCTCGGCCAGGCCGGGCCCCTCGCCGGGGCTGCGGCGGATCACCGGCACCGCGAAGCCGAGCAGCACCCCGGCGACGGTGGCGTGCACGCCGGACGCGTGCACGAGCGTCCAGGCGGCGAACGCCAGCGGGAGCAGCAGCCACCAGGACCGCACCCGCCGCTGCACGAGCACGGTGAACAGCGCGAGCGGGATCAGGGCGCCCAGCAGCGGGAGCACCGCCAGGCCGGCGGTGTAGAACACCGCGATGATGACGATGGCCAGCAGGTCGTCGACCACCGCGAGGGTCAGCAGGAACGTCCGCAGCGCCGCGGGCAGGAACCGGCCCACCACCGCGAGCACGGCGAGCGCGAAGGCGATGTCGGTGGCGGTGGGGATCGCCCAGCCGCGGACCGCCCCGCCCCAGTTGACGACGGCGTAGACCAGCGCCGGAACGACGACCCCGCCCACCGCGGCGGCCACCGGGACCGCCGCGCGGCGCGGGTCGCGCAGGTCACCGGCGACGAACTCGCGTTTGAGCTCGAGCCCGGCGACGAAGAAGAAGATCGCCAGGAGGCCGTCGGCCGCCCAGGTGGCGAGCGACAGGTCCAGATGCAGCGCGGACGGGCCGACCTTCACGTCACGCAGCGCCGCGTAGCTGTCGCCCCACGGGGAGTTGGCCCAGATCAGCGCGATGACCGCACCGGCGAGCAGCAACGCCCCGCCGATGGTCTCCTTGCGGAGCACGTCGGCGATGCGGCGGGTCTCCCGCCACGAGCCGCGGCCGAGGACGTTCGGGGTCTGCGGGGGCGCAGAGGCCATGGGAGCTCCGTTTCCGGGGTCGGGTCAGCCACTTGCCGACCAGACTTCCCGGCGCACCGCCACCATCCTATCCACGGGCCGGTCAGCCGCGGACGGTCTCCTGCGCGAGGACGGCCAGCACGTCACGGGTTCCCCCGCCGGCTGCGAGGATGCGGCGCTGTCGTGCGGCGCCGGTGCCGTCGTGGCGTACGCGGTCGAGCTCGGTGTGGATCCGCTCGAGGTCGTCGTGCCGCAGCAGCGCCGGGGTCACCGCGGCGACCAGGTCGTCCACCAGCTCCCACGCGGGACGGGCCCGGCCGGAGCGCAGGTCGATGAGCAGCCCCGCCATGCCGTCGTGGGCGGCACGCCAGTGCGCGGCCCGGACCAGGCAGCCGCGCAGGCGCGGGGCGCGCAGGCCGGCCCGGAGGTCGTCGCAGACGGTGGCCACGAGGGCCCGGACCAGCCCGGCCAGCAGCACCGTGTCGTCCACCGAGGGGCAGACGTCGGCCACGCGGACCTCGACCGTGGGGTAGTTCGCCGACGGGCGGGCGTACCAGTAGACCATCCCGGGGTCGAGCATCACGCCGGAGAGGATGAGGGCCTCGACGGTCCGGTCGTAGTCCGCCGCGTCGGCGAAGTACGGCGTGGGCCCCAGGCTGGGCCAGCGTTCCAGCTGGATCGAGCGCCAGCTGGCATGCCCGGTGTCGGCGCCGGCGTAGAGCGGCGAGTTCACGGCAAGGGCCTGGATCACCGGGAGCCACGGCCGCAGGTGGTTGCAGACCTGCACGGCGGTCTCGCGGTCCGGCACGCCGACGTGCACATGGCACCCGCACACCGAGGGGTCGCGCGCGACGGGGCCGTACTGGCGCTCCATCGCGCGGTAGCGCGGCTCGTCGGAGACGTCCACGTCCGGCTCGGACACCGGGGTCGCGCCGATCGCGACGAGGTCGGTCCCGGCGGCGACCGCGGCCCGGGCCGCCGAGCGGCGCAGGCGCAGCAGCTCACGACGGAGTTCGGCCAGGCCGGTGCTGACCGGGGTGACCATCTCGATCATGCTGCGCCGGAACTCCGGCCGGCTCTGGCCGCGCACCGGCTCGGGCAGGCCGGCCAGCGCCTGCCCGGCGCGCGGGGCGTTGCGGCCGGTACGCGGATCGAGCAGCAGGAACTCCTCCTCGACGCCGAGGGTGAACACGGGCGGGTCCGCCGCGAGGCTCGTGGCCCCGGGGCCCGGATGCACATGTCGCACGGTTTCGCCGATCGTCCGGGGACGACGCTCGGTGACGCGTCGTCCGGGCGGTGAGCGTTCCCGGACGGGTGATGGTCAAACCACCTCAAGAAAGACATTAAGGACCCGCCAGGGCACGGGCGAGGCGGCGGACGGCCTCGTCCATGAGGTCCGGCGGGGCAGCCGCGTACGTGAGGCGCAGGTGCGGGGCCGGCGGCTCGCCGGCGTACCAGGGCCGGCCGGGGAAGACGACGACGCCTTCCGCGGCTGCCGCAGCGGCGAGCGCCACGTCGACGGTGAGGTCGGGGCCGGGTCGATCGCCGACCTCTACCTGGTTGCGCCGATGGCGCTCTGCGCCCTCGGGCACGCCGAGGGCGGCTCCTGCTCGGCGAGACGGTCACCCCGGCCGCGCTCGGCGTGGCGCTGGTCGTGCTGGTCTGCGACGTCCTCACCCAGCGCAGCCGGACCGCAGGAGTGAAACTGCGTTTTCCGGGAACGCAGGTGCCGTGCGACTCCGACCGATTCTCGCGGCGCTCCTGACCGCGGCTCTCGCCGGCTGCACGGGAGCGAACGGCCCCGTCACGCCGGCACCCTCCGAGCCGTCGGCCGCGCGACCGCAGGCTCAGCAGGCGTCGCCCGCCCCGGCGGTGCTCATCGGGGCGGGCGACATCGCGGCGTGCGACGCGACCGGGGACAGCCGGACGCTCGCGGTCCTGCAGCGCTTCTCCGGCACGGTGTTCACGCTGGGGGACAACGCGTACCCGGACGGCAGCCGGTCGGACTTCGCGAAGTGTTACGGGCCCACGTGGGGCAAGGTGAAGGCGCGGACGCGGCCGGTCGTGGGCAACCACGAGTACCACAGCAGCCGCAGCGCAGCCCCGTACTTCGACTACTTCGGCGCCGCGGCCGGGCCGCGCGGCAAGGGCTACTACTCGTACGAGGCCGGCGCCTGGCACGTGGTCGTGCTGAACACGAACTGCTCGTCCGTGCCCGGCGGCTGCGCCCGCGGGTCCACGCAGGAGCGCTGGCTGCGGACCGACCTGGCGGCGCACCGCACGGCGTGCACGGTGGCGATGGTCCACCACCCGCTGTTCACGTCCGCGGCGACCCATCCCCCGGCGACCGGGACCCGCCCGCTGGTGCAGGCCCTGTACGACGCCGGCGTGGAGCTGCTGCTGGCCGGCCACAACCACGTGTACGAGCGCTTCGCCCCGCAGACCCCGGCCGGGCGCCGCGACACCGCGCGGGGGATCCGGGAGTTCGTGGCCGGCACCGGCGGCGCGGCCCTGTACCCGTTCGGCAGGACGGCGGCCAACAGCGAACGGCGCAACGACGACACCTTCGGCGTCCTGCGGCTGACGCTGCGCCCGGGTTCGTACCGCTGGGACTTCCTGCACGTGTCCGGCGGCTCGTTCACCGACTCGGGCACCGGCACCTGCCACTGACCTCGGCCTCGGCTCCGGCCGGAAACAATCTCGACATCTCGTTGTCATGGGAGCGCTCCCATGTAACGATGAGCGTCACTGCACCGCCACACCCCGTGAGGAGCACGATCATGCGTGCCCTGCTCGCCGGCCTGGCCGCCGCCACGGTCATCGCGGCCGGATTCGCCGCCGCCCCGGAACCCGGCGGCACCGTCGCCGCCGCCCCGCTGCCGTACCAGGATCCGTCGCTGCCGGTCGCCCAGCGCGTCACCGATCTGCTGGGCCGGATGACGCTCGACGACAAGGTCGGTCAGATGACCCAGGCCGAGCGGGCCGTGGTCACCCCGGGCGACCTGACCACGTACCGGCTGGGCTCGGTGCTCTCCGGCGGCGGCTCCGCGCCCACGCCCAACAGCCCGGCCGGCTGGGCCGACCTCTACGACTCGCTGCAGCGCGGCGCGCTCGCGACACCCCTGCAGATCCCGATGATCTACGGGATCGACGCGGTGCACGGCGACAACAACGTGGCCGGCGCGACGATCTTCCCGCACAACATCGGCCTGGGCGCCACCCGCGACCCCGAGCTCGTCCGGCGCATCGGCCGGGCCACCGCCGAGGAGGTCACCGGCGCCGGGCAGGACTGGACCTTCGCGCCCTGCGTGTGCGTGGCCCGCAACGACCGCTGGGGCCGCACGTACGAGTCGTACGGCGAGAAGCCCGACCTGGTCTCCTCGATGACCACCGTGATCGACGGCCTGCAGGGCGACCGGCTCGGCGGCCCGGCGTCGGTGCTGGCCACCGCCAAGCACTACGTCGGCGACGGCGGCACGACCAACGGCGTGGACCAGGGCGACACCCAGCTCAGCGAGGCCGAGCTTCGCGCGATCCACCTGCCGCCGTTCGCCGAGGCGGTCCGGCGCGGCGCCGGCTCGATCATGATCTCGTTCAGCAGCTTCAACGGCACCAAGCTGCACGCCCACAAGTACCTCGTCACCGACGTGCTCAAGGGCGAGCTCGGGTTCACCGGCTTCACGGTCTCCGACTGGGCCGCGATCGACCAGCTCGACGGGCGCACCGGCTTCACGCAGGCCGAGGTGGTCAACGCGGTCAACGCCGGGCTCGACATGCTCATGGTGCCGGTCGACTGGAAGACGTTCGTCGGCTACCTGCGCGCGGCCGTGCAGTCGGGGCAGATCCCCATGTCCCGCATCGACGACGCGAACCGCCGGATCCTCACGAAGAAGTTCGAGCTGGGACTCTTCGAGCGCCCGTACGCCGACCGCACGTACGCGTCGACGATCGGCAGCGCCGACCACCGGGCGCTGGCCCGCCAGGCCGTGCGCGAGTCCCAGGTGCTGCTGAAGAACCAGGGCGGCGTACTGCCGCTGGCCAAGGCGGGCGGCAAGGTCTTCGTGGCCGGCAAGAGCGCGGACGACCTCGGCAACCAGAGCGGCGGCTGGACGCTTACCTGGCAGGGCGCGAGCGGCAGCACGATCACCGGCACGTCGATCCTGCAGGGCATCCGCTCGGCGGTCGGCGCGCAGGCCACGGTCACGTACAGCCGCGACGGCTCGGGCATCGACGGCACGTACCGGGCGGCGATCGCGGTGGTCGGCGAGACGCCGTACGCCGAGGGCCAGGGTGACCGTCCCGGCTCGCTGAGCCTCGACAGCACCGACCTCGCCACGCTGTCGCGGCTGCGTGCTTCCGGCGTACCCGTGATCGTGGTCCTGGTCTCCGGACGCCCGCTGGACGTCGCCGCGGAGCTCGGCAACTGGAACGCGCTGGTGGCAGCGTGGCTGCCGGGCAGCGAGGGCGCCGGGGTGTCCGATGTGCTCTTCGGCGACTACGCGCCCACCGGCAAGCTGCCGATGACGTGGATGCAGTCGGCGAGCCAGCAGCCGATCAACGACGGCGACGGCAAGACGCCGCTGTTCGCGTACGGATACGGGCTGACCTACAGCGGCACCACGCCCACGCCGCCTGTTGACAGCGGCTCCTGCCGCATTTCTTATACAACCGACGACTGGAGCACCGGCTTCACCGGCAACGTCTCGGTGACCAACACCGGTGACACCGTGCTCAATCCCTGGTCTCTGCAGTGGACCTACACCGGCGGGCAGCGGGTTACCCAGTCGTGGTCGGCGCGCGTCACGCAGTCCGGCACTGCCGTCACCGCGGTCGGCGAGACCTGGAACGCCTCGCTGGCGCCGGGCGCGACGGCCACCTTCGGCTTCAGCGGAACCCTCACCGGCAGCAACCCCCGTCCCACCACCTTCTCCCTCAACGGCCTCGCCTGCCAGGCGAGCTGATCCGAATCGGAGTCCGCATGGTCCGCAAGAAACTCGCCGCCATCCTCTCGGCCGCCGCTCTGGTGGCCGGCGGCCTGGCCCTGTCCCCGTCGGCCGCCTCCGCGGCCGGCACGGGCACCGGCTACCTGCACACCGACGGCAACAAGATCGTCGACAGCACCGGCACGACGGTGCGCATCACCGGCATCAACTGGTTCGGCATGGAGACCGACAACAAGACCTTCCACGGTCTGTGGTCGAGCAACCCGTGGCGCTCGCAGCTCGACACCATGGCCCGGCTCGGCTACAACACGCTGCGCATCCCGTTCTCCAACGACGCGCTCAAGCCGGGCGCCACCGCGACCGGCATCAACGACTTCACCAACCCCGACCTGGTCGGCCTGTCACCGCTGCAGATCCTGGACAAGGTGATCGCGTACGCCGGGAGCAAGGGCATGCGCGTCATCCTGGACCGGCACCGCCCGACCGCCGCCGGCCAGACCGCGCTCTGGTACACCGCCGCCGTGCCGGAGAGCACCTGGATCAGCGACTGGCAGATGCTCGCCCGCCGGTACGCCGGCAACACCACGGTGATCGGCGCGGACCTGCACAACGAGCCGCACGCCGAGGGCACCAACCCGGCCGCCACCGGCTCTTGCTGGGGCTGCGGCGACACGGCCCGCGACTGGCGGCTCGCGGCCGAGCGTGCCGGCAACGCGATCCTGTCCGTGCAGCCGAACTGGCTGATCTTCGTGGAGGGTGTCAGCTGCCCCAGCGGCGGGCTGTCGAACACCTGGGACAACGACCCCGGCAACGACGAGGACTGCGGCTGGTGGGGCGGCAACCTGTCCAAGGCCGGCCAGTTCCCGGTGCGGCTGAGCGTGGCGAACCGGCTCGTCTACTCCCCGCACGAGTACGCCACCTCGGTGTACCGGCAGACCTGGTTCGACGACCCCTCGTTCCCGAACAACCTGCCCGGCGTCTGGGACCGCTACTGGGGCTACCTGTACAAGCAGAACACCGCCCCGATCATGATGGGTGAGTTCGGCAGCACGCTGCAGAACCCCGAGGACAAGGTGTGGCTCGAGAAGCTGATGGCGTACACCGGCACCGGCGTCAACGGCATGTCGTTCACGTACTGGTCGTGGAATCCCAACTCCGGTGACACCGGCGGCATCGCGCTCGACGACTGGACCAACATCAACACCGCCAAGCAGGCCATCCTGCAGCCGTACCTGATCGCGCCCGTGGGCGGCGGCACCAGCACGCCCCCGTCCGGCGGTCCCTCCACGCCGCCCGCGCCCACGGGCGGGTGCACGGCGACGTACAAGCAGGACAACTCCTGGCAGGGCGGCTTCCAGGGCGCGCTGACGGTGACCAACACCGGCACGGCGGCGGCCAACCCGTGGTCGGTGACCTGGTCCTGGCCGTCCGGCGTGACGCTGGGCAGCGGCTGGAATGCGACGGTCACCCAGTCGGGCACCACGGTGACGGCCGCGGCGCCGGGACACGCCCCGTCGCTGGCCGCCGGGTCCTCGGTGACGATCGGCTTCACCGCCAACGGCCCGGCCACCCCGCCGGCCACGGTCAAGCTCGGCTCCGCCACCTGCTCCTGACCGGGTCCCGGGGCGCCTCCCGTGCGGGGAGGCGCCCCGGCACCGTCTGAGTCTCCGGGCTCAATCCTGGGCGAAGAAACGGTCGGCGAACGACTCCCAGTGCGCCTCGAAGTCGATCTCCGGGTCGCGCAGCCAGTTGAGCTGGAGGCCGTCCAGAAAGGCGAGCAACTCCACCGCCGCCTCCCCCGGCCGCGGGTGCCAGGCGAACAGCTGCCGCTCCAGCCGGTCCCGGCTCGTGCGCAGGCGCCGCCGGAAGTAGTCGTGGGCCGGGTGCGCCGGGTCGAGCGCCTCCGCACTGAGCACCGTGTAGAGCTTCACGACCGATTGCTGACCCAGGTTGCGGTGCACCAGGCGGGTCAGCGCCGCGCGGGCCGTCTCCGCGTCCGGGGCCGGGTCCGCGTCGCCCATGACCGCGGCGACGTCGAGCTCGTCGCGGCGTTCCAGGACGCCGACGAGGACGTGCTCCTTCGACGGGAAGTGGTGCAGCAGCCCGGCTTTGGTCATGCCGCACGCCGCGGCGAACTCGCCCAGTGAGACCCCGTTGAAGCCGGAGACGGCGATGAGCTCGGTCGCGGCGGCGAGGATCTCCTCGCGGCGCTCGGCCGGCGGGAGCCGGCGGCGTACGGACGCGGTCACGATCCCTCCAGGGGTTGCCTCGTCGGCCTCGCCCAGCCTATCTTACCTACCAAGTGGTAGATAACGCACCCCCGGGGAGACCCATGACCGCCAGCGCCTTCTCCGCCGCCGTGGCCGCCGTCCGCGCCGGAGCCTCACCCGACACGGCCGCCGAGGACCTGCTGCGGCAGCTCACCCCCGGCGAGCGGCTCGGCCTGCTCGACGGCGACCTGCCGTTCTGGGACGCGATGGCCGACATGCTCGGCAACGGCTACAACCGCACGCCGTACCCGATGGGACGCGTCGACCGGCTGGGCATCCCCGGCCTGCTGTTCTCCGACGGCCCGCGCGGCGTGGTGATGGGCGCCTCCACCGCGTTCCCGGTGTCCATGGCCCGGGGCGCCACGTGGGACGTCTCCCTCGAGGAGCGGGTCGGCACGGCGATCGGCCGGGAGCTGCGCGCCCAGGGCGCCAACTTCTTCGGCGGCGTCTGCATCAACCTCCCCCGGCACCCCGCGTGGGGCCGCTCCCAGGAGACGTACGGCGAGGACCCCGTGCTGCTCGGCGAGTTCGGCGCGGCGCTGACCCGCTCGGTGCAGCGGCACGCGATGGCGGTGGCGAAGCACTACGCGCTCAACTCCATGGAGAACGCCCGCTTCACCGTGGACGTGACCGCCGACGACGCCGCGCTGCACGAGGTGTACCTGGCGCACTTCCGCCGGGTCGTGGACGAGGGCGTGGCCGGCATCATGACCGCGTACAACTCGGTGAACGGCGAGTGGGCCGGGCAGAACGAGGACCTGATGGAGGGCGTCCTGCGCCGCCGGTGGGGTTTCACCGGGGTCACGGTCTCCGACTTCATCTGGGGCCTGCGCGACGCCGCGACGTCGCTGCGTGCCGGGCTCGACGTGGAAGAGCCGTTCCAGCAGCAGCGCGCCGAGCACCTGCCCGCCGACCTGGCCGGGGGGCGCGCCTCCTGGGACGACGTGGACCGGGCCGCACGGCGCATCCTGCGTACCCAGATCCACCACTACGCGACCCGCGAGCAGGAGGAGCCCTCGCGCGACGAGGTCTTCAGCGACGCGCACCGCGCGCTGGCCCGCGAGGTCGCGGGCCGCAGCATGGTCCTGCTCAAGAACGAGACCGTCGCCGGCTCGGCGGTCCTGCCGCTGCGCCGCGACGACATCTCCTCGGTCGCGGTGATCGGCCGGCTCGCGGACCTGCCCAACACCGGCGACCACGGCTCCTCGGACGTCCGCGCGCCCGAGGTCGTCACGCCGCTGCGCGGGCTGACCGAGGCGCTGCCGGACGCCACGATCCGGCACGTCGCCGACGACTCCCCCGACGCGGCAGCCGAGGCCGCCCGCGCCTGCGACGTGGCGGTGGTGATCGTCGGGTACACCGCCCTGGACGAGGGCGAGTACATCGGCTCCGCCATGTTCGCCGACCCGGCGCTGCTCGCGCTCTTCCCGCCCGCCGACGACAGCCCCACCGGGCAGGAGCTGCTCGCCCGCCTCACCGAGCAGGCCGGCACCGACCTGAGCATCGTCGGCAGCCAGGGCGCCGGCGGCGACCGCGCGAGCCTGCGCCTGCGCCCGGTCGACGCCGAGATCATCCGAGCGGTCGCGGCGGCCAACCCGCGTACGGTCGTCGCCGTGGTGACCGCCGGCGCGGTCATCACCGAGGAGTGGCGCGACGCCGCCCCGGCGGTGCTGCTCGCCTGGTACTCCGGCTGCGAGGGCGGCCGGGCGCTGGCCGACGTGCTGCTCGGCGAGACCGACCCCGCGGGGCGGCTGCCGTTCTCCATCCCCACCACCGAGGACCACCTGCCGTTCTTCGACCGCGACGCCACCGCCATCACGTACGACAAGTGGTTCGGTCAGCGCCTGCTCGACCGCGACGGGCACCGGGCCGCGTTCCCGCTCGGCTTCGGGCTCTCGTACACGTCGTTCACGCTGTCCGATCTGGAGGTGGGCCCGGTCACCGGCGAGACGTTCGACGCCACGGTCACGGTGACCAACACCGGGACGCGGGACGGCCGCCACGTGGTCCAGCTGTACGGACTCCCCACGGCGGCCGGCGACGACTTCCCGGCGCGGGTCCTGCTCGGCTTCGCCTCCGTGGCGGTGCCGGCCGGTCAGTCCGTCCCGGTCACGGTGCCGGCATCGGTACGCCCCCTGCAGCGCTGGACCGGCGACGGCTTCGCCCCGGCGGCGGACACGGCGACGATCGAGGCGGCGGCGTACGCGGGCGACCCGGACGCCGTCACCGCGCCTTCACCGTTGCCCTGCAGATGATCTCCTTGCCGGGGGCGCCCGTCTGCTTGTCGGCCTCCGTGCCGTCCACGACGATCCGGCAGCCGGCGGCGCCCTTGGCGGGAACGGCATGCACCTCGAACGTCCCCTCCGCGATGCTGGCCCGCATCGAGGCAGGCAGCTTCTGATCCGCGAACGTCACGGACGGCTCAGCGCCGGCGTCGGCAGGCAGCACCCGCGTGATGTCGGCGGTCGCGCCCGCCTCGCCGGTCACCTCCCACGTGATCTCGCCGTGCTCGCCCCGGTCGAGGCTGCCGCAGGCGCTCGACAGCAGGACCGTCGCTCCGATGAGGGCACCGGCAAGGACACGCTTCACGTCTGGCTCCTTCATGTCGGGAGGCCCGGGACGGGCCCCCTCGCGGAGACAGACGCTCTCAGTTGAGGAGGGCAGCCGGGATCGGCCGGGAGCAAGATTCCACGGGCGTCCTTCATCGGCCGAACGGCCACCGGCGCCGGTCAGGCGTCCAGCGACAGCGCCTCGACCAGGGCGGCGATCGGGCCCGGCCGGGCCGCGGCGAACGCCGTGCCGGCCCACAGGTTCAGCGCGCCCGCGTCGCCCGCCTTCGCGGCCGCTGCCCGGATCGGCGCGGTGAGGTGGTGGATCGCGGGGTAGCCGATCGGGGCCGCGGCCGAGTAGGCGTCGGTGAACCTGTTGCGCAGGGCCCGGGCCGGCTGGCCGGTGAAGGCCCGCGTCACGACGGTCTCGCGGTGGTCGCCCGAGCCGAGCGCGCGGCGGTGGGCGTCGCGGGTGCCGGCCTCGTCGGCCAGCAGGAAGGCGGTGCCGCACTGCACGGCCGCCGCGCCGGCTGCCAGCAGGTCGCGGACGCCGGACGCCGATGCCACTCCCCCGGCGGCGATCACCGGCAGGTCGCTCACGGCCCGCACCGCGCGGAGCACGTCGGGCGCGGTCGTGGCGCCGCGGTAGCCGGCCGGGTCGGTGGTGGCCGAGTGGCCGCCGGCCGCGCCCGCCTGAGCGATCAGCGCGTCCGGCCCGGCGGTCGCCGCGCGCCGGGCCTCGTCGGGGCCGGTCACCGTGACGAGCACGGCACACCCCGCCGCCTGGAGCGCCCGCACGACCGGGGCCGGGGGGACGCCGAAGGTGAAGCTCACCAGCGGGACCTCGTACGCCACGGCCAGCTCGACCTTCTCGGCGAAGTGGTCGTCGTCCCGCAGCCGGAGCGCGGGCAGCTCCACCCCGTAGCGCTCGGCCTCGGGTTGCAGCAGCGCCCGATACCGCTCCAGCGGCTCGGCGTCGGCGGGTGGCGGCACGGGCACGAAGATGTTCAGCCCGTACGGCACCCCGGCGGACCGGACCGCCCGCAGTTCATCCTCCACCGCGGCGGGCGTCTTGTAGCCGGCCGCGAGGAACGCGGTAGCTCCGGCCCCGGCGGCCGCCGTGACCAGGGCCGGCGTGGACGGACCGCCGGCCATCGGCGCGACGACGAGGGGACGGATCAGCTCCTGCATGCCCTCGATACTCTCTCAGCGCTGCGGCGGGCGGGCCCGGTAGCCGCGGCCGATCAGCCAGTCGCCGGCCGCGTACAGGCCGACCCCGCCGACCACGAGCGCGACCTGGACGTACCAGTGCCGCAGCGGGCTGTCCGCGAATTGGCCGGCCAAGACGAGTCCCTTGACCACTGCGGCGGCCAGCAGCAGGACCGCTCCCTGGACGACCCATCCGCGGTGCGCCCTCTTCTGCTTCTCGATGTCGTTCATGGCATCGATGATCGGAGATCGGCGGCCCCGCCCGCATCGGCTCCGAGTCGGGCTCCCGGGCCGCCCCGGGTTGAACCCCGGATATAGCCGCCCCGTCAGCTGTCGGCGATCCAGGTGGGGTTGGCCTGCAGGAACGCCGGCACGTCGTCGTCCTTGACCGAGCGCAGCAGCTCCATCGTCGTGTCGCTGAGGACCTCGACGCTGCCGATGCCGGGCACCGACTCGCTGTTGAACTTGCCGTCGTTGGTCTTGATGGTGATGAGGTCGTCCGGGTTCATGCTGCGCATGGCGAACGCCCAGTCTTCGAGCGAGATGCCGCCGCTGTCGACCGTCATGGTCTTGCCGATGGCGGTGATCAGCTTGGGCAGCTTGGCCGGCGAGGCGAAGCCGTCGTGCACGGCCTGCTTGAGGATGGCCTTGAGCAACTGCTGCTGGTGGCGCTGCCGGCCGTAGTCGGAGTCGTGGTTGGCCAGCAGGTCACGCTGGCGTGCGAAGTCCAAGGCCTGCACCGGGGTGAGGCAGTGGTTGCCCTTCTTGTAGAAGTTGGCGGTCACCCCGGGCACCTTGCGGGGGTTGAGACCGGCCGCGTCGGTCTTGTACGGGACCGCCTGCTTGCCGTCCGCGGTGTGCCCGATGTGGATCGACGTGACGTCCTCGTCGACGTACATGCAGACCTTGCCCAGCACGTTGACGACGTCCTTGAAGCCGGTGAAGTCGATGATCGCGCCGGCGTCGGGGGTGATGCCGGTGAGCCGCTTGACGGTCAGCGCCAGCAGCTCGAAGCCGTGCGCCTCGGCCTGCTCCCCCTCGAGCCCGCGGCTGCCGAAGGCGAAGGCAGAGTTGATCTTGTTGCGGCCGCCCCGATAAGCCTGCTTGCCGTTGTCGTACGCCGGGATGTCGACGTAGCTGTCCCGGGGCAGCGACACCAGGTACGCGCGCGAATGGTCCTCCGGCAGGTGCAGCAGGATGATCGAGTCGGACCGGCTGGGTTCCTTGTTCTTCCAGCTGGGCCGGGTGTCGAGGCCGACGAGCAGGATGTTCTTGGCGCCCTTGATGTCCGCGTGCTTGCGCTCCGAGGCCGACTGGGCGCCGCCGATCAGATGCTGCTGGTCGACCGCGCCGGTGGCCGAGCTGAGCACCAGGTCGGCGCCGAGGAGCGTTCCCCCGCTGGCCACCATCAGCACCAGACCGACGGAGAGCAGCCACCGGGCCCACGACGGGGAACGGCGGCCGGAACGCGCGGTCTTCCTCACGGTTGTCCCTTCGGCCCGGAACCTCTGACAGCGGACGGGTGCCGACTCGGCGGCGGGCGGAATGGTAGCTCACGATCGGCGAATTCACCGTGCCGCATCGGCCGGCCCCGCCGGGCCCGGTACCCTCGGCCGCGATGCGTACGAAGCAGCAGCTCACCGAAGACATCCGGACCGGACGGCGGGCCGCCCTCGTGGTCAACGCGCACTCACGCCGGGGCGGCCGGCTGCATCACGACGCCCGCGACCGGCTGCTCGCCGCCGGGTTCACGCTGCTCGGCGACTTCCCCGCGGACCGCCCCGGCCGGCTCGAGGAGAGCCTCGAGGCCGCGATCGGGCTGGCGCCGGACCTGCTGATCACCGGCGGCGGGGACGGCACGATCAGCACGGCGGCGCGCCTGCTGGCGCACCGCGACATCGCGCTCGGCCTGCTGCCGCTGGGCACGACCAACAACTTCGCGCGTACGGTCGGCGTCCCGCTCACCCTCGAGGCGGCGATCGGCACGCTCACCGGCGGTACGGTCGTCGACGTCGACCTGGGTGTCGCGGGCGACATGCCGTTCACCAACCACGTGGGCGTGGGCCTGTCCGCGGACGTGATGAGCAACGCCCCGCGCCGGCTGAAGCGCGTCGCCGGGCGGTACGCGTACCCGATGACGGCCCTCGCCCTGCTGGCCCGGCACCGCCCGCTGCACGCCCGGGTCCGCGCCGCGGGCCGCGAGCACGAGTTCGTGACCCACCAGCTGTACGTGGCCAACGGCGGCTTCCACGCCGGCCGCCCGATCACGGCGGACGCCGACGCGGACGACCGGCTGCTGGTGGCGTACCCGGTCGGCGACGGCACCCGGCGCGGCCTGCTGCGCGAGACGGCCCGCAACACCGCGACGGGGCACCGCCGCACGCTGCGCGACGATCCGTTCCTCGCGGTCGGCGAGCTGTGGCTCGAGACGGACCGCCCGGCGCGGGTCGAGGTCGACGGCGAACCCTGCGGTCAGACCCCCATCCGCATCGGCATCGACCCGAATGCGCTGCGCATCATGGCCCCGCCCGGCACCGTCGACCGCTGACCGCTATTCGGCGTACCGGTTCTTCTTCGTGCCGGCCCACGCGTCGTCGTACTCGCCGCCGCCCGGGGAGAGGACGGTGTTCTGCTCGTCGCCGGGCTTGTAGTCGACGAGGTACATCTTCGGCTTGCGCGGATCGTTCATGCGGTTCTCGAGGCGTTCGATGGCCGCCAGCCGGCCGTTCACCGCATCCAGCTCCGGCTGCTGCGCGCCGCGACCGCCGCCGGGATCCGGTGGCGCGGCGGTGCCGGTGGACAGCAGCGCCTGCTGATCGATGAGCGACGCCTTCTCGCGCGCCAGCAGGATGCGGTTGGCCGCGTCGCGGTCCTCGCTCGGCAGCCCTTCCGCGGCCCCGACGACCTCCGGCTGCTCGTTGCGGAACCGCTCCTTCTCCAGCGGGTGCGCGTAGTGCCAGATGCCCGCCTGGCTGACCGGCACCTTCGTCGCGAAGACGCTCTGCTCCACCGGGTCGATCTGCTGGGTGTAGTGCAGCTCGGAGGGCAACGACTGCCATTCGCCGACGGACTCGCTCTGCCGGTCGAGCTCCGCCCGCGTCCGGCGGTCGGCGACGTCGGCGGCCAGCAGGATCTCGGAGATCTGCGCGGCGTACGCGTCGGCGCTCGCCCGCGACTCCCCCGCGACGCTCGCCAGCGGCGCGGTGACCGTACCGGATCGCAGGTCGACGGTGAGCCCCGCAGCGCGCGCCTCGTCGACGACCCCCCGCAGCATCCGCTGACAGTGCGCAAGGTCGTCGGCGAACTTGCGCAACGCGTCGGCGATGCACGCGCATTTCACATGCGCGTTCCCGATCTGGGTACGCAGCTTCGCGACGCGTTCCTGCGCGGCGGGCGCATCGTCACCGCTCCAGTGGTACGGCAGGTCCCGGGTCTCCGCGCCGAGATCCCCGACCGTGGTGTCGATCGCGTCGACGAGTGCCAGCCAGCGATCCGCGACACCGCGCAGCGCCCCCGTGTCGGCGTCGAGGAGACCGTGCAGGGTGATGGCCATCAGTGGATCTGCCGCAACTGCCGGGCGGTCAGCTCGTCGTACGCCCGGTAGTCGGCGGCGGTCCGCTTGAGATCGTCGCCGTACCGCTGAACCTCGTCGGCCAGCTGCCCGAGCTCGAGAAACCAGTCGTACGCGACCCCGGCCATCTGGGAACAGGTGATCGAGCCCTCGACGGCGCGCCCGCCCTCATGGGACCAGCCGTCGACACGCTCGGAGGTCTCCCGCAGGCGCGCGGCCACCTGACCGACGGCATCCCCCATCCTGGTCAACGCCGGTACGTCGATCTCGGTCCTGGGCACATCCGCCTCCCCATAGCCGTCGGCTGCCGTCCTGGCACCGTACCGGGAACGGGCCGGACGCTGCCGTCCGCCTCGGGTCGGGTGGGTGCCGTTTCCAAACCGTCATGTCCTCGGCGGCAAGGCCCTCGTCGGCCGGGGTGACCGTCGGAGCCGGACCTGATGCCTCCCTCGCACTCGCCCGCGCCGAGGTCGGCTGGGGCGACGTCGAGCGGCATGGTCGCTGCCGGCTCCGCGACCGGCGGCTGCGGCTTCCCGCTGGGCCGGCGCAGCAACACTCAGGCGCCGCCCACCGCCGCCGGCAGCACCCACGGCGAGCGTTTCGACATGATCCATGGTGGCGTGTCCGGGTGGTGCGCGTACGGGATTCCTGAATCATTCACAGGATGTGGGGTGGCCCAGAATTCTCACCGCGCTCTGCTTGCCCAACCGGTCGGCACCGGACTGGCCATTCCAGGGGCGGATCCGAAACGCTCGGGTCACAGGATTCGTCCGATTGTTTCCCACGAATGGGACGCGCCGCTTTGTGGACGATCCGCGCCGCGGCGGCGCGCCACCGCGATCGCGCGGGCCGCCAACGTGCTAAACCATGGCGGAACCGATCTTCACGCCGGCAGGGCGGCTCGCCGGTCGCCTGACCAGTGACGCCGGGCTGTTCGGACGGCGCGTCAGGGTATTCAGCCCTGTTACCGAACCGCGCTCGCCGGTTACCGTGTGCGCATGGCATGGGAGTGGGCCGGACCGTTGGCCACCTTGGCGGGTGGAATAGCAGGAATGGCCGGTACCTGGCTCGTCAGCCGAACCCAGGGAAAGATCGCGATCGAGCAGGGGAAGATATCGATCGACACGGCAAAGGTGACAGCCGACACCACTCTGAAGCTGGCCCGCGAAGAGCGCCATCAGAAGCGGATCGACAGCGTCTACCAGCAGTTGGGCAAGAGTCTTTCCGCCGTGGAATGCCACCTCTGTCGATTGACATACAGCGAGACGGGCGGGCCGGAACAGAGCCTCGACGATCTTCCCGACGAGTATTTCCCCGCGCCGGTCGTCGCAGCATTGAGCCGGGACACGCTGTACCAATCGGACGCCCTTGCACCTCTGGTGTCGGAACTGGAGAACGATCTGCGCATGCTGGACGGGCACTTCAGCGCCGTTCACCGCCTGAGAAGATCGCTCGCTACGGACCCTGAACTGATGAACAGCCTGGCCGGCACGATCGCCGATCGTGCTGCGCATGCCATCGACGTCATCGGCCGGGCCCGTAAGAGCATGCGTGACGAGCTGCGCGGTGCAGAGGCCTCGGAGACCGGCAGATAGGAGCGCCAAGATGACGCAGGGCGAGCCTGGCCGCACCGCCGGACTCGAGAGGTTCGTGTCGGCCCAAGAATGCGATTACGAGACGGCTCTCGCAGAACTGCGCCGCGGCAGAAAGGAGACGTGCTGGATCTGGTACGTTCTGCCGCAGCTGCGCGGGTTGGGCGTATCCGGAACGTCCGATCGATATGGAATTTCCGATCTGACCGAGGCACGGGCATATATGGATCATCCGGTGCTGGGTCCGCGCCTGGTGGAGTGCACGAATGCACTGCTGGAGTCCGATGCGCCGTCGGCCGAGTACGTCTTCGGCAGGCTCGACGCGAAGAAGCTGCACTCCTCGATGACGCTGTTCACTCTGGCTGCCCCGCACGAGCAGGCGTTCGCGCGAGTGCTGCGCAGATACTTCAAGGGCCGGCTCGACGCGGATACCGAGCGGCTTCTGGACGACATCGCGGAAAGCCAGCGAGGGCCCGGACGCTCAGGCCCTCACCCGGCTCCCGGGCAGCCGCGGTAGGGCCGACACACCGGCACCGACGCGCGGCGGTCAGGCGGCGATCGATGGGAGGAGGGTCTCGGCGCCGGCCCAGATGCGGGTCGAGTTGTGGGAGTGGAAGGCCGCGCTCGAGTAGTACGTGTCGTTGTGGCCCTGCAGCGCGTTGAGGCGGCGGTAGAAGCCACCCGCGATCGCTTCCGGGCTGACGTGCAGTTCGAACGGGGTGTGGCTGGAGAAGACCTCGAGGTCCTCGAAGCGGACCGGGTACGTGCCGGCGCGGGCGAGGCGTTCGATCTCGACCCGGATGTCGCGGCGGACCCGGGCCTCCGGGAGCGGGGACGGGCTGCCGTACTTGACGTTGTACAGGCCGGGGATGCCGGTGGGGCTGAGGCCGTACAGACCGGGCAGGGGCGGAAGGTGGTACGGGGTGTGCGGAGCGACGTTCTCGAGGCTGAGGCCTTCGGGCAGCCCGGACAGCCGGACCACGCCGGTGTAGTAGGCGCCGCTGATGAACTGGCCGAAGATCGAGCGCTCGGCGGCGTCGAGGTCGAAACCGGCGAAGGTGCGCAGCAGCGGCGGGCAGGCGACGACCAGTTTGCGGGCCACGATGAGGCGCAGGCCGTCCGGGGTGGCGACGAGGACGCGGACGCCCCGGCCCGAGCGGTCGACGCGGAGCACGTGCGACTCCAGCAGCACGTCGTCGCCGAGGTGGGCGGTGGCGCGCTCGTACAGCAGGCTGTTGTCGTGCGCGGCGGTGGTCAGGAACGAACGCGCCATGATGTTGCGGACCACGCCCTGGCCGAAGGTGTTGATGGAGTAGAGCGCCGGGAGGCGCAGGATGTCGCCGATGCCCTGGCCGTAGTTGAACACGAGCGGCACGACGGAGCCGAGGTCGTGCTTCTGCACGAAGTCGGCGAACGGCGCCACGAGCTCCGGCGGCACGGGGTCGGGCAGGTCGATGACGGTGTCGATGGGCCCGTACCGGCTGATGAGGTCGTGGTACGCGCCGAGGGCGGTGGGGGCCGGCGGCGTGTAGCCGACCGGGCGGCCGGTGCGGAAGTCGACGTACGCGGTGTCGCCGCCGAACCCGCCGAGGCCGGTGAGCTCGATGCCGAAGCGGCCGAAGTGGCGGTGCACCAGCGGGTCGTCCTCGAAGACGATCACCCCGATGTCGACCGTGCCGCCGGTGGCCGGGTCGTGGTACGTCTCGGTGTGCCCGCCGAGCCGGTCCTTCGCCTCGACGACGATCGCGCTGCGGCCGAGGTCGCCGAGCCGTACGGCGACGTACGTGCCGGCCGAGCCGCCGCCGATGACGCAGACGTCGCGCCGCAGCACGTGGGCGTCGGCGATGCCGGGGGCTGCCGCGGCCGGCGACGGCAGGGAGGCGGCGGCGGAGCCGGCCGCCGCCGCCCCCATCAGGGTGAGCATCCGCTTGCGTGTCAGTCCCACGGCAGTCCCCTCTCGGCGCTGGACGGGCGAGCCCAGACCAGACTATGCCGATCCATCCACTGTGGAACTGTCAGGCGGCTGACACCCGCCGCCCGGCGATCCGCTGCCAGCCGGGAACCTCGGCCGGCTCGCGGCCGGCCGGCCCGACGTAGTCGGCCGACGGACGGATGATCTTTCCGAGGCGCTTCTGTTCGAGGATGTGCGCGCTCCATCCGGCCGTCCGGGCGCAGGTGAACAGCGGCGTGAACAAGTCGGCGGGCACCTGGGCGAAGTCGAGGACGACCGCGGCCCAGAACTCGACGTTGGTCTCCAGGACCCGGTCGGGCTTGCGTTCGCGGAGCTCGGCCAGGGCGGCCTCCTCCAGCGCGAGCGCCACCTCGTACCGGGGAGAGCGCAGCTCCTTCGCCGCGGCGCGCAGGATCCGGGCGCGCGGGTCCTCGGCGCGGTAGACGGCGTGCCCGAAGCCCATCAGGCGGCTGCCGCTGTCGAGGACCCGGCGGACGTACCCGCGGGGGTCGCCGCTGCGCTCGACCGCTTCGACCATGCCGAGGGCCCGCGCGGGCGCCCCGCCGTGCAGCGGGCCGGACAGCGAGGCGACGGCGCCGGACAGCGCGGCGGCGACGTCCGTGCCGGTGCTGGCGACGACGCGGGCGGTGAAGGTGGAGGCGTTCATGCCGTGCTCGGCGGCGCAGATCCAGTAGCGGTCGAGGGCTTCGACGTGGCGCGGGTCCGGGTCGCCCTGCCACCGGATCATGAACTGCTCGGTGGCGGTGCGGCCCTCGTCGACGCGGCGCTGCGGCACCGCGGGCCGGTCCGCGCCGCGGGCCGCCTGAGCCGCGAACGACAGCGTCGCGGCCGAGACCCGGGACAGGTCGTCACGCGCCTGGGCCTCGGTCATGTCGATCAGCGGCCGCAGACCCCAGGCCGGCGCCAGCATCGCCGTCGCGGCCTGCAGGTCCACCCGGATGTCGCCGGAGCGCACCGGGATCGCGTACGGCTCGGCCGGCGGCAACGGCCGGTCGAGGTCGCCGTCGACGAGCAGGCCCCACACATCGGCGAAGCCGGCCCGGCCGACGAGTTGCTCCACATCGACCCCGCGATAGCGCAGGGCGCCTCCATCTCGGTCGGGCTCGGCGATCTGGGTGTCGAACGCGACTACTCCGGCGAGCCCCGGCGGCACGGTCATCATGCGCCCACTGTCGGGCCGCGGTCATCAACTTGTCAATGTTGATTCAGTCAATATGAGAAGATGACCACATGGGTACGGACCGGCTGCTGACGACCGACGACGTGGCGATGCACCTCGGCGTGAAGAAGGCGACCGTGTACGCGTACGTCAGCCGGGGCCTGCTCACCAGCCGGCGCAACGGCAGCGGCAAGGAGAGCCTGTTCAGCGAGGCGGACGTCCGGGCCTTCGCCGCCCAGCGACGCCGGGGAGCCGCCACCGCGGACGCGACCGGGCCGCCCGCCATCCACACCGGCATCACCCTGATCACCGGCGAGTCCCTCTACTACCGCAGCTTCGACGCGGACACCCTGGCGCGGCGGGAGTCGTTCGAGTCGGTGGCCACGCTGCTGTGGACCGGCACGCTGCGGCACGACCCGTTCCCGGCCGACCCGCAGCTGACGGCGCTGGCCGAGGCCGTGACCGCCCCGCTGCCCGGTTCGGCCCGGCTGACCGACCGGCTGCGCGTCATCGTGGCCGCCGCCGGCGCGGCGGACCGGCTGCGCTTCGACACGACGCCGGCGGCCGTGGTCGTCACGGGCCGCACGATCCTGGCGACGATGATGTCGGCGCTGCCCGAGCGGTCGTCCGGCGACGTCCCGGCGCCGGGTCCGTACCCGTTCGCGAGCGCGCTGTGGACACGCTTGAGCGCGGGGCCGCCGACGCCGGGCCGGATCGCCGCCCTGAACGCCGCGCTGGTGCTCCTGGCCGACCACGACCTGGCGGCCTCCACGTACGCGGCCCGCGTGGCGGCCTCGACCCGGGCACACCCGTACGCGGTCGTGAGCGCGGGCCTGGCGGCGCTGGACGGACCGTTGCACGGGGCGGCCAGCGGGCTCGTCGTCGAGCTGCTCACCGCCGCCCTCCGGTCCGGGGACGCACTCGGCGCCGTCTCCGAGCGCTTACGCACCGGCGGGGTGCCCGGCTTCGGCATCTCGCTCTACCCGGACGGTGACCCCCGGGCCGCCACCCTGCTCGACCTCATCACGCGGCTCGACCCCGCCGACCTCGTACCGGACGGCCGCCGCGCGCTGGACACCGTCCTCGAAGTCGCCGCCACGATGAGCTCCCGGGCCGGCCTCAAACCGAACATCGACTTCGCGCTGGCGGCGTTCACGCTGCTCACGGACATGCCCGCGGACGCCGGGGAGGCGATCTTCGCGGTGGCGCGGACGGCGGGATGGCTCGCCCACGCGATCGAGGAGTACGCCGACCAGCCCAGCCGCTTCCGCCCCACGGGCCGCTACGCGGGCCGCCCACCGCACGAGTGACGACCCGCCGGGCGGTCTGCACGAATGCCGGTGAGACCGAGCCGATCGACGACGATGGCTGCGGATGGGATCGGAAGAGTGTCGGATCTGCCCGATGCCGTTCGTAGCGTATGCAGAGACGGACGCCGGATCCGGACGACCAGAGGGAGCGGATATGCCTGAGTACCTCATCTACTTCAATCAGCAGTGGGTGGGTGACCACACCGAGGAGTGGTTCCGCGGGCGGGGTCCACTCGCCCGGGCGGTTGTCGACGAGATCAAGGCCGCCGGGGCGTTCGTCTTCGCCGGGGGCCTGGAGGAAGAGGACGGACCGGTCTTCAGCGCGGACCCCTCCAGCGGGGCGATCGTCTTCTCCGACGGCCCCTATGTCGAAACCAAGGAGTTCCTGGGCGGCCTGACCATCGTGGACGTGCCCGATGAGGAGACCGCCCGGAGGTGGGCGGGCAAGATCGCGGAGGCCTGCGGGTGGCCGCAGGAGGTGCGCCGATTCAAACCGCCACGCGTGCTGCAGGGCTGAGCCGAAGCGCTCGATCCGGTCAGCGGCGCACCTGGTAGCGCAGGTGGAGCACCCGGTTGCCCTGGATCACCACGTCCGGATCCTCCAGCAGGTGCTGCGCGTCGACCGAGCCGAAGTAGCGTTTGCCGGACCCGAACACGACGGGGACGACGTCCATGCGGACCTCGTCGGCCAGGCCCGCGGCCAGCACCTGGCCGCCGACGTCGCCCGCGGCGACCTCGACGATGCGGTCGCCCGCGAGCTCCTGCGCCTTGGCCACGGCCGCCTCGATGCCGGCGATGAAGTGGAACGGCGCCTCGGGGTTCCAGCCGTCGGGCTGCGGCCGGTGCGTCACCACGACCACGTGGTCGATGCCGCTCGGGGGTTCTCCGCCCCAGCCGTCCGTCATGTCGAAGACGTGACGGCCGCAGATCGTCACGCCGATCTGGTCCCAGTACGGCCGGATGTAGTCGTAGGAGGTCTGCGACACCTTCACCGCGCCGCTCTCGTCCAGCGGGACGTCACCGCCGGCCAACCAGTCGAACAGCGGTCCGGGCTGGTCGTTCTCGTCCGCGACGAAGCCGTCCACCGACACCGAGCTGTACAGGACCACCTTGCCCACGGGCTCTCCTCCGCTGTGAATCGCCCCCAAGTTAGCGTGTCCCGGCCCGGTGTTCTTGTAAGAAATCAATCGGCCGGCAGCGGCCAGCCGTCCAGCGCGTGACCGGGATGTTCGCGCAGGAACCGCCGCCGGACCTCGACGTACCGGGTCGGCGTGAGCCCGGTGAACGCCCGGAACCCCCCAGCATGGCCCACGCCCGCCGGGGTCCCGCGCCGGCACGCTGGGTGGCAAGGATGCCGGAACGGACGGGACCAAAGTCCATGGTTTCGACGTAGTCCGGCGTCATAACCTTCAGGGCGTGATGAGCACCGCCACCCGCCCGGCCCGCCGGCGTACCGTCCGGCAGTTCGTTCCGCCGCAGCACGGGGCGTGGGCGATGCTGCTGCTGCCGTACCTGGCCGGGGTTGTCGTGGCCGGCTTCCGCGTGCCGGATCTGCCGCTGCTGGGCGCCTGGATCGCCGGTTACCTGCTGTCGTACTTCGCCCTGCAGGCGCTCAAGACGCGCCGGCCGCAGCGGTTCCGCGAGCAGCTCATCTGGTACGGGTCCGTCACGGCCGTGCTCGCCGTGCCGGTGATCGTGACGTCGCCGCAGGTGCTGCTGTTCGCTCCCGCGTACGCGGTGCTGCTCGGGGTGAACGCCTGGTACGCGATCCGCCGGCGGGAACGGGCGCTGCTCAACGACTTCGCCTCGGTGGTACAGAGCTGCCTGATGGTCTTCGTCGTGGCGGCCGTGGCCGGGCAGGCGCCGGGGCGGGTGCTGGTCCCGTTCGTGGTCGTGCTCATGTACTTCGCCGGCACGGTGCTCTATGTGAAGACGATGATCCGCGAGCGGGGCAGCCGGGCGTACCGGCACGCGTCGGTGGCGTACCACGCGGTGGCGCTCGTGCTCGCGGCGACGCTGGGGCCGGTCCAGGTGGCCGTGTTCGCGCTGCTGCTGGCGCGGGCGTGGGTGCTGGCGGGGCGGCCGCTCAGCCCCAAGCAGGTCGGGCTCGTCGAGATCGGCGCCACCGTGCTGGTGCTCGTGGCGGCAGTCGCCTGACTGTGCCCGTACTTGTCAGAAGCGGGACCGTTACGACGCGATGCCGCGACGGGGGTCGGGGTAGACGGCGTCGAAGGTGGTCAGCCAGCGCACCTGCTCGCGCGGGGGTACGCCGCAGCCGCGCAGGAAGGCGACCAGCGATTCCCGGCGCGGCACGGTGCGGCCCGTGACCAGGTTGTGCACGGTGGCGCGGGAGATCGGCGTGCCGGCGTCGGTGCTGCGCCGGGCCACGCTGTCGAGGGAGCGCCGGCATGCGATCATCAGGGCGCGCAGGCGGCGGGCGAACTCGTGCGGTGTGGCGGCGCCGGTGGGGTCCGGGGGCGCCGAGGTGATGCTGGTGACTGTGTTCATCGCTTGCAAGACTCCGTCGTGGCCGGCGGTGCGGGGGTGGATAGCCACCGCCCATGCTGCGGCGGGCCCGGGAGCCGAAACAAGAACGCGGCCGCGTACGACTTCTAGAGCGGCAACCACTCGATGCCGGTGGTGATCTCGGCGAGGATCTCCGGCAGCGGCTCGACCCCGAGCCCCGGCCCGGACGGCACCGCGAGATGACCTTCCTCCAGCACGAACGGCTCGGTCAGGTCGGTGCGGAAGTAGCGGCCGGAGGCGGACGTGTCGCCGGGCAGGGTGAAGCCCGGCAACGCGGCCAGCGCCACGTTGGCCGCCCGGCCCAGGCCGGTCTCCAGCATGCCGCCGCACCAGACCGGGACGCCGTGCGCCGCGCAGACGTCGTGGATGCGGCGCGACTCCAGGTAGCCGCCCACCCGGCCGGGTTTGATGTTGACGATGCTGCAGGCGCCGAGCCGGATGGCGTCCGCCGCCGCGCGGGCCGAGGTGATCGACTCGTCGAGGCAGATCGGGGTGCGCACCTTCGCCGCCAGGTCCGCGTGCCCGACGATGTCCTCCTCGTCCAGCGGTTGCTCGATGAGCAGCAGGTCGAAGGGGTCGAGGGCGGCCAGCAGCGCGGCGTCCGCCCGCGTGTACGCGGTGTTCGCGTCGACCTGCAGCAGCACGTCGTCGCCGAAGCGCTCGCGGACGGCACGCACCGGCGCCACGTCCCAGCCCGGCTGGATCTTCAGCTTGATCCGGACATAGCCCTCGGCCAGGTAGCCGTCCACCGCGTCGAGCAGCTCCCCGAGCGAGTCCATGATGCCGACCGACACCCCGCACGGCACGCGGTCGCGCACCGCGCCGAGCTCGCGGGACAGCGGGCGGCCGGCGGCGCGCAGCTCCGCGTCCAGGATCGCGGTCTCCAGCGCCGCCTTGGCCATCCGGTGGCCCTTGAAGCGGTGCAGCGCCGGGGCCACCGCGGCGGCGTCCGCGGGCTGCTCGGCGGCGAGCGCGGGGACCAGGAAGCGGCGCAGCACGTCGGCGACCGCCTCGGCGTACTCGCTGGAGTAGAGCGGGTCGGCCATCGCCACGCACTCGCCCCAGCCCTCGGCGTCCTCGGTGACCGCGCGGACCAGCAGCACGTCGCGGCCGGTCTGCGTGCCGAAGGAGGTGCGGAACGGCGCCACCAGCGGCATCCGTACGCGGCGCAGCTCGATCCCGGTCAGCTTCATGCGGTCCCCCCGTCGGCGGCGGCGCGGGTGACGACGTACCACCCCGCGCGGTCGAATCCCTGCGCCGTGGCGCCCTCGGCCAGCAGCGTGCCCAGCGCCTCGCGGACCGCCAGCCGCCAGCGCCGCGCGCGGGCCGCGTCGGTCCGCCGCAGCGCCTCGATGTCCGGCGGCACGGCCACCAGCACGGTGTCGCCGTCGGTGCGCCCGGGCACCGGCTCGCCGTCCGGCGAACGGTCCAGGCCGATGACGGCGCCCGCGCAGCTCAGGTCCGCGACGTTCCAGCGGCGCACGTCGCCCGCACAGGCCTGCCGGACCCGCGGCGCGGCCAGCTCCCAGCGCACGAGGAGCCGGTCGGTGTCGTCGCCGCCGTTGACCCCGTCCCGCATGCCGCCGTAGAAGTCGGTCAGGTACTGCACCGGCACCCCGCCGAGCTTGACCAGGTTGAAGTACGCGTTGCGGCTGACCAGCGGGTCGAACGTCCACGTGACCGTGTCGACCCCGTGGCGCAGCGCCCACGCACGCTGGTGCAGCTTGAGCGCCCGGCCCACGCTGCGGCCCATCGCCGCGGGTGCGACCCCGGCGATGTGGCTGTGCAGCTCCCGCTGGGCCGGTGGGGCGAAGAACCCGACGCAGGCGCCGACCATGCCGGAGTCGTCGAACGCTCCGGCCACATAACTGCCGGCCTTGCTCAGCGCGCGCAGCAGCTCCGCGGTGACCAGCGGGGTCGCCGGATCCGGCCGCCAGATGGCCGTGAACAGCCGGTCGACCTGCCGCAACTCGCTCAGCTCGGTGAGGACCCGGACCCGCACCCCGGCGGCGCCGGCGGCCGCGTCCGCCGCCAGGTCCGCCTCGCCGGGCCGGGCCAGCACCCCGGTGTGGTCGCTCACGACACCACCGCATCCGGGTACGCGGCCGGCGCCATACGGTCCGCGGCGAGCAGGTCGGCGGTCAGGGCGGCGACCAGCGCGGCTCGCCGCGGCAGCTCCGCCACCACCACGTGCTCGCTGTCGGCGTGCGCGCCACCGCCGACCGCTCCCAGACCGTCCAAGGTGGGCGTACCGACGCCGGCGGTGAGGTTGCCGTCCGAGGCCCCGCCGACCGCGGCCTGCCCGGGCGCGGGCAGGCCGAGACGGCCCGCCACGGCGACGGCCCGGGCGTAGAGCGCCGCGGACGCGGAGGCCTCCAGCGGTGGCCGGTTCGGTCCGCCGTCCAGCTGGTGCCGCGCGCCGGGCAGCACCGGGGCGAGCGCCCGCATGGCCCGGTCCACCCGCTGCTGCTCCTCGCGGCTGGCGGCCCGCACGTCGACCGCGGTCTCACCCTCGGCGGGGACGGTGTTGACGGTGGTGCCGGCCGCCAGCGCGGTGGGCACGACGGTCGTTCCCCGGCCCGGATCGGCCAGCGCCTGGATCGCGAGGATCTGATGCGCCAGCTCCACGGAGGCGTTGACGCCGCGGTCGGGTTCCAGGCCGGCGTGGGCGGCGCGGCCCCGCACGCGCAGCCGATACATCGAAACCCCCTTGCGTTCGGTCTTCAACGCGCCGCCGTCGGCCGAGGCCTCGAGCACGAGCGCCGCGGCGCACCCGGTCGCCGTCGCCTCGATCAGCTCCCGGGAGCTCGGCGCCCCGAGCTCCTCGTCTCCGGTGATCAGCACGGTCACGCCCGTACGGTCCGGCAGCTCGGCGACGGCGTGCAGCGCCTGCACCACGCCCGCCTTCATGTCGAAACAGCCGGGGCCGCGCAGGACGCCGTCGGTGATCGAGAAGGGCCGGGACCGCAGCGAGCCGACGGGCCAGACCGTGTCGTGGTGCCCGGAGATCAGCACCCGCACCGGGCCGTCGCCGAAGCGCCAGCGCAGATGGGTACGCCCCTGCAGCACGATCCGCTCCGGCGGCGCGCCCAGCAGCCGGACGCCCATCTCGGCGACCACGTCGGCGCTGCGGGCCACGGCGACCACGTCGTGCGACGGCGACTCGCAGGTCACCAGCCGCTCGATGTCGGCGAGCATCTCCGGCAGCCGCCGGGTGAACCGGCCCAGCACGTCCATGTCAGGCCACCTTCGGGGTCGCGCGGACGCCGAGGTGCACGTACCGCTCCCCGGTCGGCAGCCGGTAGAAGGTCACCGGGATCCAGGTGCCGCTCTCGGGCAGGCGTACGGCGAACCGGTCGGCCGAGACGGGGACGAGGTCCAGTTCCTGCACCGGGTCGGGGGTGAGCTCGGCCAGCGGACCGGTGACGGTCATCCGCAGCCGGGGCCCGTCGTCGCCGTCGAGCACCTCGATGCGCGAGCCGGCGCGCTCGTACGTGCCCAAGGGCAGGTCCGCGTCCACCGGGCCGGCCGGCGGCGCGAACGGCTCGGGCATCCGTACGCCGGCCACCTCGGCCAGGATCTCGGCGTAGAGGTCCTGGTAGAGGCCGCGGCCGTCGTCGGTGTTGGTCAGCAACGCCACGGCCAGGCCCTGCTCCGGCAGCAGCCGCAGGAACGCCGCCTGGCCGATGGTGTTGCCGTCGTGGCCGACCAGCCGCCGGCCGTCCCAGCCGAACCGGATCCAGCCCAGCCCCCACGAGTCGCCGAGCACCTCCTTGTCGGGCAGCTCGACCTGCTCGGCCACCATCTCGGCGGCGGCCGCCTCGCTGAGCACCCGGGTGCCGTCCGGGGCCAGGCCACCGCTGAGGTGCAGCCGGGCGAAGCCGAGCAGGTCGGCCACGCAGGCGTTGATGAGGCCGGCCGGTCCCATCGCCCGCGGCAGCATCCACACCGGAGCGCGTACCGGGCCGTCCGGTCCGGAGCTGTGCCCGGCGGCCGTGCGGTGCAGCAGCGCCTCCTCCGGCAGGGTGCCCGTACGCCGCAGCCCGAGCGGCTCGCTCAGCCGCTTCCGGACGGCCTCGTCCCACGTGCCGCCGGTCAGCTTCTCGATGACCCGGCCGGCCAGCACGTATCCGGAGTTGCAGTACGACCAGGTGGCGCCCAGCGGGTGGTTCTGGGCGACGTCCGCCAGCCCCGCCACGTACTTCTCGACGCAGTCGTCGCCGCGGCCGGTGTCGGTGAAGACGTCGCCGTCGATGCCGCTGGTATGGGTCAGCAGGTGGCGCATCGTCACCTTCTCGGCGACGCCCCGGTCCGAGAGCCGCAGCTCCGGAAGGACGTCGACGATCGGCGCGTCGAGCTCCAGCTTGCCCTCGTCGGCCAGTTGCAGGGCGAGCGTCGCCGTCCACACCTTGCTGATCGAGCCGATCTGGAACACCGAGTCCGTGGTGGTCGCGACGCCGGAGTCGGCGTTGACGACCCCGTACGCGGCCTCGACCAGCTCGTCCTCCCCGCCGCGGCGCAGCCGCAGCACGCCGAGCACGGCCCCGGGCACCTGGTGCCGCTCCGCGAGCGCGGACAGCCGGCGCTGCCAGTGGGCGGCGTCCAGCGGGGCCGGGCGCTGCTCGGCGTGGCGGCGTACCCACTCGGCGACACGCCGGTTGTAGTCGATGCGCTGTGACGGCGGCCCGTCCACGATGACCAGGTGCGAGGCGCCGGGGTAGAGCACCAGCTCGGCCGGGATCCGCCGCTCGCGCAGCGCGGTGTACCACTGCTGGGCCTGGCCGGCCGGGCAGCGCACATCGGCCTCGCCGTGCAGGATCAGCGTCGGGGTCCGCACGGCGCCGGCCCGGGTGATCGGCGACATGGCCGCGTACCGCTCCGGGATCTGCCACGGCGGGCCGCCCAGCTCGTACGCGGCCAGGAACGCCCCGTCGTCGGAGGTGCCGGCCATGCTGGCGAGGTCGCTGACCACCCCACCGGCCACCGCCGCGGCGAACCGGTCGTCGTGCGCGGTCAGGTAGCACGTCAGGTAGCCGCCGTAGCTGTAGCCGGTGACCGCCAGGCGCTGCGGGTCGGCGATCCCCTCGGCGACGAGGTCGTCGAGCGGCTCCAGGAAGTCGGCGGCGTCGGCCTCGCCCCACGCGCCCAGGGTGGCGTTGAAGAACCGCTCGCCGTAGCCGTCGCTGGCCCGCGGGTTGAGCAGCAGCACCGTCCAGCCGTCCGCGACGAGCTCCTGGTGGTAGAGGTGGACGTCGTCGGCGGCGCCGTTCCACGCGTTGTGCGGGCCGCCGTGGATGTCCAGCAGCAGCGGGCCCGGGCCCTGCGCCGCCGGGTCGCGGATCAGCCAGCCGTGCACGACGGTGCCGTCGGAGATGGTGAACTCGCGTTCCTCACGCGGGAACAGCTCCACGTCGGTCCCGGCCGCGGCGGTCAGAACCGTCTCGGCGCCGGTGGCCAGGTCGACCGTCACCACATCGCCGTACGAGGTGGGGGTGGCGAGCACGACGGCGGCGGTGGGGCCGGACACGGACAGCCCGGACACCACGCGGCCGGCGCCGGCCACGACCGGGCGCGGGTCGCCGCCGGCGGCGTCGACGGCGTACAGGTGGGTGCAGCCGCGGTCGCGTACGCAGAACAGCACGCTCGCGCCGTCGGCGGTGAACCGCGGCGCCGCGCCCGGGTAACCGGGAGCGCCCGGCATGACGTTGCGGTCCAGCCCCGCCGCCAGATCGCGCACCTCTGCCCCGTCCAGCGGTACGCGCAGCAGCCGCGCGTGCCCGACCGGGTCCCCGGGCATCCCGACGACGATCAGCGCGTCGCCGTCCGGCGTCCACGTGACCGTGCTGCCGAACCCGTCCGCCAGCCCCACCGCGCGCGGCCGGGCGTGCCGGTCGCCGACGTCGAGGACGTGGACGGGCGCGCGGGCCGCCAGATCGGCGTCGGAGGCGGTCGCGGCGCTGAACGCCAGCCGGGTGGAGTCCGGCGACCAGGCCGGGTCGCCGGCGTGCCAGTCGCCCTCGGTCAGCTGCCGGCACCGGCCGGTCTCGACGTCGACCACGAAGAGGTGTTTGCGCAGGCCGCGCAGGAGGCCGGTGCCGTCGGCCTGATAGTCCAGACGGTCGATGACCACCGGGGCGTGCGCGCGGCGGCGGCCCGCCGCGGCGGCGTCCTCGCCGGGGACGGCGCCGGTGTCCACGCCCGCCGCGAAGGCGATCCGGGCGCCGTCGGGGCTCCACACCGGCGGGCCCGCGCCGAGCGGGAGATCGGTGACCTGCTCGGCCTCACCACCGTCGGCGGGCAGCAGCCACAGCTGCGCGGGTCCGTCGTCCGCGCGCAGGAAGGCCAGCCGGCTGCCGTCCGGCGACCACGCCGGGGCGGTGTCGGCGGGCCCGCGGGTGAGCCGGCGCGGCTCACCGCCGGGCCCGGCCGACCAGAGCTCGTACCGCACCCGGTCGGCCTCCGCGTCGGCCGTGCGCAGCACGTACGCGACCCGCCCGTCGTGGCGCAGGGCCGGCTGCCCCGGCACGGCGACGGCCAGAAGATCCTCGATGCGCTGGCGACGCGGCACGGCACCCTCCCACAGGTTCGTCGGCTTCCCTGCGCGAAGCCTGCCCGCTGCCGTGGTGCGGTGTCTTGGTACGCCGCGACGAGAAGAGGCCGCCCCTCTCGTCGGTTACGCCAGCGGCGCGAAGACGCGGAGCTGGAGCATCGCGCCGAAGCGGGCGTCCGGGTCGGCCAGGTCGATCGCGCCCAGCTCGGCGAGGCGGCGCAGCCGGTAGCGGAAGGTGTTCGGGTGCACGTGCAGCACCGCCGCGGCCGCCACCACGTCGCCGAACGCGTCCAGCCACGCGGCGAGCGTCTCGACCAGCCGTGCGTTGTGCTCCGCGTCGTACGCCAGCAGCCGCGCCACCGCGCCGCTGGGGGTGTCCCCGCGGGCGGCGACGGCGTCGCGCAGCTCCAGCAGCATCGCCTCGGTGTGCACGTCGGTCAGCCGGGCCACGCGCCGGTCGCCGGGGTGGCTGCGCAGCACCCGCAACGCCCGGTCGGCGCTGGCCCGCGTGGTGGGCAGCTCCGCCACCGACGACGCCACCGGGCTGACACCGGCCACGATGCAGGCCCGCTCGCCGATGCGGTCCAGGAAGCCGGTCGCCGCCCGGACCGCCTGCCGTTCGCCGTCGGCGGCGGTGACGGGCAGCAGCCCGTACGTGATGTCGCCCAGCAGGGCCACCGCGCTGCCCGCGTGCACGGCGCTCAGGTGCATCGCCAGCGCGTCGCTCATCCGCTGCCGCTGGGCGGCGAGGCCCGAGGTGTCGGTGGCGCCGCCCTCGGGCGGATCCGTCACACCCACCGCGATGACCACGAGCGGCCGGTCGGCCAGCCCCAGCCGGGCCAGGGAGTCGCGGGCGCCGGCGCCGCCCTCCAGCGCCGTGCCGACCAGCTCGGTCCGCAGCCGGCGCTCGACGTCGGCGCCCGCGCGCAGCCGCAGCATGTGCAGCGCGACCAGGTTGGCGGCGTCGCTGAACGCCCGCGAGCGGTCCGGGGTCAGCGGGCGGCGCACCGCGGCCCAGATCGAGCCGAGGAACTCGTCGCCGGCGCGGACGGCCACCGCCACCCGGGGCACCGAGAAGTCGCCCGCGTCCCCCGGCGGGGCCACGAACACCGGCTGCTCGCTGCGGTGCAGGTCGCGGGTCACCCCGGTACGCGAGAGCATGCGCGCGTACCGCTCGGGGACCTGCCGGCCCAGGATCGTCTCCACCCGCGACTTGTCCGCTTCCTCCTGGCGCCCGGAGAACGCCAGCACGCGGGAGTCGGGGTCCTCGATGGTGACCGGCGCGTCGACGAGCGCGGCGACGGCGTTGGCGAGGGCGAACAGGTCGCCGGACGGCATCCCGCCGAGGGTCTCCGGCCCGGCGTCGCCGACGTCGCCCTGGCTGAGCATGGACCGCAGCAGCGCGGCGAGCTGCGCCCAGGACGCCCCGCGGGTCAGCGCCAGCACCGCGACCCCCGCGTCCTGCGCGGCGGCGCGTACCTCGTCCGCGGCGGGGACCGGGGCGCGCAGGACCAGCCCGGCGGCGCCGTGGCGGCCCAGCGAGCGCAGCAGCGCGGTGATCTCCTCCGGCTCGCGCAGCCCCACGCCCAGCACCAGCGCGTGCGGCGGCAGGCTCGGCTCGTCGTACGGGTCGTGGATGGCGACACCGCCGATCGGGTCGCCGCCGCGGGGCTCGCCGTGGACCAGCTCCAGCAGGGTGGCGCCCAGGTCGTCGAGGACCCGGCCGAGGCTGGCGCGAGGCTGCTGGCTCATGGGCGGCCCTTCCGGATGCGCGACGAGAGCTCGATGATCGTCCGTCCGGGCCCGCGCGGGCAACGGAACCGCCGGATCCGGTGCGGGTCAGCGGGCCACTACGGCCGCGGCCGGTGCGGCGAAGTGGCAGGCTGCGAGGTTGCGGTGGCCGGGGCCGTCCGGAGCGCTCGCGCGGCACACGTCCCGCTCGGGCAGCACCAGGGGGCCGACGGGGCAACGCGGGTGGAACCGGCAGCCGGCCGGCGGCTGGTGCGGATCCGGCGGCGCGGCGTCGGCGACCTGCCGCGGCGGCTCCGGCACCGCGGCGCCGGCCCGCGGCACGGCCGCGAGCAGCTCCCGCGTGTACGGGTGCTGCGGATCGCCCAGCACGTCCGCGACGGGCCCGTACTCGACGATGCGGCCCAGGTACATCACCGCGACGATGTCGCTGACGTAGCGCACCACGGCCAGGTTGTGCGAGATGAACAGCATCGTGAGGCGCATCTGCCGCTGCAGGTCGCGGACGACGTTGAGCACCGCGCCCTGGATGGACACGTCCAGCGCCGAGGTGATCTCGTCGGCGACGATCACCTCGGGCCGGCCGGCCAGCGCGCGGGCCAGCGCCACCCGCTGCCGCTGGCCGCCGGAGAGCTCGTCCGGGCGTACGCCGGCCCGGTCGGCGGGCAGCCCGACGAGCTCGAGCAGCCGGCCGGCCTCGGCGCGGCGCTGCGCCGAGGCCGGTGCCGGATGCCGCGGGATCGCCTCGGCGATCGAGTCGCCGATGCTCATCCGCGGATCGAGCGCGGAGTACGGGTCCTGGAAGACCATCTGCAGCGGCGGCCGGCCCGCCTCCCGGGAGACCTCGCGCACCGGCCGGCCGGCCAGCAGGATCCGGCCTCCGCTCAGCGGCGCCAGCCCCACCGCCGCCCGGGCCAAAGTCGACTTGCCCGACCCCGACTCGCCGACCAGCCCCACGACCGCGCCGGCGGGCACGACGAGGTCCACCGCGTCGACCGCCACGGTGCCCCGGCGGCGCGACCCGAACCGGACGCTCACCTGCTCGAAGCGCAGCTCCCGCATCGCTGCCTCACGCCCGGCGCGGGGTGGCCCGCGCGCCGAAGTGCACGTACCGCTCGCCGCCGGGAAGCTGGTAGAAGGTCGCCGGGATCCAGTTGCCGGTCTCGGGGTCCTGACAGACGAACAGGTCCGGCGCCACCGCCACCATCGGGTAGTCGACGTCCTGCTCCTGCAGCACCTCGGCGAGCGGCCCGGTGAGGCTGACCCGCATCACCGGCCCGTTGTCGCCGACGAGGACCTCCTGGCGGATGCTGGCGCGCTCATACAGGCCCGCGTACGGCGCCGGGTCCACCTCGACGGGCTCGTCCGGCGGGCCCAGCGGCTGCGGGAGGGTCACCCCGGCGAGCTCGTCGAAGATCTCGCGGTACAGGTCCTCGTACAGTTTGCGGCCGTTGCCGCCGTTGGTGAGCAGCGCGACCGCGAGGCCCCGCTCGGGCAGCAGGCGCAGGAAGGCCGCCTGCCCGATGGTGTTGCCGTCGTGGCCGATGAGCCGGCGCCGGCCCCAGCCCATGCGTTCCCAGCCGAGACCCCAGGAGTCGCCGAGGGTGTGCTTGTCCGGCAGGTCCGCGTGGAACTCGGCCATCGCGGCGGTGGCGGCGGCGCTGAGCACCTGGGTGCCGTCCGGCGCCTTGCCCTGACGCAGGTGCAGGCGGGCGAAGCCCAGCAGATCGGCGGCGGTCGCGATGATCGCGCCGGCCGGTCCGGCGGAGCGCGGGATGCCCCACACCGGCGCGGGTACGGTGGTGCCGTCCTCGGTGAGGTGCCCGACGGCGGCCCGGAACAGCAGCGCCTCCTCGGGCAGGGTCATGGTGTGCGTCAGCCCGAGCGGGGTGATGAGCCGCTCGCGCAGGGCCGCGTCCCACGTGCCGCCGGTGATCTTCTCGATGACCCGCCCGGCCAGCGAGTAGCCGGAGTTGCAGTACGACCACGTGGCGCCGAGCGGATGGTTCTGGGCGGCGTCGGCGAGCAGGGCGGCGTACTTCTCCAGGCAGTCGTCGCCGCGGCCGGTGTCGGTGAGGATGTCGCCGTCGATGCCGCTGGTGTGCACCAGCAGGTGCCGCATGGTGAGCCGCTTGGTCACCTCGGGGTCGCCCACCCGCAGCTCCGGCATCACCTCGAGCAGCGGCGCGTCCAGGTCCAGGCGGCCCTCGTCGACGAGCTGCATCACCATGGTGGCGGTCCACACCTTGCTGATGGAGCCGATCTGGAACACGGAGTCGGTGGTGACCTCCACGCCCGTGCGCAGGCTCAGCACCCCGTACGCCGCCTCGGCCAGGTCGTCGCCGTCCGGCCCGGTACGCAGGATCCCCAGCGTCGCGCCCGGCACGCCGTGCTCCTCGGCGAGGGCGGCGAGCCGCCGTCCCCAGTGGTCGGTGTCCACACTCATGACTGGTCCCTTCCTGCAGTGGTCTCCTGGGGCGCCACGGCCACGGGCGCCAGATCGGCGTGGTGACAGGCGACGCGGCGCCCGTCGTCGTACGCGGCCGGCGGCGGGTCCTGCTCGCGGCACACGTCGGTGGCGAGCGGGCAGCGCGGCGCGAACGCGCACCCGGACGGCAGCCGCGCCGGGTCCGGCGGCCGGCCCGGGATCACCGCGAGCGGCCGGTCGCGGTCGGTCGCCATGCCGGGCACGGCCGCCACCAGGGCCCGGGTGTACGGGTGCCGCGCGTCGCCCAGCAGCGCGGCGGAGGGCAGGTCCTCGACGATGCGCCCGGCGTACATGACCAGCACCCGCTCGCACACCTGGGCGACCACCGTGACGTCGTGGCTGATGAACAGCAGCCCCACCGAGTCGGCCGTACGGATGTTCTCCAGCAGCCGCAGCACCTCGCGCTGCACGGTGACGTCCAGGGCGGTGGTCGGCTCGTCGGCGATGATCAGCGCCGGGCCGGCCATCAGCCCCATGCCGATCATGGCGCGCTGGCGCATGCCGCCGGAGAACTCGTGCGGCAGCTGCCGGGCGCGGCGCTCGGCGGCGGGGATCCGGACGGCGCGAAGCCGGTCGACCGCGCGCGCCCAGCCGGCCCGCCGGTCCGCGCCCTGATGCCGGCGGACCACCTCGGCGAGCTGGTGGCCCACCCGGTGGGTCGGGTTCAGCGAGGTCATCGGGTCCTGGAACACCATGGCCAGGGAGGTGCCGAGCAGCCGCCGGTGCGCCGCGGCCCCGCGCCCGCGCAGGTCGGCGCCGAGGAACTCCAGCCGGTCGGCGTCCACCCGCCCGGGCGCCGCGACGAGCTGGGCGATCGCCAGGGCGGTCAGGCTCTTGCCGGAGCCGGACTCCCCCACGATCCCGACGGCCTCGCCGGGGCGCAGCTGGACGCTGACTTCGCGCACCGGGCTGATCTGGCCGCCCCGGACCGGGAAGGTGACCCTCAGGTTCTCCACGGCCAGCAGCGGTGCGATCTCCGCGGCTGCGGCGGCCGGCCGCGGCGGCGTGGCCGCGGTCCGGGCCGCCGGGACGGCGTCTTCCGCCGACCGCAGGCCGATGGCGCGCGCCACGACCTCGCCGGTGAGGCTGAACGCCATGGCGGCGAGGATCACGGCGGCCGCGGCGGCGAGCGCCCCGGCGGGGTGGATGTAGATCTGCGCCAGGCCCTCGCCGAGCAGCCGGCCCCAGTCGTAGGCGGGCGCCTGCACGCCCAGGCCGAGGAAGGACAGGCCGGCGAAGGCGAGCAGCGCGCTGCCGGCGGCCAACGTCGCGGCGACCACCAGGGGCTCGGCGATGTTCGGCAGCACGTGGCGCAGCAGGATCCGGATCCGGCCGACCCCGGCGATGCGGGCGGCGGCGATGTAGTCGCGGCCGGCCACGGTCGCCGCCATGGTCTGGGTGAGCCGCGCGAAGCCCGGCGCGGTGGCGAGACCGATCGCCAGCACGGCGCCCTTCGCGCCCACCCCGAACACGACGGCGAAGAACAGGGCGAGCAGCAGGCTGGGGAACGCCACCGCCACGTTGATCACGGCGCCGATCCACCGGCCGGCGCGGCGGCCCAGCACCACCGGCGCGGCGCCGAGCAGCAGCCCTGCGCCCACGCCGAGCACGGTGGCCGCCAGCGCCAGTTCCACCGACAGCCGGGTGGCGACCAGCACCCGGGCCAGGATGTCGCGGCCGAGCAGATCCGTGCCGGCCGGATGGCGCCCGGACGGTCCCTGCAGGATCTCCGCGGGGTGCACGGCGTCGGCGCGGGTCTGCCACACCATCGGCGCGAACACCGTCAGCAGGAGCACCGCGAGCAGCAGCACCACGGCGGTCACGCCGAGCGGGCCGCGTACCGTCCGGCTCCAGCGGCGGCTGGTTCCCCCGGCCACCGCTCAGCTCTCCCGGATCACGGAGCGCGGGTCGAGCACGGCCAGGGCCACGTCGACGGCCAGGTTCACGAGCAGCACCCCGACGCCGTAGACGAGCACCACGCCCTGCACGGTCGGGTAGTCCTTGGCGAGGATCGACCCGACGATGGTGCCGCCCAGGCCCGGCCAGGCGAAGACGTTCTCCACCAGCACCGTGCCGGCCACCAGCCCGCCGAGCATGAGGCCGCCCATGGTGAGGGTCGCGGTCACGGCGTTCGGCAGGGCATGGCGCAGGTACACCACCCGTGACGGCAGCCGCTTCGCCCGGGCCGTACGGATGTAGTCGGTCTGCAGCACCGCCAGCATCTCCACCCGCACGAGCCGGGCCAGCACGAGCGCCGGACCGAGGGCGAGCGCCAGGACCGGCAGCACGTACGAACCGGGTCCGGACCGGCCGGCCACCGGTGCCCAGCCGAGCTGCACGCCGAAGACGAACACCAGGCCCACGGCGACGAGGAACTCCGGGACGGTGGCGAGCACGACGCTGGCCGAGGTGAACATCCAGTCCCCCGCGCGGCGCCGCCCGTCGCCGGCCAGCACGGCCATCAGCGTGCCCAGCGGTACGGCCACGAGCACCGAGACGGCGAAGGCGAGCAGGGCCAGCTCGACGGTCGCCCCCATCCGCGCCCCGATCACCTGCGACACCGGCAGGCCCGAGGTCATCGACGTGCCCATGTCGCCGGTGAGCAGGTTGCCGAGGTAGTGCGCGTACTGCAGCCACAGCGGGTCGTCCAGGCCCATCGCCGCCCGTCGCTGCTGGACGAGCTCCAGCGGCGCCCGCGGGCCCAGCGCCGCCCGTACGGGGTCGCCGGGCAGCGCGTGGATCATGAGGAACGCGGCCGTCACGAGCACCCACAGCGACAGCAGCAGTTGCCCGGTGCGGCGGACGGCGAACCGCACCCAGGCGTTGTCACCGAGGCGGCTGCGCCGGCCGGCCCGTACGGCGAGGGCGGTCACGCGTCTCTCCCCTGCATCGTCCGGCGCTCAGCCGAGCATCCGGATCGACGTGGGGTCCACGTCGCCGTCGGACAGCTCGACGGTGGCGCCGCGGGCGTAGAGGGGCACGTTCGAGTTCGCGAACGGCACGAGGTCCAGCTGCTGCAGCAGCGCCTTCTCGGCCGCCAGCCACTGCGGGCAGCCACTGTCACCGGGCAGCTTCTGCGCGGCGGCGACCGCCGTGGTGTAGTCCTTGTTGTCGATGAAGGCGAAGTTGGTGCCCTGCGGCGGCGTCGGGCCCGACACGTACGACACCAGCTGGCTGGGCAGCGTGACGGTGATCGGGAACAGCGCGACGTCCCATGCCAGCTCACCGCTGACGATCTGGCCGACCTGCGCCTCGCTGATCGGTTTGAGTTGCACCTGCACGCCCGCCGCCGTCCACTGCTGCTGCATCAGCTCGGCGGCGGCCGGGGTGCCGGCGCTGCCGGACGTCGGATAGACCAGCGTCAGTGACAAGGGCTTGCCGTTGCGGGCCGTCTCCAGCGTCGCTTTGCCCCCGGCGGCGTCGAACGCGGGCAGCGTCCCGGTGACCGTGTCGCCCTTGCAGGGGGTCATGGCCGGGGCGACGAGGCCGGTCGGGGCGGATCCCTGCCCGCTGGTGTAGACCTGCCGGAGCGGGGTCAGGTCGAGCGACTGCACCAGCGCCCGGCGTACGGCCGCGTCCGCGGTGAGCAGCCCGGACTTCTGGTTGAACAGCATCTCGCCGGACGGGGCGAGCACGTCGCGCCGCTGGTAGCCGTCGCCGCGCAGCCGCTGGCCGTCGGGGCCGGTGAGCCGGGCGACGTTGACCTCGCCGGAGAGCACGAGGTTCGCGGTCGTGGCCTCGTTCGGGATGATCCGCAGGACGACCTTGTCCGGCAGGCCGGGCCGGCCGGCCTCCCAGTCGCCCGGGCCCCACGCGTACTCCTTGCGCCGGGTGAGCGTGTAGTGGTCGTTGGCGACCGCCTCGGTCAGCGTGAACATGCCGGTGCCGTCGGCGCCCTGCTTCAGGCTGCCGCGGTTCTTCATGCCCTTGTCGCAGACGATCGGCAACCCGCCGAGGTTGCGGTCGAGGAAGGCGTCCGGCGTCGGCGAGGTGACCGTGACCGTGCCGGCGGCCTCGTCCGCCGTGGCCTTCGCGCCGGCCGGGACGTACGTGCCGACCCGGCTGGAGCCGTTCTTGACGTCGCCGACGAAGGTGATGTTCGCCGCCACCGTCGCCGGGGTCAGCGGGCTGCCGTCCGCGCACGTGATGCCCTTGCGCAGGGTGAACGTTGCGGTGGTCGTGGTGGCCTGCCACTTCTCCGCCAGCGCGGGCAGCAGCTTGCCGTCCGGGGCGAAACCCAGCAGCGAGTCGTACAGGAACCGGTCGACCTGTCCCGTGACGGACAGCGAGGTGAAGTGCGGGTCGAGGTTGCCCGGGTCGCCCGCCAGGGCCATCGTGAACGTCTTGCCGTCGGCCAGGCGGGCGCTCGCGCCGCCCTGGTCGTCGCCGCAGGCGCCCAGCAGGAGCGTTGCCGCGCCCACCGCCGCCACCGATCGCAGAGCCTTCATCTCGCCCTCCACGTGCTCCGTGTTGGCCGCCAGCGTGCCGATCGGGTGGTCCCGTTGTCTTTGGCCTCTCCGACAACATCGCGCGGACGCAGTTGTCCGCGACGACGACGGCGGCGACCGGGCCCCGCCTCATCGGCTGGGGTCGATGCCAAGCCGCGGGCCTCAGACCGGCGGGCCGGTTGCCGACAGAGGAGGTGTGCGAATTCGTCGCGGCGCCGCGCTGGTGCTCAGCTGCGTGCCGGCGCTCGCCCTCGTCGGCCTGGTGGGCGGCTACCTGCTCGCCACGGACCGGGCGGCGAGCGAGCGCCTGCGCAGCGAGTTCGCCGACCGCGCCACGGTGGCCGCCCAGCTGACCGGCGGCGCCTTCACGGCGAGCGATCAGCAGAACCGGTCCACCGCCGAGCAGACCCATGCCGGCGACGCGAGGTCCGTGCAGGCCGCCCTCGACAAGGACCCGAGCTCGGCGTTCAGCGCCGTCGTGGCGGACGACGGGACCGTCCTCGGCGCCCGGCCGCCCCAGCTGCGCAGCGCGGCGGGCATGGCGCTGCTGGCACCCGTACGCACGCTGGCGCAACAGCGCTCGACGATGGTCTTCGGCGACCTGGTGCAGGACGGCGAGGCGCGGCGGCTGATCTTCGGCGTGCCGTTCACCGTCGCGGGCCAGCGAAGGGTGTGGCTCACCGCCGTGCCCCTGGAGACCATCGACGTCTTCACCAAGGGCTACCTCAAGAGCTCGCTGGGAACCCCGGCGGGGCATGCCTTCATCATCGACGCCCACGGGCTGCTCATCGCGTCCTCGGACGACGACGACCTGGGCGGCCCCCTGCCCGGCGACGGTCTCGCCGCGGCGGTGCGGTCCGCCGGATCCGGGGTGGTCGGCGGCGGCTACTACAGCTCGGCGCCGATCCCCGGCACCGGCTGGCGGGTCGTGTTCACCACGCCGCAGCGGGCCCTGCTGGCGCCGATCCAGCCGACCCGCCGGCTGGCCTGGCAGATCTTCGGCGGGTTCGCCCTGGCCGTGCTCTGCATGGTCGCGCTGGGCGCCACCGCGGTGGCGCGCTCCGCCCGGCTGGCGTACGAGCGGCTGCACGACGGGCTGACCGGCCTGCCGAACCGTACGCTGTTCCTCGAGCGCGTCGAGCGTGCCCTGTCCGAGCGGCGCCGCCACGGCGGAAAGCTCGCGGTGCTCTTCATCGACCTCGACGGCTTCAAGCCGATCAACGACCGCCACGGCCACGCGGCGGGCGACGCTCTGCTGCGCGCGGTGGCGTTGCGTTTGCGGGAGGAAGCGCGGCGCGGCGACGCGCTCTGCCGCTTCGGCGGCGACGAATTCCTCGTGCTCTGCCCGGATCTGGCCGCCGACGACGCCGTCGCCGTGGCCCGCCGCCTGGTCGAACGGATCGGCGAGCCGTACGAGATCCAGGGCCGTACCGTCCGCGTGGGCTGCTCGGTCGGCGTGGCGGTGACCGGCGCGAGCACCACCGACCCCACGGCCCTCATCCACGAAGCCGACCAGGCCATGTACGAGGCCAAGCACGGCGGCCGCAACCGGATCGAGGTGTTCCACCCGGTCGCGGCCACCATGTGAGCGATCGGCGTCAGCTGTCGAGCGTGCGGTACCAGACGGCGTCGTCGTGCCCGGTCACCGCGACGTCGATGCCGGTGGCCGATCCGGCCGCCGACGGGCCCGAGTTCAGCCGGCCGCCCACCGACGACCAGCCGGACCACGTGCCGCGCAACGACTTGCGCCACAACGCGCCGTCGTTGCCGGCCGCGAACAGGTCGAGCCGCCCGGGTCCGGTCGACGCCACGGCGGGGGCCGACGCGACCACGCCGCCCCGGGAGACCCAGCGGCTCGACCAGGCGCCGCCCGCGTACGACTTCTGCCAGACCGCGTCGTCCGTGCCGGCCACCACGACGTCGATCCGGTCGGGCTCCGAGGAGACCGCGGACGGCAGCGAGGCCGCGTATCCGCCGAGCGACGACCAGCCGGACCACGTACCGGACAACGACTTGACGTAGATCTCGCGGTCCACCCCGACCGCGAAGAGGTCGAGCCGGCCCGGCCCCCGTGAGGCGATGGCGGGGGCGGCGATCAGCGTGCCGCCCAGCGACTCCCACCGCGACCACGCGCCGTCGGCGAAGGCCAGGTGCACGACGTCGTCCGCGGCGCCGCGCGCGACCACGTCGACGCGCCCGGGGCCCGCGGCGACGGCGGCAGGCGCCGAGGTCAGCGTCCCGCCCAGCGACTCCCAGGTGGACCAGGTCCCGGCCGTCCTCGCCTTGTGCCACAGCCCGTGGTCCGCACCCACCACGAAGACGTCCAGCCGGCCGGCGCCGTCCGACGCCACGGCCGGCTGGGAGATGGCCGTGCCGCCGAGCGAGGCCCAGTCCGCGTCGGCGGCCACCCGCGCGGCGCGGCCCGTGACCGTGCCGGTCATCGGATCGATCCCTGCCGGGCCGGCCGCCTGCACGGCCGCCGGAGCCCCCATCACCGAGCCCGCGACGGCCACCGCCGCGAGCACCAGCCTGAGCCGAGTCCCCATTCCGCCTCCATCCATAGACGTCGGTCGATGAGCATAGCGACTGGCGTTGCGTTCACGGCTGCTGGGCCCGAGTCCTGGCTGCGGGCATCTCCGAGCCCTCTCCCCCTCAGGCCGCGGCAACCTGTCCGCTCCGGCGCTGGGCCGGGCCTGCACCCGGCGCCGCCAAAACTCGACTGGACGACATGCGGGACCCGGCGCCGGTCGCCGTCCCGCCCCGACCGTCCAGGCCGAGGAGCGTACGCCCGATGACCACCCGACATATCCGCGCCCGAGCACGGCAGCCGTTCACCGCGGCGGTGATCGCGGTGCTCGCCACGATCCTGACGACCACGGGTACGCCCACCGCGGCGTCCGCCTCGGTGCCCTCGGTGGCCCAGAAGTGGTCGTCGCTGATGTACCACAGCCTCACGCCGACCCCGGCGTACCTGCAGCTCCGCAAGACCCTCTCCGCTCAGCGCAAGAGCCTGGCGACCTGGTCGGACCGGCTCGTGCAGCGCCGGACGACCCACGACGCCGCGCAGAACACGCTGACGACCGCGGTCGCGACCGACGCGGCCGCGCGTACCCGGTATGCGCTGGCGCGCGAGACCCTGGCCACCGCGCGCAACAACCTGACCGTCGCTTCGCAGCAGCGTCCGCGCAACGCCACCGCGGTGACCAAGGCGAAGAACGCCGTCACGGCCGCCGCGACGACCACGGCTCTCCGCCGGACCCAGGCGAGTGCGGCCGCGGCGGTCCTCAAGACCGCGCAGACCGCCGCCTCGACGGCCACCGGCAACCTCGACGCCGCCGGGGTCGCGTGGGACCGCACCTACGCGGCGATCGTGACGAACCAGCGCCGGCTCAAGACCGCCGACGCCCAGCGCGCCGCCGACGCCACCCAGGCGTCCGGGCTCAGCCGTGACGTCGTCTCCCAGGTCCGCAAGGCGTTCACCAACGCCGATACCACCTCGGTCAACGGCACCACCGTGCACCGGAACGTCGCGTACGCATACCGCGCCATGCTGAACGCGGCGAAGGCCGACGGGGTCGTCCTGTCCGGCGGCGGGTTCCGCACGAAGCAGCGGCAGATCGAGCTGCGCAAGATCAACGGCTGCCCCGACGTCTGGCGGGCGCCGGCGTCGTCCTGCCGCGTGCCGACGGCGATCCCCGGCACCTCGCTGCACGAACTGGGCCTGGCCGTCGACATCACGTCCGGCGGCAGGAGCCTCACCCGCGACAGCGCCGGGTTCCGGTGGCTGTCGGCGAACGCCGGCCGGTACGGCTTCGTGAACCTGCCGTCCGAGGCCTGGCACTGGTCGATCACCGGCGGCTGACCGGCCCGCCCCCCTCCTGCCGCATGCCGTCGCGGAGCAGCTCCACGAGGTGTCTGCCGCGTACGCCGGCCAGGTCCTCGGACTGCGTGCGGCAGGAGAAGCCGTCGGCCAGGAACACGTCGCCGTCGCCCGCCGCGCGCAGCGCCGGCAGCAGCTGCTGCTCCGCGACCTGCACCGACACCTCGTAGTGGCCACGCTCGACGCCGAAGTTGCCGGCCAGGCCGCAGCATCCGCCGAGCCGGACCACGTCCGCGCCGGCGGCCTTGAGCAGCTCGGCGTCGGGCGACCACCCCATGACGGCGTGGTGGTGGCAGTGCGGCTGGGCGATCACCTTCAGGCCGTCGAGCGACGGCGGCGACCACCCTTCGGTACGCGAGAGCAGCTCCGCCACGGTGACCGTGGCGGAGCTGACCTTCTTGGCCGCCTCCCCGTCGAGCAGCTCGGTGAGGTCACTGCGCAGCACACCGGTGCAGGACGGCTCCAGACCGACGATCGGGATGCCGTCCTCGGCCGCGGCCTCCAGCTCCGACACCGTCCGGCCGAGGATCCGCTTCGCCGCGTCGAGCTGACCGGTCGTGATCCACGTCAGCCCGCAGCAGGCGTCCTTCGACGTGATCCTGGGGGCGTACCCGGCGGCGGTGAGCACCTCGACGGCCGCGCGGGCCACGCCGGGTGCGAAGTGGTCGGTGAAGCTGTCGACGAACAGCACGACAGGTTTACCCTCGGTGGCCGGCTGCTGCCGCGCGTGCCAGCCGCGGAACGTCCGGTCGGCGAACGCCGGGATCGAGCGGCGGGCGTCGACGCCGGCCAGGAACAGCGCGACCCGCCGCAGGCCGGGCAGGGTGATGAGCCGGTTGGCCAGCCGCGGCATCCGCGAGGCGAGCCGCGACCAGCGCGGCAGCCAGCCCAGCGAGTAGTGCGACCGCGGCCGCAACCGCCGCGAATAGCTCTGATGCAGCACCTCGGACTTGTACGACGCCATGTCGATCCCCGTCGGACAGTCCGACAGGCAGCCCTTGCAGGACAGGCACAGCTCCAGCGCGTCGTGCACGGCGGGTGAGCGCCAGGACGGGGCGAGATCGCCGTCGAGCATCTCCTGCAGCACCCGGGCCCGGCCGCGGGTCGAGTCCTTCTCGTTCTTCGTGGCCAGATACGACGGGCACATCACGCCGCCGGTACCGGTGTTGTCCGCCCGGCACTTGCCGACGCCGGTGCACCGGTGCACCGCCTGGTTGAAGTCGCCGTCGTCGCCGTGGTATGCCAGCGCCAGCCGCTGCCGAACCGGGCGGGCCTGCGCCACCCGTACGTTCGCGTCCACCGGATCCGGGTCGACCAGGTTGCCGGGGTTGAGCAGGCCGTCCGGGTCGAAGGTGCGCTTGATCTGCCGGAACAGGCTGATCGCGGCCGGCGAGTACATCCGGGTGAGCAACTCGCTGCGGGCGCGCCCGTCGCCGTGCTCGCCGGACAGCGACCCGCCGTACGAGACGACCAGGTCGGCCGCGTCCTCCAGGAACGCCCGGAACCGGCCCGTGCCGCCCGGCTTGTCGAGCGGGAAGTCCAGCCGTACGTGCACACAGCCGTCGCCCAAGTGCCCGTACGGCATCGCAGTGAGCCCGTGCCGGTCGACCAGCGCGTCGAAGTCACGCAGATAGGCCCCGATCTTCGCCGGCGGCACGGCGGCGTCCTCCCAGCCGGCGTGCGCGGGCAGCCCGGAGGGCGCCCGCCCGGCGAGCCCGGCGCCGTCCTCCCGGATCCGCCACAGCGGCGCGGCCGCGACCGGGTCCTCGACCACCATCGAGTCGACGGCGGCGGCCGCGGCGACCAGCTTCGCGACCCGCTCGCGCACCTCACCCAGGTCGTCGCCGGCCAGCTCCACCATCAGCCACGCCTGCCCGCCGGGCAGCGGCGGCACCGAGCCCGGGCCGCGGCGGCTGCGCAGCACCTCGCAGATGCGCGAATCGATGCCCTCGCAGGCGGTCGGCGCGAACTCCAGGATCGCCGGGATGACGTCCCCGGCCGTGCCGAAGTCCGGGTAGCCGAGCACCACCAGCACCCGGTGCGCGGGGTCGGCGACCAGCCGTACGGTCGCCTCGGTGACCACGGCGAGCGTGCCCTCGCTGCCGACCAGGAACTCGGTGAGGTTGAACCCGCGCTCCGGCAGCAGGTGCTCGACGGCGTACCCGGAGACCTGCCGGCCGAACCGGCCGAACTCGGTGCGCGCCACGGCCAGGTTGGCCCCGACGACCTCGCGCAGCGCGTCCGTGATCTGCTCGGCGCCGCTGAGCTGCGGCCCGGTCACCAGCCGCGACCCGTCCACGGTCAGAGCGGACAACGCGAGCACGTTGTCCGACGTACGCCCGTAGCCCAGCGTCCGGGCCCCGCACGAGTTGTTCCCGATCATGCCGCCGATCGTGCAGCGGGTGTGGGTCGACGGATCGGGCCCGAACCGCAGCCCGTGCGGCCGGGCCGCGGCCTGCAACGTCGCCTGCACCGTGCCCGCCTGCACCCGTGCGCTGCGTCCGGCCGGATCGAGGTCCAGCACCCGGTTCAGATACCGGCTGAAATCCAGCACCACGCCCGGCCCGATGGCATTACCGGCCACCGACGTGCCGGCGCCCCGGGCGGTCAGCGGCACCCCCAGCTCACGGCACACGGCCAGGGTGGCCGCCACCTCGTCCTCGGACCGGGGCCGCACCACGGCCCGCGGCACCACCCGGTACAGCGAGGCGTCCGACGCGTACATCGACCGGTTCGTCGCATCGTCCAGCACGTCGCCGACACCGGCCCGGCGAAGACGGACGGCAAGGTCTGCCCTGGTCACGTGGCGGGCACCGCGGCTGCTGAACACATGGCTGAACAATATCCCGCGGTACCGCCCGGCCCCGGCGACGGGATCCCCGCCATCCCGGCATGCAGACCCGCCCCTCCTGCGCGGTCTCAGTAGCCGACGTCGCGGCGGCGCAGGCCCAGGTAGCCGGCGCCCATGGCGGCCGCGGCCACGACGACGATCGCGATCAGCGGCGCCGGCGCGAGGTGGGCCGGCGGCACCTGCGGCGTGTGGGCGAACGGGGATGCCCGCTGCGCCCAGCCGGGCACGTCGAAGGAGTCGGCGAACAGCGCGATGACGGCGCAGTAGCCGACGGCCACCCAGCCCACCACGGCGGCCTGGCCGACCAGGAACATGTTCATCAGTGCGACCACGGCTCTCTAGGGACTGCACCAGCACGAGGAGCACGGTTCCCAGCAGCCAGCACGGCAGGCCGGCGCGCTCCCGGCGGAGCATGAACCGCAGCAGGCTCCCCGTACCGGTCATCAGGCCGGGAGGCGGATGCCGACCCGGGCGCGGACCGCGTCGACCGCGTCCCAGTCGGTTCCGCCGAGGGTGGTCAGCGCGGCCGGGAACACGCCGTCCTGTTCCTTGAGGATGTGCTCGCGCAGCACCTCGAGGGTGACGATCAGCTCGTCCGGCCATCCGCTGTCGGCCGGGATGCCCGTGGCGGCCGCGCCGAGGACCGCTTCGACGCGCCGGTGTTCGTCCTTCAGGGCGGCCACATGGTCGGGGAAGTCGTCGGCCATCAGCGGGAACAGCCCTTCCTCCTCGACCGCCGTGTGCGGCTCGAGGACGGTGGCGATGCGCCGGGCCAGGTCGGCCATGAGCTCCACGTCGCCCGCGGCGTGGGCGGTGCGTACTTCGGCGATCATCCCGACGACCTCGTCGTGTTCGCGGGTGAGCTCCTCGATGGCGGTGACGGACTGGCAGCCGCAGTACTCACACATGATCTGACCCCCGGGCCTCGGAACGGTCCGGCGCACACCGCCGGACCGTTCAACTGTTGCCGCAGCCGAGCGGGACCTGCCAGGGACTTTGTACCCGGCCTCGGGGGACCTCGGTGCCGCCGGCGCATCCTGCGTCACTTCACTCACGTGCGTTGGGGCCGTCCGGCCCTGCCGATCTCGTCCCGGCCGATCGGCACGATGGGCACACAGCCCATCACTGAAGGTGGTTGGAGTGATCATCTACCGCGTCCGGGTGGGGCCGCGGTGACGGCCGCCGTCCTGCCGTACGGTGCCAAGGCGCTGGTGCCCGCCGGTGCGGGGGCGGTCCCGGCCGACCTGGATCTGCGGCCGGCGGCCGAGCCGGGCGTCACCGTCGTGACCAGCCCGTCGGCGTCGCTGCTGACCGAGAGCCTGACCACCGCGCTGACCGGCGCCGGGCGCCGCCCGGTGTGGTTGCGGCTGGGTCCCGAGGACCGCGACCCGGCCGAGCTGCTGACGTCGCTGGTGGTGGCGGCCCGGCGGCGGGAGCCGGGCGCGGGGCGGGCCACGCTCGAGCTCATGCGCGCCCGCCCGGGTCCGGTGCACGGCTGGCCCGACCTCTTCGACCGGTTCGCCGACGAGCTGGGCGTCCTGCTGGCGGACCGCGGCGCGCTCGTCCTCGAACACGTACACCATCTCCCCGCCGCCGGTACGGGGCTGGCTCTGCTGGGGCGCCGCGTCTTCTCGGCGCTGACCGGGGCCGGGGTGTCCTGTGTGCTGCTCACCCATCAGGAGCTGTCCCCGGCGGCGCTTCCGCCGGGCGTCGTTCGCAGCATCGGGCGCGAGCTCCGGCCACCCCCGCCGGTCGCCCAGGCGGCGCTGCGGGCCGCGCGGGAGGCGCTCGGCCCGGACGCCGGCCAGGGGTGGCCGGCCGGGGGCTGCGTCGACGACCTGCTGACACGGGTGGCCCGCGGCCTGCTCAGCACGGCCGCCGTCGCGGAGCTCCGCCGCCTGGGGCTGGCCACCGAGCTCGAGTACGCCGACCTGTCCGCGGGCCGCCTCCCGGACGGACCCTGGTGGCAGCCGCTCGAGCAGGGCTGGGCCCGGATCAGGACCGCCTGGCGCCGCCCGTTGCAGGACGTTCTCGGGTCGCGCCACCTGCCGGGGCACGACGAGCTATGCCGCGTCGCCGAGGCGCTGGCAGCCGCGGGCAACCTGGAGCGGGCGGTGCCGCTCCTCCTGGACCTGCACGAGGAGGAGCAGGCCGCCCGGCTGCTGTCCGGCGCCGCGGAACGCCTCATGGACCTCGGCCAGTGGGAGACCCTCGACCGCTGGGTCGGCCGGCTGCCGGCGGCCGTGCTGGCGGGCTACCCGGAGTTGATCCACGATCAGGGCGAGATCGCGGCGGCCCGGGGCGAGGTCCCGGCCGCGCACCGGTGGTTCGACCTCGCGTCGTCGCGGTTCACTGCGCGTGCCGACCATCGCGGCGCCTGCCGCAGCATGCTCGCGGCGAGCGCGCTGGCGGCTGCCACCGGCGACCTGCCCACCGCCGGGGCGCGGGCGGCCGCGGCCCGCGCGCTGGCCGAGGCGACCGGGGAGCCCGCGTACGGGATGTGGGCCACCTGGCAACAGGCGAGCGTCACCCTCGCCGGCGGCGAACCCGACGCCGCCCTGGTGGCGTTCACCCAGGCCGCTTCCGGTACGGCGACGAGCGAGCCGGTGGGCCTCGCCGGACGGCTGAGCCGCAAGCTGCTCGGGGTGCGCCGCGAGCGCGAACGGCACCGCAGGGCGCAGGCCGCCCTGGAAGCGGTGGAACGCGAGACACTCGCCCGGCTGCACGCCTCGGCCACTGAGCCTCCGGCCGTGGACCCGGCCGAGGGCTGGTCCGCCACGCCGGTCCCGCTGCGCGTACGCCACCTCGGTGGGGCGCCTGCCGTCGCGGCGGCGCCCGAGCCGGGCACCGTACGCGCCGAGGCGTCCCCGCCCGGACCCGTCCTCGTGGCGCAGCTGCTCGGGCCGCTCCAGGTGGCCCTCGACGACACGCCGGTCCAGGATCTGATGGGCAGCCGGGTCCGGTCGCTGCTCGCGTACCTGGTCACCCACCGCCGCCCGTGGCCCTCGCGCGAGGTGCTCGCCGAGGCCCTCTGGCCGGACGCCCCGCCGGAGGCGGCCCGTAACAGCCTGCACGTCGCCGTCCACGGCCTGCGCCGGGCCCTGCGCGCCGCCTCCGAGGCGCCGGTGGTGATCCGTACGGGCGCCGCCTACCGTCTGGCCCCGCAGCTGCGGGTGTGGCTGGACACGGACGACTTCGAGGACCGGATCCGGCGCGCCCGGGAGCGCGAGCGGGTCGGCGATCGGGAGGCCGCGGTGGCCGGCTACGAGCACGCCGTCGGCCGCTACCGCGGCGACTTCCTCGCCGACCTGCCCTACGAGGACTGGCCGGCGCTGCTGCGCGAGCGGCTGCGGGTGGCCTACCTGGAAACCCTGGACCGGCTCGGCGCCCTGCACTTCGGCGCGCACCGGTACGCCCGCTCGGGCGAGCTGTGCCGGCGGCTGCTGGAGCTCGACCCGTGCCGTGAGGACGCGCACCGCAGGCTGATGCGGTGCCACAGCCGCGAGGGTCAGCCGCACCTCGCCCTGCTGCAGTTCCGTGCGTGTGTCCGCACCCTGGCCCAGGAACTCCAGGTCGAGCCGGGCCCGGAGACCGTGGAACTGTACCGCCGCATCCGCCGGCACGATCCGGTGTGAGCGCTTAACGGGGCGCGCGCAGCCGTTAAGCGGCAGATCGAGATCGCTTAATCGCCCGGCGGCAGCATGACGGTGTCAGAACAGGTCCATCTCGCAAGGGAGCAAACCATGTCCCAGTTCGAGGGCCCGGTGGGCGGGATCAAGGGTGCCTTGACCCTCAAGCCGCGCGACCCCGCGGCGCCGGGAACCACGCCCTACATCATCCAGGTCGACAACCCCTTCGAGGTCGAGGTCGACTGGTACGTCGCCGGGGACAGCGCGGCCTATCTCGGCGGCAAGTGGCACCTGCGGCTGTACATCGCCCCGGCCGACGGCACCGCGACGAAGTCCGGGCTGCTGGGCAAGACGGACGTCGACGTCAGCACGGTGTCGTCGCTGCCGGTCCCGCGCAAGTACAGCCACACCTTCAAGATCGCCGCCGGCGTCATGACGGAGGGCGTGTACCACATGACCGCCGTGCTCACCTACGACAACGGCGGGCCGCCGCTCGAGATGGCGGCCTTCGGCGAGATTCCGTTCATCGAGTTCTACGTCGCCTGACCAGCAGCCGTCCCGCCGGCGCGGGCTTCCGCGCCGGCGGGACGCCGCCACCGAGGAGGAGCAAATGGCGACCGAGGACACGGCGCACCGCATGGCCGTCGGTGACCCCGTCCCCACCGGCGACGGGCAGCGCTACGAGAGCTTCCTGTGGCGGCTCCGGATGGCCGAGGACGGAACGGTGAGCGACGCGAGCGTCCAGCATGTCGCCACCGGGGAGATGAAGCACTGGCCGGCCTGGGACCCCGCGGCGATGCTCAGCTTCGTGACCTCCCGCGCCACGAGGGACACCCGGGCCACTAAGGAGGCCCGCGCGGCCGAGGAAGCTCGAGCGGCCGAAGAGGCCCGCGCAGCCGAGCGAAGGCGCGTGGCCCAGGAGAAAGACGCGGCCCAGGCGAGAAGCGCGGCCCAGGAGCGAAGCGCGGCCCAGGAGCGAAGCGCGGCCCAGGAGCGAAGCGCGGCCGAGCAGAAGCGTGCGGCCGAAGAGGACCGTGCGGCCGGGAAGATCGGGCGGGCCGCGGAGGCCGGCAGGGCCGGGACGGAGCCGGCGCCGGCGGCCGGTCTGCGGCTGGGCAGCCCGCCGGTCCCCGCGGGAACACGGTTCGGCCTCACCCTGACGCTGGACTTCGGCGCGGGCGGCGGGGCCCCGTACCGGATGGTCTACGACCTGGTGGTGGTGGCCCGCCGGCTCGACGGCGACCTGCACGAGGCCGTCGTCCGCGACAACGGCATCCTCGAGGCGGACTCGTCGGGCATCACGGTGGAGGCGGACGGTCTTCCGGCCGGCGTCTACCGGCTGGACGCCGCGGTGACGCTGACCAAGCCCTCGATCGGCTTGCGGGGGCGGACCGCCCTCGTGGAAGGCGTTCTCCTGACGGTGCTGCCCCGGTGAACCCGCCCGGCGGCGGTCAGGCCGCGGGGCCCCAGTCGATGCCGTTGTCCCGCAGCCAGGAGCGGTCCGATTCGGCCACCTCGGGCTCGGCCGCGGGGGCGACGCCGGGCTGCATCCGTACGCCGCCCTTGCCGCCCACGTGCGTCACCTGTTCGTCGCCGGGCTCCAGCACGACCTTGTCGTAGTTCGGCGGCCACCGCAGCAGCATCCGGCGTCCGCAGTCGCGGCAGTGCCATTCCTCGGCGCCGGAATCGCCCTGTCCGGCCAGTTCCATCTCGTGCGTGGTCACAGGTGTCCCATCCGTCGACCGCAGTGACGTCAAGATCGACATACGTCACTTCCTGGGCTGAAGAGTGCCCGGCCGGCGCTGCGTGAAACCTGGCAGGGCGCTCCTGCCCACGTTGTGGGATCGCCGCGGCCGCGCCCCGGTCACGCCATGAAGCCGCCGTCGGCGGTGACGATCGCGCCGTTGACGTTGGCCGCCTCCTCGCTGGCCAGCCAGGACACCAGGGCCGCGATCTGGTCCGGCTGCGCCGCCGGCCGGCTCCTGGCGAAGGACCGGCCGAGCCGTTCGAAGGCCCATTCGACCGCCGGCGCGGACGTGACGCCGATGTTGGTCTCCACCCCGCCGGGGCACACGGCGTTGCAGCGGATGCCGTCGTCGGCGTACAGGGCCGCGATGGACCGGGTCAGGCCGATCACCGCGTGCTTGGAGGTGACGTACGCCGTCCCGGCCACCCAGCCGGTGAGCCCGCCGATGGAGGCGACGTTGACCACCGCGCCGCCACCGGCCTCGCGCATCGCGGGCACCGTGGCGCGGCACAGGCGCATGACCGCGGTCAGGTTGACGGCCAGGACGTGATCCCAGGTGGCGTCGTCCAGCTCGGTGAGCGGCAGGAAGTGGTCCATGATCCCGGCGTTGTTGACCACCACGTCGACCCGGCCGCCGGCCTCGGCGACGATCCGCGCGATCCCGTCCGGATCGGTGATGTCGGCCCGGACGCCGCGGGCGTCGTGGCCGGCGTCGGCGATCGCCTTCAACGTGCCGTCGAGGGCCGCGCCGTCCACGTCGGTGGCCACCACCCGGGCGCCCTCGCGGGCGAACCGGATCGCGGCGGCCCGGCCGATGCCGGATCCCGCTCCGGTGATCAACACGACTCTGCCGTGGTGCCGCATGGCGTCCATGACCTGCTCCTTCATGGCTCGATCCCGTCACCGCCAGCATGATCCGCTCGCGAGCGCAGCGGTACGGACCTTGGTCACGCCGGCCCGGACCACCGGCCCTGTCCTGCCCCGGGCCGGTGGCGCACCCCGGCCGGCCGGGCACATCATGGGCGCATGACACTTCGCGGCGCAGCGGACACGACTTTCGCCGAAGGCGCCGGGCTGGCCTGGCGGGCCTGCCCGGGCGGGCACGACGCGGCACTGCGGCTGTCCGGGGCACGGCTGCCCGTGGTCGGCACGGCCCGGCTCTACACCTGCGGGATCACGCCGTACGACGTGACGCATCTGGGGCACGCGGCGACGTTCATCTGGTCGGACCTGCTCACGTCGGTCTGGCGGCTCTGCGGGGTCGACACCGTGGGCTGCCGCAACGTCACCGACGTCGACGACGTCCTGACCCGGGCCGCGGGCGCGCACGGCAGCGACTTCGCCCAGTTCGCGCTGCAGCAGGAGTACGCCTTCGACAAGGACATGACCGCGCTACGGGTACGCCGCCCGGCATACGAGCCACGGGCACGGCACTACATCCGTACGGTGCAACAGCTCGCCGAGGCGCTGCTGGCCGCGGGTCACGCGTACCTCCGCAACGGTTTTGTGTTCTTCCGCGGCGCGCACGTCGCGCAAGCCTCGGGCCTGCCGCGCGAGGAGGCGCTGGCCCGCTCGGCCGAGTTCGGCGACGACCCGCACGACCGGGACCGCGACGACCCGTTCGACGTGGCGGTGTGGCGCCCGTCGGCGCCCGGCGAACCGGCCTGGCCGAGCCCGTGGGGCCCGGGACGGCCCGGATGGCACGCCGAATGCGCGGCGATGGCCCTGTCGGTGCTCGGTCCGAGCGTGGACGTGCTCGCCGGCGGCGAGGACCTGGCCTTCCCGCACCACGCCTACCAGGCGGCGATGGTGGAGGCGGTGACGTCGGTGGCGCCGTTCGCCCGCGCCCGCCTGCACGTCGGCGCGGTCCACCAGGGCGGCGCCAAGATGGCCAAGTCGACGGGCAACCTCACGCTGGTCGCCGACCTCCTGCACGACCACTCCCCCGCGGCCGTCCGGCTGCTCGTACTCGACCGGCCGTGGCACACCCCGTGGGAGTACCGTCCCGGCGACCTCGACCGGGTCGCCTCCCGGCTGGAGACGCTCTACGCGGCGGCCGGGCGGCCCGGCGGCGCCGGGCACGCCGCAGCCGGGGTCGTCGAAGCCCTGCTCGACGATCTCGACGTGCCGCGCGCCATCGGGATCGCCGTGGCGGACGGCGGCGAGGCCGCGCGGCTGCTGCTGCGGGTGCTCGCGCTGGCCTGAACGGCTTCCAGCTCGTCGGCGTCGAGGAGATACAGGTACGGGCACTCCTGTGGGTTCGCCGCGAGGCAGCTCCCGCAGGGACGCGACGGATCGATGACACACATGCCGGCCTCCTCACCGTCGTTGCTGCCCCCAGTCTCGTGCCGGCGCCGCGCGTGCGGACGGGGCCGACGGCCCGGTCGCCCGGGTCCGACGGCCCCCACCGCCCCGGGCTCAGGAGCCGCCGGAGATGTACCAGTAGCCGGTGACCGACCCGGCGGGCACGTCGGGGCTGACCGCGCCCTTGCCCCAGAAGTAGTCGTTCAGGCTCACCGCGCCGCCCGGCCCGATCGGGCCCATGCTGGCCCACACCACCGAGGCCGGCTGGTCGTCGATCGAGGCCTGCGCCCAGGCGGTGCGGACCGGCATCGGCTTGTTCCACCACAGGAACGGGCTGCGCAGCAGATAGTTGGCGTACGTGCCGCCGTGCGAGGCGCTGTGGTACGAGATCGTGTGGAAGCTGTTGATCTGGTGCAGGCCGGCGAACGCGGGACCCCAGCGCTGCCACCACCGCCGGCCGCCGGAGTCCTGCGCGAGGACCAGGCAGGTGAACAGGCTCATCCACTCGGCGTCGCCGTTGCCCCAGCGGGCCTCCGTGTTCGCCAGGAACGAGTCGTCGTTGCTGCTGCACCCGGCGAAGCTGAACCCGGTCGGCGCGCCGTGGCCCTGCCAGTAGGTCATGTCGACGTGGTCGGCCCAGTTGCTGTCGTCGCCGCCGTACGCGGGATCCTTGAAGTCCTGCTCCCACGCGTTCTGGTCACGCCAGCTGAACTCCACCGGGATGCCGCGGCCGCTGAACTGGTTGTTGAACGAGGCGAGATTGTTGCTCGTGTACGGCAGCCCCGAGCACGGACCGGTGCCCTCGCTGCCCACGTCGGCGACGCCGTACGCGCGGGACATCACCCGGCCGGCGCCTCCCGGCCGCGGTTCCTGCGGCGCCGGAGGCTCGGGCAGCCGGGCGTCCACCGCGGCGGGTACGACGACACGCTGCGCCTGGGCGCCCGCCCGGTCCACGCCGGAGCACCGGAAGCTCGGCTCGATCGCCTGCAGGGACGCGGACAGCTCCGGCGCCCAGTAGACCGGCGCGGCCGACGTGACGCGGACGCCTTCGCCCATCGCCCGGGCACACCGGTCCATCGCGCCGGCCGCGTCGAGCACGTCGACCGAGCCGGCCTCCGCCAGCTCGCGCGTGCTGAACGATAGGCCGGTGACGGCACCCTTGCCGTCGAAGGCGAGGCGGATCTTCGCGCCCGGGCCCTCGTAGGGCAGCCCGCCGAGCGTGAACGCGTACGAGACGCTCGTGTCCAGCGCGGCCGACACGAGGGTCCGCCCCCGCCGGTCGACCGCGGTCATCGTGGTCTTGCGCGCGACGGGCTTCGCCTCCCGCGGCAACAGCTTCGCCACCTTGAGCGCCCGTGTCGCCCGGCGCAGCGCGTCTCCCGTGCTGATGGTCCGCAGGCGCTTGAGCGCCGCGACGTCGAGCAGGGCCCTCGTGGTCGGCCGGCCGTCCTCGTCGCGCTCCTTGCCCCGCCCACCGGCCCGGGTCGGCACGGCGAGGAACGACTGCTCGGCCGCGTACCGGACGCTGCCGTCCTCGCCGCGGGCGACCTGCTTGAGGCCCAGCGCCCGGGTCAGCCCGGCCGCCTGCTCATCGCTCAGGCCGGACGACCGTACGGCGAAGACCGGCAGCGTCAGCCGCTCGGCCGCGACCGCGGGCGTGCCGGCCACGACCGCGCCCAGCGGTACGGCGAGCGCCACGGCCAGCATCCCGGCCACCGCGCCTCGCCGTCGTTCCGGTGTTTCCGTCTCGCACTGCATCACTGCCCCCCGCGTTCGTCACTGCGGCACCGGTCGGCGCCGGGCCCAGTATGGGCAGCCGGAATTGCCGGAAATGCCGTTACGGAACGCGAGACGGATAGGCGACAGGGACGTCCGATTTTTCCGGCTTCGGTCAGGCAGACCTCGTCCTGCCGATCACGGACGCCCGTCCCTCCGATCGACGAGATCGCAGCCTGAGCCGAGAATGTACGGTCAGTGGCCCGTCGGCGGGATGATCGATGTCTTGCCCACCTGCGCCATCCGCTTCTGCTTCTTGGCGGCCTGCTTCTCCTTCAACGTCTTGCCTTGCTTCTTCGCGCTGTGCTTCTGCGGGGACTTGCGAATCATGATGACTCCCTCACGATGGTCCGCCGAGAGACCGTCAGCCGGAGATGTACTGGAGGAGGCCGTACACCAGGAAAGCGGGCCAGACGAAGGCCTTCAGCACGCCGATGACGCCCGCGCCGAAGCTGTCGGCCTGGCTGATGTACCAGACGAGGGCGCCGATCAGGCCGATGCCGTAGACGGCGTCTCCGCCGCCGGGGCCGCGGATCACGTTCCGGCGCTGCTTCGTGTCGCTCATGCCTGGCCCCCTCATGCTGCATCGGCCCCGCCCCGGTCCGGAGGTTCTCAGCGTGTCCCCGGCGACCGCTTCGCCGGCAGGGTCGTTGGTCCCCGTATCCCGTGCTGCCGCCCCGCCCGGCGGCCCTCATCCCGGTGACCTTCCGCCCTGGCCACGGTGGACGCCGCGGGGGTGGACTCGAGGGGAGAGACCAGGAGACTGGAGTCCGCCATGTCCGGGACACAGACGAACCACCGGCGCGTCGGCGTACGGAAGTTCAACAAGGCGATTCTCAACCCCGTCATGCGGCTCGCGGCCGGGCGCCGGCACTTCTACGCCGCCGCGCTGCACCACGTCGGACGGCGCTCCGGGCGGGAGTACACCACACCGGTCGTCGCCGAGCCCGTCGAGGGCGGGTTCGTGATCCCGCTGCCGTACGGGACCGATGTGGACTGGCTGCGCAATCTGCTGGCGGCCGGGCGGGCCACGATCGACGTGTACGGCGTCGGCTACACGATCGGTGAATTCCGGGTGATCGACGCCGCGCAGGCGCTCCCGACCGTACGGCCGAGCCGCCGCCGGGTGTGGCAGCGGCTCGGCATCGAGCACTTCCTGCACGTCCACGCGTTCTGAGAGCCATGGAGGCGATGGTGATGACCCGTGTGCTCGTGGCGTACGCCACCAGGAACGGCTCCACCCGGCAGGTCGCGGAGGCGGTGGGGACCGCGGTCCGCGCCACCGGCACCGAGGTGGAGGTCGTGCCCGCACACACCGTTGTCGAATCCCCGGCCGGCTGGGACCTCGTGATGCTCGGTGCCCCGATCTACTCGGGGCGGTGGCATCGGGACGCGCACCGGTTCCTGAAGCGGCACCGGGCCGCGTTGAGCTCCGTGCCGGTGGCCGTCTTCGCCCTGGGTCCCCGCCGCGACGAGGAGGAGGCCTGGCAGAGCAGCCGGGCTCAGCTCGACCGTGCGCTGGCCAAGCGGGCTTGGCTCGTACCCGTCGCGGTCGGGTTGTTCGGTGGGGCCGACCCCGTCGGCCGCCGCCGGGCCGGCCGGCGGGACCTGCGGGACTGGGCGCGGATCGGCGCCTGGGCGCGCAAGGCCCTGGCCTCCTCCGGCGTGGCGCCGGAGGAGGTGGAGGACTCGCCCGTCAGGGGCGCGCCGGCTGTTTCGTGAGGATCGTCTCGGCGACGAGCGCGAAGAGGTGGTCGACCCGCGAGGCGAGGGCGGGCTGATCGCCGACCCACGCGAGCGCGCCGCCGAGGGCGTACAGGTCGGTGCCGTCGATGTCGGTGCGCGCGGCGCCTTCGGCCTGGGCGCGGTCGAGGAGCCGGGCGCCCGCGGCCCTCATCGTGGTGCAGGAGGCGTGCAGCGCGGAGTCCGGGTCCTCGATGGCGGCCACCATCGAGTCGATGACGCCCCGGTAGTTGTGCGCGCACGCGACGAATTCGCGCAGCCAGGACACGAGGGCGTCGCCGGCCGACGGGGCAGCCTCCAGGTCGCCGGCCTTCGCCGCCAGCTCGTCGAAGCCGGTCCGGAGCAGCGCCTCGAACAGGGCCTCCCGGGTGGGGAAATGGCGGTACATGGTGCCCAGCCCGACCCCGGCGCGGCGGGCGATGTCGCGCAGCGACGCGTCGGCGCCCTCCTCGGTCACCACGACGCTCGCGACCGCGAGCAGCTGCTCGTAGTTCCTTCTGGCGTCAGCCCGCACGTACCCCTCCCGTTGCTAAACGGAGCAGTGACCCGTATATTCGGAGCACCGACCCGCTTAGGGTAGTCCATCCGCACACCCGAGGGACAGCGATGCCGACCAGGACCATGAAGGCGACCCGGCTGCACGAGTACGGCGGCCCGGACGTGCTGCGCCACCAGGACGTCCCGATGCCCGAGCCGACGGAGGGTGAGGTCCTCGTCCGCGTGCACGCCGTGGGCGTCAACCCGCCCGACTGGTACCTGCGCGACGGGCTGACCGTCATGCCCGCGGAGCTGCGCCCGAAGATCGACCTGCCGGTGACCCCCGGCACCGACATGTCCGGTGTGGTGGAGGCGGTCGGCGCAGGCGTGCCGGAGTTCTCCCCCGGCGACGAGGTCTTCGGCATGCTGCGCTTCCCCGGCTTCCGGGGCAGCACCTACGCCGAGTACGTCACAGCCCCCGCGTCCGACCTCGCCCGCAAGCCGGCCGGCCTGGACCACGTGCACGCCGCGGCGGCGCCCATGGCCGGGCTCACCGCATGGCAGTTCCTGATCGACCTCGGGCACGATCACCCGTCGCCGTTCCAGGACCACCGTCACCGCCCGGTGCCGCTCGGCCCCGGGACGACCGTGCTCGTCAACGGCGCCGCGGGCGGCGTCGGCCACATCGGGCTGCAGCTGGCGAAGTGGAAGGGCGCACGGGTCATCGCGGTGGCGTCGGGCACGCACGAGGCGTTCCTGCGGGAGCTCGGCGCCGACGAGGTCGTCGACTACACGAGGACCCGTCCGGAGGAGGTCGCGCGTGACCTCGACCTGGTGCTCGACACCGTCGGCGGTCCGGCAAGCCGTCGCTTCCTGCGTACGCTCAAGCGCGGCGGAGCCCTGTTCCCGGTGTTCTCCGGCGAGTTCGACGCCGACGAGGTCGCACGGCTGGGCGTCACGGTGTCGATCACCCAGGTGCGCTCGAACGGCCCTCAGCTCGCCGAGCTCGGACGGCTGCTCGGCGACGGCACGATCCAGGTCGCCATCGACAGCACGTACCCGCTCGCCGAGGCCGCCGAGGCGCACCGGCGGGCCGCCCGCGGCCACATCCAGGGCAAGATCGTCCTGACCGTCGAGCCATGAGCAGGGCCGTGCGGGCGAGCCGGACCTCGCGGCGCCGCCGTAGCGGGCGCCGGATCAGCGCAGCCCGTACGGCAGATCGTCGCCGGCCTCGATCTCGATCAGCCGGTTGTACTTGGCGACCCGCTCGCCGCGGGCCGGCGCCCCGGTCTTGAGCTGACCGCAGCCCGTGCCCACCGCGAGGTCGGCGATGAAGGTGTCCTCGGTCTCGCCCGAACGGTGCGAGACCATCTGGGCCCAGCCGGCCTCGCGGCACAGGCGCATGGTCTCCAGCGTCTCGGTCACGGTGCCGATCTGGTTCACCTTGATCAGCGCCGCGGTGGCCGCCTTGCGGTCGATCCCCTCCGCGACGATGGCCGGGTTGGTCACCAGCAGGTCGTCGCCGACGAGCTGCGCCCGGCCGCCGAGGCGTGCGGTGAACTCCACCCAGCCGTCCCAGTCGCCCTCGGCCAGGCCGTCCTCGATGCTCCACACCGGGAAGCGGTCCACGATGGCCTCGTACCGGGCGATCATGTCGTCGGTGGTGAGGCTCTCACCCGCGACGTGGTAGCGGCCGTCGCGGTAGAACTCGCTCGCGGCCGGGTCCAGCGCGATCGCCACGCCGTCGCGGCCGGGGGTGTAGCCGGCGTCGGTGATGGCGTCGACGAGGGTGGAGAGCACGTCCTCCGGGGCGTCGATCTCGGGGGCGAAGCCGCCCTCGTCGCCCAGGCCCGTGGCGAAGCCCTTGTCGGCCAGGCGGCGGCGCAGCGCGGCGTACACCTCGGCGCCGGCGCGGACCGCCTCGGTGAGGTCGGGCGCGCCGACCGGCGCGATCATGAACTCCTGGAAGTCGAGCCGGTTGGGCGCGTGGGCGCCGCCGTTGACGACGTTGAAGTGCGGCACGGGCAGCCGCGGGGTGACTCCGGCGGGGGTCAGGTAGCGCCACAGGGGCAGGCCGGCGAGCAGCGCGAAGGCGCGCGCCGCGGCCATCGACACACCGATGATCGCGTTGGCGCCGAGCCGGGCCTTCGTGGCCGTGCCGTCCGCCTCGATCATCGCCCGGTCCACGGCCGCCAGGTCGGCGAACTCGCGACCGCGGAGCAGGTCGGCGATCTCGCCCTCGACGTGGGCGACGGCGCGCAGGACGCCCTTGCCGGCGTACCGCAGCGGGTCGCCGTCGCGGAGCTCGACCGCCTCGCGGCTGCCGGTGGACGCGCCGGACGGCACTCCGGCGCGGACGGTGCGGCCGTCGGGCAGCCGCAGCGTCACCGCCAGGGTCGGGCGGCCCCGCGAGTCGAGCACTTCCACGGCCGTCAGGCCGGCGATCGTCAAGGTCATTTCGGGCTCCCACAGCCAGAGGCGACAGGCCACGTTCCTCTGCCGACTCTTCCAGTGGCCGTACGCGTCGTCATCGGGCCGAAGGTCCCGCCGGGCGGGGCGAGGGAACCGGTGGGTCAGCGCCAGAGCGCCTCGGCGAGCGCGATCCCGCAGAACGCGGCGCCCAGCCCGGCGACGACGCTCGCGACCACATTGAGCACGGCGTACGCGCGCACCCGCTCCTCCAGCAGCCGCACCGTCTCGAACCCGAACGTGGAGTACGTGGTCAGCGCGCCGCACAGCCCGGTGCCCAGCAGCGCGTTGACACTGCCCGGCACCGCGTGCACCGCGACGCCGTGCAGCAGCACGCCGAGGATGAAGGAGCCGGTGACGTTGACGGTGAACGTGCCCCACGGGAAGACGGAGTCGTGCCGCGCCTGCACGGCCCGGTCGGCCAGGTAGCGCAGCGGTGCCCCGATCGCGGCGCCCAGCATGACGAGCAGAGCCGTCACGAGTCACCCTGCGCGGCACGGCCGACGTACCGGATGACCTCGACCGGGTCGATGATCACCAGACCCTCGGCGACCAGCTCGTCCAGCTCGGGCAGGAACCGGCGGATCCGGTCCTCCTGGTCGACGATGATCACGGCGACGGGCAGGTCCTCCGACAGCGACAGCAACCGGGTGGTGTGGATGCGCGACGAGGCGCCGTACCCCTCGATGCCGCGCAGCACCGACGCCCCGGCCAGCCCGGCGACGTGCGCGCGGTGCACGATCTCGTGGTAGAGCGGCTTGTGGTGCCACGTGTCGTCCTCACCGATGAAGACGGTCAGCCGTACCGCCGGACCCTCGATCTTCATGAGGCCTCCTTCCGCCGCCCGCGGCGCCGCCGGCGGGTCACCAGGCGGGCCGCGGAGACGCCGGCGTACACCGCCGCGAGCGCGGCGAGGACCGTGCCGGCCAGATAGACGAGCCCGGTACGCGCGGCGCCGGCCGCCACCAGCTGCTGAACCTCACCGGTGTACGTGGAGAAGGTGGTGTAGCCGCCCAGCACGCCGACGCCGAGGAAAGGCCGGACCAGCCGGTGCGCCGACCACACCTCGGTGATCAGCACCATGAGGATGCCGATGAGGAGGCAGCCGGAGACGTTCGTGGCGAAGGTGGCCCACGGAAAGCCTCCCGGCAGGTGCGGCCACGCGGTGGCCAGGCCGTAGCGGGCCAGCGCACCGAGGGCGCCGCCGAGCGCGACGGCGCCGAGCACCGCCCGCGGCGTCCGGGACAGCTCCCGCCGTTGCGAAGCGACATGCAGGTCGACGTCCGGATCCGTAGGCAGTCCGGTGGACTGAGACACGAGTGATCCCCTACCAGTGGCGGCAGGTCGACTCTACAACCGCGAGATCACCCGGAGTGCGCGGCCTCCGCCCGCTGCGTGGCGCCGCCGTGCTGCTCGTGCTCCTCGTAGAACTCCCGGAACGCGTCGAACGCCCGGGCGCCGTAGACGGTCGCCGGCCCGCCGTTCATGAGGAACGTCACGCCGATCGCCTCGGCCGCCTCGGCCGGGGTGGCGCCCTGCTGGACCGCGGCGTGGGCGTGCGCGGCGATGCAGCCGTCGCACTCCTTGCTGACCGCGATCGCCAGGGCGATCAACTCCTTGGTCCGTGCGTCCAGCGCGCCGGGCGCCAGCGCGGCGCCGTGCAGCTCCCGATAGCCGCGGTACACCTCGGGAATCGCCTGCCGCAGCGCGCGGGTGGGTCCTCTGAGCGCGTCGCGTACCGCTTTGCCGTGGCTCATGACATTGCTCCCTTGCCGACGACGTTCGTTCGCCGGGTCCCATCATCGGCCCGCGGTACCGGAATCCGGGCAGGGCCGAAGGTCCACTGAATGCGGGAAAGCCGGCCGAGTCGGTAAAGCTAGCCTTACCTCTACAGTTGGCGGGTGACCCGAGTGACCCCCATGGCCCCAGCCGCCTCCCGGCTCCCCGCGCAGCCGGCCGGGCGGATCGCCGCGCTCGCGGATTTCCCGCCGGGCAGCCTGGTGCGGGTGACCGGCACCGCGGCGGAGGCTCCGGCTCCCGTCGTACGCCGGCTCGAGGATCTGGGATTCACCGCGGGCTCGCAGGTGGAGGTCGTGCGGCGGGCGCCGCTGCGGGACCCCACGATCTATCGCGTACGCGACTACGACGTGTGCCTGCGCCGCGCGCAGGCGGCGTACCTGCTGGCGCGGGAGTTCGACGAATGAGCGACCACTGCGGCGCCCCGGGCGACCGCGGCGCGGGCGGGGTCGGCGTCGCCACACCGCGCATCGCGCTCGCCGGCAGCCCGAACGCCGGCAAGACCAGCATCTTCAACGCGCTCACCGGCCTGCGCGCCAAGACCGGCAACTATCCCGGCGTGACCGTCTCCCGCTTCGTCGGCACCAGCCGGATCAACGGCCGCCAGTATGTGATCGAGGACCTGCCCGGCACCTACAGCCTGGCCCCGATCAGCCCGGACGAGCAGGTCATGGTCGACGTGCTGGACGGCCGTCTCGACGGCGAGACGCCGCCCGACGCGGTGCTGGTCGTCGTCGACGCCACCACCCTGCGCCGCTCGCTGCGGTTCGCGGCGGAGGTCATCGGGCGCGGGCTGCCGACCGCGGTCGTCGTGACGTTCACCGACGAGCTCACGGCCCGGCAGGGCGCCCTCGACGTCGAGGCGTTCGGGCAGGCGCTCGGCGTACCGGTGGTCGTGGTGATCGGCCGCGGCGGCCAGGGCGCGGACCGGCTGCGCGAGCTCGTCGACGACTGGCGGTCCTGGGCCGCTCCGGCCCTGGCGCCGCCCACCGATCGGGCCGAGCTGGACGCCTGGGCCGAGTCCGTGCTGACGTTCGCCGGCTACCGGCCGCCGGGCCGGCACCGGATGACGCAGCGGGTCGACGCCGTCCTGCTGCACCCGGTGGCCGGCACGATCGTGTTCCTGGCCGTGATGGTGCTGTTCTTCCAGGTCGTGTTCCGGCTGGCGGCGCCGCTGCAGGGGTACGTCGAGTCGTTCTTCGGCTGGCTGTCCGCGCTGGTCACCGCGCACGTCCACAACCCGTGGCTGGGCGGGCTGCTCGGCGACGCCCTGATCGGCGGGGTCGGCGGCGTGGTGGTCTTCGTGCCGCAGATCATGCTGCTGTTCCTGCTGATCGCCGTGCTCGAGGGCATCGGCTACATGTCCCGCGCTGCGTTCCTCATGGACCGGGTGATGGCCCGCGCCGGCCTGGAGGGGCGGGCCTTCGTCTCGCTGCTGTCGTCGTTCGCGTGCGCGATCCCGGGCATCATGGCGACCCGCACGCTGCCCTCGGCCCGTGACCGGCTGGCCACGATGATGGCCGCCCCGCTGATCACCTGTTCCGCCCGCCTCCCGGTGTACGTGCTGCTCATCGGCCTGCTCGTGGACCCGTCGGCCCGGGTCGGCCCGCTCGGGCTGCAGGGCCTGGTGATGTTCGGCATGTACCTGCTCGGCGCCGTGTCGGCCATGCTGGCCGCCTGGGCGTTCAAGAAGATCGGCGGGCGCAAGGGCACGGCGATGCCGTTCTACATGGAGATGCCGCCGTACCGGATTCCGACGCTGCGGTCCGTGCTGATCGCCATGGGGGAATCGGCGCGGTCGTTCCTGCGCAAGTGCTCGACCATCATCACGGTCACCACCGTCGTGCTGTGGCTGCTGCTCAACCTGCCGCTGCACTCCGCCGCGGACCTGCGCGCGCACGGCGTCGACCCGGGTGACGACCGGGCGGTGTCCGCGTACGTCACCGATCACAGCTATGCCGCGGCGCTCGGGCGCGGGGTGGCGCCGGTGTTCGCGCCGCTGGGCTTCGACTGGCGGATCAACATCGGCGTGCTGTCCGCCCAGTCGGCCCGGGAGACCTTCGTCGCCACGCTCGGCCAGGTGGCCGCCGCCGAGGACGCCGAGCATCCGGCCCAGGCGCTGCGGACCATGACGTACCCCGACGGGCCGGACGCCGGGCAGCGGGTCTTCACGGCGCCGACCATCGCGGCGCTGCTGGTGTACTTCGCCTTCGCGCTGCAGTGCATGGCCACGGTCGGCATCCTGCGACGCGAGACCGGCGGGTGGAAATGGCCGCTGGTCGCGTTCGGCTATCTCACGACGCTGGCGTGGGTGATGGCGTTCCTGGCGCATACGGTCACCGCCGCGCTGACCGGGGGCGGCTGATGATCCCCATCCACCCCCAGGCCTGCCCTGGACGCCCAGAACGGCTGCGCTGGATCACCCCGGCCGGCGTGCTGGCGTTCACCGGCGTCCCGGACAGCGTGCCGGGGGCGCTGGCCACGCTGCTGCGCGACGGGACGCTCGCGGCGGTGTCGGTGGAGGCCGCCGCGGTCGTCACCGACCTGGCCGCGGGACGCAGCTGGTCGCGCGACGGCTCCCGCGTACGGTCCGCGCTGCACGAGGCGCTCGTCGACCCGGACGGCTGGACCGCAGCCGCCCCCGGCGACCCCGACGAGCCGTTGCGGGCCGCGGCCGCCGCGCTGATCGGCGGCCGGGCGGGCGAGCTGGCGCTCTCCCACGGCGGCGGCCTCGAGCTGGTGGACGTCCACGACGGCGTGGTGACGGTCCGCATGTCGGGCGCCTGCAACGGCTGCCCGGCCGCGGGGATCACCCTGCGCCACCGGCTCGAGGACGAGCTCCGCCGCCGGTGCCCCGGCGTCCGCCGGGTCGTCGCCGGCGCTTAGGCCTCGAACAGCGGCGTGCTCAGATACCGCTCGCCGGTGTCGGGGAGCACGACCACGACGGTGCCGCCCTCGTACTCCGGGCGGCGGGCCACGCGGGCCGCGGCGTACAGGGCGGCGCCGCTGGACACGCCTGCCAGGATGCCCTCGGTGCGGGCGAGCCGGCGGGCGGCCGAGCGGGCCTGCCCCACGTCGACGCGGACCACCTCGTCGTAGACGGTCGGGTCGAGGACCTCCGGCACGAAGCCGGCGCCGATGCCCTGGATACCGTGCGGGCCGGCAGCGCCGCCGGAGAGCACCGGGGACTCGGCCGGTTCCACCGCGTACACCCGCAGGCCGGGCTTCTTCTCCTTGAGCACCTGGCCGATGCCGGTCAGGGTGCCGCCGGTGCCGACCCCGGCGACGACCGCGTCGAGGTCTCCGTCGGTGTCGTTCCAGATCTCCAGGGCCGTGGTACGCCGGTGCACGTCCGGGTTGGCCGGGTTGTCGAACTGCCGGGGCAGGAACGCGTTGCGCTCGTCGGCGATCTCGAGGGCCCGGGCGACGGCGCCGCGCATGCCCTCGGCCGCGGGGGTCAGGACCAGCTCGGCGCCGTACGCAGCCAGCAGAGCCCGCCGCTCGGCGCTCATGCTCTCCGGCATGGTCAGCGTCAGCCGGTAGCCGCGCGCGGCCGCCACCACGGCGAGGCCGATGCCGGTGTTGCCGCTGGTCGCCTCGACGATGGGCACGCCGGGCCGGAGCTCCTCGGTGGCCTCCGCCGCCTCGATCATGGCGAGCGCGATGCGGTCCTTGACGCTGCCGCCGGGGTTGGCGGACTCGAGTTTGGCGAGCAGCCGGGCCGGCAGGCCGGGCTCGAAGCGGGACAGCCGCACCAGCGGGGTACGGCCGATCAGAGCGGTGATGTCGTCGTGGACCATGGCAGGCTCCCGGGGATGACTTGGGCCGCCGGCGCGCGCAGCCGGGCGCCGGCGGGGACGTCGGACAGGACGAGGCAGAGGGCGCCGATCTCGGCGTCGTCGCCGATGTGGACGGGCCCGAGCACGGTGGCGCCGACGCCGAGCACGACGCGGTCGCCGACAGTGGGGTGCCGCCGGCTGCCCTTCGGGTCGCGGCGCCACCCCCGGCCGCCGAGCGTGACCTGGTGGTACATGGTCACGTCGTCGCCGATGCGGGCGGTCTCCCCGATGACGACCCCGGCGCCGTGGTCGATGAACAGCCGCCGGCCGACGACGGCGCCGGGGTGGATCTCGATCCCCGTGACGGTGCGCATCGCCTGGGAGATCAGGCGCGGCAGCAGGGGTACGCCCCGGCAGTGCAGCCAGTGCGCGAGGCGGTGGCCCCAGACGGCCCACAGGCCGGGGTAGAGCAGGACTTCGGCGCGGTGGATGCCGTACAGGGCCGGGTCACGCCGGCACGCGGCGCGGACGTCGTCCAGCACGAGGTGTTCCTTGTCGGGAAGGCGTGAACAGGGGCTGAGGGATCAGCGCCCCGGACAGCGCTCGTCGAACACCCGGCGCACGTGCCGGCCCGCGAGGGGTACGGCGAATCGGTAGCCGGCCAGCCGGCGTCGCGTACCCCTCTCGATCATGGACGCGACGCTATCCACGCGTTTCCGCGCCGGACAGGGCCGAAAGACCCGCGCGGTGCAGGCGCACCTGCCAGACGTCCGGGCCGTCCTGCAGCCATTCGGTGGCGAACTGGCCGCTGTATCGCCGGTCGATCTCGCTGAGCAGCGGCAGCGGCGCGTGCGGCGCCACGAGCACCAGCGCGCCGTCGGCCGGTACGGCGTCGACGGCGGCCAGCACCTGGGCGTGCCGCTGCGCGTGCGGGAGCTGCCGTACGTCGATCCGCGCGTCGATGCTCAGCGCCGGGGCCGGCGCCTCGGCCGCGCCGGACGAGTCACCGCCGCACCCGCAGCCTCCGCAGCCGCACCCGGACGCCGCGGGCTTGCCGTCCTCTTCCCCGAGCAGCTCGTGCATGCCCGCGAGCAGGGCCGCGAGGTCGACGTCGTCGGCGTCCACCAGCACCGGCACGATGAGCTCGTTCTCCTTGGCCAGGTGGGACTCGAACACCGCGCGCAGCGCCCGGCCCGCCGCCGCGGCCGCCACCGGGGACGGCGTGGTCTCGAGCTCGGTCACCAGCTCCGCGATCGCCCGGTGCTCCTCCAGCATGCCGTCGACCAGCAGTTTCGCCTCCGGCCGGCGGGCGGCGGCCGGGTAGAGCGCCTCCTCCTCGGCGTACGCGTGCGGCAGCAGCTCGGTGTGCACCCAGCCGACGAGCGCGTCGCGGACCGTCCAGGTGCGCCGCAGGCTGCCGACGTCAGCGGCCTCGACGAGCTCGGCGACCTGCCGGGTCAGGGCCGCGGCCAGCTGCTCGTGGTGGCTGACGACGGCCGCCGCCGCGGTTCGGTCGGACTGTGACATGACGCGCTCCTCTGGTTTTGATGCCAACTGACGTTATAACGTTTAGCACCGTGGAAACCTCCGGTACAGGCCCGAGCGGCGAGACGATCGACACCCCGCGGCACCGCGCCCTCGGGTCGGCGAGCCGGGTCACGATCCTGCGGCTGGTGCGCGACGCGGCCGGTGGCCTGACCGCAGCCGACGTGGCCACCGCCACCGGTCAGCACCTGTCGACCACCCGCGCGCACCTCGAACGCCTCGTCGAGGCGGGGCTGCTCGTCAAGGCCCGCGCGAGCGGCGGGCTGCCCGGCCGGCCCGCCTGGCGCTACCGGGCCACCGCTGCCGACCCCGCGCCGGCGCCGTACCGGGCGCTGGCGGCCGCCCTGCTCGCCCACCTGCCGCACGGCCAGGGCGACACCCGGGAGGCGGCCGGCCGCGTCGGACGGGACTGGGGGCGGCAGCTCGCCGCGACCGCGCCGGCCCACCACGACCCGGTCGACACGGTCAGCACCGTCCTCGACGGGCTGGGCTTCAGTCCGCGACGGCTGTCCGCCGAGCCGGGGGACCCCGTCGAGCTGCACCTGCACACGTGCCCGTTCCTCGAGCTCGTCGGCCAGAATCCGGACGCCATGTGCGGCCTGCACGCCGGCGTGGTCCAGGGCGTCCTGGAGAGCCGCGGCGGGGACGGCGACGGCACCGTGCTCGAGCCGTTCGGCGCGCCGCACGCCTGCGTCGTCCGTCTTCCGGGGCTCCGCCGGCGCGCCGCCGGGGAGCCGTGATGCCGATAGCGGCCGCACTTCCGGTCCGCCTGCGCGTCCCCGTCCTGGCCGCAGCGGGGCTCGCCCTGCTCGGCGGCCTGTATGCGGCCCTGCTCCTGCTCGGCACCGCGGTTCCCACGCCGCCGTCGTCCATCGAGGACGTGCACGGACCGGTCATGGTGTTCGGCTTCGTCGGCACCCTCATCGCGCTCGAACGCGCGGTGGCGCTCGGCCGCCGCACCGCCCTGCTGGCGCCCGCGTGTTCCGCCGCGGGCGGCCTGACGCTGCTGGCCACCGGCCCCACTCTGCCCGGCAAGCTCCTCCTGATGGGCGGGGCCGTGGGGCTGCTCGGCATCTATCGGATGCTGTGGACCCGTCAGGAGTCGGCCGCCCTGCTCGCCCAGGCGGCCGGCGCGCTCGCCTGGTACGCGGCCACCCTGCTCTGGCTGGCCGGCTTCGCCGTGGCTGACGCCGTACCGTGGATGGTGGTCTTCGTGGTCGCCACCATCGCGGGGGAACGCCTCGAGCTGGCCCACGTCGCGCTGACCGCCCCCGCCGCGCAGCGCTGGTTCCTGACCGCGCTCGCCGCCCTGGTCACCGCGGCCACCGCCGCCAGCCTGTGGCCGCAAACGGGTACGCAGCTGTTCGGCCTCGCGCTGCTGGGCGTCACCGCGTGGCTGGCGGTCTTCGACGTCGCGCGGCGCACCGTGCGCGGCACCGGACTGCCCCGCTACGTCGCCGCCGGCCTGCTCGCCGGGTACGCCTGGCTGGCCCTCGCCGGACTGCTCTGGGCCGGGGCCGGGAGGACCGGCGCCGGTGCCCGCTACGACGCCACCCTGCACGCCGTCTTCCTCGGCTTCACGCTCTCGATGATCTTCGTGCACGCGCCCGTGATCCTGCCCGCGGTGCTGCGCCGTCCCCTCCCCTACCGCCCCGTGCTCTACCTGCCGCTCGCGCTGCTGCACGGCTCCCTGCTGGTGCGGGTCGCAGCAGGCGACGCCGCAGGCCTGCAGCCGGTGTGGCGCTGGTCCGGCGTCGCCAACGTGGCATCGGTGCTGCTCTTCATCGGATGCGCCGTCGCCGTCTCCGTCTCCGCGCCTCGTAGCCGAGTCCTCGCATGAGCACCGCGGTGACCGGCCGAGCCACCTGGCACCGCCGCACCGGGCTGCTGCCGGCCGCATATCTGGCCGCGCTGGTCCTGCTCGCGTTCGTGCACCCGTTCCTGCCCGCGTGGCGCTGGCTCGCCATCCACCTGTTGCTGCTGGGCGCGGCGACCAACGCGATTCTGGTGTGGAGCGCGCACTTCACCGCTGCCGTGCTGCGCGTCCCCGCGCCCGCTCACCGGCGGGCCGAGGCCGTACGGCTGGCCGTGCTCAACGCCGGCGTGATCGCCGTCCTCGCCGGCGGCACCGCGGACCGGCCGTGGCTCGGGGTGGCCGGCGCGGCCGCTGTCTTCGCCGCCGTGGCCGGGCACCTGGCGTGGCTCGCCGTACGGCTGCGATCGGCGTTGCCGGCCCGGTTCGCGGTGACCGTGCGCTACTACCTGGCCGCCGCGGTGGCGCTGCTGACCGGGATCCCGGCCGGCGCGTGGATGCTCGTCGCCGACGCGCCCGTGCGGTCACGGATCCTGCTGTTCCACGCCCACGTCAACCTGCTCGGCTGGATCATGCTCACCGTGCTGGGCACCGTCCTCACGTTGTGGCCGACGGTGCTGCGTACGCGCATGGACCCGGCGGCGGTCGCCGCGTCCCGGGCCTCCCTGGGCACCGCGCTCGGCGGCCTCGGCCTGCTCGCCGCCGGGGTGCTGGCCTGGTGGCCGCCGGCCGCCGTGGCGGGCCTGCTGGTGTTCGCGGTCGCGGTGCTGGTGACCGCGCTGCCGGCCGCGCGGGCCGCGCGGCAGAAGCCGCCGGAGTCGTTCGCCGCCTGGTCCATCGCGGCCGGCGCGGGGTGGCTGCTCGTGGCCCTGGCCGTCGACGGGGTCACCCTGATGCGCGCGGCCGGTCCCGACGCGGCTGCCGACCACTTCGGCGCCGTGCTGACGCCGCTGCTCGTGGGCTCGGTCGCCCAGATCCTGCTCGGCGCGCTCGCGTACCTGCTGCCCATGGCGCTCGGTGGCGGGCCGGCCCGGGTCCGGGACCGTACCGCCGCCCTGGACCGGCGGTGGCCGCAACGACTCGCCATGACCAACGCCGCGCTGATCGTCTTCCTGCTGCCGGTCGGCCCGTACGTCCGCATCACCACATCGCTGCTGCTGCTCGCCGCGCTGGTGCAGTTCGTGCTGCCGGCGGCCCGCCTGCTCCTGCTCGACCGGAGGTAGTCACCATGTCCGACCGGCCCCTCGGCGGCCTCGCCACCGGCGCCGCCCTGGTCGTGCTCGCCGTGCTGACCGGCGTCGCCGCGCAGCGGGTCACCGGCGGCGACCCGGCCACGGCCGCCGCGACGACCGCCGTCGCCGCCACCGGGCACACCACCACGGTCGCGGTGACCGTGGAGAACATGCGCTACCACCCGCAGCAGATCACCGTCCCGGCCGGGGACCGGCTGGTCATCGACCTCATCAACCACGACCAGCGGCGCCACGACCTGGTGCTGGCCACCGGCGCGAAGACCGGCCCGATCGGCGCCGGCCGGACCGCCCGCCTCGACGCCGGGGTGATCGGCGGGACGGTCGCGGGCTGGTGCTCGCTGCCCGGGCACCGCCAGGCCGGCATGACGCTGTCCATCTCGGCCACCGGGTCCGCCTCCGTCCCCGAGCCCCACCCGGCCACCGGCGCCGCCAGTCCCGAACCGGCCGCCACCGTCGACACCATGGCCGACCCGGGACCGGCCTTCCAAGCCCGCGACGCGACAGCACCACCCCTGCACGCCGGGCGGCTCCACCGGATCACCCTGCACGTCCGCCAGGTCGAGCTCGAGGTCGCCCCGGGCGTGCGGCAGACGATGTGGACGTACAACGGGACCGTGCCCGGGCCCACGATCCGCGGCCGGATCGGCGACACCTTCGTGGTCACCCTCATCAACGACGGCACGGTCGACCACGGCGTCGACTTCCACGCCGGCGCGCTCGCCCCCGACGAGCCGATGCGGCCCATCGAACCCGGCCGGCGCCTCACTTACCGGTTCACCGCCACCAAGGCCGGCATCTGGATGTACCACTGCTCGACCATGCCGATGCTGCTGCACCTCGCCAACGGCATGTACGGCGCCGTCATCATCGACCCGCCCGGCCTGTCCCGCGCCGACCGCGAGTACGTGCTCGTGCAGTCCGAGCTCTACCTCGGCGGCGACCTCGCCGCCATGCGGGCCGACCGCCCGGACGCGATGATGTTCAACGGGTACGCCGCCCAGTACACCCACCGTCCCCTCGCGGCCCGCGCCGGCGACCGCGTCCGCATCTGGCTCCTCGACGCGGGCCCGAACCGCGACACGTCCTTCCACGTCGTCGGGGCCCAGTTCGACACCGTCTACGCCGAGGGCCGCTACCAGCTACGCCCGGCCGATCCGGGCGGCGCCCAGGTGCTGACGCTCGGCCCGGCGGCCGGCGGCTTCGTCGAGACCGTCCTCCCCCAGCCGGGCCACTACCCGTTCGTCACCCACGCCATGGCCGACGCCGACCGCGGCGCCCGCGGCACGATCGAGGCGACCGCCCGCTGAGCCGGCGGACCGGCGCCGCGCGGCGTGATGGAAGCGCCCGGCGGGTCAGCCCGGGCCTTGCGGACCCTCGAGGCGGTCGACGGCGGCCTGGACGCGGTCCCGGTCCAGGGCCACCGCCGCCTCGGCGAAACCCTCCCTGATGGTTCGCCGCCCGGAACCGCCGATGTGGTCGAGCAGCGCGGCCACCGGGCGGTTCTCCGCGAGGAAGTACGCGCTGAACGTGTGGATGCCGTTGTCCAGGGCCGCCTCGGCGAGCAGCTCGACCAGCGCGGTGGCGAGCCCGACGCCGCGCCACGCCCGGTCGACGGCCACGGCGACGTCCGCCGCGTCGCCGGGCACCGCCTCGTAGCGGGCGATGGCGACCCCTCGTCCGGTCCGGGGGTCCGTCGCCACCAGGGCGAATCGATCCCGGTAGTCCACCGTGCACAAGTGGGTCAGCAGCTCCGGGGTGACGTGCGGCGGCCCGCCGACGAAGCGGCGGCGCAGGGTGTCCTCGTCGGCCGTACGGATGGCCTCGGCGAGCTGCCCGGTGTCGTCCGGCCGGATCGGGCGCAGCTGCACCGTACGGCCGTCCGACAGGCGCAGCGCGCGCTCGTAGCCGCGCGGGTAGCCCGGCGGCAGCGGCGAATTCATGCGTCCATGGTGGCCGTACGCGCCGCGTCCGGCATGGGACGTTCGGCCCTGACATTCATGCATCCGATGGTGTGCGATGAACGTGGCGGCTCAGGATCCGTACGAGCCGCAGGCCCTGCAGGTGACGACCGATGGGGATGCCATGACGTACCGGAACCGGGTCGACGCCGGCAGGCAGCTCGCGCAGGCACTGAGGCACCTGCGCGGCCGGAACGTGGTGGTGCTGGGCCTTCCCCGTGGCGGGGTGCCGGTCGCGGCCGAGGTCGCGCGGGAGCTGGGCGCGCCGCTCGACGTGATCGTGGTCCGCAAGGTCGGCGTGCCCTGGCAGCCCGAACTGGCGATGGGCGCGGTCGGCGAGGGCGGCGCCGGCGTGGTCAACACCGGGGTCGTGCGCATGGCCGGGGTCCCTCGCGAGGAGCTGAGCGCCGCGCAGGCGCACGCCCGGGTCGACGTCCAGCGCCGCCTGCAGGCGTTGCGGGGCAACCGCCCGCGGGTGGACCTGACCGGCCGTACGGCGGTGGTGGTCGACGACGGCATCGCCACCGGATCGACGGCCCGGGTCGCGTGCCGGGTGGCGCGGTCGCTCGGCGCCACGCGCATCGTGCTGGCCGCGCCGGTCGGTGCGCCGGACGCGGTGCGGGACCTGGCCGGCGACGCCGACGAGGTGGTCTGCCTGCAGCGCCCGGCCGACTTCACCGCGGTGGGCCGCTTCTACGACGACTTCCGGCCGACCGGGGACCACGAGGTCGCGGCCCTGCTCGACCAGGCCGCCGCCATGCAGGCCGGTGATCCGCCGGGGTCGGCGATGGACGCCGAGGTCACCGTGGACGCCGGCGGCACACGGCTGTCCGGCCGACTCACCGTGCCGGGGGACGCCACCGGGGTGGTCGTCTTCGCCCACGGCAGCGGCAGCAGCCGGCACAGCCCGCGGAACCGGTACGTCGCCCAGGTGCTGCACCGGGCCGGGCTCGGCACCTTGCTGTTCGACCTGCTGACCGCGGAGGAGGAGGTCCACCGCGGGAACGTCTTCGACATCGGGCTGCTGGCCGGACGCCTCGCCGAGGTGGTCGCCTGGGTGCGGGCGCAGCCCGCGACGGAGCACCTCCCGGTCGGCCTCTTCGGGGCGAGCACGGGCGCCGCGGCGGCGTTGCGGGCCGCCGCCGATCCAGCCCTGGACGTGGCCGCCGTGGTGTGCCGAGGGGGCCGGCCCGATCTGACCGGGGCCTCGCTGGGCGACGTGCGGGCGCCGACGCTGCTCATCGTCGGCGGCTCCGACCGCCTGGTGCTCGGCCTGAACCGAGCCGCGGCCGGGCGGCTGCGCTGCGCCCACCGGCTGGCGATCGTGCCGGGCGCCTCGCACCTGTTCGAGGAGCCGGGCGCGCTGGACTCGGTCGCCGGCCTGGCCACCGACTGGTTCACCGGCCACTTCCCGGCCGAGGTGCATCGCGAGCCGCTGCGGGACGTTCGGCCCTACTGACGGGCCCGGATGCGGCGTGGACTTCGGGGATGGGTACGCAGTTCAGCAGGAGGTGACCGAGATGGCATCCGCAACCATGCCCTGGCGGCGGTGGCAGGACTGGCTGACCACGGCCGCGGGCGTGTTCCTGGCGCTGTCGCCGATCTGGGTGGAGGTCGGCACGGCCGGCACCTGGGCCATGGTGATCATCGGCGCGGCGATGGCCGTGTTCGGACTGGTCGCGCTCTACTCACCGGGCCTCATGACCGACGAGGTGCTGGCCATCGCCGCCGGGGTCGTCGCGTTCCTGGCGCCTTGGCTGTTCTCGTACAGCGACGCGACCGGGGCGGCGTGGACCTCGTGGGTGGTCGGCGTGATCGTGGCGGTGTCCGGGGCGCTCGCCCTGCCCGCCAGCCGGGCCGCGCACCAAGGCCTGGCGGCTCACGGATGACGATCTGACCGCCGGCGGGCACGGGCCTCGAGGGGCCCGTGCCCGCCGCGTCTCAGCCCCGCCTCCGCCGGGACAGCGCGTCGACCGTGACGGCCGCGATCAGGACCAGGCCGGTGACGATGAACTCCCACTGGACGGCGAGGCCCTCCAGGTACATCCCGTTGTAGATGCCGCCGATGACGAGCCCGCCGAGGACCCCGTGCATGGCCTTGCCCCGGCCGCCGAACAGCGACGTGCCGCCGATCACCGCCGCCGCGACCGCGTAGAGGACGAGCTGGCCGCCGTTGACGTTGTTCGACATGCCGCCGAGGTAGGAGGCGTACAGCAGGCCGGCGACACCCGCGGTGACGGAGCAGAGCACGAAGGCCCAGGTACGGACCGAGCGTACGTCCACACCGGCGCGGCGCGCGGCCTCCGGGCTCCCGCCGATGGCGTAGATGTAGCGGCCGAACCGGCTGCGCTGCAGCAGCACGGTCCACGCGGCCAGGACGCCGAGCACGATGAAGATGGCCCAGGGCACGCCCGCGAGGGTGCCCAGCGCGGCCCGGTTGATGTTGCACACGGCGACCACCGCGGCGCCCGCGGCCGCCACCGACGCGATCTTGATCAGCGTGACGCTGAGCGGGGCGGCGACCAGCCCGCTGCGGCGCCGGCGCGCGTCCCGGCGGTACGTGGTCACCCCGAACACGGCCACGAACGCGGCCAGCACCAGCCAGCCCTGCAGCGGCGTGACGTGGCCCCACATGAGGTCGTACAGCACGCGCAGGTCGGCGTCGTCCCCGCTCAAGCTGGGGTAGCCGGAGAACGGGCCGAGCGACAGGATGATGAGCAGGACCCCGTTGAACACCAGGAGCCCGCCGAGCGTGACGATGAACGCGGGCAGCCGCAGCCGGGTGATCAGGGTGCCCTGCAGCGCGCCGATCGCGGCGCAGGCGAGCAGGGCGGCGGCGATCGCGGCCCACCAGGGCCAGCCGGCGGTGGCGGGCTGGACGAGCTGGACGGCGATCACGCCGCCGACCGCGCCGACGTACCCGGTGGACAGGTCGATGTCGCCGAGCAGCAGCGTGAAGATCTCCGCCATCGCGAGCACCATGAACACGGCGCTCTGCAGGAACAGGTTCACGACGTTGCCGGCCGACAGGAACACGTGACCGGGGCTGACCGCCTGGAAGACGATCACGATGGCGAGCAGCCCCAGCACCACGGGCAGCACGCCGCTCTCACCGCTGCGCAGACGCACGACCTGCGCATGGATGTATTGGCGCAAGGTCTGCGCCGTCACGACAGGCGGCACGAGTGCCGGGTCCAGCTCGGCAGCGGCACGCTCCTGCGTGGACGGCGGTCGCGGCTCGGTGGAGGTCACGCTGCGGGACTCATGCCGGAACATTGTCGGCCCCTGTCTCTGCCCGGGGTTCGCCTGCGGCGCTTCCGGCGCGTCCGGACGTCATGTACTCCACGACCCGCCGCCGGTCGAACCGGGACACGGAATCCTGGACGGCCATCCGGCCGAGGTGGAGCACCGCGATGCGGTCCGCCACCGCGAAGACGTCGTTCAGGTTGTGCGAGATGATCAGTACGGCGAGCCCGTGCGTCCGGAGCGCCCGTACCAGGTCCAGCACCATCGCGGTCTGCGCGACGCCGAGGGCCGCGGTCGGCTCGTCCATGATCACGAGCTTGGAGTGCCACATGACGGCCTTGGCCACCGCGACGGACTGCCGCTGGCCGCCGGACAACGAGGCGACGGGCTGGCGTACGGACCCGACGGTCGTCACGCCGAGCTCCCGCAGCGTGGCGGCGGCGGCCTTCTCCATGTCGTCCTCGTCGAGCAGCCGGTGCCGCAGGCGCTCGCGCCCGAGGAACATGTTCTGCACGATGTCGAGGTTGTCGGCCAGCGCGAGGTCCTGGTAGACCGTCTCGATCCCGAGCTGCGCCGCGTCGCGCGGGCTGCGGATGTGCACCGGCCGGCCGGCCCAGAAGATCTGCCCGTGGTCCGGCTCGTGGATCCCCGCCACGCACTTGATCAGGACCGACTTCCCGGCGCCGTTGTCGCCGCACAACGCGGTCACCTGGGCGGCGGGCACGTCCAGGTCGACGTCGGTCAGCGCCTGGACCGGCCCGAAGCTCTTGTTGATGCCCTGCAGGCGCAGCAGCGGCACGGTGCTGTCCATGCGACCTCCCATCGGTCGGATTCCGAGGGGCCCCGGATCGTCGCCGCGGCGCGACGGCGGTCCGGGTCTCCTGCCGGCACGGGGGTGCCGGGCCGGCTCACGGCGTGATGCCGGCTGCCTTGCAGACGTCGGCGCCGACCGCGGAGCACAGCGCCTTGGCGTCGATGAACTTGTCCTTGATCACCGTGTCGTTCACGGCGGCCGCGTCCACCCACACGGGGGTCAGCAGCGAGGCCGGCTGCGGCGAACCCGAGACGCCCTTCGGCGGCGAGGTGGTCGAGTTCACCAGCGCCGGCGGCGGGGTCTGCTTGGCGCGCAGAATGGTGGCCAGCGTGACGGCGGCCTGCGCCTCCAGGTACACCGGCTTGTACACCGAGCCGCACTGGTAGCCCTGCAGGATGTTCGTCATGCCCTGCAGCGTGGCGTCCTGACCGGTGGTCGGGATCTTCTTGGGCCCGACGCCCTTGTTCTTCAGGACGGTCACGACCGCGTTGGCGAGACCGTCGTTGGCCTCGACGGTCGCGTTGATCTCCGGGTGCGCGGTGAACTGCTGCGTGAAGATCGTGGCGCCGGTGGCGTTGACCCATCCGGGGGTGATCTTGTCGCCGACGAGCGTGAAGCCGGCGCTGTTGCGGGTGCCGGCCGGCAGCGGCGTGGCCTGCTTGCCCCAGATCACCGAGTTGTAGCCCTCGGCGAAGGAGACCGCGTTCGGGTCGGTGTCCTCGCCGCCGTTGAGCTGGAACACCTTGGGCTCCTTGACACCCCAGTCCGACACGCAGCTCGTGAAGCCCTTGCCGATGAGCTTGCCGACCTCGACGTTGTCGAAGCTGACGTAGTACGTGTCCTTGCCGCTGAAGGTAGCCCGGTCATAGCTGATCAGCGCGACCCCGTGCGCCGCGGCGTACGTCTGGACCTGCGCGCCGACCGTGCTGTCGAGCGGATCGAAGATCAGCACCGAGGCGCCCTGCGCGATGTCCGCCTGGGCCAGCGCGAGCTCGGTGGCGTTCACCCCCTGGGCGTTGTCGATCTTGTATTGGCCCGCCGTGTACCCCGCGGCCTCGAACGCCTTCTTGAGGTACGGCGCGTCGAAGTCCACGTACCGGGTCGACGACGTCGTGTCCGGCAGGATCACGCCGACCATGCCGCGCCCCGCCGCGGTCAGATCCTTCAGTTGCGACATCGCCGAGAAGGAGATGTCGAACGACTTCACACCCAGCCCGGCGGGCACCGTGGCCGCCGGCGCGGACTCCGTGGGCGAGTTGCCGCCGCACGCCGTCACCAGCAGAGCTGCGGACAGCGCGGCGACCCATTTGCCGGCTCTGCACCTCACACTCATGTCGTTGCCTTCCTCCCACCGGGGCCGCACCTCGTTGGGCGGCCCACGATTCCCGGCGTAGTGCGCCGTACGGGCGCGGCGCCAGGGGACGAAGACCTCATGCAAGGTGCCGATGAGCACCGTCGGCGTCCCCGCACCCCGGCCGCCCGCGGACGGTGACCTTCGCCCCTGGCCGGCCGCCGGCGGCGGGTGGCATCGTGCGGGACCGGTGGAGCAGACGCGGAGGATTCGCCGGGAGCGACCGCCGGGTGGGCGTGGTGCCCAGGCGGCCCGGTGGACCGGCGTGGCGGTCGAGCTGGCCGGGGTGACGACGCTGGCGTCGTGCCTGCTGCCGCGCTGGCGTCAGGAGCTCGCCCTGGCCGGCGGTGTGCTGACGCCCGGCCTGATCGGCGCGACGTCCGGGGTGGCGGCGTTCACCGGCATCGTCCTCGTGCTGGTCGGTCGTGGCGTGGCCGGCCGGCGCCGGATGGCCTGGCTCGCCGCGACGGTCGCCCTCGCCGCGGCCACGCTCGCGCATCTGGCCGCGGGCGTCGACCTGCCCGCGGCCGCGGTGACCGCTTCGGCGGCGGGCATCCTGCTGTGGCAGCGGCGGCTGTTCGTCGTGGCGCCGAGCGCGGTCCAGCTGGCGCGGGTCGTACGGATCACCCTCGCCGTGATCGCGGTGGACCTGTGCTTCGGCGTCGCCGGGCTGCTGCTGCACGCGAGCGAGGTACGGCCGCCGCTGACCCCGCTGAGCGCCCTGCTCGAGGTGGGCTCGCGGCTGGTCGGGCTGCCCGGGCCGCTGACCGTCGGTGGCCGGTTCGGACCCTGGTTCACCGGCTCGCTGACGGCGCTCGGCCTGCTGTCCGTCGTGGTGGTCGTGTCGGCGGTGCTCGCGCCGTACGCGCTGCCCGGCGGCAGCGACCAGGAGCTCGACGAGGCCCGGGTGCTCGCCGGCCGCGCGGACGGCGGCACCCTCGACCCGTTCGTGCTGCGCCGCGACAAGCGCCGGCTGTTCTCCCCCGACCACCGGGCCGTGCTCGGCTACCGGTACGTGCGCGGCGTGGGGCTGGCGTCGGGCGACCCGGTCGGCGACCCGGACGCGTTCCCGGCGGTGGTGGGCCGGTTCCTGGCCCTGTGCACGCACTCCGGCTGGCGTCCGGCCGTCGTGGGCGTACGCGCCGAGGTGCTCGGCGTCTTCCGGGTCATGGGACTGCGCTCCCTGCACATCGGGGACGAGGCGCTGCTGGACGTCCGTACCTTCGGCCTGGCCGGACGGGCCCGGCGCAACGCCCGGCAGGCGGTCAACCGCAGCCGCAACGCCGGGGTCACCACCGAGATCCTGCGCGAGGGCTCGGTGCCGCCGGAGATGGCGGACGAGCTGTTCGGCATCGCCACGACGCAGCACGGCTCCGCCCGCGAGTACGGGTTCTCCATGGCCCTCGGCGACCTGCTGTCCGGCGATCACCCCGGCTGCCTGCTGGTCGTGGCCCGCGACGCCGCACGGCAGCCGGTCGCCCTCCAGCGCTACGTGCCCTGCCGCGCCGGCACGGCCCTGTCCCTCGACCTCATGCGCCGGCTGCCCATGGCGCCCAACGGCGTCAACGAACGCATGATCGTCGACGTGGTGGCCTGGTCACGACGCCACGGTGTCGGCACCGTCTCGCTGAACTTCGCCGCCTTCCGCGACGTGCTCGACGCCGGCGGGAGCGACCGGCGCCGCGGCCAGAGCGTCGAGGCGTGGCTCGTCCACCGGCTCGAGGGGCGTTTCGGCATCCAGATGGACTCGCTGCGCCGGTTCAACGCCAAGTTCGGTCCCACCTGGGTGCCCCGGTACCTGGTCTACCGGTCGCGGGCCGACCTGCCGGCGGTCGGCCTGGCGGCGCTGAGCGCCGAGGGCTTCCTGCCCCTGGACCCCGGCCGGGAGGGCCGGGCCGGCTGACCCCCGCACGCGCGGGGTCAGGCGTCCGGCTCCAGCCGGTATCCCGCGCCGCGGACCGTACGGATCGTGTCCCGGCCGAACGGACGGTCCACCTTGTCGCGCAGGTACCGCACGTAGACGTCCACGACGTTCGACCCGCCGTCGTACGCGAAATCCCACACGTGCTCGATGAGGTACGTCCGCGTCAGGGTCTCCCCCGCCCGGCGCATCAGCTCCTGCAGCAGAGCGAACTCCTTGGCGGACAAGGGGATCCGCGTGTCGCCGCGCCGCACCGTCCGGCTCGCCGGGTCCAGCACGAGGTCGCCGGCCCGCAGCTCCGTCGGGCGCTGGGCGGGCTCGCGGCGGATCAGCGCGCGCACCCGGGCGAGCAGCTCGTCGAGGGCGAACGGCTTGGTGAGGTAGTCGTCGGCCCCGGCGTCGAGGCCGCGTACCTTGTCGCGGACGTCGTCGCGCGCGGTGAGCATGAGGACCGGCACCCAGCGGCCCTTCGCCCGGATCTGCCGGCACACGTCGAACCCGTCCGGCGCGGGGATCATGGCGTCGAGGACGACGGCGTCGAAGTCGGTCTCGGTGATGGCCCAGACCGCGTCGGTACCGGTGCCGGCGGAGTCGACCGCGTACCCGGCGCGCTGCAGGCTGCGTTCCAGCATGGCGGCCATCGCCGGATCGTCCTCCACGACCAGGACTCGCATGCCGCCGATCATAGGACCGTCGCGCTCAGCCGCGCCGGGGCCCGCCCGGCCGGTAGGCGCCCGCCACCTCGGTGTGGGCGGCGATCCTCGCGATGTCGGCGTGCAGCCGGTCCAGTTCCTCGCGGATGTCCCCGGTCACCGCGGCGGCCCGCCGGTGCTGCTCGAGGTGGTACAGGGCCAGCTCGGTCGCGATCCGCTCGGCGCGGCGGGTGGCGAGCAGCAGGAGCGACACCTCGGCCAGGCCGAGGACCGGCAGGCCGACCGCGAGCGCGGCCAGGGCGCCGGCGTGGCGCTGGTGTGCCAGCACCGCCACGGCGCCGGCCGCGCCCGCGGTCGTGACCAGCACCGTCCACGACCCGACCACGCGGCACAGCACCTCGGTGGCGCGCTCGTCGCGGCGCAGCCGGCGCCCGGTACGGATCCCGGGATGCCGCTCCCAGCCGGGACGCCCGGCGCCGGGCAACGGTCCGGCGCCGGGATGAGATGCGGTCGAGCTCATGCGGCCAGGATGCGCGGTCCATCATGAGAGGGGCATGAGACCGGTGGAGGTGACAGGGTGCGGCTCGTTCCGACCTCGCTGCGCGGCCGCCTGGCCCTGGTGTTCGGGCTCGGCACCTCGGTGGTCCTGCTGATCGCGCTGTCGCTGCTCTACGTCGCCCTGGACCGTCAGCTCGACGGCGCCGTCGACGCCGACCTCGCCGGGCGCGGCGACGACCTGGTGGCCAGCGTACGGGCGCACGACCTGGCCGCGGTGGCGGGCGACCCGATGGCTCAGCTCTACGCCCCCGACGGCACGCCGATCGCGACCTCGGCGGCGATCACCGGCCGGACCCTGCTCACCCCCGCCCAGGCGAGCGCCGTGGACCGTACGACCCTCACCACCGGCTCGCTGGCGCTGCGGGCGGACGGCGCGCCGCTGCGCGTACGGCTGCTGTCGCGACCGGTCGACGACTCCGGGCGGGTCCTCACGGTGGCCCTGCCGCTGGCCGCCGTGGATCAGGCCGGCAGCCGCCAGCTGATCGTGCTGGCCGTGGCGACCCCGGCGCTGATCGTCCTGCTCGGCGCGCTGGGCTGGCTGCTGCTGCGGGCGGCGCTGCGCCCCGTGGACCTGCTGACCCGGGAGGCGGCGGCCATCTCCACCCTCGACTCCGACCGCCGGCTGCCGGCCGTACCCGGTGACGACGAGATCGCCCGGCTCGCCGCGACCCTCGGCAGCATGCTGTCGCGGTTGTCTGTCGCGTTCGCCCGGGAACGGGCGTTCGTCGACGACGCCAGCCATGAGCTGCGCACGCCGGTGGCGGTGCTGCGCGGCGAGCTGGACCTGGCGCTGGCGGCCGTCGACGACCCCGAGGAGGTACGCCGCTCCCTGCTGGCGGCCCGTGGCCAGGCCATCAAACTGGGTCGGCTCGCCGAGGACCTGCTGCTACTGGCCCGTGAACGGGCCGGAGCGCTGCTGGTGCAACGGGAGCCGGTCGACGTGACCGATCTGGCCCGGTCCGAGGCGCGCGCCCTCGGCCCCGTCACCGGCCTGGACCTGGACGTGCGCGGCGACCCGGTGATCGTGGAGGCCGACGCCGTACGGCTGCGCCAGGTGCTGACCAACCTCGCCGCGAACAGTGCCGCCGCCGGCGCCACGGCCGTACGGGTCACCGTGAGCCTCGAGCGCGACCTGCTCCGCCTCGAGTGGGCCGACGACGGCCCGGGTTTCCCGCCCGGCTTGCTGGACACCGCGTTCGAACGGTTCGTGCGCGGCGACGCGGCGCGCGGCGCGGCCACCGGCGCCGGCCTCGGCCTCGGCCTGTCGATCGTCCGCGCGGTCGTCACGGCACACGACGGCAGCGCGCACCTGACCAACGGCCCCCCGCTGGGCGGCGCGGTCGTCACCGTCCTGCTGCCCGCAAGCTAAGCGCCCGGGGTGGGGAACTGCTCACGCGGTCTGCCGTGCATGTAGTCGGCCACCGTGTTCCAGACCGCGGGGTTCACCGTCGTGTGGCTCATGTGCTGGGTCGTGTTCGGCCAGTCCGGGTCGGCCAGATAGCCGGCGACGACGATGGACGTCGTACCCAGGATCAGCGCGGCGGTCCGCTCGTTGTCGGTCGTGCCCGTCTTGCCGAAGACCGGGTGCCGGACCACGCCGTGCGCCTGCGGGGCCGTGCCCGATCCGCCGCAGCTGCCCAGCTGGGGCGTGTCACCGACCGGGCAGCGGGCGGCGTCCAGCGCGGCGCGGGCCACGTCCGGCGAGGTGGCCTGCCGGCACTGCGGGGCGCCGACGTCGATCGGCCGGCCGTCGGGCGACTCGATGCCGGTCACCGGGGTCGGCGCGCAGTACCTGCCGTCGGCGGCGAGGGTCGCGTACGCCCCGGCCAGGTCCAGCGGGGTGGACGCGGAGACGCCGAGAGTGAACGCTCCCCACTGCTGCGCGGCCTGCTCGTCGTTGGCGATGGCCGCGTCGGTGGAGGCGCGGAACTGGATGCCGAAGCGCTTCGCCACGTCCACGACGTGCTGCGCGCCGACCCGCTCCTCGAGCGGCACGAAGAACGTGTTCACCGAGTGGCCGAAGCCGGACCACATGTCGTAGACGCCGGCCTCGCTCTCACCGGCGTTGCCGGGACAGTAGAAGTGCGTGCCGGGGCAGGCCGCCGGGCTCGACGGGTCGATCACGTAGTGCGTGCGGGCGCGCTTCTGCGCGTCGACGGTGGTGCTCAGCGGCAGGCCCTGCTCCAGCGCGGCGACCAGCGTGAACAGCTTGAACGTGGAGCCGGCCTGGTATCCGGCGACGTCGCCGCCGCCGGTGACGATCGGGTTCACCGTCCACGGCCTGGTGCCGCGGACGCCGTGGGCGCGCTTGGCGGGATCGGAGGACGGCTTGTTCACCGGGTCCGCGGGGTCGTCGATGCCGAACTTGCGGTTGGCTGCGAGGGCGAGGACCCGGCCCGTGCCGGGCTGGACGGCGGCCAGCATCAGCGCGTCCCGGTCACCGGTGGAGATCTGCGCGCGGATGTGCCGGTACGCCGAGGCGGTGGCGTCGACGTCCATCGTGGTGACGATCCGGTAGCCGCCGTCGAGAAGCCGCTGCTCGCGCTCGTACGTGTTCGCGCCGAACGCCGGCTGGCTCAGCCACCACCGGTGGAAGAAGTCGCAGAAGAAGCCCCACTTGTTCGAGGGCACCGCCAGGCATCCGTTGCCGACGTGCCCGACATGGCGCGGGATGGGCTCGGTGAGCGCCGCGTCGGCCTGGGCCTGGGTGACGGCGCCGATCTTGACCATTCCGGCGAGCACGTAGCGCCGGCGCGCCACGGCCTGCGGATAGCCGCTCGCGGTGGCCGGGTTGAAGCTGGTCGGCGCCTTCACCATGCCCGCGAGCAGCGCCGCCTCGGCCAGCGTGAGGTCCTTCGGGCTCTTGTGGAAATAGATCTCGCTGGCGGCGTCCACCCCGTACGCGTTGTTGCCGAACGGCGCCAGGTTCAGGTAGCGGTCGAGGATCTCGCCCTTGGTGAGCCGCTTCTCCACCTGCAGCGCGTACGACATCTCGGCGATCTTGCGGCTGGGCGTGTCCTGGGAGGCCTGGACGACCTCCGCCGGGGTGGTCGCCGAGCGCACCCGGACCATGCGCACGTACTGCATCGTCAGCGTGGAGGCGCCCTGCCGTTCACCACCGTTGTTGTCATTGACGAATGCGCGGATCACGCCGCGCAGATCCACCCCGTTGTGGTGATAAAAATATCGGTCCTCGGCCGCCACGATCGCGTTTTGCATATTCCGCGAAATGCCGGTCAACGGCACGTCCGTGCGAAATTCGTTATAGAAGGTGGCCAGCGGGGTGGTGCCGTCGGCGGCGTAGACCCTGGTGGCCTGCGGAGGACGGAAACTCACCAGGCTTTCCGGCAGTTTGTCCAGCGTACGGCCTGCCAGGGTGAGTCCGGGCGCCGCCACCACGGGGAACAGGGCGGCGGCGACCACCACCCCGGCCAGGGTGCCGCAGGCGACCAGGGAGGCCATCTTGCCCAGGGCGCCGGGACCTTTTCCGCGCATCCGGGACCTCATGAATCCACGATACGCCGCATCGGCGCGGCGGCGACAATTCGAGGACCTCACATTGCATTCTCATCGTCTTCTCATGAAGTCGCGCACCGCCGTCGCCGCCGCTCGCGCACAGCAGCGGCACGTATCATCGCGAGCCGGGACCGACCAACGGAGGATGCCGGTGAGCGCTGCGGAACGAGCCGCATGATGCGCCGGCTGATGCTGTTCGCGGTCTCGCTGTGCCTGGCGGGGTGCGCGGTGGGCGACAGGCCCGGGCCGCTGTCGCCGCCCGCGCCGGGAACCCCGGTGGTGGTCACCCTGGGCGACTCGGTCCCGGCCGGCACCGCCTGCGGCTGCACGCCCTTTCCCGACCTGTACGCACGGATGCTGTCCCCGCACGCGCGTTCGCTCAACCTGGCCCAGCCCGGGTACACCGTCGGCGACGTCGAGGACCAGCTCGGCGACGACCGCGTACGCGACAACCTCGGCTCGGCCACCGTCGTGCTGGTGATGGCCGGCGCCAACGACATGGCCGGCGTCTTCGGCGACGGCGACGACGCCTTCCCGCCCGCCGCGGAGAAGGTACGGACGGCCATGGCCACGATCCTCACCGCGGTCCACCAGGCCCACGCCGCCCCGATCCGGATCGTGGTCCTCGGCTACTGGAACGTCGTCAAGGACGGCCCGGTGGGGCTGGCCGCGTACGGCCCCGACGGGGTGCGGTCGGCGCAGCGGGCGACGCGCTACGGCAACGACGCCCTGCGAGCGGCCGCCGAGCAGTCCGGGGACGTCTACCTGACCACCACCCCCGCGATCGAGGAGGAGGGCTCCGGCGGCGCCGGCCGGCTCGCCCCCGACGGCGATCACCCGAACGCGTCCGGCCACGAGGCCATCGCGGCGGCGATCTACGCGGCGGCCCCGACCGGCTGACCCGGCCCACCCGCGGCGCGGACCGCCGGCGTCGAGCCCGGGGTGCGGCCGGCCTGCGGGACGGGCCGTCCGAGCGAGGCGGACAACCAGTCGAACGCCGGCGCCTCCAGCGCCTGCCACGTCGCCGAGTTGTGCCCGCCCCCGCCCACATAGGACGTCGTCACGGACAACGGCGCCCGGGCCGCCCTCGCCAGGGCGACCGTGCTGTGCAGCGGCGCGAGGTCCGTCCGGGCGCAGGCCAGGTACAGCGCCACCGCGGGAACCGGCAGGTGCTTGAGCCGCCACACGTCGTTGTACAGGGTGTTCTCGGAGCCGTCACCGACCCGGATGCCGGGTGTGGCATAGCCGGACAGGCTGGCCGCGGCCGCGTACTCGCCGGGATGCCGCAGGAGCAGATCGGTCGCGCAGTAGCCGCCGGCGGAGTACCCGGCCAGCCCCCAGCCGGCGGCGTCCGTACGCACGTGGAAGCGGGCCCGGACCGCGGCGGGCACGTCCACGGTCAGCAACGTCTCGGTCTGCGGCCCGTTGACGAGGTTCGTGCACTCGGTGTCGAGCATCGTGTCCGGCGTCTGGTACGGGAACACCACCACGGTGGGCGCCATCCGCGCGGCCGCCATCTCGCTGTCGAGCACCGCCGCGACGTGCATCTTGTGGAACCACTGCAGCGGCGTGCCCGGGTAGCCGTGCAGCGCCTCGACGACGGGGAACCGGGTGCCGGGCTGCTTGGCGTACGCAGCCGGCAGGTAGACGTACAGGGGCAGGCTCAGGCCGCTCACCTTGCCGGGCACCGTCATGCTGACGATCCGCCCGGCGCCCGCCGGGTCGGCGGGGGTGGCGACCGAGTCCGCAGCGTTGCCGGAACCGGCGAGGCTCGACCAGGTCGGGTAGGCGTCGACCTGCCGGTTCACCCACACGGCCGCGGTGGCCGAGGCGGTGAGGAGGCAGGCGAGGACGGCAGCGGCACGCACGGCCATCCGCGCGTGTCCCCGGCCGGCGCCCCAGAGCAGCCCCAGCCCGGCGGCGCTGACGACCGCCAGGGCCAGCGCCAGCAGCTCAGTGGTGAAGCTGTCGGGGGACATGGACGCCTCCTGCGGGGATCGTGGCGGACGGCCGGTGCGGATGCCGCTTGTGCCGGTGCACGGGCACGTACGCGACGGTCGGCGCGGCCGCGGCCAGCGGCGGCGGGGTCTGCCGGCTAGCCCAGACGAGAGCCGCCGCGGGATTTCGGGCGACGGTGACCGCGATGCCGGCGGGCAGGTGGGTCAGCACCGCGGGCAGGACCCCGGCCGACCCGGCCGACCCGGCCGGTCCGACCGGCTGCCGGCGCGGGGCGCCCGGCCGGCCCGGTGCCGCGCCGGCCTGCACGAGCACGGCCGCCGGATACCGTCCCGGTGCCGCGGCGACCGCACGTTCAGCGACGACCGCGTCGGCTGTAGAGGCCACCAGCACCCAGCGGCGCCCGGTGACCCGCACGTCTCGCACGAGCGCCCCCGGCAGCGCCGCCGCCAGGACGTCCGGGGTGGTCGCCGGGGTGGTCCGGACGAACACCACGACCGCGGCGCCGGCGGCGCGGGCGGCCGCCGACTGCACCGCCGGCGTCCAGCCCTCGGTGCCGTCCGTGACGACCACCAGTGCCGGGTATCGCCAGGACGGGTGCTGCAGGTAGCCGTCGGGTACGACCACCGTCGGGGCGGCGCCCAGGTGCCAGCCGGTCCAGCCGCCGGGTTCCCAGGGGATGGCGACACTCTGCTGCGGGCGGGTTCCGGCCCGGGCCAGCAGCCACCGGTCGAGGTCGCCGGGCCGGTCCGGGGCGACCGTCCCCGGCTGCCCGTCGGCGGACTGGGACAACGACTCCCAGCTGGGATAGAACTGCTCGGACCGGTTCACCACGAGACCGGCCGTGACCAGCAGCAACGCCTCCGTCGCCAGCACGCCGGCCGGACGCAGCACCGGCCGCAGCCGCCGGCCCCGGTTCCACGTCACGACGGTCGCGGCGAGGGCGGCCAGTGTGGCCAGGACGGCGAGGAAGATCAGGGCGATGCCGGTCAGGGCCATGCGCCAGACCCTGCTCCCTCGAGCATGAGAGGCGGGTGAGAGCCGGTCTCATGTTCGTCTCATCGACGCGGTCCTAGTTTTGCGTCCATGCCCGCAACCGCACCGCACCCATCGGGCCACCGCGACAGCTCGTGGGCCCGTCCGCCCCTGTCCCGGGCGGCGATCGCCCGGCTGGTGCAGCTCGCCGGTCTGATCAACATCGTCACCGCCGTCCTGCCGGTCCGGCACGGCCGGATGGCCGTCCTGCTGGAGTTCGTACCCGTCGCGGGGATCCTGTCCGCGCGGGCCGCCACCGCGGCCGTCGGCGCCCTGCTCGTCTATCTCGGCACCGGCCTGCGCCGGGGCAAACGCCGGGCGTGGCAGCTCGCCGTCGCCCTGGCCGGCGCGAGCGCCGTCCTGCACATCCTGAAAGGACTCGACGTCGACGCGGCGGCCGTGTCCGCCGCGGTGCTGGCGATGCTGATCGCCGTGCGGCACCGGTTCCACGCCGTGGCCGACCCGCGCAGCCGCTGGCGCGCGCTGGCCGCGCTCACCGGCTTCGCGGCGACCGGCCTCGTGCTCGGGTTCCTGGAGATCGCCGTACGGGCGGACCGGCTCGTCGGAGCCCCCGGCGTCACCCAGTGGCTGCGGCACGCCGCGCTCGGACTGATCGGGGTCACCGGGCCGGTGCGCTTCGTCCACCCGCTGGCGGCCGAGGCGGTCAGCCTCACCACCGGCACGTTCGGCGTGCTGGCCGCGGTGGCCGCCGCTGTGCTGCTGCTGCAGTCGGGCGCTCGCCACGCGTCGCGTACCGAGGCGGACGAGCGGCGCCTGCGGGACCTGCTCGACCGGTACGGCGGCGAGGACTCGCTGGGCTACTTCGCGTTGCGCCCCGACAAGGACCTGATGTGGGCGCCGTCGGGCAAGGCCGTGGTGGCGTACCGGGTGGTGCACGGCGTCAGCCTCGCGTCCGGCGACCCGATCGGGGTGGAGGCGGCGTGGCCCGAGGCCATCTCGGCCTGGCTCGCCGACTGCGAACGGCACGGCTGGACGCCGGCCGTGCTGGGCTGCGGGCGTACGGGCGGGACCGCGTACCGCCGCTGCGGCCTCGACGTCATCGAGCTCGGCGACGAGGCGGTGGTCGACGTCGGCACCTTCACCTTGCAGGGGCGCCCGATGCGTACGGTCCGGCAGGCCGTCCACCGGATGCGGCGCGCGGGCTACACGTGTACGGCCGTACGGCAGCGCGACCTGCCGGCCGCCGACCTGGCGGCCGTGGTCCAGGCGGCCGACGCGTTCCGCACCGGCAAGGTCGAGCGCGGCTTCTCGATGGCGTTGTCCCGGCTCGGCGACCCCGGCGACGGCGATTGCGTCCTCGTCCTGGCCCGCGACGACCGGCAAAGGCCGCGCGGCGTCCTGCAGTTCGTGCCGTGGGGTCCCGACGGGCTGTCGCTGGACCTGATGCGCGGGGACCGGACGGCCGACAACGGCCTGACCGAGCTGATGATCGTGACGGCGATCGAGGCGGCCGCGGCGCTCGGCATGCGCCGGGTGTCGCTCAACTTCGCCGTGCTGCGCTCGGTCTTCGCCCGCGCGGAGGAGCTCGGCGCCGGCCCGGTGCTGCGGCTCTGGCACCGCCTGCTGACGCTCGCGTCGAAACTCTGGCAGATCGAGTCGCTGTACCGCGCCAACGCCAAATACCGGCCCCGGTGGCAGCCCCGCTATCTGTGCTTCCCGACGGCCCGGGACCTGCCGCGCATCTCGGTCGCCGCGCTGACCGCGGAGGCTTTCCTGCCGGCCGGTCCGGCGGGCCGCCCTCAGGAGATCAAGCGATCACCCGCCGATCGGCCCCTCCCGCGCACCGAACCGGCGCAACCCGTCGGCGCCGGTCTCGCCGACTCCTGAACGGCCGTACGCCTCAGCGCCGGCGGCCCCACAGCAGGTAGGCGACCGGACCGACCGGCTGCACCAGCAGGACCGGCCACCACAGCGCCTTGCGGCCCCGCACCTGCTCGCCGGGCCGCCGCGCGAGGTCGATCGCGGCGGCGGTGGTCAGCGCTATCTCGACCGGGGCCAGCACCCCCGTGGTCCACCGCTGCCAGGCGGGCAGGTCGTTCCAGGTTCGCTGCGTCATCGAACTCCCCCTTCGCGTGCTCCCGCCCATTGTCGCCTCACGAGATCGGCTGTGCACCGTCATCCGTGTCGCGCAGGGAACGAACCATGCTCCGCAGGATCCCGTACGCGGCCGACTGCCCGGCCTCGTCCAGGCCGGCCAGCATTCTGACCTCGACGGACCGGACGGCCACGCTCGCCTTCTCCAGGACCCGGCGGCCCCGAGGCGTGAGCCGCGCGGGCAGAACCTTCCCGACGGGCGCCTCCGCGGGCCTGGTCACGTAACCCTCCCGCTCCAGGGCTTGGAGCAGCACGTTCATCGACTGCCGCGTCACGAACGCACCCCGCGCCAGCTCGGAGTTCGACAATCCGGGCCGCTGCGCCAGCAGCTCGAGGCAGGAGTACTGCGTCACGCTCATCCCGAGCGGCCGCAGCACCTCCTCCATGGCCGCGCGCAGGGCGCTCGACGCCTCCTTCAGCAGGTAACCCAGGGACTTGTCCAGATCGACGCCGGCACCGTCTTGACTCATGTCAGGATTCTGACATACGGTGTTCCGTGTCAGACAAACTGACACGCAGAGAAGGAGCATCACCATGCCCGTCACCGGCCCCGACTTCGTCTCCCTCCAGACCCGCGACCGCAAGGCGTCCCAGGCCTTCTACGAGCATTACCTCGGCCTCGTCCGCTCGCAGGCCGGGCCTCCGCACGCCGTCGTGTTCGAGACGAAGCCGATCGCGTTCGCCCTCCGCGACATCGCCCCCGGCACCGACCTCACATCAGTCCCCCGGCCCGGCATCGGCGCCGCGATCTGGCTGCACGCCACCGACGTCCAGACCATCCACGACGCCCTCGCCGCCGACGGCCACACCATCGTCTCCGCCCCGATCGATGGCCCCTTCGGCCGCACCTTCACCTTCGCCGACCCCGACGGCTACCAGATCACCCTCCACGACCGCACCTGAGGGACCAACGGCCACCCGGGCCCGGAGAACAGCAATGGCGAAATCCCGCCCGGCCCCGATTGCGGTCCACCGTGAAGCCGGCCCAGCGCCGAGCGAGAGCAAGGCTTCCTGGACGAGTGACGGGCTTCGACCGAAATGACGCGCCGTCCAAATTAATGGCCGCGCCGTCCTAATTAATGGCGTAGCGGTCTTCAGCGTGGCAACCGATTCGGCGGCATACGGATATCCGGAGATCACATGTGTCGCAACGGCACCGGTGGCGGCTATTCGCTTTCCGTGATCCGCCGATTCGACTTGGCGGGTATCGGCTTCTTCCGCCATCGGCGGCGACGCCGGTTCGACCGTGCCGATTTCTGGACCACCACGGACACCGCCACATCAACACCCGGCCCCACCCCCGAGACCACCGCGCCGGCTTCCGAACCCGCCCCGGACGCCTCCGCGCCGGCGTCCGTACCCGCCACCGACTCGACCGGCCCGGCTTCCGACCGCACCACCCGACTCGACCGCTCGACGTCCGGACCCACCACCCGCGCCACCGCGCCGACTCCCGGACCCACCCCCGACTCGACCGGCCCGGCTTCCGAACGCACCACCGAAGCCACCGCGGTGACGCCTCCTGCCGTGGCCGCCCGGGCGGCCACGGACGCATCTTTCCGCTGTTCAGGCCGCACGTCCGCGCGCACCGACTCCGAGGCTGCGATAGTGCGGGAGACCATCGCGGGCCTCCGCTGCGACGGCGCTGCTCCCCGGTCCGCCGTCGGTCCCGCCGGGCTCCGTGCGCCCGACGGTCCCGCCGGGCTCCGCGCGCCCGACGGCCGGCCCGCGCCCTGAGCGCCGTGCAAGCGACGCAGCTTCGCGGCGTGCCGTTGCGCCAGCCCCCACTCGCGATGACGAGCGTGCTCGCGGCGGAATTGCTCCCGCTCGGCAGAATAGCGTCGCGACGCGGTCCGGTCGCGCATCACGGCCAATTCTGCCGTCGAGAAGAACTGAAGCTGCCGCATGGACCAATTGTTCCGCAAACCATCCCGGAAATGCACTTGACGATCACTCTCGAAAAGCGAGGACCATCACACCGAATCGCCTGGACGACGGTGCGGATCTCACGAATAAATAGCAGTGGTGTTCGGAGTGAGCCCGGTGCCCCAGAATGTCACGGGGGGGGGACCCGATCGAGCGCCGGCCCAACGGGACAAGGGAGATCGTTCAGCTCATGCGCCAGGCCGCAGGACGCTCGAATATTGGGCAGCGCGCCAGCACCACCCAGGCCGCAGCACACAATCCGCGCAACACAGACGCCCTGACACCCCACGCCGCGCGACACGCAGCCCAGGCGCGACGCCACCACCCCGGCCAGGCCACGCGAAAGGCAGGCCGCGCAACATGGACACCGCAAGCGGTCACGCGTGCGACGGACGCACGCGTGACCGCCGCTCGGGTCAGCCGTGCTTCTGCAGGCAGGGTACGCAGTGTCGGGCGTGCGGGAGGACCTCCAGCCGTTCCGCCGGGATCTGTGTGCCGCAGGTCTCGCAGCGGCCGTAGCGGCCCTCGGCGATGCGCTGCAGCGCGCCGGAGATCTGCTCGAGGGTGCGCCGGGTCGCTGCCAGCAGGGCGGCCCGGTTGTGCGCCTCGGCGGGGTCGCCGGTGTCGGCCGTGATCTCCGTCAGTTCCTTGAGCCGGGCGGTCTGGACGGCGAATTCCTCGCTCAGCGTCGCTCGCAGGTCGTCGTGCCTGCCCTGATCGACGTCGACGTTCATGTCTCCTCCTGGGGAAAAGGGAAAACAAAAAAGGGCCGAAGCTCTACGGCTTCGCCCTCGGCGGTGGTACGGGAAATCATCCCGGCGCCGGTGGGCCTCGCCCCGTGGGCGCCGGGCTCGGGAGACCGGCGGCAACGGTGGCCGGCCGCGGAGTGCGCGACAACGGCGCCGGCCGGTGAGCAGCACGACCCGCCCCCGCAACACGCGTCAAGCGGTGAGCAGCACAACCCACCCCCGCCGCCGCGGCACCCGCCGGCCGGTGGGCGGCACAACCCACCCCCGCCACGGCGAGAGGCGCCGGCCGAGCGGCAGCAGCCACCGACACGGCGGCCACTGACACGGCGGCCACCGACACAGGCGCCGGTCCGTGGGCAGCACGGCCCACCGACACAGGCGCCGGTCCGTGGGCAGCACGGCCCACCGACACAGGCGCCGGTCCGTGGGCAGCACGGCCCACCGCCACCACCGTGACGGCGCGCGAGCAGGAGCTGACCACCAGCATCCGCTCACCATAGGGTGGTCGTGACGACAAAGCCAGGCGGTTCGCCGTCGCGGGGCCGGAGGTCGCGCCAGGGCACGCGGGTGACGCTGCGCCTCATCACGAAGCGGGCCGCCTGTTCCAGCAGCCACGGGCCCGTGCGCTCGGCGCGTTCGTAGCCGAGGAGCCGGCCCCAGGGGCCGCGCACCACGATCGCCGCGACGACGCGGTGCCGGCCGTCGGGGTCGTGTTCGGTCTCGAGGTCGGCGACGCGGCCCAGCGGCTTCCCGGAGCGGTCGGTGACCGGCCGGCCGAGGATGTCGCTCGCCCGGGCGGGGCGTGGCCGGTCAGGATTCATGGCCGGCTCCGGGGATCCGGCCGATCAGGTGCTCGCGCAGCCAGGTCTCCAGGGGCGGCTCGGGGAGGTCGCCGCGGCTCACGGTCAGGTCGATCGCGCTGCCGATCCGCCCCACCTGCTCGATGCCGATCCGGACGGGGCCCCGGTCGCCGGGGCCGGCGAGCCGGTGCGCCACGCCGGCGATCCAGCGGCCCAGCCCGCCGCCGATGCGGCGTCCGAGGACCCGCTGTCCCGTGAGCAGCGCGCTGATCCGCGGCACGCCGTCGGCGTCGTAGCCGAGTTCGACGTCGTCGACCTTGCCGACGGGTTGCCCGTCGCGGTCGACGATCTGCCGGTCGAGCAGGTCGAATCCGAGGAGCATGTCAGCCGGCCCCCATCCTGGTGGTCGCCATCAGCGGCACCGCCGCGACGGCTGCGGCCACGATGACGATCAGGTAGATGATTCCCAGCGCGTTGGCCGTCCGGCCGTTGACGCGGTTCCCCAGGTAGCCGCGGTCGTTGGCGACGACGAGGATCGGCAGGTACGTCAGTGGCAGGGCGACGGCGCTGAAGATGAGCGTGTACTCGGTGAGCTGGATCGGGTCGATCGTGGTCATCAGGATCGCCACCCCGGCCACGATGCTGCCCAGCACCACGGTGTGGAAGCGGGCCGCTTCCCGGGGGCGGCGCAGCTTGCCCCAGGACCAGCCGAAGTACTGCGCGACCGTGTAGCCGGCGGACAGGCCGGTCTCCATGGCCGCGCCGAACGTGGCGGCGAAGAAGCCCAGTAGCGCCGCCGCCAGTCCCAATTCACCGAGGGCCAGGACGGCCGGCATGGCCACCTGCGACAGCGAGTCCACCGACATCGCCAGCGGGTGGAACACCGTCGCGGACGTCAGCATCAGCGCGAAGGCGAGCAGGCCGCCCAGCGGGAAGCCGACGAACACGTTGATCCGTGACGTGATCAGGTCGCGGGCGGTCCAGCGTTCCTCGACCGCCCCGGAGGAGAAGAAGAACACCTCGTACGGGGTGAGCGCCGAGGCGAACAGCGCGATCGCGAAGAACCAGTACGTGCCCCAGTCCTCCCCCTGCGGCGGCCCGGGATGCGCCGCCTGCTGCCACAGCTGTCCCGGGTCGGGGCCGAGGTGGAGGAACGCGACCACGAAGACGATCAGCGCCAGCCCGGTCAGCCCGAACACGTTCTCCAGCACGCTGAACTTCGCCCGCCACAACGCCGCCCACAGCACGACGGCCACCACCGGCACCCAGAGCAGGTAGCCGACGCTGGTCGCGAGCTGCAGGGCCAGGCCCACCCCGCCGAGTTCCGCGCCGAGGGTCAGGACCGTCACCAGCACCGACCCGGCCAGGTTCGCCAGCGCCATCCGGGGTCCGAGGCGCTCGCGGACCAGGTCGAACACCGGCCGGCCGCTGACCGCCGTGACGCGGCCGCTCATCTCGGCGTACACGCAGATGCCCACGACGCCGACCAGCAGGACCCAGGCGTGCGCGATGCCGAAGCGCGCGCCGGTCTCGGCGTTGGCGACGATGTCGCCGATGTCGACGAAACCGCCGATGGCGGTCAGGATGCCGAGGGCGACGGAGAAGAACCTCTTCATCGCCCGGCTCAGTTCCCGCCGGTGAGGACGCCGGTGATGAAGTCGTTCAGCTGCCGCGCCACGTCGTCCAGCTCCCGCGCGCCGGCCCGCAGCGCCGCGTCGTCCCCGGCCCGCAGGACGTCGCCGAAGGCGGTGGTCTCCCGGGCGAGCAGCGGGGCGAGCCGGTCGCGCAGCCGCGCCCCCCGCTCGCCGGGCGGCGCCTGGCCGGCGAACTGCTTCTGCGCACCGGCCAGCGCCTTCGCGGCGTCGTCGAACGCCGCCTGCGTGAACGCGGCGGTGGCCCGGTGGCCCGCCTTGATCTGCGCCGTCAGCTTCGCGGTCTGCGCCGCGTCGTGGGCGCCCTGCGCCACCTGCACAACCGTACGGTGGTAGGCGCGGAAGTCGTCCGCGCGGGACAGCTGGACCGCCAGCCCCGCCCAGAACACGACGGCGACGGCGGCCACCACGGCGAGCTTCCGGCTCGTCCGCATGGTGTCACCCGCCGGTCTTCGTGGTGGCGCCGCCGAGGACCCGGGCGGCGTTGACGAGCCCGACGAGGCTGAACGCCTGCGGGGTGTTGCCCAGCTGCCGCCGGGCGGCCGGGTCGTACTCTTCCGCGAGCATGCCGACGTCGTTGCGCAGGCTCAGCAGCCGCTCGAACAGCGCGGTCGCCTCGTCCCGGCGGCCGATCCCCTGCAGCGCCTCGACCAGCCAGAACGTGCAGGCCAGAAAGGCGCCCTCGGAGCCGGGCAGCCCGTCGACGCCCTCGGGCTCGGGCCGGTACCGCAACAGGAAACCGTCCTGGCACAGCCCCCTGCGGATCGCATCGACCGTGCCGGCGATGCGCGGATCGTGGTACGGCAGGAACCCCACCCGGGGCAGCATCAGCAACGCCGCGTCGAGCCCGGCCGACCCGTAGTACTGGGTGAACGTGTTGCGGCCGGCGTCGAAGCCGTGCGCGCACACGTCGGCGTGGATCTCGTCCCGGATGCCGCGCCACCGGTCGGCGGGCCCGTCGAGCCCGGTCTTGTCCACGGCGGTGACCGCGCGGTCGAATCCGGTCCACGCCATGACTTTCGAGTGCACGAAGTGCCGTTGCGGGCCGCGTACCTCCCAGAGGCCGTTGTCCGGTCGTTGCCAGTTCCCCTCGAGGAAGTCCAGCAGGGCGCGCTGCACGTCCCAGCCGTCCTCGGTCGCGGCGATCCCCGCCTCGCGGCTCAGGTGCAGGCCGTCGAGGACCTCGCCCCAGACGTCGAGCTGGAACTGTCCGGCGGCGGCGTTGCCGACCCGCACGGGCGCGGCTCCCCCGTACCCGGGCAGCCAGTCCAGAGTGGACTCGGTGAGCCGGCGGGTGCCGTCCAGGCCGTACATGATCTGCAGGTCCGCGGGGTCTCCCGCGACGGCCCGCAGCAGCCATTCGCGCCAGGCCTTGGCCTCGGCGACGTAGCCGGTGCCGAGCAGGGCCTGCAGGGTGAAGGTCGCATCGCGCAGCCAGCAGTAGCGGTAGTCCCAGTTGCGCGGGCCGCCGGGCTGCTCGGGCAGCGACGTCGTGGCGGCGGCGACGATTCCGCCGGTGGGCGCGTACGTCAGGGCCTTGAGCAGGATGAGGGACCGGCGGACGGCGTCGGCCCACGGCCCGTCGTAGGTGTGCCGCCCGATCCACTCCCGCCAGAACCGGCAGGTGCCGGCCAGGGCGTGCTCGGCGTCCACGGGCTGCGGCTTCGGCAGGTGCGACTGCTGGTGGGTGAGGACGAAGGCGATCCGCTGCCCGGCCGTCACGGTGAAACTCGCGGTGGTCGTCCGGTCGTGGCTCTCCACGGATACGCCGGCATGCAACCACACGGCGTCCGGGCCGGCGATCGCCGCGATGCCGTGCGGCGTGTGCCGTACCCAGGGCACCACGTGGCCGTAGTCGAAGCGCAGGATGAGCTCCGAGCGCATCGGCACCCGCCCGGCGACGCCCTCGACGATGCGGACGATGTCGGCGGCCTCGCCCCGGGGCGGCATGAAGTCGATCAGCCGGACCGTGCCCTCGCCGGTGTCCCACTCGCTCTCCAGCACGAGGGTGTCGCCGGCGTACCGGCGGCGGGTGGCCGCGCCGGCGCCTTCGGGGGCGATCCGCCAGCGACCGGCCGTGTCGTCGCCGAGCAGGGCCGCGAAGCAGGCCGGGGAGTCGAACCGGGGCAGGCACAGCCAGTCGACGGACCCGTCGCGGCCGATCAACGCCCCGGTGTGCAGGTCGCCGACCAGGGCGTAGTCCTCGATCGCGGACGCCACGGCGTCACCGGTCCCCGTCGGAGAGGGTCAGCACCACCTTGATGTCGCCGTCGCGCCCGGTCAGCGCGTCGGCGAACTCGTTCAGCGGCACCCGCCGCGTGATCAGCCGCTGCAGCCAGGAGGGGTCCGCCTTGGCGAGCGCACGGGCCGCCGCGTGGTAGTGGCGCAGGTTGGCGTTGACGCTGCCCACCACGACGTCGTTCTCCAGCACGATCTGCCGGTTGTCCGCGCCGGCGTCGATGGTGAGCGTGCGGCCCGGTGTCGAGACCCCGGTGAGGCAGGTGATGCCGTACGAGGCGGTGTGCGCGATGGCGTCGAACACCACCGAGCCCGCGCCGGTCGCCTCCACGACGACGTCCGGGCACACCTTGGCGGCCACGTCGGCGACGGGATCGTGGTGGTACGTGGCCCCGAGCGCCGCGACGGCGTCGGCCTTGGCGCCGGCGGTCACCCGGTCCAGCACGTGCACCTCCAGCCCGCGCTGGACGCCGAGCAGCGCGGCCAGCAGCCCGATCGGGCCGGCGCCGGTGACCAGCACGGTCTGCGGCTCGTACCAGGCGCGAGCCCCGATCCGGTCGATCTGCTCCCAGGCCTTGGCGACCACGGTGGTCGGTTCCATCAGCATCCCCACGTCGGCCAGGTCGGGGTCGAGCTTGACGGCGTACGTGGGGTCCAGGGTCCACAGCTCGGCCGCGTACCCGTCGATCTCCTTGATGCCGCGCTCGGTGTAGCGGCCGTTGCGGCACATGTCGAACTCGCCGTGCGCACAGGCGCCGCACGGGATGGGATCGGGGCGGCGGACCACGCCGACGACGAGGTCGCCGGGGTCGAATCCGCTGCCGGGCGGGGCCTGCCGGACGCGGCCGAGCGACTCGTGGCCCAGCACGAGGCGGTCGCTGCCGGGCGGGGCCCAGCCGTACGAACCGCGGGCGATCTCCCGGTCGGTGCCGCAGACGCCCAGCGCCACGCCCTCGACGAGCAGCTCGTCATCGGCGGCGACGGGGTCGGGCAGATCCTCGATGCGGGCGGAATCGGCGGTACCGGGTTGCACGGTGAGCGCGCGCATGTGTCCTCCAAGGTGGATGGTCAGCCGGCGTGCACGACTTCCGGCGCCGCGGTGTCGAGCGGCACCGCGGTCGCGGGCACCAGGCCGAGCTGGGTGTCGGGGCGGCTCGCCGCGGCCGCCAGCAGCCACGCCGTGGCGGTGCGGACCCGGTTGGCCGGCAGGGCGAGCAGGTGGTAGCCGCGGGTGACCGCGAGCGCGGGCAGGCCGGACAGGGGTACGCCCAGCGGGTTCGCGGCGGCGTGCCGTCCGCCCAGGTCCACGGCGAATCCGAGGCTCGAGTGCCGGTACGGCCGGCGCCGGCCGCGCCCGTACGCGGCGGCGATGTTGTCGGCGGCGCGCACACCCTGCCGTTGCGCGTGCTGGGCGGTCATCGCGGTGACCTGGCCCGGACGGGTCAGATCCGGCACGGCCGCCGCGTCCCCGCACGCCAGGATCTCCGGATGGCCGGGCACGCCGAGGAACGAGTCCACGACGAGCCGCCCCTTCTCGGTGCGCAGGCCGGTCGAGTCGATCAGCGGGTCCGGGCGCACGCCGACGCACCAGACCAGCGTGTTTCCGGCGACGAAGGACCCGTCGTCCAGGTGCACTCCCGTGGCCGTCGCCTCGGTGACCGACGTGCCGGTGCGGAGCTCGACGCCGCGGCGGCGCAGCACCCGGGCGGCCGCGGCGGACAACCGCCGGTCCAGATGACCGAGGATCCGGTCACCGTGCTCCACCAGCAGCCAGCGGGGGCGTACGCCGCGCAGGCCGGGGTGGCGCGCGGCGACTTGGGCGGTGAGCAGCTGCCCCTGCGCGACGACCTCCGTACCGGTGTAGCCGGCGCCGACCACGACGAACGTGCACCGGGCCTGCCGCTCGGCCGGGTCCTCGGCCGAGGCCGCCATCTCGATCTGCTTGATGAGGTGGTCGCGCAGATACAGCGCCTCGGGGACACCGCGGAACCCGTGCGCGTTGCCGGCCGCGCCGGGGATCGGCAACAGCTTGGTGACGCTGCCGACGGTCAGCAGCAGGCGGTCGTACGCGACCTGCCTGGTGCGGCCGTCGGGGTCACGGACCTGCACCCGGCGGCCCCGGTGGTCCACGGAGGTCGCCTCGCCGAGCACGACCCGTACGCCGGGAAGCGTGTCGGCGAGCGGCACCGTGACCTGCCGGGGTTCCAGCACGCCGCCGGTGACCTCCGGCAGCAGCGGCAGGTAGAGGAAGTAGTCGGTCGGGTTGATCACCGTGATCTCGGCGGCGCCGCGCATCCGCCGGGACAGGCGGCGGGCCGCGTGGTAGCCGGCGAACCCGGCGCCGACGATGACGATGCGCGGTGGTGGCATGCCGGACCTCCTGAGGTGTCGAGGGTTCAGTGCACGAGCCGGAACCGGCCGGGCTGGTAGGTGACGACGCCGCCGTCCATGTCGTACGTGCACGCCGGCTCGTCGCCGGTGACCCGCAGCCGCCGGTCGCCGAGCATCCGGAACGTCGAGACGCCGGGCAGGACCGCCAGGGACGGCAGCAGCACCCGTACGGTCGGCACGGTGACCGGCCCGTCGGCGGGCGTCAGGCCGAGCCGGCGCAAGGTCCAGCTCAGCGAGACCGGGGAGTCCGCCAGCCGCACGACGGCGCCCGGCTCGAGGCGCATCGGGTCGTCGATGCCCGGCGGTGGCAGCCCGGCCGGCCCGCCCGCGCTGCCGTGCAGGTCGCCGGTCTCCTCGGTGCGGCAGGACCAGCCGTCGTCCGCCCGGTCCAGCCACAGGGCGCGGCTGCCGCCTGCGCCGCGGCAGGTCATCCGGAGGCTGCGCACCGCGCCGTCGGCGTCCAGCTCGGCCCGCCACTGCGAGGTGTACGCGGACGCGCCGGCGACCACGGCCGTGCCCTCGGCCGAGGCCGGCGACGAGAACACGAGCTCGGTGCCGACCGTGTCGGTGCGCTGCCACGCCAGCTGCCGCCCGGACCGGAGGCCGGCGCGGCGCGTGGCCGTGCCGGTTCCCCGCAGGAGGTCGGTCACCGCCGCTCCTCCTCCGCCGTGGCCTGCGCCGCCGCGGCGGCGTGGCCGCGTCGCCGGCCCTGGGTCAGCCCGGCGGCGATGGCCTCGACGGTCTGTTCCAGGTAGTTGAAGTCGGGTACGGCGACCGCCTCCGCCCGGGCGTGCAGCGTGCCCGGGGTGACGGTGTCGTCCATGCGAGCCACGTGGTGCTCACCGTTGCTGTCCATCTCCGCTCCCCTCGTCTGGTCGACTGCCCGAACTACAGGGCAGATAACCATCTTTGCACTGTGCAAACACTTTTCCCACGCGAAAGTGCCGGGGACGGGATGTCAGGGTCAGGCGGGCAGCTGCTCGTCGGTGTCGTCCCGGTGCGCCTGCCAGCCCAGCCACCAGTCGGACTCCGGGAGCTCCCCGGCGGCGTCGGCGAACGCGGTCAGCGCCTCGATCACCGCCGGCTGCCACAGCTGCGCGGTCCGCGCGACGATCTCCTCCAGCTCGGAGCGGCGGCGCAGCAGGACCTGCTCGACGATGTCGTGCCCGGCGGTGGTCAGGCGGACGCGGACCACGCGGCGGTCGGACATCGAGCGGGAGCGGCGCACCAGGCCCTTGCGGATGAGCCGGTCCAGCATGCGGGTGCCGGTGGACGGGTTCACGCGCAGTTCCTCGGCGATGTCGATGCTGCGCTGCGGCCCCCGTACGGCGAGCACCACCAGGGCCCGGAACTGCGGGAGGGTGACCTCGCCCTCCACGGCGGCCAGCGACCGCGCGGTCATGCCCACGAACGCGCGGCTGGCCAGCATGAGCGCCCGGACCGTCGCGTCGCTGGAGGGCCGGGCGGATGGTTGCATAGGGACATGATTGCACGCCGGGCGAGGTCTGACGCGGCGCCGGAAGGGCCGCCGGCGAAGTCGGCGCGGTCCGGCCCGGACGGCGCGGCGCCGACGGGCACCGGACCGTTTACCATCGCCACCATGACGACGTGGCGGGCTTGCCGGTCAACCGAGGACGCGGTCGCCGCGCCCCCCGGCGGAAGGACGGCGTGATGCGGATCTTGCTGGTCGCGCCGCCCGGCGCCGGGAAGGGCACCCAGGGCGCGCTCATCGCGACCCACTTCGACATCCCGCACATCGCCACGGGCGACTTGCTGCGCGACCATGTCGCCCGGCGCACCGAGCTGGGCCGGGCCGTCCAGGAGCACCTCGACCGGGGCGAGCTGGTGCCCGACGAGATCGTGCTCGACATGGTGCGCGACGCGTTCCTCGAGTCCCGCAGCAGCAGCGGCGGCGGGTACGTGCTGGACGGCATGCCGCGCAACATGACGCAGGCGCGTGCGCTGTACGAGATCGGCCGCAGTCTCCAGATGACCGCCGACGTGGCCCTGCACCTGAAGGCGGACGACGAGGAACTGACCCGCCGGCTGCTCGCCCGCGCCGCCCTGGAGGGCCGCTCGGACGACACCGAGGAGGTGATCCGGCGGCGGCTCGCCCTCTACCACGAGGTGACGCACCCGATCGTGGACTGGTACGCCGAGCGCGGCATCCTCGTGTCGGTGGACGCCGTCCAGCCCGTGCAGCGGGTGGCGAGCCAGATCCTCACCGCCCTGGAGGCGATGCGCCCGCTGATCGACCACGTGCCGGCGCACGCCCGCCGGCCGATCGACCTCACCAGCCTGGGCGCGGCGTTCGGCCACGGCTGACAGCCCGCGGCGCGGTCACCGCGGCGCCGGCGCCACCACCTCCACGCAGCAGGCGCCGGGCCGTGGCGCCAACCGGGCCTCGGAATCCTGCCCGAAGCCGTCGAGCAGGCCGCCGATCAAGCACAGGTTGAGGCCGCACACCAGGTCGGTGTGCCGGGCCGCGACGGCGTGGAACGGGCAGTTGTGCAGGCGTACGGCCTCCGTGCCCGCGTCCGGCTCGAAGCCCAGGCGGCCCAGGACCTCGAGGATGTCGCCGGCTCCGCGCATCGCCTGACCGAGAAGGCGGCCCCGCTCCCGCGCCACCGCTCCGGGCGCCTCGTGCGCGGCGAGCGCCTCGGCGAGGATGTCGGCGAGGAGCTCGTACTGCCGCTGCGGGATCGTGACCGTGAGGCCGTCGCCGGCCGCCTCATACACCTTCGGCGCGCGCCCGCGGCCGCGTGGCCGGTCGGCGGGGGCTTCGTACCGCGCGCTCAGGAGGCCGGCCTCGACGAGCTTGTCGAGGTGGAACGCGGCCAGGTTGCGGGACATCGCCGTCGCGTCGGCCGCCTCCTCGCGCCCGACGGGATGATCCTGCCGGCGCACGTAGTCGTACAGCGCGCGGCGCGACGGGTCCGCGAGCGTGGCGACGGCGTTCCACGGGTCGGTCACCCCGCCAGATTATCACCAACGATCGCTATTGTAATTCCGCGGCCGGTCCCCCAGGATTAAAACCAACGGACGTTGGCACAAAACTGGAGGGTCACCGATGACGATCACCGCCGAACGGGTCACGCCACGCGACGCCGGGCGTGATCCCGTCACCGCGGAACGCGCGGCCGCGGACTTCCTCACCGCGCTCGGCGTCGACCTGTCGGCACCGGGCCTGACGGAGACGCCGGGCCGCATGGCACGGGCGTACGCGGAGCTGCTGACCCCCCGCGCGTTCGACCTGACCACCTTCGACAACGACGAGGAGTACGACGAGCTGGTGCTCGCCCGCTCGATCCCGGTCCGGTCGGTCTGCGAGCACCACCTGCTGCCGTTCGTCGGCGTCGCCCACGTCGGATACCTGCCGGGCGACCGGATCCTCGGGCTGTCCAAGCTCGCACGCGTCGTCCAGCTCTTCGCCCACCGGCCGCAGGTGCAGGAACGGCTGACCAAGCAGGTCGCCGACTGGCTCGACGTCCACCTGCGCCCGCGCGGGGTCGGCGTGGTCATCGAGGCCGACCATCTGTGCATGAGCCTGCGCGGCGTCCAGGCCACCGGCGCCCGCACCATCACCTCCACCCTGCTCGGCGTGCTGCGCGACGACGCCCGCTCGCGGAGCGAGTTCTTCGCCGTTGCGGGCCTCGGCGGACACTGAGTCCACGGGAAGGGAGAAGCGCATGTCCGACAACCACACCTTCGTCATCGCCGGGGCCGGGCTCGCCGGCGCCAAGGCCGCCGAGACCCTGCGCGACGAGGGCTTCTCCGGCCGGGTCGTGCTGCTCGGCGACGAGCCGGAGCGGCCGTACGAACGCCCGCCGCTGTCCAAGGGCCTGCTGCTGGGCACGGCCGGGGAGGACTCGGTCCACGTCCACGACGCGGGCTGGTACTCCGCCCACGACGTCGAGCTGCGCGGCGAATGCCCGGTCACGGCCGTCGACCGGGCCGGGCGTCGCGTACGCCTGTCCGGCGGGGAGGAGCTCGCGTACGACAAGCTGCTGCTCGCCACCGGAGCCCGGCCCCGCGAGCTGCCGATCCCCGGCGCCGACCTGGACGGCGTTCTGCGGCTGCGTACCCTCGCCGACGCCCGCCGCCTGGCGCGGACCGTGGTGGCCGGCGCCCGGCTCGTCGTGATCGGTGCCGGATGGATCGGGCTCGAAGTGGCCGCGGCCGCCCGCTCCCGAGGGGCGGAGGTCACGGTGGTGGAGACCGCCCGCCTGCCGCTGCGCCCGGTGCTCGGCGACACGCTCGCCCGCCTCTTCGCCGGCCTCCACCTCGACCACGGGGTGGTTTTCCACTTCGGCGCCCGGACCACCGAGCTGCGCGGCGCGGGCCGGGTCTCGCAGGTGGTCCTCGAGGACGGCACCGTGCTCGACGCGGACGTGGTCCTCATCGCCGTGGGCGCCGCACCGAACACCGCGCTGGCGGAACAGGCGTCCCTGCGCGTCGACAACGGCATCCTCGTGGACAGCGGGCTGCGCACGGACGACCCGGACATCTTCGCCGCCGGGGACGTCGCCAACATCGACCATCCCCTGCTGGGCGCCCGGGTACGGGTCGAGCACTGGGCGAACGCCCTGCACACGGGACCGGCCGCCGCCCGCGCGATGCTCGGCCAGCCGGTGAGCTACGACCTGCTGCCGTACTTCTTCACCGATCAGTACGACCTCGGCATGGAGTACGCCGGCTGGGTCCCGCCCGGCGCCGCCACCGACCTGGTGATCCGCGGCGATCTCGACCGGCGCGAGTTCATCGCGTTCTGGACCGTACGGGACCGGGTCGTCGCCGGCATGAACGTCAACGTCTGGGACGTCACGGACGCGATCCAGGACCTGATCCGCTCCGGCCGTACCGTCGATCCCGCGCGGCTGCGCGACCCCGGCGTCGAGCTGACCGAGCTCCTGGCCTGATCGTCAGGCGACCATCACGTACTGGTCCGCCGGGACGGGCACCTGGGGCGATTCGGCGACGGTCGCGTTGTGCGCGCGGGCCCACGCGGTGACGAAGTCCTCGGTCTCGGCGGGGGTGGTGTGGGCCAGCAGCGCGGTCAGCGCGTCCCGCAGCGCCCGTACGCCGGCAGCGGTCATCGCCAGGCTGCTCGCGGAGTGATCGCCGACCAGCAGCGCGTACGGGTAGACGGGATCGGTGGTCGGCTCGAGCCGGATCAGCGGGTGCCCCGCCTGGTGCCACGGCCGGGTGGGGCGCGGCTGCACCGGGGACGTGACGGGCCGGTCGGTCATGACGGGCTCCTCGGGAGTGAGCTGTGGCGGCACAGTCGTCGCCGAGGATCATGGTCGGGCTCGTCCGCGACGGGTACGGGTGCACCTCGGGCGTTTTCCGGTTAGAGCCGCGGACGCCCCCGGCCCGTCGCGTCCCGCAGGATCCGTCGGAGTGAGACGCCGGGACGCTCGGACATCTGGTGCACGGCGATCGCGCCGACCACGACGCCGCAGCAGCCGGCGGCCGCGTACAACAGCCGGCTGCCGAAGGACGTGACTCCGGCGAGGGTGCTGGACATCGCCGTGGCGAGCAGCAGCACCGCCTTCGCCGAGGTCTGCACGACGGCGAACACCCGGCCGCGGACGGCGTCGTCCACCTCGGCGCCCATGATCGTCACGCCGTAGAGCAGGGCCGCCCCGGCGCCGATGCCCACCACCACGACCTCGGCGAGGGCGATCGCGAGCCGGGTGGTGATCGACAGCAGGACGACCGCCACGCCGGCCAGTTGCACCGCCAGGCCGAACGTGAGGCGCCGCGACAGCCACCCGCTGATCGTCGGGCCGGCCAGCACGCCCAGCCCGAAGCCGACGAACAGGCCGCCGAACAGCAGCCCGAAGGCGGCGTCGCCGCCGCCGAGGGAGCGGCTGTAGAAGCGTGCGGCGCCGACGACCGTTCCCGCGCCGGCGAACGAGCCGAGCACGCCGGCGATCAGCCCGCGGAGCAGGCGTGACCGCGACATGTACCGCCATCCGGTCCCCACCGCCTCCCGGAAGGACTCGCGCGCACGCTCGGCGGCGCCGGCCCTCCCGGAGATCTCGGGTACGCCGAAGAACACGACGGCCGCCGACGTCAGGAAGGTCAGCGCGTCGAAGTACAGGGCGTACGCGGCGGCGTCCGTCCGGCCGACGCTCGGCATCCGGGCGGCGGCGGAGAACGCGAGCGCCGCCAGCACGGGCGTGACGCCGTACGTGGTGATCAGCGTCAGCTGGTTGGCGATCTCGAGCCGGTCGCGGGGCAGCAGATTGGGCACCGCGGCGTCCTTGGCGGGGTTCCAGACCATGGCGCCGAGCTGGGCGGCGAACGACGCCACGCCGGCCCAGCCGACGACGAGCCCGGGGTTGTCGACGACCACCGCGGCGGCCGGGATCGACGCGAAGAGCAGGAACCGGGCGACGTCGACCACGACCATGGCACGCCGCCGGTCGAAGCGGTCCGCCAGCACGCCGCCCAGCGGCCCGAGGAACAGCGAGGGCAGCAGCTGGACCACGATCACCCCGCCGAAGGTGGCGCCCTGCGCCACCGGCGAGCTCATCTGGGCGGAGGCGAACGCCGACGTGGCGAGCAGGCCCAGCCAGTCACCGAGCGACGACAGCCCGAGCACCAGCCAGAGCCGCCGGAAGGGACGCACCCGCATCACCTGGGCGACGGCAGAGGACGACAGGCGACGCTCCGCGACCACCCACCCAGGATCGGACGCCATCGGACCGGTCCGACAGAGCAGAACGGCCCGGCCGGTGCCCGCCGCTCATCCCGCCGGCCGGGCGGGACGGCCGGCGCGGGTGCTGAACCGCGCCGCACGGCGCCGCAGGTGGCGTTCGGGAAGCATCCGGGGCGCGGGAACCGGCTGGGGCGCCCGGCGGTAGAACGCGCGCTTGGCCACCTCGACGGCGCCGAGGTAGACGACGACGAACAGCGCGAGCACCGCGTAGTACGACAGCGGCAGCGGCCCGAAGCCCAGCGTGTCCGCCACGGGGGTGGCGGGCAGGACCGCGCCCACGGTCACGACGCCCAGGGCGGCCAGCAGCAGCGGCACGCTGGGCCGGCTGCGGAAGAACGGCGTCCGCCGGGTCCGGATGGCGAAGATGATCAGTGTCTGGGTGGCCAGCGACTCGACGAACCATCCGGAGCGGAACTCGGCCGCCCCGGCGTGCATCACCAGCAGCAGGACGGCGAAGGTCAGGAAGTCGAAGACCGAGCTCAGCGGGCCGAAGCCGAGCATGAAGCGGCGGATGAACCCGATGTCCCAGTGCGAGGGCCGGCGCAGCTGCTCCGCGTCCACGGTGTCGGTGGGGATGGCCAGCTGACTGGTGTCGTACAGCAGGTTGTTGAGCAGGATCTGCGACGGCAGCATCGGCAGGAACGAGAGGAACACCGAGGCGCCGGCCGCGGAGAACATGTTGCCGAAGTTGCTCGACGTGCCCATCAGCACGTACTTGATGGTGTTGGTGAAGATCCGCCGGCCCTCGACGATGCCGTCGGCGAGCACACCGAGGTCCTTCTCCAACAGGATCACGTCGGCGGCGTCCTTGGCGACGTCGGTGGCCGAGTCGACGGAGATGCCGACGTCGGCCGCGTGCAGGGCCAGGGCGTCGTTCACGCCGTCACCCAGGAACGCGACGTCGCCGCCGGCCCGGCGCTGCACGCCCACGATCCGGGCCTTCTGCTCGGGGCTGACCCGGGCGAAGACCGTCGTCGCCGGGACGGCCCCGGCGAGCGCCGCGTCGTCGAGGGCGTCGATGTCGGCGCCGGTCAGGGTGCCGCCGCCGGCCAGGCCCAGCTCCTCGCAGACCCGGCCGGCGACCACCGGGTTGTCACCGGTGACGATCTTGACGGTGACGCCCAGCTCCGCGAACCGGCCGAGCGCCCGCCGGGCGCCGGCCTTGGGCGCGTCGAGGAAGATCAGCAGGCCGAGCAGCCGCAGGTCGTGTTCGTCGGCCGGGGTCGGCGCGGCGGACGGCACGACGTCGCGGGCCGCCACGGCGATGACCCGGTTGCCCGCACCGAACTCGGACTCCAGCCGGGTCCGGGTCTCCTCCGGTACGGCGGCACAGCACGGCAGCACGTTCTCCGGCGCACCCTTGACGATCAGGGACACCGGCCCGTCGGGAGCACGGGCGACCACCGACATCCGCCGCCGCTCGTGGTCGAACGGCAGCGCGGCGAGCACGGTGCTGCCGCGCGCGTACGGCTGCTCCGCCTGCGTCGCCGGGGACGCCCACAACGCCGCGTCGAGCGCCCCGGAGGCGGCACCGCCGGCCCGTGCCGCCTCCGGATCGGTACAGACCAGCGCGGCGCCGATCAGCTGCTGGACGGTCGTGCCCGCGGCGGGGACGGGGCGCATGAAGCGGACCTTCCCCGTCGTCAGAGTGCCGGTCTTGTCGGTGAACAACGTGTCCACGTCGCCCAGGTCCTCGATGCACACCAGACGTTTCACCAGCACCCGCCGCCGCGCCAGCTGTCGCGAGCCGGCCGCGAGGCTGGTCGAGACCACGGCCGGCAGCAGCTGCGGGGTGATCCCGACGGCGATCGCGAGCGAGAAGAGCAGGGCGTCGAGGATCGGCTTCTGCAGCACCACGTTCACGACGAAGATCGCCGTGGTGAGCACCCCCGCCACCGTGACCAGCAGCCGGGAGAACCGGCGCAGCCCGTCCTGGAACGCGGTCTGGCCCGGGCGGCCGCCGAGCCCCGCCGCCACCGCCCCGAACGCCGTGCCCGCCCCGGTGGCGACCACCACGCCGCGGCCCGCGCCGGCGTGGACGACCGTACCCATCAAGGCGCAGCCCGTCAGATCGCCCAGGCCCGCGGGATGCGCCACGGCGCCGGCGGACTTGCCGGACGGCTCCGACTCGCCGGTGAGGATCGACTCGTCGCACTCCAGATCCTCGGCGCTCAGCAGCCGGACGTCGGCGGGCACGATGTCGCCCAGGCGCAGCTCCACCACGTCCCCCGGCACCAGCGCGGCGACGTCCACCGCGACCGCCCGGCCGTCGCGCAGCACGACCGCCTGATGGGTGATGCGCGAGTGCAGCGCCTCGGCCGCGCGTTCGGCCCGGTACTCGTTGACGAACCCCAGCCCGACGGACATGGCCACGATCGCGCCGATGATCGCCGCGTCGCTGCGCTGACCCACGAACGCCGAGGTGACCGCGGCGGCCATCAGCAACGCCAGCAGCGGCGACCGGACCTGGTTCCACAGGACCGGAAGCCAGCGGGCCCGGTGCGACACCACCGCGTTCGGACCGAACAGCTTCGAGCGGTACGCCGCCTGCGACCCCGTGAGGCCCTCCGGCGATGCGTCGAGGCGCCGCAGCACCTCATCGGCGCCGAGCGTCGCCGCCGCCATGGCCGGCACGGCAGCCGGAACACCCGGCGCGGGCCGGACCGCGGTCGTCATGGCCGGCGCCACCCTTCGTCCGAACCACACACGAGCCCACTGTCGCGACGCGGCAGCACACCCGCCAGGGCCGGACAACCCGCGGCGCCGGGACCGTCGTCCCGGGACGAACGCCCCTACGTCGCGCCGCCCGCCGGCCTCCACACTGAGGGCGAGCACCCACCTGCAGACGAAGAGGTGGTCCCGGTGCGTCGCGTCCTCACCGTCATCCTGTTCACCCTGCTGTACGCGCTGACGGCCTGCGCGGGAACCGGGGGCGGGGGCTCCCCCGGCTCGCCCTCTCCGCCGGCCCCCACCACGGTCCGGCTGACCATGCCCGACGTGGTGGGCGACAACGCGGACGTGGCCCTCGACGCCCTGCACAAGCTCGGCTTCACCAACGTCGACCTCGGCACGGTCGACGGCCGCCGCATCGTCGTCCTCCCGCAGAACTGGACCGTGAAGACCCAGTCCGCCGAGCCCGGCACCCGCCTCGCCGCCGATGCGAAGATCGTCCTCGGGTGCGCGCGCATCGGCGGCACCCACTGGCCCTGACCCGGCCCCGCCGTCGTCCGGGCGGTTGACGGGGGCGTCGATGATGGCACCATGGTCGACTTTGCTGCTGGTCCCCGTACCGAGGCGGCTGCCCGCCGCGTCCGGCTCGTCGTCGCTCTCGTGGCGGTGGTTCTCGTCGCGGGGCTGGCTCTGCTGACGTGGCCGCGGACCACGACGGTGCGGACGATGACGGCGACCGTCGCGTACGGCGGCGAGGGGGCGCACGTGGCCGTGCTCAAGCATGTGCACGCGCCGGTCGGCACGGATCACTGGGTGGTCGTGCTGGGCCGTGATCCCGGTGGCGACTACGGCCATCAGGTTCGCCTCGACGCGACCGGCGTGGACGCCGGTTCCGTCGGCGTGCAGTGGGAGAAGGACGCCGCCGTGCTCGTGTACGGCAGCGGCCACCGGGTGAGCGTGCCGTCGCGATTCTTCACCGGCGGCCGCTGAGAAAATGATTCACTGAAAACTGTTATGCCGGGGTCGATCCGGATAACACAATCATCGCCTTGAATGCGTGGAAGCGCTCCCGTACCATCCCCGACATGTGATTGTGAACGGTCACACTCAATCCCGGGGAGAAACAGGCGATGAAACGTACGCGGATCCGGATATGGGTCGTGGCGGCCCTGGCCGTCGCTGTGAGCGGTGCCCTGACCGTCGCCGGTACGCGAGCGCAGGCCGCCGCCGGCTGCCGCGTCACGTACACGGTGTCGAACCAGTGGCAGGGTGGCTTCGGCGCGACCGTCACCGTCGACAATCTCGGCGACCCGATCTCCGGCTGGCAGCTCGGCTGGTCGTTCGCGGCCGGGCAGACGATCACGCAGTTGTGGAACGGGACCGTCGCCCAGTCGGGCGCGCAGGTCACCGTGACCAACACCGCGTACAACGCGAGCCTGCCGACCGGCGGCAGCGTCAGCTTCGGCTTCAACGGGTCGTGGACATCGGCCAACCCGGCGCCGGCCGCGTTCACCCTCAACGGCACGGCGTGCACCGGAGCCACGGCGCCGACGACCCCGGCGACGCCGCCGCCCACCACCTCGCCGGCCGCGGAGACCTTCACGAATCCCGTGGTCTGGCAGGACTTCGCCGACGGCGACATCATCCGGGTCGGGGACGCGTACTACTACTCGGCGTCCACCATGCACTATTCGCCGGGTGCGCCGATTCTGCGCTCGTACGATCTGGTCAACTGGGAGTACGCCGGACATTCGGTGCCGCGGCTCGACTTCGACTCCGCGGCCTACGACCTCAACGGCGGCCGGGCGTACGTGAAGGGGATCTGGGCCTCGGCGTTCAACTACCGGCCCAGCAACAGCACCTATTACTGGCTGGGCTGCACCGAGTTCAACCGCACGTACGTCTACACGTCCACCTCGATCGGCAGCGGCTGGAGCAAGAAGGCCCGGATCAACAACTGCTACTACGACGCCGGCCTGCTGTTCGACAACGACACCCCGTACGTCGCGTACGGCAACGGCACGATCAGCGTCGCCCAGCTCTCCGCCGACCTGACCTCCCAGGTACGCGCGCAGACCGTCTACCAGACCCCGTCGAGCATCGGCACGCTCGAGGGGTCGCGCATGTACAAGCGGGGCAACTACTACTACATCTGGCTCACCCGACCGGCCAACGGCCAGTACGTGCTGCGCTCGACCAGCCCGTGGGGTCCGTACGAGCAACGCCAGGTCCTGCTGAACCTGCCCGGCCCGATCAGCGGCGGCGGCGTACCCCACCAGGGCGGGCTCGTGCAGACCCAGAACGGCGACTGGTGGTACATGGCGTTCACCGACGCGTACCCCGGTGGCCGGATGCCCACGCTCGCGCCGATCACCTGGAGCAGCGACGGCTGGCCCGTCCTGCAGACCGTCAACGGCCGGTGGGGTTCCAGCTACCCGCGCCCCAACCTTCCCTGGCACCCGCTGGCTCCCATGACCGGCTCGGACTCGTTCGCCGGCACCACGCTCGGCCCGCAGTACGAGTGGAACCACAACCCGGACACCACCAAGGTCTCCGTCAACAACGGGCTGCGGCTCTCGACCGCCACGGTCACCACCGACCTCTACAACGCCCGCAACACGCTGACCCGCCGCATCCAGGGCCCCTCCTCCACGGCGACCGTGCAGCTGGACTACTCGGCGATGGCCGACGGTGACCGGGCCGGTCTCGCCATGCTGCGCGACTCGTCGGCCTGGATCGGCATCCGCAAGGACAACGGCACGACCCGGGTGTCGATGACCAACGGCCTGACGATGTCGACCAGCGGCTGGACCACCACCGGGACCGGAACCGAGCAGGCGGGCGCGGCGGTGAGCGGCGGCCGGATCTGGCTGCGGGCCACCGCCGACATCCGGCCCGGGTCCGGGCGCACCGCGACCTTCTCCTACAGCACCGACGGCACCAGGTTCACCGCGCTGGGACCGGCGTTCACCCTGAACAGCGACTGGCAGTTCTTCATGGGCTACCGCTTCGGCGTCTTCAACTACGCCACCCGGAGCCTGGGCGGTGCGGTGACCGTCAACCAGTTCTCGGTGACCACACCGTGATCCGCACCAGGATGTGAGGAGCTGACATGCACCGAAGCAGACGATGGCTCACCGGCGCCGTGCTCGCCGCGATGGTCGCCGTGGCCGGTCTCGCACAGGCGGACGCCGCCGCGGCGGAGTCCAACGGCGGCGTGCGGGTGATGCCGCTGGGCGATTCGATCACCGAGGGTACGCAGGTTCCCGGCGGTTACCGCATCGGGCTGTGGCAGCGCCTGGCCGCCGACGGCTACCGCGCCGACTTCGTCGGCTCGCAGTACAACGGGCCCGCGAGCCTCGGCGATCACGACCACGAGGGTCATCCGGGGTGGCGGATCGACCAGATCGACGCGAACATCGGCGGCTGGCTGAGCGCGACGAGCCCGCGGACCGTCCTGCTGCACATCGGCACGAACGACATCCTGCAGAACTACAACGTCGCGGGCGCCCCGGGGCGGCTGTCCACACTCATCGACCACATCACCGCCGCGGCGCCCTCGGCGGACGTGTTCGTCGCGACCGTCATTCCGCTCGGCAACGCGAACCAGGAAGCGGCGGCCCGTACCTTCAACGCCGCGCTCCCCGGCATCGTGCAGGGCAAGGTGAACGCCGGCAAGCGCGTCCACCTCGTCGACATGCACGCCGCGCTCACCACCGGCGACCTCATCGACGGCATCCACCCGACCGCCGGCGGCTACGACAAGATGGCCGCCGTCTGGTACGCGGCGCTGCGGTCCGTACCGGGCACCATCGGCGATCCCGCCGGCAGCGGCGGGTCGGCGCTGGTCGGCGTCGCCTCCGGTCGCTGCCTCGACGTGCCCGGAAGCAGCACGGCGAACGGCGTCCAGCCGGTTGTCTGGGACTGCAGCGGAGCAGCCAACCAGCGCTGGACCTCGGACGGGCAGACCCTGCGCTCGCTCGGCAAGTGCCTGGACGCCCCGACCGGCGCGACCGCCGGCGCCAAGGCGCAGCTGTGGGACTGCCACGGCGGCACGAACCAGCGCTGGACCCGCGGCTCCGACGGCACGATCCGCAGCCAGCAGTCCGGGCTGTGCCTCGACGTCAGCGGCAACGCCACCGCCAACGGCACTCCCGTCATCCTGTGGACCTGCACCGCGGGCGCCAACCAGCGCTGGACGGAGCGATGACCATGAGAACCCTGAAGAACGCGCTCGCCGCCGGCCTGCTCCTGCTCTCCGCCGCGGTGACCGCCGTGCTGCCCCCGGCCGCCGCCCACGCCCTCGACAACGGCGTGGCCCGGACCCCGCCCATGGGCTGGAACAGCTGGAACACGTTCGGCTGCAGCATCAACGAGACGCTCATCCGGCAGATGGCCGACGCGATCGTCAGCACCGGCATGCGGGACCTGGGCTACCAGTACGTCGTCGTCGACGACTGCTGGTTCAACCCGAACCGCGACTCGGCCGGCAACCTGCAGGGCGACCCGGGCCGGTTCCCGAGCGGGATGAAGGCGCTCGGCGACTACCTGCACGGCAAGGGCCTCAAGTTCGGCATCTACCAGGTCCCGGTCGACAAGACCTGCGCCCAGTACTTCGGCAGCTATCCGGGCGCGACCGGCAGCCGGGGCCACGAGGCGCAGGACGCCCGGCAGTTCGCCGCCTGGGGCGTCGACTACCTGAAGTACGACTGGTGCTCGCCGAACGGGAGCATCGACGACCAGGTGGCCACGTTCGCGAAGATGCGCGACGCGCTGGCCGCCACGGGCCGGCCCATCGTCTACAGCATCAATCCGAACAGCATCCACGCCAAGACGGGCCCGCAGCGCAACTGGGGCGACGTCGCGAACCTGTGGCGTACCACCGAGGACATCACCAACGCCTGGGACACCGGCCAGACCAACGGCTACCCCATGGGCATCCAGAACATCGTCGACGTCACCGTCCCGCTGGCCGGGTACGCCCGTCCGGGCCAGTTCAACGACCCGGACATGATGGAGGTCGGCCGCGGCGGCATGACCGACACCGAGCAGCGCAGCCATTTCGCGCTGTGGGCCGTGCTGGCGTCCCCGCTGATCGCCGGTAACGACATCCGGTCGATGAGCGCCGCCACCCAGACGATCCTGAAGAACCGGAACCTCATCGCGATCAACCAGGACCCGCTCGGGCTGCAGGCGGCACAGGTCAGCAACGACGGCACCCGCCGCGTGCTGGCCAAGCGGCTCGCCGACGGCGACGTCGCGGTCGCGCTGTTCAACCAGGGCAGCGCCACCACGACCGTGTCGACCACGGCCGCCGCCGCCGGCAAGGCGGGCAGCTCGTTCACGCTCACCGACGCCTGGAGCGGCGCCACGACCACGAGCACCGGCGCCATCAGTGCCGCCGTCCCGGGACACGGCACGGTGGTGTACCGGGTCAGCGGCGGCACCGGCACCCCGCCGGGCACCACCACGACGCTCGTCGGCGCCGCGTCGGGACGCTGCCTGGACGTGCCGAACAGCGCGACCGCGAACGGCACTCAGCCGGTCATCTGGGACTGCAACGGCGGCGCCAACCAGCGCTGGACGGCCACGGGCCAGACGATCCAGGCGCTCGGCAAGTGCCTCGACGCCCCGGCGGGCGCCACGGCCGGCGCGAAGGCCCAGCTGTGGGACTGCAACGGCGGCACCAATCAGCAGTGGACGCTCAACGCCGACGGCACGATCCGCGGCGTGGCCTCCGGGCTGTGCCTGGACGTCGACCACAACCTGACCGCGAACGGCACCGTGGTGTTGCTGTGGACCTGCACCGGCGCCGCGAACCAACGATGGTCCCGCGTCTGACGGACGAGACGTACGCTGCAGCATGGACGCTCCACAACTGATCGCGTACGCGGACCGGCTCGGCGGGTCGCTGCGGGGGCTCACCGAGTTCCTGCGCGGCCCGCTCCGGGACACCTTCGGCGGGGTGCACGTCCTGCCGTTCTTCCGCCCGTACGACGGTGCGGACGCCGGGTTCGACCCGGAGGACCACACCGAGCCGGACCCGCGGCTCGGCAGCTGGGCGGACGTCGGCGAGCTCGCCCGGACCCACACCGTGATGGCCGACGTCATCGTGAACCACATGTCCGCCGGAGCCGGCGCCTTCCGGGACGTGATCGCCCGCGGCGACGACTCGCCGTACCGTGGGATGTTCCTGACCATGGGGTCGGTCTTCCCGGACGGCGCCACGGAGGACGAGCTCACGACGATCTACCGGCCGCGGCCGGGCCTGCCCTTCACGATGATGATGCTCGGCGGGCGGCCCCGGCTGGTGTGGACGACGTTCACCCCGCAGCAGGTGGACCTGGACGTCCGCGACCCCGGCACCTGGGACTACCTGTCCGGCATCGTCGACCGGCTCACCGGCGCCGGCGTCACCCTGCTGCGGCTGGACGCCGTCGGGTACGTCGGCAAGCGCGCCGGCACCACCTGTTTCATGACCGGGGAGACCCACGCCTTCATCCGGCGGCTGCGGGCGTACGCCCACGAGCGCGGCGCCCGGGTGCTGCTGGAGATGCACGGCCACTACCGGCAGCAGCTCGACCTCGCGCCCACCGTCGACCTGGTGTACGACTTCGCCCTGCCGCCCCTGGTCCTGCACGCCCTGCACGCGCGCGACGCGGGCCCGCTGGCGCGCTGGCTGGCGGTCCGCCCGCCGAACGTGGTCACCGTGCTCGACACCCACGACGGCATCGGCATCGTGGACGTCGGCGCCAGCGCCCTCCTGCCCGGGGTGCCCGGCCTGCTGACCGCGGAGCAGATCGACGCGCTGGTCGAGGCGGTGCACGACGCCAGCGGCGGCACCAGCCGGCTCGCCACCGGCACGGCCGCCGGCAACCTGGATCTCTACCAGGTGAACTGCACGTTCTTCGACGCGCTCGGCGGCGACGACCGCCGGTATCTGCTCGCGCGACTGCTCCAGCTGTTCCTGCCCGGCATCCCGCAGATCTACTACGTCGGCCTGCTCGCCGGGCGCAACGACGTCGAGTTGCTGCGGCGTACGGGGGTGGGACGCGACGTCAACCGGCACCACTACGGCCCCGGCGAGGCCGAGCAGCAGCTGGACCGCCCGGTCGTACGGGCCCAGCTCGCCGCGATCCGCCTGCGCGCCCACCACCCCGCCTTCCAAGGATCCTTCGCGTACGACTGCGGCGACACCACCGTCGACCTGCGGTGGCGGCACGGCACCGCGGCGGCGGCGCTGCGCATCGACCTGCGAGACTGCGGTCACCGGCTCGCCTGGGAGTCGGACGGCGTCGTGGAGGTCACCGAGGACGTCCTGACGCTCGCCGACCACGACGGCCGGTGACGCGCAGCGCGGCACCTCCCTACAGGACGGCGCAGGTCAGCGTCGGCGTGGTGGACGCGCTGCCGTTGACGAGCATGCCGAAGGTGGTGCCCGACCCGGGGGCGAGCGCGCCGTTGTAGGACGCGTTCGTCACCGTGGCGGTGCCGCCCGAACTGCTCAGCGACCCGTTCCAGACCTGGCTGATCGTCTGCCCGGCCGGCAGCGTCCAGCTCACCCGCCAGCCGGTGGTGGCCGCCGACCCGGTGTTCGTCACGGTGGCGTCGGCCTGGAAGCCGCCCTGCCAGCTGTTGACGACCTTGAAGGTCGCCGCGCAGGCGCGAGGCTCCCCGGCCGGTGGCGTGGAGGGCGACGTCGGCGGTGTGGTGGGCGGCGACGTCGGCGGTGTGGTGGTGCTGGGCAGCTGCGAGAAGAACCGCCAGATCTCGCCACCGGTCCAGGTGCGGGCGCCGCTGGTGCTCGTGGAGCCGTCCACCGGCTCGGGGGTGTGGTCGCCGTCGAACGCGGCCCACGTCACCGGGTAGCCGGACCGGCATCCGGAGTAGGCGGTGACGATGTGGTTGAGGCTGCCCCGGGCCGGCTCCGGCGGGTTCTGCGCCGTGCAGCCGTTGGTGCGCACGAAGGTGTCGCGCAGCGACCGGCCGAGCGAGATGTCGAGCACGCTGTCGTGGGTGCCGTGGATGCCCAGATAGGCGACCGGCTGGGTGCCCCCGTTGCAGCCGCTCAGGTTGGCGCCGGAGAGCACGGCGACCGCGCGGAAGACGTTCGGGCGGGCGCACGCGACGGCGTAGCTCATCGCGCCGCCGTAGCTCCAGCCGGTGGCGAACACCTGCGACGTGTCGACGCACAGGTCGCCTTCGATCAGCGATGTGAGCGCGTCGACGAGGGCGAGGTCCCGGCCGCCGGTGTTGGCCCACCCGTTGTCGATCCCCTGCGGGGCCACGAGGATCGCGCTGTTGTCGGACAGTTGCTGCTGTCCGTAGTAGGCCCACACGGCGCCGGCGGACCCGCCGCTCGCCACGTCCTGGGCGGTCCCGTTCAGCCAGTGGAAGGCGAAGATCAATTTGTACGGCCGGTTGCGGTCGTAACCGTTCGGGACCCGCAGGATGTACGTGCGGTTCTGGCCGCCGCTGGAGATCGTGCGGGTCCCGCTGGTCAGCGTCGGCGTCTTGCCGCAGCCGGCCGTGGCCGCCGCGGTGCCGGGCGCCGCGGCGGAGGCCGTGCCGCCGAGGAGGCCGGTCACGATCGACGCGCTGAGGGCGAGGGCGAGGACGGCCGCTGCCGCCGCGGCGGCGACGCGGCGATGAATCGAGCCGGGTGGGGAGGCGGAGCACGTCCGCTGGTCTTCGAGCACGGTGACTCCTGGGAACGAGCGATGGGAGCGCTTCCATTTATGGTCGCCAATATTGCATCGCCGCGCGCGGCGCTCAAACCCGACCATCTCGGGCCCGCCGGCATAACAGGTTTTCGGTCAGGACCGCGGACTTGTCACGTCGTCGTGCAGCTCAGTGACGGAGTGCTGGGCGTACCCCCGCCGAGCAGTCCGAAGGTGGTCGACGCGTTCGCCGCCAGGACGCCGTTGTACGAGGCGTTGCCAACCGTCACCGTCGAGCCGCCGGCGCCGAGCGTGCCGCCCCCACACCTGACGGGCCGGGCTCGGCGCGATCAAGGCCGGCACCGCCAGGAGGAGCACGGCCAGCACGGCGGGCAGGCGCTCCGGCAGCAGGGATCTCACGAAGGAAAATGCTGCCAGCGCCTTCAAACGCATTCAAGGCTGCCTATGGATGACCATGTCCGGCCGACCCGGGTAACGGCTTTTCAGGCGCCCGCCGAGACGGAAGGCTGATCGGCACGCGATAGGGACCATCGGCCCTTGAGGTGCTCTTGACGCGGCGGTGACGCTGCGGGGAAGGCCGCCGGCGCGGGCGCTGCCAGCCCCGGAACCGGCGACGTCTTCCCAGGGGAGGTCAGCGATGTCGGTGATCCCGGACAAGACCATCGGAACAGCCGGTCGGCGCCCCGCCGAGCCGATCCCGGACTCGGCGTTCCTGCAGCCGGACGACCTGGGCGGCGCCCAGCCGCGGCACCCGGACGACGAGTTCGCGCGCCACCTGCGCCCGCCGATGCCGTGCCGCGACGGCCGGTACACCAGCCGGTTGCTGCGGCGGGCCGAGGGCACCGTGCTGATCGACTACCCGGTCGCCGAATTCCACACCACGGTGCTGGAGCACGTCATCCGCTACCGGGGCGCCGGCGCGGCCGCGTACCTGCGGGAGCTGCGGATGGCGGCGGGCAACGGCGGCTGCACCGACGACACCGGGCAGTGGACGGTGCAGGAGACCGGGCTCGCGGGCCCCCGCTCGCTGCTGATCCGGCTCCACGAGGAGTTCGAGGACCCGTCGGGGCAGCCGGCGAGCAAGGACTCGTACCTGATCGCGGCCCGAACCGGGCAGATGGTGGTCGTCCTGGCCGACATGGGGTGGGAGATGGGCTCCGGGAGCCCGGAGACCGTCCGCCCGCTCATCGACGCGGCCCTGCAGCGCGCCGGCACCCTGCGGTAGCCGGCCATGGCATTCCCGGCTCTGAGCGCCGCGCTCTCCACCCTCGTCATGACCGCGCTGCCGGCCCTGCCCGCGGCGGCCGCCCCGGAAAACGCCGTCGCGCCGGCGCCCCCGCACTACCGGGCCGTGGCGCTCGGCACGCTCGGCGGATCCTCGACCATGGCGTACGGGATCAACGACCGCTCGCAGGTGGTCGGCCGGTCGGAGACCACCGACGGCTACGCGCACCCGTTCCTGTGGCAGCGCGGGCACATGTCCGACCTCGGCGTGCTGGCCCCCGGCGAGGACCAGCTCGGCACGGCCCACGACGTCAACGCCCGCGGTGACGTGGTCGGCGGCAGCCGCGACGCGCAGGGGCACATGCGGGCCGTGCTGTGGCGGCACGGCCGCATCACGGTGCTGGGCAGCGTCTCCGGCTTCGCCAACGCCGTCAACGACCGGGGCCAGGTCGTCGGAACACAATGGACGGAGACGACGCAGCCGCGCGGGTTCATCTGGCAGGACGGGCGCCTGCAGGACCTCGGCATCCCCGGACCCACCGAACCCCTCGACATCAACAACCGGGGCCAGGTCGTCGGCTGGTCCGGCCGCGGCGCCGACGGGCCGCACCGCGCGTTCCTGTGGGACCACGGGACGGTCACCTGGCTGCCGACGCCCGGCCCGTACAGCGACGCCGGTGCCGTCAACGACCGCGGCGAGATCGTCGGCTCGGTCGGCACCTACTCCGGCGAAGAGGTCCCCCACGCCACCCGGTGGTACCACGGCACCGTGACCGACCTCGGCATCCTGCCGGGCGGCAACGCGAGCGCCGCCGGGGCCGTCAACGCCCGCGGACTCATCCTGGGCGTCAGCAACGCCGAGCCGTATTCCATCGAGGAACACCCGGTGTTGTTCCGACGTGGTGCGGTCCTGGACCTCGTGCCGGCGGGGATACCTCAGGAAGCGGCGTACTACCTGGGCGGCATCAACACGCGCGGGGAGATCATCGCGGGCGGCAGCCTCTACCGGCCGGCCCCGCGGACGCCCACCGGGTGACCGTGCCCGGGCTGGAGCCGCGCCGGCCGGGATGTGCCGGTCCACGGCCCGGCGCCGCGGCCCGGCGTCTCCCGGCTCTGCCCCGTTCCACCCGTTGCCTCCGCGATGCCCGCCGGCCCGCCGGGGCGGGCCTCCCGTAGACCCTTCCGGCCGGTCGGCCGGCTGCGCGATGCCGGTCGGCCGGCCCGTCCGCTCGGGACGTCCGGCACTGCCTGCTCCGTCGCGGGACGGCCGACGATGGCGGGGTCAGCGACCCGGCTCGAGCGGGGAGGACGGTGTGCCAGCGCTTCGCGATGTGCTCAACCGGTTCCGCGCCGTCGGGCCGCCCGGGCCGGCCGCGCCCGCCGCCGTCCCGGCCGACCGGCGCACCGAGCGCGCCGAGGAGCTGGCGCCGGTGTTCGCCGCGCTGGCCGGCACGCGTACGGCAGCCCGCGAGCTGGTCGACGCCGCGCGCGTGGACGCCGACCGGCGCCGCGCCGACGGGGAACGCCGGGCCGAGGAGATCGTCGCCGCCGCGCTCGCCGAGCGGGACGCGATCCGGGCGGCCGCGTTCGCCGCCGCCCGCGGGGAGCACGCCGCGGCCGCCGCCGACCGCATGGCGCAGGCTCGCGGCGAGGCCGCCGAGGTCGCCGCGCGGGCCGCGCGGCGCAGGCCGTCGCTCACGACCCGCGCGGCTGCGCGGGCGCGGGACCTGCTCGCGGCGGACGAAACGGGAAGCGGGCACTGATGGGCGCCGGCGATGTGGCGGGGGCCGTCCGCGCGCGGGCGCTGGCCCGGCGCCGGCTCGGGCCCGCGTCGGCCCGCCGGATCGCGGGGCTGCCGGGACCGGACGCCGCGGTGGCCGAGCTCGCCACGACCCCGTACGGCAGATACGTACGCCGCGACGACACTCCCGCCGAGGCGGAGAACGGCATCGCGCGTACGGTGCTGTGGCATCTGCGGGTCCTCGCGGGCTGGCAGTCCCGGTCCGCCGCGGCGCCGGTACGGCTGCTCGCCGCCGCCTTCGAACTGGCCAACCTGGACGAGCACGTACGGCGGCTGGACGGCGGCCCGGCGATGCCACCGTGGAACCTGGGCGCGCTCGCGGTGGCCTGGCCACAGCTGGCTCGCACCGGCACCCGGGCGGAGCTGCGCGCCGCCCTGCGCCGCTCACCGTGGGGCGACCCCGGCAGCGACAGCCCATGGGCGCTCACCGTCGTTCCGCGGCTGGCGTGGCTGCACCGGGTCTCCGCCCGGGTGCCGGAGGCCGCCGAATGGGCGTACGGCGCCGCGTTGCTGCTGCAGGCCCGCGAACAGGTCGTCGCCCGGCACCCGCTGGACGATCCCGCAGCGGCCCATGTCCGTGCGCTCACCGGCGCCGCGACGCTCGGCGCCGTGAGCCTGACCGACCTCGTCGCCCGCGCGGACCGGCGAGCCCGGTGGGCCGTCGCCGGGGTGGACGACCCACAGGATCTGTGGCGCGCCGAGGCCCGCTGGTGGGCCCGGCTGGACGCGGACGGGCTGGCGCTGCTGCACGGCATGCGGTTCGGCGGCGCCGTGGCGATCGGCTGTACGGCGGTGCTCGCCGCCGACGCCTGGCGGGTCCGGGCGGCGCTCGCCGCGGCCGCGCGCGACGGGGACACCGAGGTGCTCGATGCCGTGGCGTGACGTGGTGCAACCGGCGCCGATGCGACGGATCGCCGTGGTGGCACCGGCGGACCGCAGCCGGGACGTGCTCGTCGCGCTGGCCCGCAGCGGCGCCGTGCAGATGGACGACCCGGTCGACGGCGCCCGCGAGGGACCGGCCGCCGGCGCGTTGCACCGGCTGGGCGGAACCCCGGCCACGCCTCTGCTGGCCGTCACGGCACCGGATGTGGAGGCGCTCGTGGCGGCCGGTCGTGGCGATCTGCTGGCCGGGGAGGCCGAGCTGGAACGCCGTACCGCGGGTGCCGCCGCCGACGGCACGCTGCGCGCCTGGGTCGGCTGGTGCCCGGACGAGCGGGCCGGCGAGCTCTCGGCCGCCCTGGCCGCGGTGGAGGCGGCCCTGGTGCCGCTCCCCCGGCCGGCCGGCGCCGACCCGCCCACGCTGCTGCGTCACGGCGCCGCGCTACGGGAGTCCTTCGCGCCGCTGGTCGGCACGTACGGGACCGTTCCGTACGCGGATGTCGACCCGACGATGCTCGCCGGGCTGGCGTACGTGGTGATGTTCGGCATGATGTTCGCCGACGCGGGGCACGGCGCGCTGCTGCTGATCGGCGCGGTGGCCCTGCGGGCGGCCCGCCACGGCCGGTTCGCGCGGCTGCGCCGGGTGTGGCCGTTCGTCGCCGCGGCCGGGCTGGCCAGCGCCGCGTTCGGAGTGCTGTTCGGCGAGTTCTTCGGGCCCACCGGGGTGCTGCCGGTGCGCTGGCTGGCGCCGCTGGACCAGCCGGTGCAGCTGCTCGCCGCCGGCGTGGGGCTGGGGGCGGTGCTGCTGGCCGGCGCGTACGCGGTGGGCGTCGTGAACCGCTGGCGCGAGGGCGGCCCGCGCGCCGCGCTGTACTCGCCGTCCGGCATCGCCGGCGCGGCCTTGTTCGCCGGGCTCGGCGCGCTCGCCGCCGGGCTGTACCTGGGCCGCTGGGAGCTCGCCGGGCCGGGCGCCGCGGTCGCCGCGCTGGCGGTCGTGCTGGCGGGGATCGGCCTGTTCGCCGCCTCGGGCGGCGGCGCGGCCGGCGTCGCCGAGACCGGCGTACAGCTGTTCGACCTGGTCATCCGCGTGGCCGCGAACGTGGTGTCGTTCGCCCGGCTCGCCGCGTTCGGGTTGACCCATGCCGCGCTCGGCGCGCTGGTGTGGAGCGGCACGGTCGCGCTGTGGCGCCGCCACGAGGTGATCGCGGTCGTCTTGGCGCTGCTGCTGTTCGTCGTCGGCAACGCGCTCACCTTCGGTTTGGAGGCGCTGGTGGCGGGGGTGCAGGCGCTTCGCCTGGAGTACTACGAGTTGTTCTCCCGGGTGTTCGAGGCGGAGGGCCGCCCGTTCCGCCCGTGGTCCGTACCTGTGGAAGAGGTGCCTTGATGAACGGGTGGTTGTGGACGCTGCCGGCCGTGCCGGCGGCCCTCGTCGCCGGCGGCCTGCTCGCCCGGCGGCGGGGCCGTACGCTGCGGGCGGCCCTGGTGCTCAACGGGATCCTGCTGACCGCGGGGGTGCTGGCCGCGATGCTGGCCCTCGGGGCCGGCCCGGCGCAGGCCGCCCCCGCGACCGGCACGGCGGCCGGCAACTGGGCGGCGCTGCTCGGCGCGGCCGTCGCGGTCGCCGGCTCCTCGATCGGCGCGGCGATCGCGGTGGCCTACACCGGGGCCGCGGCGCTGGCCGCGATGAGTGAGCGGCCCGAGCTCTTCGGCCGGGCGATGGTGATCGTGGGCCTCGCCGAGGGCATCGCGATCTACGGCCTCATCGTCGCGATCATCCTGATCGGACGGGCCTGATGGGCGGCGTCGCGGTGCTGGGCGAGCCCGCGGCCGTGTCCGGCTGGGATCTGGCCGGGGTGCTCGTCGCGCCGGCCGCCGGGGCGGCCGCGGTCCGCGAGGCCTGGGACGCGCTACCGCCGGGCGTGGCCCTCGTGCTGCTCACCCCGGACGCGGCGGACGCGCTGGCGGACCGGCTCGCCCGCGGGTCGCGGCTGGTGGCGGTGCTGCCATGACCGCCCTCGGCCACCACCCGCGGGTGGCGACGGACGCGCTGGCCCCGGTACGGCACGCGCTGATGCGCCGCGCCCAGGCCGAGGCCGGCCGGTTGCGGGCGGACGCCGAGGCCGACGCGGCCCGGCGTACCGGCGCGGCCCGCGCCCGCGCGGAGGAGATCCGCGGGGAGGCGCGACGTGCGGGCAGCGGTTCGGCGGAGGCCGCCGGGGCCACCATCGTGGCGGCCGCCGGTCGCGATGCCCGGCGGCTGGTGCTGACGGCCCGGCGGGAGGCGTACGAGGCGTTGCGGGCCGACGTGCGCGAACGGGTGGCCGCCATGGTGGGCGACCCGGCGCAGTGCCCCGCGTTCCGGGCCCGCATCCGGACGCTGCTGGGCCCCGGCGCCGAGATGGAGGCGATGCCCGGCGGGCTGGCCGGCACCGCGGGCGACGTCCGTGTCGAGTGCACTGTGGACGGACTGACCGACGCGGCGCTGGCGGCGCTGGGCAGCGCACCCGAGGAGATGTGGCAGCCATGAGCGCCGGGACCGTCATCCGCGTCGACGGGCCCCTCGTGGAGCTCGAACGCAGGGGCCGGCTGGCCATGTTCGACCTGGTGGAGCTCGGGCCCTCCGGGCTGCCGGGTGAGGTCGTGGCCATCCGCGACGGCCGGGTGACCGTGCAGGCCTACGAGTACACCGGTGGGCTGCGCCCGGGTGACCCCGTACGGGCCGGCGGCGGACCGCTCTCCGCCCGGCTCGGCCCCGGCCTGCTCGGCCAGGTCTTCGACGGCCTGCTGCGCCCGCTCAGCGGCGGCCCGGTGTGGTTGCGGCCCGAGGCGCCCACCGACCATCGCGACCCCGGCCGGCAGGCGTTCACGCCGTCCGCGCGGGCGGGCACGAAGGTCGCCGCCGGGGACGAGCTGGGCGTGGTGCCCGGCCCGGGCGCGGTCGCGTACGCGATCCTCGTGCCACCCGGCACCGCGGGCACGCTGGAGTGGCTGGCGCCCCCCGGCGAGTACGGCCTCACCGACCCCATCGCCACCGTGTCCGGCGCCCCGCTGCGCCTGTACGAGCGCTGGCCCGTCCGCACGCCGCGCCCGTGCGCCCGCCGGATCACCGCGGACACGCCCCTGCACACCGGCCAGCGCGTCATCGACCTGCTCCACCCGGTCCTCAAGGGCAGCACGGTCGCGGTGCCCGGCGGCTTCGGGACCGGCAAGACGCTGTTGCTGCAGCAGATCGCGAAGTGGTGCGACGCGGACGTGATCGTCTACGTGGGCTGCGGCGAGCGCGGCAACGAGATGGCCGACGTGGTCGCCGATCTCTTCGCGCTCACCGATCCGCGTACCGGCGGGCCGCTCGCCGATCGCACCGTGGCGATCGTGAACACGTCCAACATGCCGATGATGGCCCGGGAGGCGAGCGTGCACTCGGCCGTCACGGTGGCCGAGTACTTCCGCGACATGGGCCGCGACGTGCTCGTCATCGCGGACTCCACCTCGCGGTGGGCCGAGGCGCTGCGCGAGTTCGCGTCCCGCAACGGCACCCTGCCCGCCGAGGAGGGCTATCCGGCCGACCTCGCGTCGGCGCTGGCGGCGTTCTACGAACGGGCCGGCGCGGTGCTGACCGCGAGCGGCCGGCGCGGCTCCGTCACCGTGATCGGGGCGGTCTCCCCGCCCGGCGGCGACCTCACCGAACCCGTCACCGCGCACAGCCAGCGATTCGTCCGGTGCCTGTGGACGCTGGACCGGGATCTCGCGTACGCCCGGCATTATCCGGCCGTCTCCTGGTCCGCGTCGTTCTCCCGCGACGTGGACGCGGTCGCGGCGTGGCACGCCCAGCACGGCGCTCCGGAGTGGGCCGCGCAGCGCGCCCGGATCGGTGCGGTGCTCGCCGAAGGGGACCGGCTCGGTGACCTCGCGGACCTGATCGGCCTGACCGGGCTCGCCGCCGGCGAGCGCGCGACGGTGCTCACCGCCCGCCTGGTACGCGACGGCGTGCTGCGCCAGAACGCGCTCTCGCCGCACGACGGCTTCTGCCCGGCCGGCAAGTCGGCCGCGCTGGTGGACGCCGTGCTGGCGGTCGGCGACCGGCTCCGGGAGCTGGCCGGCGCCGGCGCGGACCCGGCGGAGCTGGAACGGGTCGACTTCGGACCGCTGCTGCGGGCGCGGGACGTCGTGGCCCCCGACGACATCGACGGCGTGGCGGCAGCCCGCGATGCCGTGCTGACGCGGCTGCGGGGGTCACGATGACCGGGTTCGCGCGCCTGGCGCACACGGCCGTACGGGAGCTGCGCGGCCCGCTCGTCGTGCTGTCCGGCGTGCACGGCGTCGGATGGGACGAGTCCGCGGAGGTCCGGCTCACCTCCGGCCCGGTCCGGCACGGGCTGGTGCTCGCCGTGGACGGGGACCTGGCCGTCGTACAGGTCCTGGAGGGCACGGCCGGGATGGACCCGGCCGGCACGGCGGTCGCCTTCGCCGGGGAGCCGCTGCACATCCCGGTCGGGCCGGGCTGGCTCGGCCGGACCTGCAACGGCCGCGGGGAACCGATCGACGACGGGCCGCCCGTGCTCGGCGACCGGCGCGCGGCCGTCTCCGGCTTCCCGCTCAACCCGGTCCAGCGGTCCACCCCCGTGGACGCGGTGCTCACCGGCGTCTCGGCGGTCGACGCGCTGACCACCCTCGTACGAGGCCAGAAGCTGCCCATCTTCAGCCGGGCCGGCCTGCCGCACCTGCAGCTCGCCACCCAGATCGCGGCCCAGGCGTCGGCCGGCGGCGAGCCGTTCGCGGTGGTGTTCGCCGGCATGGGGCTGACCCACGCCGACGCGGACGCCGTCCGTGACGCCCTGGACGGCCGGGCCGCGGCCGGCGAGCTGACGCTGCTGCTCAACACCGCCGACGACCCGGTGATCGAGCGGATCACCACGCCCCGGCTGGCGCTGACCGTCGCCGAGGACCTCGCCTTCACCGAGGGCCGGCACGTCCTCGTGGTGATGACCGACATGACCAGCTACGCCGAGGCGCTGCGCGAGGTGTCCGCGGCGCGCGGCGAGGTGCCCGGGCGGCGCGCGTACCCGGGCTATCTCTACAGCGATCTGGCCTCCCTGTACGAGCGCTGCGGGCGGATCCGCGGGCGGCCGGGCTCGCTGACCGTGCTGCCCGTCCTGACCATGCCGGCCGGCGACATCACCCACCCGGTGCCCGACCTGACCGGCTACATCACCGAGGGGCAGGTGGTGCTCTCCGCCGAGCTGCACGCGCGGGGTGTGTACCCGCCGGTGGACGCGCTGTCGTCGTTGTCGCGGCTCATGCGGCACGGGGCCGGGCCGGGCCGTACCCGGGAGGACCACCTTGATCTGGCGGCGCAGACGCTGGCCGCGCTGTCGCGGGCCCGGCAGGCCGCCGAGCTCGCCGACCTGGTCGGTCCCGCCGGGCTGAGCGAGGTCGACCGGCACTACCTCGCGTTCGAGGACGTCTACCGGCGCCGGCTGCTGGCGCAGGGCCCGGACGAGCGCCGCGAGCTGGACGAATCGCTGCGCCGGGCGTGGGAGGCGGTGCTGGTCCTGCCCCGCTCGGAGCTGGTGCTGCTGCCGGACGCGCTCCTCGACGAGCACGAGGCGACACCGTGAGCGCGGGCGGCGTACGCGTGCCGCCGGGCCGGGCCGGCATCCTGATCCTGCGCCGCCGGCTCGCGGTCGCCGAGGGCGGCGCGGACCTGCTCACCCGCAAGCTGACGCTGCTCACCGCGGAGGCGGACCGGCTCGCCGCCCGCGTGGCGGCGACCGAGCGGGAGTGGCACACCGCGGCCTCGGCGGCGCGGCGACGGCTGTCCCGCGCCGCCGGGGTCGGCGGGGAACGGTCCCTGCGCCTGGCCGCGCTGCCGCCGGCGGCACAGGTGTCGCTCACCTGGGCGAGCCTGATGGGGCTCCGCTACGTCACGGAGACCCGGTGCGAGCTGCCGGAGCGGCCGCCCACGGCGGCACCACCGGCGGCTGCGGCGCTGGCCGCGGATGCCGCCGTACGGGAAGCGGTCCGGGCCGGCGCGCGGCACGCGGCGGCGGCGCACGCGGTGGGCGTGGTGGCCGCCGAGGTGCGGTTGACGCGGCAGCGGCTGCGCGCGCTCGAACGCCGCCGGATCCCGGCGCTGCGCGAGGCGCTGGCCCAGGCACACGCGCAGGTGGAGGAGTCCGAGGGCGCCGACGCGGCGCGGCGCCGGTGGGCGGGCGCCGCCACGGGTCCCGCGTCGAGTCGCCTCGGGCCATCCGGCCCTGGTGAGCCGGGATCGGCGCCGCGAGGCTGAACCCTGGGCCGTCCTTCGTCGCGGCCCGAGCGATCCGCCTTGGGGGTGGCGCGCGATGCAGACCTGGGAGACGATCCGGAAGACGCCGGCCGAGCGGGCCGCCGCGAACCTCGACGACTACGCGTGGGTGCGGCACGACTTCACCTGGGCCGGAGCGCGGGAACGGTGGCTGCCCGGCCTTCCCGGTGGGCAGGGCCTCAACATCGGTTACGAGGCGGTGGACCGGCATCTCGGCCCCGGGGACCGCGACCGGGTGGCGCTGCGCTGCATCGATCGCCGCGGCGCCGTCACCGACGTGACGTACGCCGAGCTCGGACGCCGGACCAGCCGCTTCGCCAACCTGCTGCATGCGCTCGGCGTCGCACCCGGGGAGCGGGTCTTCCTGCTGCTCGACCGCGGCCCCGACCTGTACGTCGCCGCCGTCGGCACCCTGCGCTACGGCGCGGTCCTGTCGCCGCTGTTCCCCGCCTTCGGCCCCGGACCGATCCGCGAACGCCTGGTCGCCGGTGACGCGGCCGTGCTCGTGACCACGCCGGCGTTGTACGAGCGCCGCATCGCCGGTATCCGCGAGGACCTGCCCGCGCTGCGCCACGTTCTCGTCACGGGCGACGCGCCGGCGCCCGAGGGCACGCGCAGCCTCGCCGAAGGACTGGCGGCGGCCGGCGACGAGTTCGAGGTCGCGCCGACGGATCCGGAGTCGATGGCGCTGCTGCACTTCACGAGCGGCACCACCGGCCGGCCCAAGGGCGCCGTCCACGTGCACGAGGCGGTTCTCGCCCACTTCGTGACCGCGCGGTACGCCCTCGACCTGCACCCGGGCGACGTGTTCTGGTGCACGGCCGACCCCGGCTGGGTCACCGGCACCTCGTACGGGATCATCGCGCCGCTGGTGCACGGGCTGACCGTGGTGGTCGACGCCGGTGATCTGGAGGCCAAGCGCTGGTACCGGATCCTCGAGCAGCACCGCGTCACGGTCTGGTACACCGCGCCGACCGCGCTGCGCATGCTGATGCGCAGCGGCACCGACCTGCCCCACGGCTACGACCTGTCGGCCCTGCGGTTCGTGGCGAGCGTGGGTGAGCCGCTCAACCCGGAGGTCGTCGTCTGGGGGCGCGAGGCGCTCGGCCATCCGGTGCACGACAACTGGTGGCAGACCGAGACCGGCGCCATCATGATCAGCAATTACGCCGGTGTGGACATCCGGCCGGGCTCCATGGGCCTGCCCCTTCCCGGCGTCGAGGTCACCCTGCTCGAGCGCGGCGAGGACGGCCGGGCCCGGGTGACCGACGGCCACGTCCGCGAGGTGAGCAGCCCGGACGTGGTCGGCGAGCTCGGGCTGAAGCCCGGCTGGCCCTCGATGTTCCGCGGCTACCTGCACGACCCCGAGCGGTACGCCCGCTGCTTCGCCGACGGCTGGTACCTCTCCGGCGACCTCGCGCGCCGCGACGCCGACGGCTACCTCTGGTTCGTCGGGCGCGCCGACGACGTCATCAAGTCGGCCGGGCACCTGATCGGCCCGTTCGAGGTGGAGAGCACGCTGATGGAGCACCCGGCCGTCGCCGAGGCCGGTGTCATCGGCAAGCCCGACCCGGTGGCCGGCGAGGTGGTCAAGGCGTTCGTCACGCTGCGGCCCGGCGTGCCGGCCTCCGACGAGCTGCGCCTGGAACTGGTCGGGTTCGGCCGCAGCCGGCTCGGCGCCGTCGCGCCCAAGGAGATCGTCTTCGACCAGCACCTGCCGCACACCCGCAGCGGCAAGGTGATGCGCCGGCTGCTCAAGGCCCGCGAGCTCGGGCTGCCCGAGGGAGATCTGTCGACACTGGAGAGTGCGAGATGACCGAGACCCCGGTACGCCCGCGCGCGAGCCGTACGCAGGCGGAGTTCCTGCGCCAGATGCTGCTCGTACGCCGCTTCGAGGAGCGCTGCGTCGAGCTCTACAGCGCCGCGAAGATCCGCGGCTTCATGCACCTGTACATCGGCGAGGAGGCCGTGGCGGTCGGCGTCATGTCGGCCCTGGAACCGCGGGACGCCGTCGTCTCCACGTACCGTGAGCACGGCCACGCGCTGGCCCGGGGCATCCCCGCGACGGCCATCATGGCCGAGATGTTCGGCCGGGCCGGCGGCTGCAGCCGCGGCCGGGGCGGCTCCATGCACCTGTTCGACGCGGCGACCCGCTTCTACGGCGGCAACGCCATCGTCGGCGGGGGCCTGCCGCTGGCCGTCGGGCTGGCCCTCGCCGACGCGATGACCGGCCGGTCCGCGGTGACGGCCTGCTTCTTCGGCGACGGCGCGGTCGCCGAGGGCGAGTTCCACGAGTGTCTCAACCTGGCGGCGCTCTGGCACCTGCCGGTGCTGTTCTGCTGCGAGAACAACCGGTACGCGATGGGCACCGCCGTCGAGCGCGCGCAGGCCTCCACCGACCTCGCCCACCGCGCGGCCTCGTACGGCATGACCGCCAAGGCCGTCGACGGGATGGACGTGGAGGCGGTGGCCCGGGCGGCGCACGCGGCGGTGGAGAAGGTACGCGCGGGAGCCGGGCCGCGGTTCCTGGAGCTGCAGACGTACCGGTTCCGCGCCCACTCGATGTACGACTCCGACCGCTACCGGGACAAGGCGGAGATCGCCCGCTGGCGTGAGCGCGACCCGCTGGACGTCCTGACGCGGCGCATGGGTGACGGCTCGTCGCAGGCGCGCGACCGGATGGAGGCCGAGGTGGCCGCGGAGATCGACGCGGCGGTCGCGTACGCCGAGGCCGCGCCGGAGGAGCCGGTCACCGACCTGACCCGCTTCGTCTACGCCGAACCGGGAGGCGAGCGATGAGCACGATGACGTACCGCGAGGCCATGCGGGAGGCGATCCGCGCCGCGATGCGCGCCGACGAGCGGGTCTTCCTCATGGGCGAGGACGTGGGCCGCTACGGCGGCTGTTTCGGCGTCAGCCTGGGCCTGCTGGAGGAGTTCGGGCCGGAGCGGATCCGGGACACGCCGCTGTCGGAGTCGGCGTTCGTCGGCGCCGGCATCGGGGCCGCGCTCGGCGGGATGCGGCCCATCGTCGAGATCATGACCGTGAACTTCAGCCTGCTCGCCCTGGACCAGATCCTCAACAACGCCGCCACGCTGCGGCACATGTCCGGCGGGCAGTTCGGCGTGCCGCTGGTGATCCGGATGACCACCGGCGGCGGCCGCCAGCTCGCCGCGCAGCACTCGCACAGCCTCGAAGGCTGGTACGCGCACATCCCCGGCCTGCGGGCCATCGCACCCGCGACGGTGTCGGACGCGCGGCGGATGCTGGCGACCGCGCTCGCCGACCCGGACCCGGTGCTGATCTTCGAGCACGGCGGCCTCTACAACACCTCCGGCGAGGTCACCGACACCGAGCCGGTCGACATCAGCCGGGCCGCGATCCGGCGTGGCGGACGCGACGTCACGCTCATCGCGTACGGCGGGACGGTGCCCACCGCGCTGGCCGCGGCGGACCAGCTCGCGGCCGACGGTGTGCAGGCCGAGGTGATCGACCTGCGGACGCTGCGCCCGCTCGACGACGCCACCGTGATGGAGTCGGTGGCGCGCACCCATCACGCGGTGGTCGTGGACGAGGGCTGGCGCACCGGCAGCCTCGCCGCCGAGGTCAGCGCCCGCATCCTCGAGCAGGCGTTCTACGAGCTCGACGCGCCGGTCGCCCGGGTGTGCTCGGCGGAGGTGCCAATGCCGTACGCGGCGCAGCTGGAACAGGCCGCGCTCCCGCAGCCGGCCGGCGTCCGCGAAGCGGCACGAGAGCTGGTGCGCGCCGGTGGCTGAGTTCCGGATGCCCTCGCTGGGCGCCGACATGACCGACGGCGTCCTGCTGGAATGGCTGGTGCGGCCCGGCGCCACCGTCCACAAGGGCGACATCGTCGCGGTGGTGGACACCGACAAGGCGGCCATCGAGGTCGAGTGCTTCGACAGCGGGACCGTACGGGAGCTGCGGGTCGCGGAGGGCACCCGGGTGCCGGTCGGGACCGTCCTGGCCACGATCGCCTCGGCCGGGGAACCGTCTCTTGCCCCGACGACGACCCCTGCGGTGCGGACGCCCGCGGCCGCGCCGCTCGCGGCGGAGTCGCCGGTGACCTCGCCGCTCGTGCGGCGGGAGGCGGCTGCCCTGCACGTGGATCTGCACGCCGTGCACGGCACCGGGCCCGGGGGCCGGGTGACCCGCGAGGACGTGGAACACGCGGTCCCGGCTCCCCCGCCACCGGCCGCGGTCCCACCGCCGGCCGCCGTCCCGGCTCCCGCCGAGGTCCCGCGCGGGCGGCGGCGGGTGTCGCCGAGGGCGCGGCGGCTCGCCGAGGCCGCCGGGATCGACCTCGGCACCGTCGCCGGCACCGGGCCGGGCGGCGCGATCCGCGCGGCCGACCTGCCACCGGCGCCCGCCGAGGGCGCAGCCGCCGCCGACCGGGCGGCCGAGCGGGCGGCCGCCATGCGGGGCACGATCGCCGCGCTCATGGCCCGGTCCAAGCGGGAGATCCCGCACTACTACCTCACCGAGACGATCGACCTCACCGACGCCCTCGACCGGCTCCGCGAGCGCAACCGCGATCTGCCGGTCCCCCGCCGCGTCGTCCCGGCCGCGCTGCTGCTGTCCGCGGCGGCCCGGGCCGCGGCCGAGGTGCCCGAGCTGAACGGGTTCTGGCAGGACGACCACTTCGAGCCCGCGCCGGCCGTACACCTCGGGGTGGCGATCTCGCTGCGCGGCGGCGGCCTCGTCGCCCCCGCGATCACCGACGCCGCCGGGCTGACGCCGGAGCAGCTCATGGACCGGCTCAAGGACCTGGTGGCCCGCACCCGGGCCGGCCGGCTGCGCGGCAGCGAGCTCTCCGCGCCGACGATCACCGTGTCCAACCTCGGTGAGCAGGGCGTCGAGTCGATCATCGGAGTGATCTATCCCCCGCAGGTCGCCCTGGTCGGCTTCGGCACGATCGGCGACCGGCCGTGGGCGGTGCGCGGCCTGCTCGGCGTACGGAAGCTCGTCACCGCCAGCCTCGCCGGCGACCACCGCGCCACCGACGGCGCGACGGGCGCCCGATACCTGCGGGTGGTGGCCCGCCTGCTGCAACAACCGGAGGAGCTGTGAACACCACAGAGGCGGACCGACTCGTCCGCACCGCCCTGCACGAGGTGGCGCCGGAGGCCGACCTGAGCCGGCTGCGCCCGGACGCCGACCTGCGCGACACGCTCGCCCTGGACTCGCTGGACTTCCTGAACCTCGTGGAGCTGCTCAGCTCGCGCAGCGGGAAACGCATCGACGAAGAGGACTACCCGAGGCTCGGCACGCTGGCGGACATCGTCGCGTACCTCGGGTGACAGCACGACATGAGGAGGTGGCAGCGATGCCCCCGCATTGCGATTCCCTCGACGGTCCCGTCGTCCGGGCCGCCCGTGCGGCCTTGGCCGCCGGCGACGCCGACCTCGTTCTGTCCTATGTACCGGCCGCCGGGGAGGACGAGGTCCGCGCCGCCTTCGGCCGCGTCCTGCCGCTGCAGGCGTCCGGCGGTGAGGCCGCTGCCGTCGCGCAGCTGTGGTTCTTCGAGACGGTGGTACGCATCCACCGCGCCGGCGAGGGCGCCTCGTACACCGGGCTGAAACCCGCGGGGCTGGATGTCGGGCCGGTGATCCCGCTCGCCGAGAAGGCGGTGGAGTCCGGCGACGGTGAGCCGGTCCGCCGGCTTCTCGCCGACGAGTTGCGCGCCGAGCTGGCGGACCGGCTGCGCCGGGTCGGGCAGCTGGCCGCCGCCAAGGATGCGTCGTTGCCCGCGGCGCGCGCTCACGTGCAGGCGATGCTGGGCTTCCAGGTGTACGCGCACCACGTCCTCCAGGCGATCCACGCCGCACCGCACGAGCACGGCTGACCGTGAACCGTCCGCGCGTCACCATTCACAACCTCGTCAGCCTCGACGGACGCCTGGACGGATTCCGGCGGTGACTCTCGTCTGCGTCGAGCAGCTGCGTGACAGCCATGTGTGGTTGCGCTACGAGGTGCGGAAATCCTTGCGGCGCTGAGTCATCGGCCCCGTTCGGCCCGGCGTACCGGTGCGTCCGGCCCTGCCGTCACCCCGCGGCGGCGGGTTATGCCTGGACGGACAGGGGGAGGTCCTCATGGTCGTCAAGAGGTCCCAGGACGCCCGGCGGGCGGAGCCGGCCGGACCGCGATTGTCGCCGCAGCAGGTGTGGGATGCCGTGGCGCACGCCTCGTTCGCGGTGCTGAGCCATGTGACGCCGGCCGGCGCACCGCGTTCCAGCGGGGTCGTCTACGTCGTCAGCGACGGGAGCATGTACGTGGCCGTCGCGCCGGACAGCTGGAAGGCCCGTCACATCGGCGCCGACGGCATGGTGGCTGTCACCGTACCGATTCGCCGTGGCGGGCTTCTGTCGCTGGTGTTCCCGATCCCGCCGATGACGATCAGCTTCGCCGCGGTGGCCACGCTGCACACCGCCGAGGTGCTGGCCCGGGCGCCGGGGCTTGCCCGGCTGGTGCCGCGGGACCGGCTCGACGCCTGCACGGTCGTCGAGATCCGCCCGATCGGGCACTTCGTGACGTACGGGCTCGGGGTGCCGCTGCTGCGGATGCGCGACCAGGCCCGTTCCCGGGCCCGGATACCGGTGCCATGACACCCGCGGCGCCGGCCGCACCCGGTTCTCGGCGGCCACCGTGGTGGCGGTCGCCCGTGGCCGGATGGCTCGCGCCGGCCGGGTCGGGCGTGGTCGCCGCGGCCGTGCTGCCCCGCGGGCCCGTGACCGGTACGCAGCTGGCCCTGCTGGTGGCGGGTTGCTGCTCGTCGGCGCCCTCGCCGGCCGGCTGGTGCCGTCGCGGTGGATCGTCCCGGCGGCCCCGGTGCTGCACCTCGCGGCGTGGGAGCTCGGCCGCGCGACGGTGTTCCGGATGGCCGGGCCGTCGTTCGGGCGCCCGTCGTTCGGCACCGCCATGGGCGTGCTGCTGTTCGTCGCCGTCCACGTTCTGTATGCGCTGATCGTCGCCGTGCCGTTGGTGCTGGGCGCGGTGGCCGGTCGGGCGTGGGCACACAACGCCGACGCGGAGGAACCGGAGCGGTACAACGACCTGCTCGTGGACGTGGTCCTGGCGGAGACCCGGCGGGGCTGAACCCGAATTGCAACTTGCAATCGCGTGCAAGTATGCAAGCATATGCAACATGACAGAAGCCATCATCAACGCCCGGGTCTTCGACGGCCGGGACGTCGCCGACGCGACCACCGTCGTCATCGAGGGGACCGGCATCGCCGCCGTGGGTGGCGCGCCGCCGGCCGGCGCCCGCATCACCGACGCGGCCGGGGGAACGCTGCTGCCCGGGCTCATCGACGCCCATGTGCACACGAGCGTGCCGAGCCTGGCGCTCGCCCTGCGGTTCGGCGTCACCACGGAACTGGAGATGCAGGGCACGAACACCCGGCACAACCGGTCCCACATCACCGAGGACGACAGCGTCGCGGACGTACGCTCGTCCGGCTTCGGCATCACGCCGCCCGGCGGGCACCCGAGCGAGCTGTTCCCGGAAGGGTTCCGGCCCGGCCCGCCGCCGGGATCGACGCCGCCCGGCGGCGGCCGGGAGCCGCTGATGCCGTTCTCCACCACGCCGGAAGAGGCGGTGGCGTTCGTCCCGAAGCTCATCGAGGACGGCTCGGACTACATCAAGTTCATGGTCGACGACGGCTCGGTGGAGGGCCATCCCGGTCTGCCGATGCTCGACCGGGCGACCCTGAACGCCGGTGTGGCCGAGGCCCGGCGGCGGGGGATGCTCACCGTCGCGCACGCGCTGACCGTCGAGGCGACCCGGATGGCGGTGGAGGCCGGGATCGACGGCCTGGCGCACCTGTTCATGGACCGGCCGCACACCGACGAGATCGTCGGCCTGATCGCGCGGTCCGGCGCGTTCGTGGTGCCGTGCGTGGTGCTGGACGCCTCGATGATGGGCGTCACCGGGGCCGCGCTGGCCGACGATCCGCGGGTGTCGTCGCGGCTGAGCGACCCGTGGATGCAGACCCTGAGGTCCAGCTTCAACCACTACCCGCAGGGCGACCTCGCGGCCGTGCTGGCGTCGGTCAAGGCACTGCACGACGCCGGCGTCGACATCCTGGTGGGTACGGACGTGTCGGCGCCGCTGCCGTTCCTGGGCGGCCTGGCGCACGGGGCCAGCGTCCACCACGAGCTCCAGTATCTGGTCGAGGCCGGCCTGACGCCCGTCGAGGCGCTGCGCGCGGCGACCAGCACGCCGGCCCGCCGGTTCGGGCTGGGCGACCGTGGCCGCATCGCACCGGGGCTGCGCGCCGACCTGCTGCTCGTGCACGGCGACCCCACCACCGACATCGGCGACACGCTCAACACCCGGGCGGTGTGGCGGCGCGGCAAGCGCCTGGAGGATGCATGAGGTCCTGCACATGTCCGCGGCAACGCTGCGCGAATAGACTGGCGCGGTGACCCAGCGGAAGCCGTCCCGGCGCGACCTCGACGCGGACCTGCTCGACGGGGTGGGCCCCGCGTTCGCGCGGTTGCGCCGGCGCACGACCCAGGTGCCGGTCACCCCGCCGGTGGAGCGCAAGGACCTCAACCGCAACCTGCTGCTCAACGTCATCGACGAGGCGGAGGGCGAGATGAGCGTCGGCGCGGTCGCCGACGTGCTGGCCGTCGACCCCTCGGTGGCCAGCAGGATGATCGCCGACTGCATCGCGCACGGCTACCTCGTGCGTATGCCGTCGCAGGCGGACGGCCGGCGGGCCGTGCTCCAGCTGACCGAGGCGGGCTACGCGCTGCGCGACCGGTTCCGCTCGCAGCAGCGCCAGGCGTTCGAGTACATCACCCGGGACTGGCCGGAGACCGAGCGCCGCGAGCTCGCCCGGTTGATCATCAAGTACGCGGATTCGGCCGTACGGGCCGGCAAGGGCTGACGCTCCGGCTGGGCACGGTCTTGGCCACCGCTGCGCCGGGCCGCCTGCCGCAGCGCGGCCCGGCGGTGACCGGGGCGGCCTGGGCCCTGGGCGTCAGCGCGCGGACTCCAGGGCCAAGGCCAACGCGCCGAGCAGCGGGGCGTCGTCGGCGAACCGGGCCTCGGCCAGCGCCGGCGGGAACGGCACGCAGCGGCGCAACGCCGCCGCCACCCGCGGCATGATGTGATCCGCCGCGCCCATCATGCCGCCGCCCACCACCACCCGTGCGGGGTCGACCGTGACGCAGAGGTTGGCGATGGTCCGCGACAGCGTGGCGACCGCGTCCTCCAGCAGGCCGGCGACCGCCGGGTCGGTCGCGGACGCGAACAGCTCCGCGGCGGTGACGGGCCGGCCGAGCAACGTGGACCCCTGCCGGCCCAGAGCCGCGCCGGACACCCTGTCCTCCAGCGGGGCGCGCCCGTCCGCGAAGCAGGGGTCGGTGTCCCGGTCGCGCAGATAGGCGATCTCGCCCGCCGCGCCGTGCGCCCCGGGCAGCACCCGGCCACCGGCCACCAGCGACACCGCGAGACCGGTGCCGAGGTTGACGTAGAGGCCGACGTCGACCCCGCGCAACGCGCCCCAGCGCAGCTCGGCGGCCGCGGCCGCGTTGACGTCGTTGTCGATGGCCACGGGCGCGTCGCCGAACTCGGCGCGCAGCAACGCCGGCAGCTCCATGCCCTCCCAGCCGGGCACGTTCGGGGCGAGCCGGACCCGGCCGCCGCGCAGGACGCCGAAGGTGGAGACCCCGACCGCCGCCGGACCGGCCACCAGGTCCCGGGCCGCCTCCAGGGTCCGCCGTACGGCCTGCTGCGCGCCCGAGGCGCCGAGGGTCCGCAGCCGCACCGTGGTCTCCGGGCGCGCGTCCGGGGATCCGACGACCGCGGTGCCGAGCGCGATCTTGGTGCCGCCGAAGTCGATCGCCAGCACCCGGGGCGCGGTCACCGGGGCTGACCCCGCCGGGCCACCGAGTCCACGGCGACGGCGACGGCCAGGACCGCGGCGGTCACCATGTAGCGCACCGAGGAGTTGACGTTGAGCAGCAGCATCCCGTTGGTGATGGCCTGGATGACGACGATCCCGAGCAGGGCGGCGTAGGCGCGCCCGCGGCCGCCGAACAGCGACGTGCCGCCGATGACCGCCGCCGCGATGGCCATGAGCAGGGTGTCGCTGCCACCCGAGCTCTGGTTCACGGCGACCAGGCGGCTGGCGGCCAGGATTCCCCCGGTGGCGGCCAGCACGGAGGCCAGGGCGAAGGCGATCATGCGGATCCGGGTCACGTTGATGCCCGCGCGCCGGGCCGCTTCGGCGTTGCCGCCGACGGCGTACATGTGACGGCCGAAGACGGTGTGCTGCAGGACCAGGTCCAGGGCGACCACCAGGGCGGCGAAGACGACCAGCAGCAGCGGTACGCCGCGGTCGGCCGACAGCACGGTCACGGCGGCGGCCAGCGCGAGCGCGAGGCCGCCGAGGCGCAGGCTCATGCCGAGGACGGAGGGCACGGGCAGATCGGCCGCCTGCCGCATCCGGCGGTTGCCGAGCGCGGAGGCCGTACGGACGGCGACGATCAGGACCGCGGCCGGCCAGGCGACGCCCGGCGGCAGCCAGGTGTCGCTGAGCTTCGCCAGCAGGCCGTCGAACGGCAGGTTGATCGTCCCGCCGGTGCCCAGCAGGTAGAGCATGAGACCCTGCCAGCCGATCAGCCCGGCGAGCGTGACGACGAACGACGGCATGCCGAGCCGGGTGAACATCCAGCCGTGCACCAGCCCGATCAGGGCCGCGCCGGCGAGAGCGGCCGCGACGGCGGCCAGGGGCGGCCAGCCGCGGTGGACCGACAGGATCGTCATGACGGTCGCCGACAGCCCGCTGACCGAGCCGGCGGACAGGTCGATCTCGCCGAGCAGCATGACCATGATGACGCCGAGCGCGATGGTCCCGGTGGCGGCCATCTGCATGGCGAGGTTGGTGAGGTTCTCCGCGGACAGGAACCGGTCGTTGAGCGAGCCGAACACCACCGCGATCAGGACCAGCCCGGCGACGACCGGCCAGGCGCCGACGTCGGCACGGCCGGTACGGCGCAGCGGCCGCAACGGCTTGCGCAGCAGCACGGGGAGCGTGCTCATGCGGTTCCCTCCACGGTGCTCCGGGGCGGCCCGGCGAGCGCCGACCCACCGGTGATGGCCGCCACGACGTCCTCTGCCGTCGCCTCCGCGGTGCGGAACTCCCCGGCGTTGCGGCCCAGCCGCAGGACCACGATCCGGTCGCTGATCGCCCGGACGTCGGCGAGGTTGTGCGAGATGACCAGGACGGCGAGCCCGCGGTCGCGCAGGCGGCGGATGAGCTGGAGGACCTGCGCGGTCTGCTCGACGCCGAGCGCGGCCGTCGGCTCGTCCAGGATCACGACCCGCGGCTCCCCCACCAGGGCCCGGGCGATGGCGACCGACTGACGTTGGCCGCCGGAGAGCATCGCCACCGGCACCCGGATGTCGGGAATCCGGACGTCCAGCGAGGTGAGCAGGTCACGGGCGGCCCGTTCCATCCGGATGGGACGCAGGATCGACCAGCGCCGCCGCTCGTCGCCCAGGAACAGGTTCGCGACGACGTCGAGGTTCTCGCAGAGGGCGAGGTCCTGGTGGACCGTGGCGATACCCAGCCGGCGGGCGTCGTGCGGGGAGGTCAGGCGTACCGGCCGGCCGTCCTGCTCGACCGCTCCGCCGTCCGGGGTGATGACGCCGGAGAGCACCTTGACCAGGGTCGACTTGCCGGCGCCGTTGTCGCCGACCAGCGCGACCACCTCGCCGGGCGACAGGTCCAGGCTCACCTCGTCGAGCGCCTGGACCGCGCGGAAGCGCTTGGAGACCGTACGGGCGGAGAGCACTACCGGATGCCCTGTCGCTCGCACGCCGCCTTGACCGGCGCCGTACAGATGTCGGCCGCCTTGTAGAAGCCGTCCTTGACGATCGTGTCCTTGATCTTGTCGGCGGTCACCGGGATCGGGTCGAGCAGGTACGCGGGGATGTCCGCCGTACCGTTGCCGACCTTCGCCGGCGCGCTCGGCTTCTCCCCGCGGACGGTCGCGACGGCCAGCTGCGCCGCCTGCTCCGCCTCCGTACGGATGTCGAGGTAGATCGTCATGTACTGCTCGCCGGTCAGGATCCGCTGCACTGCGGCGAGTTCGGCGTCCTGGCCGGTGATCGGCGGCAGGGTGGCGTAGCCGGCGCGCTTCATCGCCGCGATGGCCCCGCCGGCCATGCCGTCGTTGGCGGACAGGACGCCCACGATGGAGTCCCGGCCGAGCGCGGTGATCGACTGTTCCATCTCCTGCTGGGCCTTGTCCGGGCTCCAGTCGGGGGTGTCGAACTCGCGCCCGATCTTCACCTTGCCGTCGAGCACCTGGTGGGCGCCCTTCTTGTAGTCCGCCGAGCTCGGGTCGGTCGGCGAGCCGTTGATCATCACGATCTGGCCCGTGGCGGTGTTTCCCCTCTTGCCGAGCGCGTCCAGCAGGGCCTGCCCCTGCATCTCGCCCACCCGGACGTTGTTGAAGGAGACGTAGTAGTCGTACGCGATGCCGGAGATGAGCCGGTCGTACGCGATGACCGGCACCTTCGCCCGCTGGGCCTGGTTGACCAGGGGCGCGACGGCGCCGGCGTCCACGGCGTCGAGGACGAGCACGTCCGCGCCCTGGGTCAGGGCCGCCTCCACCTGCTGCTGTTGCTTGGCGGCGTCCTGGTCGGCGTTGGAGTACAGCAGCTTGCACTCGGCGCACAGCGCCTTGACCTTCGCCTCGAACAGCGGCCGGTCGAAGGCCTCGTAGCGGGTGGTCTTGGACTCGGGCAGGAAGAGCGCGATCGTCGGCGCCTCCTTCCCGCCCGCGGGGGTGTCGGAGTCGTCCGCGGTGCCGCAGGCACCGGCGAGGACGACGACGGTTGCGGCGACTGCGGCGAACCTTGTGGCTCTCACGGGCACCTCTTTCGCAGGGGGTTCGAGGAGCATCGTGGGCCATCGGCACCGAGCTTGGCAATGACCTTTACTAAATTCGTGAGTGACCTTTACGAAATGCTGTGGCAGCCTGACAGGCGTGCACAACAGCGCGACGGCCAGTACGACGGCGGTTCTCCGGGTCATGAACGAGCGGGCCGTGTTCGCGGAGGTGTTCCGCCTGGGCAAGGCGTCCCGGCCGGAGCTGGCGCGAATCACCGGGCTGTCGAAGCCGACGGTCGCCGTCGCCCTGAGCAACCTCGAGGACGCCGGGCTGCTGCGCCAGGTCGGGCTGCGTGCCGGGCCGGCCGGGCGCTCCGCGCTGCTGTACGAGGCCCGCCCGGAAGCCGGATACGTGCTGGCCGTGGACATCGGCCGGGCGTTCGTCCGGACGGCGCTGGCGAATCTGGTCGGCGACATCGTGGCGCGCAAGGAGGAACCGTCGCACGGCGTACGCAACCGCGACCTCGTCGCCCAGCTCACCCGGCTCGCCGACGACCTGGCCGGGGCCGCGGGCATCAAGCGGAGCGACATCACGCTCGCCGTCTTCGGCACCCCCGGCATCCACGACAAGACCAGCGGTTCGCTGCACCTGGCGCCGAACCTGCCCGGCTGGGAACAGCGCGACAGCGTGGCCCGGCTGGCCGACGTCGCGGGGGCGACGTACGTGGTGGAGAACGACGCCGACCTCGCCGCGATCGGTGAGGCCACGTACGGCCTGGGCCGCGGGGTCCGGCACTTCGTCTACGTGTCGATCGGCACGGGCACCGGCATGGGCATCGTCATCGACGGCAGGCTCTACCGGGGATTCCGCGGGGCGGCCGGCGAGATCGGCTACCTCCCCGTCGGCGACGGCGACCCGCTGCTGGACCAGCCCGGTACGCACCAGCGCGGCATGTTCGAGTCCGTCGCATCGGCCGGCGCGCTGGTGGCGACCTCCCGGCGGCTCGGCATGCAGGACGGGCTCACCGCGAAGGACGTGCTCGACGCCGCCCGGGCCGGCGACGAGGCCGCCCGGCGCACGGTCGAGCGCGAGATCGACCACCTGGGCCGCGCGCTGGCCGGGGTCACCGCGGTGCTGGATCCCGAACTGGTCGTGCTCGGCGGCGGCGTCGGCGGCCACGCCGGGGATCTGCTGACCGGCCCGCTGCTGGAGCGGCTCGGCAGCCTGGTCGCGCTCGACCCGCCCCGGATCGAGGTGTCCACACTGGGCACCGACGCCGTCCTGCTCGGCGGGCTGGCCTCCGGGCTGACCGCCGCCCGCGACCTGGTCCTGGACCGCGCCGGCGGCCTCACCCGGTCCGGGCCGAGGTGATCTCCGCGGCGATGCCGCGCGCCCAGGCCCGGATCCGCTCCGGGTTGCGGAAGTCGCCGGAGTGGCCCTCGTGCTCCATCCGGCGCGCCACGAAGCCGAGCCAGCCGTGCGCCTCGGTGGTCATCCGGCCGCCGAACGTCACGTGCCCCCGCGCCTGCAGGAGCTGCATCGCCACCTCGGCCTGGTGATTCGGCGGCAGCTCGGTGTCGTCGGCCGTGTGGTCGAGCGGGCCGCTGCTGAACAGCCACACCGGACGGCCGTCGAACCGGCCGGCGAACTGTTTGGCGAACTTACGGGCGTCGGCGTGCCAGCCGCCCGCGTACATGGCGGCGCCGAGCACGAGCGCCTCGTAACCGTCCACATCGTCCACCGCGTCGGCCGCGGACAACCGGGTCTCGAGCCCGGCGGCGCCGAGCTCCTCGGCGATCCAGCCGGCGATCTCGGCGGTCGATCCGCCGGTCGATCCGTACGCGACGAGCACAGTCATGCCGGTTCCTCCTCAGGTCCGAGCAGATAGGCCACCACATCGGCGGCGTGGTAGGCGTCCTGACCGTCGGGCAGCCGCCGCAGCAGCTCCCGTACGCCGGTGAAGTCCGTGCCCGCGGTGATGACCGCCGGCTCGGTGTAGCCGTGCGCGCGCCGCTGGGCGAAGCCGGCAGCCGCCATCAGCCCGTTGCACAGGCACCTGCGGCCGACCGTGTTCGCCTCGCGTCCCCCGCCGTGGCCCCGGTACATCGCCACGGGTTCCGCGGGGCAGCGGTAGCCGACCGTGCCGTCGGGCTTGCGGTACGGCGTCCGCAGCACCCCCAGGTCGCACAGGCGCTCCCGGCCGGCGTAGACCTCCTCGTCGGCCAGGGTTCCGGGCAGCTGCACCACCTTGAACGGGAACCCGGTCGGCGAGGTGCGCGCGTCGGTGCGTACGGGCACCTCGCCGTGGGCCGCCAGCTCGAGAACGCGGCGCTTGAACTCGGGTGCCATCCCGGACTCCGCGCAGTAGGCGAACGCGGTGCCCACCTGCACACCGGTCGCGCCGGCGGCCACGGCACGGGCCACGCCGGCGGGGGTGCCGTACGAGCCGGCCATCCAGAACGGCAGCCCCACCCCGGCCATCGACCGGGGATCGACCACGTCCCGTTCGTCGTAGACGAGCTGGCCGGTGTCGTCCAGGCGGCGCGGGCCCCGGGGCGGCGCGTTGTGGCCGCCGGCCTCGAAGCCCTCCACGATGAAGCCGTCGGGCCGGGTGACCGGGTCGGCGGCCAGCGCCTCGGCCAGGTCCACGGAGGCCACGATCGCGTCGAAGCGGGGCCGCGGCGGAGGGCGCTGGCCGGGTGTGGCGTAAGCGCGCGGGTCGAACCGGATGGCGTGCTCGCCGTCGGCGGACGTGGCGCCCTGGACCCGGATCGGCAGCTCGACCGGCTGATGCCGGGCCAGCGCGTCCAGCAGCGCGGGCAGATCGGCGGGATTGCCGGCACCCATGAGAACGTGGTCGACACCGGCGAGCATCGCGCCGTAGCAGGCGAACGGGATCGGCAGCTCGATCTTGCGCAGGTAGTTGATGCCGATCAGGCCGTCGTGGCCCTCTTTGGCCAGGAACACCTCGGCGAAGTTGGCGGCGATGGTGAGCTCGGCGAGCGCCCGGGACGGCTGCAGGCTGAACCGCAGCACCGGCCGGAACGGCGCGGCCGGATCCTTGCCGCCGGCGACGTAGTACGTCCGCAGGATCCGCTCGGCGACGCCCGGCACCGGGAAATGCTCCAGCGCCCGGCGCATGTCGCCGCCGAGGTCGCCGGACTGCAGCCGGCGGGCGCAGACGATCTCCAGCGCGGTGCCGGAGACCACCCCCATCTGACCGGTCAGCGACACGGCCCGGGCGAGCTGCCAGCCGGAGACCGCGACGCCCATGCCGCCCTGGATGACTCGTGGACCGGGAGCCGAACTGGTCATCATCACGTCTTCCCATCGCCGGGGCAGAGTCCTGCCGTGGCGTTGCCGGTCCGACCGAGCGTCCTGCGCGGCGCCGCCCTCCGCCAGTGCCGTTAGGCCCCCGAGCGCGGCGGAAGCCCGGCGGCCGAAGTCAAGGGGTCCGTCGGCACTGTCATGCGGGACCTCAGCGCCTGTAGTTGATCGACGATGGTCTCTACGGTCCGTAATCAGACACCCACGACTCCCCCCGGGCGGTACGCCATGAAGATCGCAGTGCTGATCAAGTACGTTCCGGAGGCGACCGCGACCTGGCGCTTCGCCGACGACCGCGCGCTCGACCGTGACGGCGTGGAGGGCCGCCTCTCCGAACTGGACGAGTACGCCGTCGAGCAGGCGCTCCGGCTCGTCGAGGCGGGCGCCGCCACCGAGATCGGCTACCTGACGATGGGGCCGCCCCGGGCCGTCGACGCGGTCCGCAAGGCGCTGGCGATGGGCGGCGACCGGGCGGTGCACGTCCTCGACGACGCGCTGCACGGCACGGACGCCATGGGCACCTCGCTGGTCCTCGCCGCCGCGCTGGGCCGGATGGGTTTCGACCTGGTCATCTGCGGCATGGCCTCCACCGACGCCGAGATGTCGGTGCTGCCGGCCATGCTGGCCGAGCGGCTGGGTCTTCCGGCGGTCGTGAACGCCGCGGCGCTGCGGGTCGAGGACTCGGCCGTCGCCTGCGAGCGCGACACCGACGACGCGACCGAGGAGGTCGTCGCCCCGCTGCCCGCGCTGGTGTCGGTCACGGACCGTTCCGGGGAGGCCCGGTACCCGTCGTTCAAGGGCATCGTCGCCGCCAAGAAGAAGCCGGTCACCACGTGGTCGCTGGCGGATCTGGGGATCGAGGCCGCACGGGTGGGCACCGGTGGCGCCGCCACGGAGGTGCTGACGGTCCAGCCTCGTCCGCCGCGGGAGGCGGGCACGGTCATCACCGACGAGGGCGACGCCGCCGCACGGCTGGCCGACTTCCTCGCCGCGAACAAGCTCCTGTAGGACACGAGCCCTTGGAGGCTGCGGTGAGCACAGTCCTGGTCCTCGTCCAGCATGACGACGGGGTCATCCGAAAGCCCAGCCTGGAGCTGCTGACGCTGGCGCGCCGGCTGGGCGACCCGGCGGCCGTCGTGTACGGCGACGCGGGCGAGCCCCTGGTGGACGCGCTCGGCCGGCACGGCGCGACGACGGTGTACGCGGTCGCGCCGCCGGAGCCGTCCGCGTACCGGCCGGTGGCCGAGGCGTCGGCGGTGGCCGAGATCGCCGCCCGTACCGCGCCGATCGCCGTCCTCATCACCTCCGGGCCCGGCGGCACCGAGGTCGCGGCCCGCGCGGCGGTCCGGCTCGACGCCGGCATCATCACCGATGCGGTGCAGGTACGCGCCGGGTCGGATGGGCCGGTGGCGACCCAGTCGGTGTTCGCGGGGAGCTGGTTCGTGGAGGGCCGGGTGTGCCGCGGAACGCCGGTCATCACCGTACGGCCCAACGCCGTCACCCCGGAGCCGGTGGCCGAGCCGGTCAGCCCCGTCGTGGAACGGGTCGAGGTCGCGGCGCCGATGCCGGCCGCGGTCCCCCGTGTGGTGGCGTCCCGGCCGAAGGCTGCCACCGGGCGGCCGGAGCTGACCGAGGCAGCCGTGGTCGTCGCGGGCGGGCGCGGCGTGGGCTCCGCCGAGGGCTTCGCGCTGATCGAGCGGCTGGCGGACGCGCTCGGCGGCGCTGTCGGGGCGTCCCGGGCCGCCACCGACCTGACCTGGTGCCCGCACGAGCTGCAGATCGGGCAGACCGGCAAGACGGTGACGCCGCAGCTCTACCTGGCCGGCGGCATCTCCGGGGCGATCCAGCACCGCGCCGGCATGCAGGGCTCGCGGACGATCGTGGCGATCAACAAGGACCCGAAGGCGCCGATCTTCCAGGTCGCCGACTTCGGCGTGGTGGGCGACCTGCACACCGTGCTGCCGGCCCTGATCGACGAGATCGCCAAGCGCAGGGGCTGACGGCGATGGTGCTCCGGATGGTCCTCGGGCTGCTGATGACCGCGGTGGCGTTCACCGTCGCCGGCCGCCGGCTCGCCATGCTGTACCGGCTCGGCCGGGCCGCCCAGCCGGTCGAGCCCGGCCGCACCCGCGGCGTGGCCACCCGGCTGCGCGCCGAGCTGACCGAGGTGCTCGGCCAGCGCAAGCTGCTCACCTGGACCGTTCCCGGGCTGGCGCACGTGCTGGCCTTCTGGGGGTTCCTGGTGCTCGGGCTGACGATCATCGAGGGGTACGGCGCGCTGTTCCAGCGCGACTTCCACCTCCCGCTGATCGGCACCCGGCCCTGGCTCGGCTTCCTCGAGGACCTGTTCGCCGCCGCGACGCTGGTGTCGGTGATCGTCTTCGCGGCGATCCGGATCCGCCACTCCCCCGCCCGCGAGGGCCGCGGCTCGCGCTTCTTCGGGTCGCACCTGGACGCGGCGTGGCTCGTCCTCTTCATGATCTTCAACGTGGTGTGGAGCCTGCTGCTCTACCGCGGCGCGCAAATCAACACCGGCAACTTCCCGTACGCGAGCGGCGCTTTCGCCTCCGAGGCGGTGGCCCGCCTGATCCGGCCGCTCGGCGCGGGCGTCAACGACGTCATCGAGACGGCCGGGCTGCTGCTCGCGATCGGCATCATCCTGTTGTTCCTGGTGCTGGTCGTGCACTCGAAGCACCTGCACATCTTCACCGCCGTCGCGAACGTGGCGTTCAGCCGCCGGCCGCGGGCGCTGGGCGCGTTGCTGCCGGTGTACTCCGGCGGCAAGCCGGTCGACTTCGAGGATCCCGGCGAGGACGACCGGATCGGCCGCTCCTCGATCGAGGACTTCACCTGGAAGGGCCTGCTCGACTTCGCCACCTGCACCGAGTGCGGGCGGTGTCAGTCGCAGTGCCCGTCCTGGAACACCGGTAAGCCGCTGTCGCCCAAGGCGCTCGTCATGGGGCTGCGCGACCACGCGCTGGCCGCCGCGCCGTACCTGCTGGCCGGGGACAAGTCGCGCGTGGACGCCCTCGCCTCGGCCGCCGCGCAGACCCCACTGGTCGGCGCCGGCGGCGTGATCCATCCGGACGTGCTCTGGTCGTGCACCACCTGCGGGGCGTGCGTGGAACAGTGCCCGGTCGACATCGAGCACGTCGACCACATCGTCGACATGCGGCGCTACCAGGTGCTGATGGAGTCGGAGTTCCCGCCCGAGGCCGGGGTGCTGCTGCGCAACCTCGAGCACGCCGGAGACCCGTGGGGACGCGGGGCGGGCGCCCGTACGGAATGGATGGAAGGCCTCACTTTCGCGGTCCGCACGCTCGACGGTGAGCGCGTCCCCGACGACGTCGAGTACCTGTTCTGGGTCGGCTGCGCCGGCGCCTTCGACGATCGGGCACAGCGCACCAGCCGCGCGGTCGCCGAGCTGCTGCACACCGCCGGGGTGGAGTTCGCCGTGCTCGGCGCCGGCGAGACGTGCACCGGAGACCCGGCCCGGCGCATCGGCCACGAACTGCTCTTCCAGCAACTCGCCGGGCAGAACGTGGAGACGCTCAACGGCGCGGGCGTACGCCGGATCGTGGCGACCTGCGCGCACTGCTTCAACACCCTCGCCAACGAATACCCGCAGCTGGGCGGAATTTACGAGGTGCTGCACCACACCCAGCTGCTGGCCCGGCTCGTCGCCGAGGGCCGGCTCATCCCCGTCACACCGGTCGGGGCCACCCTCACCTACCACGATCCGTGCTACCTCGGCCGGCACAACCGGGTCTTCGCACCGCCGCGGGAGCTCCTCGGCGCCCTGCCGGGCGCCCGGCTGGCGGAGCCGCAGCGGACCCGGCAGACGTCCTTCTGCTGCGGCGCGGGCGGCGCCCGGATGTGGCTGGACGAGACGCTCGGCACCCGGATCAACGAGAACCGCACGGACGAACTGCTCGCGGCCGAGCCGGACGTCGTCGCGGCGGCCTGCCCCTACTGCGTCGACATGCTCGCCGACGGGGTGGCGCTGCGGCAGCAGCAGGGCCGGGCCGGCGCCCACGTCACGGTGACCGACGTGGCGGAGGTGCTGTTGCGCTCCGTACGCGAACCCGCAGCGGACGACCACCGAAGGGCGTAGCCATGACCACGACCACCGGCCTCGACCGGGACACCCTGCAGCTCATGCTCTCCTCGCTGGACGGGTTCCTCGCGCAGAACCTGCCGGAGAGCCGCCGGCTCGAGCTCGACCGCGACGACACCTGCCCCGAGGAGACCGTCCGCGCGATGTGCGGCGAGGACCTCGGCGTGCACCTCGTCTTCGTCCCCGAGGAGTACGGCGGGCTGGGCGGCGGCGCGTTCGACTCGTACCGGATCTGCGAGCACATGGCGCGGATCGACATCGGCGTCGCCACCGCGGTGTTCGCCACCTTCCTCGGCAGCGACCCGATCCTCGTCGGCGCGACCCCGGAGCAGCGCAAGGAGTGGCTCGGGCGCATCGCCGAGCAGGGCGTGCTGTTCGCGTACGGCGCCACCGAGCCGGAGGCGGGCAGTGACCTCGGCGCGCTCACCACCACGGCGATCCCGGTGGAGACCGACGGCCGGATCACCGGCTACCGGATCACCGGGCGCAAACAGTGGATCAGCAACGGGTCCATCGCGGACGTCTGCACCGTGCTCGCGCTCGCACCGGGCGGCCCGTCGTGGTTCGTCGTCGAGCGGGGCACCCCCGGCTTCTCCGCGGCGCCGCCCGAGGACAAGCACGGGATCCGGCTGTCGAACACCGCCGCGCTGTTCCTCGACGACGTGCTGGTACCGGCCGAGCACCTCATCGGCCGGGTCGAGGGACGCGGGCTGACCCAGGCGCAGCAGGTCTTCGGCTACACGCGGGTGATGGTCGCCGCGTTCGGGCTGGGCGGGGGCTGGGAGGCGCTCGACCGGGCGATCGCGTACGCCGCCAACCGGATCCAGGGCGGCACGCCGCTGTCCGAGAAGCAGGGGTACACCCACAAGCTGATCGTGCCGCACCTGGTCCGCCTGGAGGCCGCCCGCGCCTTCCTCGAGGAGACCTGCGGGCGGCTCGACGCCGGGGCGGGCGCCGATGGGGCGCTGAACACCGAGGGCGCCATCGCCAAGTACCTGGCCACCGAGGCGGGGAACGCCGCGGCCGAGGCCGCGATCCAGGCGCACGGCGGGTACGGCTACACCCGGCCGTACCAGGTCGAGAAGATCAAGCGGGACGTCCGGATCACCACCATCTACGAGGGCACGTCCGAGATCCTCGAGATGACCATCGCCCGGGACCGCTGGCAGCAGCACCTGAAGACCGCCGGCCGCTACCACCGTGACCTGGCGAGCGAGGTCGCCGGGCTGCCCGGGACCTGCGGCGGGCCGGTCGCCGCCCTGGCCCTGGACTGCCTCGCCGCGGTGCTCGACGCCTGCCGGGCCGGCCGGCTCACCCGCAGCCAGCACGTCCTGCTGCGGCTCGGCGAGCTCATCGCGTACGCCGAGAGCGCCGGTGCGCTCGCCCGCCGGGCCGCCGCGGCCGCCGCCGACGCCCTGCCCGAGAAGGCGGACCGGCGGTTCGCGCCGGCGACGCTGGCGGCGATCAGCCGCGTCTTCGCCCGCGAGGCCGCGCTGAAGGTCGCCGAGGAGGGCCTGCGGTGGGTGGTCGGGGCCGGTTCCGGTGCCGACCCGGCCGCCGGGCTGCCCCTGGACCGGGTCCGCGCCGCGCAGGCCGGGCTGCTCGCCGACATGGACACCATCGCCGAGGCGCTGTACGACCGCACATCCCCCTTGGAGGCTGCGTCATCATGACCGCCGCAAGCTTCACGCCCGCACCCATCGCCGTCGTCGGGCTCGGCGCCGTCATGCCGGACGCGCCGGACGCCGCCACGTTCTGGGCGAACATCAAGGGTGGCCGCTACTCCATCAGCGACGTGCCGCCCGAACGCTGGGACCCGCGGCTCTTCTACGACCCGGATCCCCACGTGCCGGACAAGACGTACTCGCGCATCGGCGGCTGGGTCCGCGACTTCGAGTGGGACCCGCTGGCCTGGCGGCTGCCCGTCCCGCCGGCGGTATCCGCGCAGATGGAGGAGGGTCAGAAGTGGTCGGTGGCCGCCGCCCGCTCGGCGCTGCTCGACGCCGGCTGGCCGGACTGGCCGGTGGACCCGGAACGCGTCGCCGTCATCATCGGTAACGCCATCGGCGGTGACAAGCAGTACCGCACCGTCCTGCGGGTGGAGTTCGCCGAGCTGGCGCACCGGCTGGGCACCGCACCGTCGTTCGCCGCCCTGCCGCAGGACGTGCGCTCCGCGATCCTGGCCGAGACCCGCGAATCGGTGCTGGCCGGCCTGCCGGAGATCACCGAGGACACCATGCCCGGCGAACTGGCCAACGTCATCGCCGGCCGGATCGCCAACCTCTTCAACTTCCGCGGACCCAACTTCACCACCGACGCGGCCTGCGCCTCCGGGCTGGCCGCGATGTCGGCGGCGGTGCGCGGGCTGCAGGCCGGCGACTTCGACGCCGCGATCACCGGCGGCGTCGACCGCAACATGAACGCCGCGGCGTTCGTCAAGTTCTGCAAGATCGGCGCGCTGTCGGCCACCGGGACCCGGCCGTTCGACGCCGGCGCCGACGGGTTCGTCATGGGCGAGGGCGCGGCGCTGTTCGTGCTCAAACGCCTCGCCGACGCCGAACGCGACGGCGACCGCGTCTACGCGGTCCTGCTCGGGCTCGGCGGCTCCAGCGACGGCCGCGGCAAGGGCATCACCGCGCCGAACCCGGTGGGGCAACGCCTCGCGGTGGAGCGGGCCTGGCAGACCGCCGGGCTCAACCCGGCGCTGGCGACCTGCGTGGAGGCCCACGGCACCTCGACGCGGGTGGGTGACGCCACCGAGCTCGGCAGCCTCAGCGACGTGTTCGCCAAGGCCGGCGCGGAGACCGGGACGATCGCGCTCGGCTCGGTCAAGTCGAACATCGGCCACCTCAAGGCCGCGGCGGGCGCCGCCGGGCTCTTCAAGACGGTACTGAGCCTGCATGAGAAGGTGCTCGCGCCGAGCCTGCACTTCGATCAGCCCAATCCCAATGTGGACTGGGACGCCATCCCGTTCCGCGTCAACACCGAGCTGCGCGAATGGCCCGCGCCCCGGGAGGGCGTACGGTGCGCGGGGGTCAGCGCCTTCGGCTTCGGCGGCACCAACTTCCACGCGGTCGTCGAGGAGTACGTCCCCGGCCGGCACCGCCCGCCCACGCAGACCGCCCGCTCGTACGCCGGGGTGGACCTGACCGCCGCGACGCCGAAGGCCCCGAAGCCCCCGTTGCGGGGCGCGGCGGTGGTCGGCGGCCGGGACGAGACCGAGGTCGCCGGGCAGCTCACCCGGCTGGCCGCCGAGGCGTCAGCCGGCCGGGTGCCCGCTCCCGCGGCGCCCGATCCCGCGCTCGCCGGGGCGGCCGTGCGGGTCGCCATCGACTACGCCGACGCCGCGGACCTCGCGGCCAAGGCCACCAAGGCGGTGGAGGCGTTGCGCGCCGACGACCCCGCGCGATGGCGGATCCTGCGGGCGCAGGGCGTGTTCGCGGGGCGCGGGGCTCCGGGCCGGGTCGCGTTCCTCTACACCGGTCAGGGCTCGCAGTACGTGAACATGCTGCACGACCTGCGCTCCCGGGAGCCCGTCGTGGCCGGCGCCTTCGCCGAGGCGGACCGGGTGATGGCGCCGCTGCTCGGGCGGCCGCTGACCGCGTACGTCTTCGACGAGAGCACCGACGACGCCACCCGGCAGCGGCTGGAGCAGCAGTTGATGCAGACCGAGATCACCCAGCCGGCGGTCCTGGCGACGGATCTGGCGCTCACCCGGCTGCTGGACGCCTACGGCGTCCGCCCCGACCTGGTGATGGGCCACAGCCTCGGCGAGTACGGCGCCCTGGTCGCCGCGGGCGCGCTGTCGTTCGACGCGGCGCTGGAGGCGGTCAGCGCGCGCGGCCACGAGATGTCCAGCCTCACCATGGCCGACAACGGCGCGATGGCGGCGGTGTTCGGCCCGCTCGAGGAGATCGAGCGGATCGTCGCGGCGACCGACGGGTACGTCGTCGTCGCGAACATCAACAGCACCAGGCAGGCGGTCGTCGGCGGCGCCACCGAGGCGGTGGAGCGGGCCGTCCAGGCGTTCCAGGACGCCGGGATGAACGCCACCCGGATCCCGGTCAGCCACGCCTTCCACACGTCGATCGTCGCGCCGGCCGGTGAGCCGCTCAAGGCGGCGCTGCGGCGGCTGGACGTACGCCCGCCGGTGCTGCCGATCGTGTCCAACGTGACCGGCGAGTTCTATCCGGCCGACGCGGACGTGGAGACCATGCTCGACCTGCTCGGCCGCCAGGTCGCGTCCCCCGTGCAGTTCGTCAAGGGGCTGCGCACCCTGTACGCGGCCGGCGCCCGGATCTTCGTCGAGGTCGGCCCGAAGAAGGCGCTGCACGGGTTCGCCGAGGACGTCCTCGGCGACGACGTGCTGGCGCTGTTCACCAACCACCCCAAGGCCGGCGACGTTGCCTCGTTCAACCAGGCCCTCTGCGGCCTGTACGCGGCCGGCCTCGGCTTCGGCCGGCCGGCAGCCGCACCTGCCGCCTCGAGCGAGCCGGAGAGGATTCCCATGACCACGGACCACTACGCCGAGCTGGGCCGGATGTTCGCCGACGTCCTCGAACGCGGCCTGCAGGTCCACACCGGCGCCCGTCCCGGCGGCCGGCCGGCCGCGAGCCCCGAGCCGGTGGTGGTGACCGGCGCCGCGCTGGGCCTGCCCGGTGTGGAGCGGGTCTTCGACGACGAGAACGTGGCCCGCATCCTGGCCGGCCAGCAGTTCATCGACACGATCCCGCACCGGCTGCGCCGCTCGATGGTCGACCGGCACATCACCCGGCTGGTCAAGCGCGAGTCCGGCGACCCCACGTTCGAGACGATCGACAACGAGGCCGACGTCATCAAGCTCGCCGGCCGGGGCGCGCCGGTCGACATCGTGACCGAGTTCGGTGTGGACGCGGCCCGCGACGAGGCGCTCGACAACTCCACCCGGCTGGCCATCGGCGCCGGGTTCGACGCGCTGCGCGACGCCGGCATCCCCCTGGTCATGCACTACAAGACGACCACCCTGGGCACCAGCCTGCCCGACCGCTGGGGACTGCCGGCGGCCATGCGCGACGACACCGGCGTGATCTTCGCGTCGGCGTTCCCCGGCTACGACAACTTCGGCAAGGACGTCGAGCGGTACGTCACCGACCGGGGCCGCCGCGATCAGCTGCTCGCGCTCGAGGCCGTACGGGCCCGGCTCGGCGACGACGGACCGGCCACCGCCGAGGTGGACCGCCGCATCGGCGAGCTGCGCCACGTGCTGGCGCGCGATCCGTACGTCTTCGACCGGCGTTTCCTGTTCCGCTGCCTGTCGATGGGGCACTCCCAGTTCGCCGAGATCATCGGCGCCCGGGGCCCGAACACCCAGATCAACGCCGCCTGCGCGAGCACCACCCAGGCGACGGCGCTGGCCGAGGACTGGATCCGGGCGGGCCGGTGCCGGCGGGTCGTCGTGGTGTCCGCCGACGACGCCACCTCCGACACCCTGCTGCCCTGGCTGGCGTCCGGGTTCCTGGCCTCCGGCGCGGCCGCCACCGACGACATCGTGGAGGAGGCCGCGACGCCGTTCGACCGGCGCCGGCACGGGATGATCGTCGGGATGGGCGCCGCGGCGTTCGTCGTCGAGTCCGCCGAGGCCGCCCGGGAACGGGGCCTGCAGCCGATCTGCGAGGTCCTGGGCGCGGTCACCGCCAACAGCGCCTTCCACGGCACCCGGCTCGACGTGGACCACATCGGACAGGTGATGGAACAGCTCCTCGGCCAGGCCGAGGCGCGCGGCGTACGGCGGCACGCGATCGCGCCGGCGACCGTCTTCGTCTCGCACGAGACGTACACCCCGGCCCGCGGGGGCAGCGCGGCCGCGGAGATCAACGCGCTGCGCCGGGTGTTCGGCGCCGACGCCGACGCCGTCGTCATCACCAACACGAAGGGCTTCACCGGGCACGCGATGGGCGCCGGCATCGAGGACGTGGTGGCCATGAAGGCCCTGGAGACCGGGCTGGTGCCGCCGGTGCCCAACTTCAAGGAACCCGACCCGGAGCTCGGCCGGCTCAACCTGTCCACCGGCGGCGCCTACCCGGTGCGGTACGCGCTGCGCCTGGCGGCCGGCTTCGGCTCGCAGATCGCCATGTCGCTGCTGCGCTGGACGCCGCTCGCGGACGGCCGGCACCGGGCGCCCGACGAGCTGGGGTACGCGTACCGCATCGTGGACCCGGCGGCGTGGCAGCGCTGGCTGACCGAGGTCGCCGGCCCGGACGCCCGGCTGGAGGTCGTGCAGCGCCGCCTGCGCGTCGCCGACGCCGGCGCGCCGGTCGCGGCACCGGTTGCATCGCCGGCACCAGCCCCGATCGCGTCGCCCACACCGGTTTTCGAGCCCGCGCCGGTTTTCGAGCCTGCGCCGGTTTTCGAGCCTGCGCCGGTTTTCGAACCCGTGCCGGTTGTCCAGCCCGTGCCGGCCGCGGCATCCGTGACCGTCGCGCCGCCCGCCGAAGAGGCACCGCCCGCCGAGCCGGAGCCGGCGACGCCGGCTGACGACATCACCGGCGCCGTGGTGGACATCGTGTCCGGGCTGACCGGCTACCCACCGGACCTGCTCGACGTCGACCTCGACCTCGAAGCCGACCTCGGCGTCGACACCGTCAAACAAGCCGAGGTCTTCGCCGCCGTCCGCGAACGCTTCGGCGTCGCCCGCGACGACAACCTGCGCCTGCGCGACTTCCCCACCCTCACCCACGTCATCGGCTGGATCAAGGAGAAGACGCAGCCGACGGGGAGGCCACCGGTGGCGCAGCCCGCGGTGCAGGAGCCGCCCGCTCCTGAGCCGCCGGCCGGCGACGACGTCACCGACGCCGTGGTCGGCATCGTGTCCGGGCTGACCGGCTACCCACCGGACCTGCTCGACGTCGACCTCGACCTCGAAGCCGACCTCGGCGTCGACACCGTCAAACAAGCCGAGGTCTTCGCCGCCGTCCGCGAGCGCTTCGGCGTCGCCCGCGACGACAACCTGCGCCTGCGCGACTTCCCCACCCTCACCCACGTCATCGGCTGGATCAGGGAGAAGACGGCCACCCCCGCCGCGGACGAACCGGCCGCGGCGCAGGCCGCCGCACCGGAACCGGCCCCGGCCACCGGCGGGATCACCCGGCGGGTGCCCGTGCCCGCGTTGCGCCCGGGCGCGGCCGACTGCGTCCCCACCGGCGTCACCCTGGACGCGGAGACCCGCGTCGTGGTGCTGCCCGACCAGGGGGGCGTCGCCGACGCGCTGGTGACCCGGCTGACCCGCCTGGGGGTGCAGGTGTCGGCCCTCGACCCCGACGATCCCGGCCCGGGACTGGACGAGGCGTTGTCCGCCGGCCCGGTGCACGGCGTGTACTGGCTGGCCGCGCTGGACGACGAGGGCCCGCTCGACGAGCTCGGCCTGGACGGCTGGCGCGCGGCGCTGAACCGCCGGGTGCGCACGCTCTACACCACCATGCGGCGGCTCTACGAGGGCAGCCCGTTCCTGGTGACCGCGACGCGGCTGGGCGGCTACCACGGCTACGACGAGGCCGGCGCGACGTGCCCGCTGGGCGGGGCCGTCACCGGCTTCGCGAAGGCGTACCGCCGGGAGCGGCCGGACGCCCTGGTCAAGGCCGTGGACTTCGCGGCCGGCCGGAAGACGGCGGCGCCGGCGGACCGGCTGGTGGACGAGACGCTGCGCGACCCCGGCTGCGTCGAGGTCGGGTACGCCGACGGCCGGCGCTGGGGCGTCGGCCTGGCGGACCGCCCGTTCCCGCCCGCCACCGCCGCCCTCGGCCCGGACCAGGTGTTCGTCATCACCGGCGCGGCCGGCAGCATCGTGTCGGCCATCACCGCCGACCTGGCGGCCGCCTCGCGCGGAACCTTCCACCTGCTCGACCTGACGCCGAAGCCCGACCCGGCGGATCCCGACCTGCGCCGGTACGCCGAGGACCGCGAAGGGTTCAAGGCGGAGCTGGCATCCCGGATGCGCGAGCGCGGCGAGCGGCCCACCCCCGTGCTCATCGACCGCGAACTGGCCCGCTTCGAACGGCTGCAGGCCGCGCTGTCCGCCGTGCAAGCGGTCGAGCGGGCCGGCGGGTCCGCCCACTACCACCCGGTCGACCTGACCGACCCGGGCGCCGTCGAGAAGGTCATGGCCGAGATCCGCGACGCGGGCGGCCGGATCGACGTGCTGCTGCACGCCGCCGGGGTGGAGATCAGCCACGCGCTGCCGGACAAGGAACCGGCCGAATTCGACCTCGTGCTGGGAGTCAAGGGCGACGGCCTGTTCACCGTGCTGCACGCCGCGCGCGGCCTGCAGCTGGGCACGGTGCTCGCGTTCAGCTCGGTCGCGGGCCGGTTCGGCAACGTGGGGCAGACCGACTACAGCGCCGCGAACGACCTGCAGTGCAAGGTGCTGAGCAGCCTGCGGCGCAGCCATCCGGGCGTACGGGCCCTCGCGATCGACTGGACCGCGTGGGGCGACATCGGGATGGCCACCCGCGGCTCCATCCCGCAGCTCATGGAGCGCGCCGGGGTCGAGATGCTGCCGGCCGCGGTGGGCGTGCCCTGGGTCCGGCGGGAGCTGACCTGCGTCACCGCCGGCGCAGAGGTGGTCGTCGCCGGGGCGCTCGGCGCGATGGCCGCCGAGTATCACGAGACCGGCGGGCTGGACCCGGCGACGCTGCCGGCCGGCGGCCCGGTGGCGACCGTTCCCGCGGGCCTGAGCGTCCACGACGGACTGGTGGTGACCACGACGCTGGATCCGGCCACCACGCCGTTCCTGAACGACCACCGCATCGACGGCACCCCGGTGCTGCCCGGCGTGATGGGCATCGAGGCCTTCGCCGAGGCGGCCCGCCAGCTCGCGCCGGACCGGCACGTGGTGGCCGTCGAGGACGTCGACTTCGGCGCGCCGGTGAAGTTCTACCGCGACGAGCCGCGCACGCTGCGGGTCACGGCGCTGCTGCGCCCGGCCGGCCCGGACCTGGTGGCCGAGTGCCGGCTGTCGACCGAACGCACGCTGCCCGGCACCGGCGAGGTCCAGCGGACCGTCAACTTCACCGGATCCGTACGCCTGTCCGCCCAGCCGTACGAGCCCGGTCGCGACGACGGCGAGGTGACCCCGCAGCCGCCGGAGCTGACCCCCGGCGAGGTGTACCGGCTGTACTTCCACGGACCGGCGTACCAGGTCGTGGGTTCCGCGTGGCGTCAGGGCGACGGCGCGGCGGCCCGCTTCGCCGACGGCCTGCCGAGCCAGGCCGGCTCGCCGACGGTGACCGGGCCCCGGCTGGTGGAGCTGTGCTTCCAGACCGCCGGCCTCTGGGAGGCCGGCCGGCAGGGCCGGCTGGCGCTGCCCGCACACGTCGACGCGGTCCGGATCGGCCCCGGACCGGCGGAGAACGCCGGGCTCCTGGCCGTCGCACGGCCGGACGGGCGTGGCGGCTTCGACTGCGTGGTCCGCGACGACGGCGGCGCCGTCGTGCTGCGGGTCGACGGGTACCGCACGGTGCAACTGCCCGAACCGTTGCCGGACGACGTCTGCGCTCCCTTCCGTTCGGTGATGGATCGCTGAGGAAGGACTGACGCCATGCTGCCCAGCATCCGGCGGCTGGCCATCGCCAACCGCGGTGAGCCGGCGATCCGGGCCCTGACCGCCGTCCGCGAGCTCAACCGGCTCGGCGACCGCCCACCGATCACGACGGTGGTGCTGTACACCGATCCGGACGCCGACGCGTGGTTCGTCCAGGAGGCCGACGAGGCGGTGTCGCTGGGCTCGGCGACGTACACCGACCCCGGCACCGGCGAGCGCCGGTCCCGCTATCTCGACGAGCCGGCGGTGATCGACACCTTGGTGCGCGCCGGCGTGGACGCGGTCTGGGTGGGCTGGGGCTTCCTGTCCGAGCGGGCCTCCTTCGCGCAGCGCTGCGAGGAGGCGGGGATCGTGTTCGTCGGCCCGGACAGCGCGACGATCCGGATGCTCGGCGACAAGGTGGCGGCCAAGCGGGTGGCGCAGCGGGCCGGGGTGCCGGTGGTGCCGTGGAGCGACGAGCCGGTCGGCGACCCGGACGACGCCCTCGCGCGGGCCGAGCGGATCGGGTATTCGCTGGTGCTCAAGGCCTCCGCCGGCGGCGGCGGGCGGGGCATCCGGCTCGTGCACTCCGCGGCCGCCCTGCCGGCGGCGTTCGCCTCGGCGCGCGAGGAGGCACGGCAGTCGTTCGGCGATCCGACGCTGTTCCTGGAGAAGCTGGTGCCGAGCGCGCGCCACGTCGAGGTCCAGGTGATCGCCGACGGGTACGGCACCACCTGGGCGGTCGGCGTCCGCGACTGCACCCTGCAACGGCGGCACCAGAAGGTGCTCGAGGAGTCCGCCTCGACGGTGCTGGACGCCGCGGCCGAGGCCGCGATCCGCGACGCGGCGGTCCGTGTCGCTGCGGCGGCCGGTTACCGCAATGCCGGCACGGTCGAGTTCCTGGTCGATCCGGACACCGGCCGGTTCATGTTCCTGGAGGTGAACACCCGGCTGCAGGTGGAGCACCCGGTGACCGAGGCGACCACCGGGCTCGACCTGGTGAAGCTGCAGCTGCACGTGGCCGCCGGCGGCCGGCTGACCGGTGCGCCGCCGCCGGTGCGCGGCCACGCGGTCGAGGCCCGGCTGTGCGCGGAGGATCCGGAGCACGGCTTCGCGCCCGCGCCCGGCCGGCTCGCCCGCCTCACCCTGCCCACCGGGACCGGCGTCCGCGTCGACCCCGGTTTCCGCGAAGGCGACCGGATCCCGCCCGACTTCGACTCGATGATCGCGAAGATCGTGGCGTGGGGCCAGGACCGTACGGAGGCGCTGTCCCGGCTGCGACGCGCCCTGGACGACACCACGGTGGTGATCGAGGGCGGCACCACGAACCGGTCGTTCCTGCTCGGCGTGCTGGCCCGGCCCGAGGTGCACGCCGGCCGGTTCGACAACCACTGGCTGGACCGGCTGACCGCCGACGGCGCGCACCTGCCCGACCCGGATCCGGTGGCGCTGCTGGCGGCCGCCGTGACGTCGTACGACCTCGACCAGGCCGCGGAACAGGCCGCGTTCCACGCGCGGGCCCGGCGCGGCGGTGCGGAGCCCACGCCCGAGGTGGGACACCGCTGCCGGCTGCGCTATCGGGGTCAGCACTACGACCTGCAGGTGTACCGCACCGGGCGGCGCACGTACCGGATCACCAGCGCGACCGGCGCCGCCGACCTGACGGTGGAACGGCGCGACGGCCACCAGCTCCGGGTGCGCGTCGGCGACCGGCCGCACCGGATCGTCGCGGTGGTCGAGGGCGCCACGATCCGGCTGGACGTCGACGGCCGGTCCCATGTGGTCTCGCGCGACGACGGCGGCGTCGTCCGCAGCCCCGGTCCGGCGTTCGTGGTGTCGGTGCTGGTCGCGCCGGGCGACGCGGTGAGCGTGGGGCAGCCGCTCGCAGTGCTCGAGAGCATGAAGATGGAGTCGACGATCACCGCCCCGCTCGACGGCGTCGTCGTGTCGGTCGAGACCGCCGAGAACGTGCAGGTGGACGCGGGGGCGCCGGTGGTGCGGATCCGGCCGGACGGCACCCGTACGACCGCCGCCGGGACGCGGGTGGAGCTCGCCGGGCTGGTCGTCGTCCCGCCGCCGGGCACCCCGCCGTGCGACCGGGTCTACGCGGCCCTGCGCGGCTACCTGCTGGGCTACGACCTCGACCCGGCCTCCGTACGGGCGATGATCACCCGCCAGCGCCGCCTCGGTGAGACCGCCCCGCCCGCCGACCCGGGACTGCTGCGCTGCGAGAACAGCCTGCTGGACCTGTACGCCGACGTGGGCTCGCTGTACCGGCCGCGGGGCCCGGTCGACCCCGACGACGCCTCCACCGAGGGCAGCGCCCAGGAATACCTGCTGTCGTACCTGCAGTGGCTGGACGCCGACCGGGCCGGGCTGCCCGACGAGTACCGCCGCCGGCTGGAACGCGCGCTGCGCCGGTACGACGTCGCCGGCCTCGACCGCACCCCCGAGCTGGAGGAGGCGGTCGTGTGGATGTCGCGCTCGTTCCGCAGGGTCGGTGAGCTGGCGCCGGTGATCGTGAGCATCCTTGAGCGGCGGCTACGGCACCACGGCGACCTGGCCCGCCACGCCGACGCGGGCACCCGCGCGCGTCTCGACCGGCTCGCCGCCGCGGCGCAGTTCCACCATCCCGTCATCGCCGACCTGGCCCGCGACGTGCGCTACCACTACCTCGACGAGCCGCTGCTCGACGACGTGGTGGCCCAGGAGTACGCCCGCGTGGAGGCCGACCTCGACGCGCTCGCCGCCGGGGCGTCGCCCGATCGGATCGACCGGCTCGTCGGCTGCCCGCAACCGCTGCGCGGCACGCTCCTGCGCCGCTGGCGGGGCACCTCCGACCCGGCCGTGCGGCGCCTGCTGCTCGAGGTCTACACCCGCCGCTTCTACCGGATCCGGACGCTGTCCGGGCTGCACCTCGCCGAGGTCGACGGCTGGCTGCTGGGCTGCGCGGACTACGAGGTGACCGGCGGCGGGAGGCATCTGGTGACGGCGTACGCGCCGGTGACCGAGCTGCCCCGGCTGGCCCGCGCGGTGGCCGCGCACCTGCGGACGGCCGGCGCCGGGCGCGAGGTGGTGGTCGACGTGGCCACCTGGCGGCACGGCGAGCCGATCGACACCGAGGCGGTCGCGGAGGAGCTCGGCAAGCTGCTGCCGGACTGCGACTTCGGCCGGCCACCGCGCCGCCTCGACGTCACCGTGACCATGGTGGACGGTCTGGCGCCCGAGCGGTTCCGCACCCATCACCTCACCTACCGCCCGCGCGACGGCGAGTTCACCGAGGACCGGCTCTACCGCAACCTGCACCCGATGCTCGCCAAGCGGCTCGACCTGTGGCGGCTGGGGAACTTCCGGCTCGAACGGCTGCGGTCGGCCGAGGACGTGTACCTGTTCCACGGGGTCGCGCACGACAACCCGAAGGACCATCGGCTCTTCGCCCTGGCCGAGGTGCGTGACCTGCGGCCCGCCCGGGACGCGGGAGGCGCGCTGCGGTACCCGAGCCTGGAGCTGATGGGGCTGCGCGCGCTGTCCGGCATCCGGGAGGCGCTCACCGGATTCCCGGCGGCGGACCTGCCCGCGGCCAACCGGATCGTGATCTACGTCCGGCCGCCGTGGGACCTCACCCCGGACGCGTGGACGGAGCTGGTCAATTCGCTGGCGCCGCTGGCGATCGGGGCGGGCCTGGAGAAGGTGGTGCTGCGGGTACGCCGGCCCGACGGCAGCGACTCGGTGCTGCACGTGGAGGGCTGGGGCACCGGGGTGACCGTGCGCGAGCGGCCGCCGGGGCAGGAGCCGATCCGGCCGCTGACGCCGTACCGGCAGAAGGTGCTGCGGGCGCGGCGGTTCGGGGCGCCCTACCCGTACGAGATCGTCCGGCTGCTCACGCCGCCACCCGGCGCCGTCGCGCGGTTCCCGGTCGGCCGGTTCACCGAGTACGACCTCGACGAGCGCGGCGACCTCGCCGAGGTGTCCCGCCCGTACGGCCTGAACACCGCGAACATCGTGGTCGGCGTGCTGAGCAACGACACCGTGACGGTGCCCGGGGGAATGGCCCGGGTGGCGCTGCTCGGCGACCCGACCCGCGGGCTGGGCAACCTCGCCGAGCCTGAGTGCCGGCGGGTGATCGCGGCCCTCGACCTGGCCGAGCGGTTGCGGGTGCCGGTGGAGTGGTTCGCCCTGTCGTCCGGCGCCAGGATCGCGATGGACAGCGGCACGGAGAACATGGACTGGATCGCCGCGGTGCTGCGCCGGCTGATCGAGTTCACCCAGGCCGGCGGGGAGGTGAACGTCATCGTCACCGGCATCAACGTCGGTGCCCAGCCGTACTGGAACGCCGAGGCGACGATGCTCATGCACACCCGTGGGATCCTGGTGATGACGCCGTCGAGCGCGATGGTGCTGACCGGCAAGCAGGCGCTGGACTTCTCCGGCGGGGTCTCGGCCGAGGACAACTTCGGCATCGGCGGCTTCGACCGCATCATGGGCCCGAACGGGCAGGCGCAGTACTGGGCCGCCACGCTGGCCGACGCCTGCGAGATCCTGCTGCGCCACTACGAGCACACGTACGTCGTGCCCGGGGAGACCTGTCCCCGCCGGCATCCCACCGCCGACCCGGTGGACCGCGACGTCCGCGGCGCCCCGCACGCCGCCGTGCCCGGCACCGACCTGACGTCGGTGGGCGACGTGTTCTCCGCCGAGCGCAACGCCGATCGCAAGAAGCCGTTCGACATGCGCTCGGTGATGCGGGCCGTCACCGACACCGACGCGGTGCCGCTGGAGCGGTGGGCGTACTGGCGCGGCGCGGAGATCGCGATCGTCTGGGACGCGCGGATCGGCGGCATCCCGGTCTGTCTGCTGGGGATCGAGTCGCACACGGTGACCCGGCGCGGGTTCGTGCCGGCCGGCGGGCCGTCGGCGTGGACGTCGGGCACCCTGTTCCCCCAGTCGTCGCGCAAACTGGCCCGGGCCGTGAACGCCGCCAGCGGCAACCGGCCACTGGTGGTGCTGGCCAACCTGTCCGGCTTCGACGGCTCGCCGGAGTCGATGCGGCGCTGGCAGCTCGAGTACGGCGCCGAGATCGGCCGGGCGATGACCAACTTCCGCGGCCCGATCGTGTTCGTGGTGATCTCCCGCTACCACGGTGGCGCGTTCGTGGTGTTCTCCAAGGCGCTCAACGAACGGCTGGAGATGGTCGCCGTGGAGGGTTCGTACGCGTCGGTGATCGGCGGCGCCCCGGCCGCGGCCACGGTCTTCGCCCGCGAGGTGACCGCCCGGACCCAGCGCGACCCCCGGGTCCGCGAGGCGGCCGAGAAGCTGCGCGCCGCCGCGGATCCGGCCGCGGGAGCGTTGCGGGCCCGCCTGGCCGAGATCACCGCGACGGTACGGTCGGCGAAGCTGGGCGAGGTGGCCGACGAGTTCGACCGCATCCACACGGTACAGCGCGCGATGGCCGTGGGCTCGGTGGACCGCATCATCAGCGCCGATCGGCTCCGGCCGGATCTCGTGGCCGCCCTGGAGCGGGGAATTCTGCGGTCAGCGGGGTGACAGCCAGGAGTGCTGCGGCGCCGCGGTGGCCAGGACGTCCCGCTGATCGAGGCAGATCGGCGCGACGTCCGGCTCCGCGGTCACGACGGTGAACACGAACGCGCCCTCCCGGCGCCACCAGCCGGTCATCGGGGAGCCCTCGGTCACGCGTACGGTCAGCGCACCCCAACCGTCCGCTCCGGACGCGCCGGCGGTGACCTCGACGCTGCGGGTGTCACGCCGCAGCCCGGTCCGGAGCACTTTGAGCGCGCTCTCCTTCGCCGACCAGATCAGGTTGGCGGCGGCATCGCTGCCGGCGGCGAAGCGCTGCTCCGCTCCGGTCAGGAAGTCCCGGACGAACGCCGGGCTGCGCGGCTCCACCAGTTCCAGGTCGCACCCGACGCCCCGGCCCACGACGCAGACCGCCCACCCGGCCCGGTCGGCGACCGACACGTCGAACCCCGCCGCCACCCCGTCGATCAGCACGTACGGCGCACCGTCCGGCGCGTTGAGCACCTGCACCCCGGCCAGCGCGGCCGGCTCGGCGGAGCGTCCGGTGACGGCGGCCGCCGCGTGCTTGGCGGCCAGCCGGCGCAGCAGGTATTCGGTGCGCCGCTTCGGATAGGCCAGCGCGGCGGCGCGGGCCGCCTCGGCGGGCGACAGCCACCGCTGTCCGTCCGGCAGGGACGCCTCGCCGCGGGCCAGCCACCGCGTCACGGCGGCGGTTCCGTCGCCGCGAGCAACGCGCACAGCTCCTCATGCACCGCCGGATGGTTGAGCAGGTCGAAGTGGTGCAGGCCGCCGAGGTGGCGGCCGGTGGCCGAGCCCGGCGGCAACCGGCGCGGATGGCCGGCGGCGACGGCGCTGCGGTACGGCACGATCAGGTCACCGAGGACGGTGGCGAGCGGATTGTCGTGCTCCCGGGTGACGGTGGCGCCGATGAAGTAGTGATCGGCGTGCGGCAGGACCGGTTCCTCGGTGCAGCAGTCGCTCGGCAGCGCCTCCGGGTCGACGTCGCGCCAGTCCTCCTCCACCAGCGCGCCGTAGCCGAGGTCGTGGACCCCGGCGCTGCGCCCGCCCAGCAGCCGGCCGATGGGGCGGCTCTCGGGGAACCGGGCCAGCAGCCACGCGGTGGTGTGCACGCCCCGGGCGAGCGGCGCGCCGAGATGGGGCGTGCCCAGGCAGACGACGTGGCGCACCGCCGGCACCCACCCGTGCCCGGCGGCGGTGCCCTGCCGGCCGGCGCTGCGGATCACGAGCCCGCCCATCGAGTGGCCGACGAGGGTGATCTGCTCCACGGGAACCGGCCAGTGGGCGACCAGGTCCTCGAGCAGGGCGGCCAGCGCCAGCCCGTTGTCGGACACGTGCAGGCCGCTGTTGTAGCGCACGTACACGGGGGTGCAGGCGAGGTCGCGCTCCAGCCGGGAGCCGAGCGTGGTGCTGCGCGTCCCGTGGTGCCGTTCGGCGGCCAGCGACCAGTACTCCTCGGTCTCGCAGAGGCCGTGCACGAACAGCGCGATACGCGGGCTCGCCGCGGGGAAGGCCGCCCGCAGCGCCTCGGTGGTGGGCGGGACGTCCGCGGCGCCGGACCGGATCGTCATGGGGGTCGCCAGCTCCGGGTGCCGGCCGCTGACCGTGTCGCCCCACAATCCGTTGATCACGCCGAGGGCGATCCGGCCGGCCCGATGCCCCGACAGCGGCGCCTGCTCGGGGCGCCAGCCGTGGCCGACCGCGACGCCGATCAGCCGCGGCACCACGGCGTGGGCGCCGAGCACGGTCGCGTACACGCTCTCGGAGATGAGGCCGTGCACCGCGCGGATCGGCCGCGCGGCCGGTCCCCCGGCGGCGAACGCCCGGTCGGCGATGGCCCGGTGGGTGTCCCGGACGACGCCGACCGCGCCGGCGAGCGCGTCGCCGACCATCCTCCCGGCCGCCCGGATCTCCGCGTCGCCGCTCATCGCAAGCTCCCGTCCGCCGCAGGGTTCACCGTCAGCGTGCGGTGTCCCGGACCGCCGCGCAAGGTGCGCCGGGTGTCACATGCCGGCCAGGGCCAGCACCTCGCTCAGGCCCTCGCGCATGCACTCCACCAGTTCCCCCGGGTCGGGCACGACGGAGCCGTCGATGGTCAGCCCCACGCAGCACGTGCCGGCGTGCGGGGCCATCGCCGCCATCACGGCGACCCCGGGCAGCGGCCCGAACGGGTACGTGCGCTCCACCTTCGCGCCGGCCAGGTACGTCTCACAGGGCGCCCCCGGGAACGTCGACGCGGCGACGTCGGCGGCCACCGGGAGCCGGCCGACCGTGGCGCGTACCGCGGACGGCACCCGGTTGAGCACCGGAAGGAGCACGGACGTGCTGCCCAGCGCCGGTTCGACCCGCAACGACAGCACGGCGCCGCGGATCTCGGCGATCCGTTCCGCGGCGTCCTCGACACCGACCGGCGCGGCGAACGTCGCGCCGGCCCACTCGTTGCCGCCCATCGGGTCGTCCGACCGGTGCAGGGTGACCGGCATCGTCATCGAGATCTCGTCCAGATCGATGCCGTGCCGTGCGTGGTAGCGGCGCATCCCGCCGAGCAGCGCGGCGATGTAGGCGTCGTTGAGCGAACCGCCGGCCACCTCCGCCGCGGCGCCGAGGCCGGCCAGGTCACACTCCATGACGCCGAACCGCCACGATTTCCCGGTCCGGCCCCGGAACAACGGCGAGCCGGGCACGGACCACGGCGCCACGGTGCGACGCAGCGAGCTGACGAACCGCAGCGCGCTGCCGGCCGCCGACTCCGGATGGGCCAGCGCGTGCGCCGCGGCGGTGACGATCTTCCCGGCCGCCGACGGCAGGGCCAGCGCCTGCTCGGCGAGCTCGTCGGCCGCCAGCCGCCCGGCGTCCGGGGGTGGCTCGGGCGGGCGCGGCGGTGCCACGGGCTTGTCGTCGGTGTGTTCGCGGCGCCGGCTCTGCAGCAGCGACACGAGCTGCACGCCGCCCGGGCCGTCGGTGAGCGTGTGGTGCAGCTTCAGGAAGTACGCGGCCCGGCCGTCCGGCAACCCCTCGATGAGGGTGCCCTCCCACAGCGGGCGGGTACGGTCGAACGGCGTCATCGCCGCGCTCTGGGCGTACGCCAGCACCTCGGCCGTCCCGCCGGGCGCCGGCAGGCGTACCCGGCGCAGGTGATAGTCCAGGTCGAACGCGCGATCGGGCACCCAGGCCGGCGGCCCGACCGGCACCGCGGGCTCGAGCACCCGCTGACGCATCCGGGGCACCAGCTCGGTCGCCCACTCGTGCGCCGCGTGCAACCTGTCCCAGTCCGGCGCCGTGTCCAGCATCATCAGCACCGAGATGGTCGACGACCGCCGTGGATGGCGCTCGCTGCGCCACAGGTAGCTCTCCAGCTCGTTCATCCGGTCCTCGGCGTGCCACTCACCGGCCTGCTCCCAGGCCTGCTCGCTGGCCTCGACCGGGTCGGCCGCGGGCCGGTCCGTCCGCTTCGTGGTCACCATGCCTCCCCGCTCACCTCGTGCCCGGGCGTGACGCGCAGCAGCCCGCGGTACGTCTCCTCGACCGGCTGCCGGTGGTTGAGCACCGCGTCCACCTCCCGCGCGATCGGCATCTCGACGCCGCGCTCGGCGGCGAGACGCACCACCGCCGCGGTGGTCCGTACGCCCTCCGCCACCTGGTTCATCGACGCGATGATCTCCTCGAGCGGCTTGCCGCGCCCGAGCTCGACGCCCACGAACCGGTTGCGGCTGTGCGGGCTGATGCAGGTCACGACGAGGTCGCCCATGCCGGCGAGCCCGGCGAGCGTCTCGGCCCGTCCCCCCATCGCCACGCCGAGCCGGGTCAGTTCGTGCAGCGACCGGGTGATCACCATCGCCCGGGTGTTGTCGCCCGCGCCCAGCCCGTCGCCGAACCCGACCGCGATCGCGAACACGTTCTTGAGGGCTCCGGCGATCTCCACCCCGATGACGTCCTCGCTGGTGTAGACGCGGTAACGGGAGGTGTGCACCAGGCCCTGCAGCGCCTGCGCGGTGCGGTGGTCGGGCATGGCCAGAGTCGCCGCCGCGGAGTAGCCCTGCACGACCTCCCGGGCGATGTTGGGGCCGGAGAGCACCCCGGCCGGATGCCCGGGCAGCACCTCGCCGATCACCTCGGTCATCCGCAGCAGCGAGCCCTGCTCCAGCCCTTTGACCAGGCTGACCACCGGAATGAACGGGCGGACGTACTCGACGACCTGCTTGAGCACGCCCCGCAGGTACTGCGACGGCACCCCCGCGACCAGGACGTCGGCGTCCTCGACCGCCTCGGCCAGATCCGCGGTCGCGCGCAGGCCCGGGGCGAGGTCGAAGGCGGCGAGATACCGCGGATTGCGATGGGTCTCGTTGACCGCCTTCGCGATCTCCGGGTCCCGCACCCACAGCAGCGTCCTGGTCTTGCGGGCGGCGATGGACGCGACCGTCGTCCCCCACGTCCCGCCGCCGAGGACGGTGAGCTGGGGCTTGCGGGCGGTCATCGCTGCGCCACCGGGTGCGGCCAGTCCGCCAGCGTGTCGGCGAAGCGCTGCCGCACCTCGTCGATCCGCCGGTCCAGGTCCTCGACCGTCCAGTCGCCGGTGCCGATCGGCTCCAGCACCGCCACGTCGACCGTGCCGGGGTTGACGACCAGCGAGCGCCGCCAGGCCAGCTCGCCGGTGTTGCGCAGCACGATCGGCACGATCGGCACACCGGCCTGCATGGCGATGTGGAACGCGCCCTTCTTGAACCGGCCCAGCGTCGGCGTCGGCATCCGGGTGCCCTCGGGCATCACGAGGATCGAGGTTCCGGCCCGCAGCCTCCTCACGACCTCGTCGAGGGACTCCTTGGCCTTCTCCAGGGTGCCGCGGTCGATCCACGCCGGGTCGAGCACCGCCGAGATGACCAGCATCCGCGGATCGAAGCGGGCCTCCTTCTTGGCCACGGCGGTGAAGTCGCGCCGCAGCAGCGCGCCGAGCACGAGGGCGTCCAGGGTGCTCTGGTGGTTGGCGATGAACACCGCCGGTCGGGTGCCGAGGTTCTCCTCGCCGATCACGTCGAGGTGCACGCCGGCGAGGGCGAGCCCGGTCCGGGCGGCGAGTCCGATGCTCGCGTTCGCGCCGCCGCGGCGGTCGCCCCTGAGCCACCCGTACGCCGCCCCGGCCGCCAGGCTGAGGTTCACGCCCGCCACCGCACCGAGGGTGCCGGCGTACGCGCGCAGCCCCGCCGACTTCGGCTCGCGCAGCATCAGGACGGGCCAGCCGTACTCGTCGGCGGCCTTGCGCAGCAGGGGGTGCGGGTTCGACGCGTACGGCCGGCCCACGGAACCGAGGAACGCGATGTCCTCCGAGCCGTTGGCGTAGCCGTAGCTGCGGGTGAGATCGACGCCGTGGGTGCGGGCGAAGGCCCGTGCCGCGCCGGCCTTGCGCTCGCCCCACAGCATGCCCGTGGTGCTGCGCCCGGTGAGGATGCCGTCCTCCTCCTCCAGCTCGGTGCAGACGATGTGCGGGATGCCCAGGTCGCGGGCCACCGGCTCGATCTGCACCCGGGTCGCGGAGGACGCCACGACGACGGTGTGGCCGCGGCGCAGATGCGCCCGTACGACGTCGCGGGCCTCCGGCCGGATGGTCCCGGCGATCCGCTGCACGAACAGCCGTTCGCCGATCTCCGTCACCGATTCCACGGTCCGCCCGCGCAGCGCGGCGAAGCTGATCTCGCCGATGGTGTGCGGGTTGCCGCCCAGCACGGTGCCGTCCACCGCGGCGACGATGGTGCGGGCCAGCTCCAGGGCGCCGATCTCACCCCGGCGGATACGTTCCTGGTAGACGGCGTTGGCCGTGTAGCCGTGCACCAGCGTGCCGTCGAAGTCGAAGAAGGCGCCGATCTCCGGCCCGGCGGGTCCGCTGAGGACGGTCTCGACGACGTCGGCGGCGGTGACGCTCATGGCCGGCCCCGCTGGGCCAGCTGCGCGATCACGGAGACCCGGCGGACGGTCTCGCGCATCTCCTCCAGGAAGGCCTGGCGGAGTTTCGCCGTGTCCGGCGCACCGGGGCGGATCAGATCGCGGTGCTTGGCCAGCCGCAGCGCCGGCTTGAACAGCTCCAGCGACACCGACTCCTCGCTGGCGATCTGTTTCTGCAGCGCCCATTGCCGGCCCACGCGCAGGCACTCGCCGAGGAAGCGGGACTCGTCGAACGGCTCGTCGTCGTCCTCCCAGGCGGCCAGCCGGTCGGCCACGACGTGGTACGCGTCCAGGAACGGCCGCAGCACGAGATGGGCGACCAGCGGCTCGATGCTCGTCAGCCACCGCTTCGCGTCGGCGGCGGTGAAGTCGTGGAAGCCGTCGCCCTGCGCGGGATCGGCGATGGCGAGCTCGGCGGCCATCTCGGCCGCGAACTCCGAGCGGGGCGGGAAGAAGAAGTCGAACTTGAGCAGCTCGCGCAGGCGCAGGGTCTCCCGGTTGGCGGCCTGCAGCCCGTTCTCGCCGTCCTCCATCGCGGCCACCAGCCCCAGCTCGCCGATCGCACGGTCCACCAGCATGTGCACGGCCGTGTTGCGGTAGAACGCGGCGACCAGATGCCGGCCCGGGCCGATCCACCAGATCGTCTCGGTGCCGCCGTCGAAGCTGGTCAGCACCCCACCCCGGACAAGATCATCGAGGGTACGCCGGATGGTGGCCCGATCGGTGAGGTCGGCCGCCCCGGCCACCGGCCGGCCGCGGTCCCGGATGTAGCGGGCGAGCGGGGCGACAGTGGCCAGCACCTCGTCCAGAGTCAGCGCCCGGTCGGCGGCGAGCAGCGCGAGGCACACGACGGCCGTCGTGGTCACCGGCGTGGCGCGGTTGATCCGGCGGCACGTCTCCAGCGCGATGCGCTCCACCACGCGCCCCTGGGTGCGGTCGTCGCCCCGCAGCTCGGCCAGCCGCTCGCGCAGCGGAAGGGGCTCGCCGAACTGCAGATACACCCGGCCGAAGCGTTCGCGCTGCGAGCGTCCGAAGTTCCACAGCCAGCGCAGGTCCTCCGGGCGCTTGCTGATGCCGCGGGCCTCGTCGGTCATCATCTGCACCTCGTGCAGCTGCTCGTACACGATCGAGACCGGGACGATCAGCGCCTGCGAGCCGGTCGCCGTGTCCAGCGCGTCGATCATGTAGCGCAGCACGCCGTACGTCGGCGGCCGCAGCTTGCCGGTGCGCGTCCGGCCGCCCTCGATGGACCAGCACAGGTTGCGCCGGTTCCGGATCATCTGCGCGATGTACGCCCGCAGCACGAACCGGTACACCGGCAGATCCGTGGTGGAGCGCCGTACGTACACGAAGCCCGACCGGCGCAGCAGATGGTTGAACGGGAACACGTCGAGGTTGGCCCCGGCCAGCACGAACGCGGGCGTGATGCCGTTGCTCGACACAGCGGCGGGCACCGTGACGCCGTCCAGGTAGGAGCGGTGCGAGAACGGGAACAGCAGCGACTGCTTGCGGTCGAGCGCGCGCAGCTGCCGCGTCTGCTCGGGGTCGACGACCAGGTCGTGGGCCCGCGACAGCCAATGGGCGAACCGCGCCCAGTCCTTCGGGGCCCGCCCGGTGTGCGTGGCGCCGATCTCGCGCAGATACCCGGCCGCCTCCGCACGCACTTCCGGCGCCGGGCGGCCGAGCGACCGGGACAGCTCGGCGAGCCGCGTCGTGAAGGCCTCGTCGGCCAGCAGCTCCGCCACCTCCGGGGTGTCCGTCGGCAGCGGGCCCGTGGGTTCCTCGAGCAGGCCGGCGCGCTGCAACGTCCGGCGAGCGCCGACCCGGTCCAGCGAGTTCAGGATCGACGGATGGTCCGTGATGTCCGCGTTCATCGCCACCTCGCAGGTGCGCGCAGTGAGGGTATGAGGCCAGTCTTTCCGCGAAACGGCGGGCGGCTCAACGGCCGAAGGGCCCGGACGGCACGGCCGTCCGGCACGCGCCCGCGCGAGCCCGGCGCATCGGCCGCGGCACAGTGCCCGGCGGTTCACCCGCACCGGATGAGGTACGCCCGCACCGGCCCGGGATGTCATCGCGGCAACGACTCGGCGGCCCGGGTGTGACCAGGCGAGGAGCCACAGTGCTGACGATGGGCGTGGAAGAAGAGTTCCTGCTGCTGGCGGACGACGGTTCGGTGAGACCGGTCGGGGCGGCCGTGGTCGCGGCCGCCCGGCTGCCCGGGCAGGTGAAGCCCGAGTACATGAGGTATCAGGTCGAGACCGCGTCGGCGGTGTGCACCCGCGTCGAGGATCTGCGCCGCGATCTCGTCCGGCTCCGGGTGGCCGTGGCCGAAGCGGCGGATCGGGCCGGCGCTCGGCTGATCGCGGTGGGGGCGGCGCCGCTCGCGGCGGGTCCCCGGCAAGCCCTGAGCGGCGACGAACGCTATCGGGAGCTCGCCCGCCGATACCCGGGTCCCACCGCGCCCGGAGCGACCTGCGCGTGTCAGGTGCACGTCGGGATAGCGGACCGGGAGGTCGCCGTGGCCGTCCTCGGCCGCCTCCGTCCCTGGCTCCCGGCGCTGCTCGCGCTGACCGTGAACTCGCCGTACGCGGGCGGGGTCGACACCGGCTGGGCGAGCATCCGCTACCGGCTGCAACGCCGGTGGCCCACGTTCCGTCCACCGGGCGTGTGGGCCGATGCCCAACGGTACGACAGCGTGGTCGCGTCCCTGGTCACCTCGGGCGCGGCCCTGGACCCCGCGGCGGTGTACTTCCTCGCCCGGCTCTCCTCCCGGTACCCGACGATCGAGGTCCGGGTGGCGGACACCTGCCTCGAGGTGGACGACACCGTCGTCTACGCGGCGACCGTACGGGCGCTGGTGGCGGGTCTCGTCGACGACGTGCGTCGCGGGGTGCCCGCCAGGCCGGTGCCGGGCCGGCTGATCAACGCTCGGCTGCTGGCCGCCGCGCGCGGCACCGGTCCGGCCGTGGGTGACCTGATGGCGAAGGTCGAGCCGTACCTGGCGGGCTCGGATGCCGGCGTGGTCCGTGACGGCCTGCAGCGGATGCTCCACCTGGGCACCGGCGCCGAACGTCAGCGCCGCATGCGGGCGCTTCCGGGCGATCCGCGGCGCTTCGTCCGGTTGCTGGCCGAAGCGACCGTCCCGGTGGCGACCGTAAGCTGAGCGACCGCCGGCGGCCGGTCACCGGCCCCGGCCGGGGCAACGAGTGGCGTCACGGCACGATCGGGTGGAACCGGCCCAGCTCGTCGTCGCCCTTCTGGATGACGCCGTAGCTGGACTCGGGCATCGGCTGCCACGCCCCCTCCAGGTCGCCGAGGGGTTCGGAGACGACCAGCCGGGTCTCGTCGGAGAGCCCCAGCAGCACCTCGTTGCCGGGGTGCAGCGCCTGCAGCGCCGAGATGGCGGTGCTGAAGAACAGGGACCGGCTCTGCCCCTTGCTGGCGTACCGGAAGCACCACACCCGCTCGCCGTCCGTGGTGGCGACGGTCATCTGCATCGGCGCCGGCACTTCGTGCGCCGCCGCGACCGACTCCACGAACCCGACCATCCGTTCGACCGCCACGACCGGTGATGCGGCGAGGCCCAGCGACAGCGCCAGGTAGAACATCACCTCGGAGTCGGTGGAGCCGGCCATGTGCGGGAACAGCTCCGGGTCGACGGCCAGGACCAGGTCGCGTTTCAGCAGGTCGAAGCCGGCGATGGCGCCGTTGTGCACCCACAGCCAGTTGCGGTGCCGGAAGGGATGGCAGTTGGTCTGCTGCACCGCCGTGCCCGTGCTGGCCCGGATGTGCGCCAGGAACAGCCGGGACGAGGTGCAGCGGGCGATCTCGCGCAGGTTGCCGTCGCTCCACGCCGGGCCGACGCCCCGGAACAACGCCGGCTCCGGTGAGCCGTCCGGGCCGTACCAGCCGACGCCGAACCCGTCGCCGTTGGTGGTCTCCACGCCGAGCCGGGCGTGCATGCTCTGGTCGATCAGCGAGTGGCGCGGCTTGTAGAGCAGCTCCTCCAGCTTGATCGGCGTACCGGTGTAGGCCAGCCAGCGGCACATGGTGGCTCCTTCCTACGGTCGAGACGCCGGCCTCACGTGGATGCTCTGGGCGCCGGCTCGCGGACGAGGGCGTGGAACATGCCGAGCCGGTACAGCGACTCCAACCGGCGCACGGTGAACGGATGGGACCGCGGCAGCTGGGCCAGGCCGACCCAGAACCCGTGCAGTGACTGTCCCTGCCGGACCAGCTCGTCCACGTCGACGTCCCGCTCGGTGTGCCGGCCGGAGGCCAGCAGCACCAGCCCGGTCGCGCCCAGCGGCGACAGCTGCGCACCGATCCGGTCGCAGGAGTACTCCCGCAGCCGGGACAGGGTCGGCCCGAGCAGCGGGATGCGCTCGGAGTACGCCACGCTCAGCTGGTACCACAGGGACACGTGGTGCAGCCGGATGTGGCCGAGCTCGTGACCCAGGATGAAACGCAGCCCGTCGCGGTTGTTGTCGAAGAGGTGCGCGAAGAGCTCGTTGGACAGCACGACGTAGTCGTAGCCGGTGGCCTGGGCGGCGAAGGCGTTCAGCGAGCCGTTGCCGTTGGCCAGGTAGATCTGCGGGCGCCGCCGCAGGCCCAGGCGCTGCGCGAACTCGTCCGCCGTCCGGTACAGGCTGTCGAACTGCCGTGGCGACAGTTGCACCGCGGTGCCGCGTACCGAGGCCCGCTGCATCTCGCGCCACACGATCAGACCGGGCAGCAGCAGGAGCAGGCCGACGAGCGCGGACCGGATGGCGACCGCCCACCCCGACTCCCGCACCTCGTCCGGCAGGTACGGCAGCGCGACGGCGGCCTGCACGATCGCGATCACGATCAGCGCGTTCAGCACCACCATGAACGTGAAGAACGGCAGCTCGGCCGGGTGTCGCTGCGGCCGCGAACCGGTGCGCTGCCGGGGTGAGCTGGCCACGGCGGCCTCCTCTCAGATCATGAGTACGCCGGTCATCGTCATGCCGGTCCATGCCGGTCGCCTCATCCCGGTGGAGTGAGTACGGCCACCGGACGCAGCTCCTGCATCCAGCACCGCAACCGCCGGTGCACCGCGTCCGCGCCGATCAGCCCTTCGCCGGCCGGCCAGCCGGCGGGATGGATCAGCAGCGCCCGGTCCTGCCAGCCGCCCATCCCGCCGTGACAGCCGATCAGCTCCTCGAAGGCGGCGACCTCGCCGGTCTCCGGCCACACCGCGCTGTTCACCACGATGTCGCCCACGTGCTCGAGACCGTCGTAGCGGCGCAGATCGTCGGCGGCGTACGGCCCGAATCCCGCGAGCGGGTCCTCGCCCTCGACGCGACCCCGTTCGAGCAGGTTGCGGCCCGCCCGGCCCAGCACGACGGGCCCGTACCGGCGGGATCGGACCAGCACCCAGCCGATTCCGGGGTGCTCGATCAAGCCGGTGAGCAGCGCCGGATACCGTTCCTCGATCTGCTCCACGGGCACGCGCCCCGGCAGCGCGGTGAGGTAGAGCAACGCCAGGTTGCCCGAGGCCGCGACGACGATGTCCGCGCCCGAGGCGGCCGGCGAACCGTCCGGCGCCGGTGACCCGGACCGGGGCAGCAGGCCCGCACCCAGGGTCCGGGCCCGGCCCTTCTGCTCGTCGTCCCCGTCCGCCGCCACCGCGTCCTGGCCGGTGCCCGCGGTGCAGCGCCGCACCAGCTCCTCGAGGCGCAGCCCGTAGCGCCGGCTGAAGGTGGCGCCCTGGCTCTGGCCGTGGTCGGAGAGCACCACGAACTCGTACGGGCGCGGAGCCGAGCCCGCCACCTCCTCGAGGATGCCCAGCGCCGCGTCGATTCCCTCCAGCGCGGCCAGCGCCTCGGGCCGGGCCGGGCCGGCGTGGTGCGCGATCTCGTCGTAGTCGACGAAGTCGCAGTAGACGGCGGGCGCCCCTCGCATGATCTGTTCCGCGACGACAGCGAGGTTGAGCTGCCGCAGCAGCACGTTGGTGAGCCCGCGCAGCAGCACGTACGGCCCGGTGCGGGAGATCCGCGGCTCGACGCGGCGCAGGCGCTGCCGCCGCGCCTGGTGCAGCTCCTTGACGATCTCGCCGACGGTGAGCACCAGGGACCGGGTCAGGCCGAACGGATCGAGCAGGTAGGCGGCGAGGTAGCGGGGCGGGCCTCCGGCACCGGGACGGGCCCCGGCCGTGCTCATGGTCAGCACGCTGGTGGGCGCGTCACCGGAGAAGACGTTGCTGACACTCACGCCACCGTCGGCGAGCAGGCCGTGCGCATCCGAGAGGCGCGACTCGACCAGGGCACTGTCGCGGGGGCGGTTGGTCACCACGAGCCGGCCGCTGTCCTTCTCGTACCAGCGAAAGGCCGGTATCCGGTCGCTGGCGCCGTGCAACAGGCCGGCCTGGCTGGCCGGCGTCGTCGCCGGGAGCCGGGCGTGCCATTCGGTGAGGCGGTGGCTCCCCGAGCGCAACCATCGGCCGAGCGTCGGCATGGCGCCGGCCTGGATCGACCAGCGCGCCAGCGGCGCCGAGAGCCCGTCGATCTGGATCATGACGACGCCGGGCACGTCGCTGGGTGGTGCGCTCCGGCGGAACCGGCGGTTGACGCGCAGCAGGTGCCGCGTCACCACCCCCGGCTGTCCTGCCGTCACCGCCCAGAGACCGATGCTGGTCAGGGCCGCGTACAGCCACGCGGCCCAGAAGGCGTCCCAGAAGCCGTCGGCCCGGATACCGGGTGTCACGGTGAGCGCCGCGGCCAGCAGCAGCGCCTCACCGACGAGCCATCCGGCGCATACGCCCAGCCAGCCGATCCGTGTGAGCAGCATGACGAGCAACGGACGCAGAGCCGCACCCAGCAGGCCCAGCACGACAGCCGCGGCGAGCACCGCCCAGGCGGAGTCGGCCGAGATCCCCGGGAGCGCGGCGACCGTGAGACCCAGAGCGGCCCAGCCCAGCAGGACCACGCAACCCACCGTGGCGAACAGCGACGCCGGCCTCCGTGCTGCCATGTCGGTCGTCCCTTCCCGGCCGCCGCATCAGCCGCGCGGCCAGTGTGGCCGGGTCACCGCGACGCCACCCCATCCACCTGGGATGAGCGAACCCGCCGGCTGCGGGGGCCGGGACTACAGCAGACCCAGCTGCCTGGCTCGTACCACGGCTTCCCGGCGCCGCGTCGCGCCCAGCTTGCGGTTGATGGAGCGCATGTGGGCCTTCACGGTGTTGACCGAGATCCCGAGCAGCTCGGCGATCTCGCCGGCGGTCAACACGGTGGGCAGATAGCTCAGCACGTCCTGTTCCCGCAGGCTGAGCCCTTCGGCGGCCGCCGGTCCGGTCTCCGGCTCCATGCCGAGCACCTTCGCCGCGACCGTCGCGCCGCCGCTGGTCAGCCACCGCTCACGTTCGATCACCGCGGCGATCCGAGGCCGTTCGCACGTGCGGAACGGCAGCCGTACGTTGCCCCGGCCGGCCAGCGCCTCGGCGCGGGCGAGCGCCTCGACGGACCCGTTCGCCCGGCCCTGGACGTCGGCCAGCAACGCCAGCCCGATCCACGCCGTGACGGCCGACACCGCCTCCCCGGCGTTGCCGGCCCGCCGCAGCAGCTCCTCGGCCCGGTCGTGCTCGCCCAGCAGGAGGTACGCGCGGCCCAGGCAGACCTGCTCGGCCGGGGACAGGGAGCGCGCTGCGGTGGCGTACCGGGCGACGACCGGCCGCGGATTGCGGCGAGCCAGGTCGACCTCCGATTCGGTGAGCCGGATCCACCGGTCCAGCAGCGGCGCCTTTCCCGGGACATCGTGCCGGATCTCGCGCAGCAGCGCCCGGGCCGCGTCCGGCTCCTCGCGAGCCAGGAGCGCGCGGGCACGCACCACGGTGGAGAGCACGATCAAGGCAGCCTCCGGCGGTATCAGGTCGGTGTGCAGCGCCCGCCGCAACGCCTCCTCCGCCTCGACCATCCGCAGCCGTTCCACCTCGACGAGCGCGGCGACCAGGTTCCCGGGGGCCATCTGCGCGACGTGCTCCATGTGGAGTCGCGCTCCCAGCTCCCGGGCGCCCTCGGCGTACGCCGCCGCCTCGTCGAGGGAGCCGCGCAGATAGGCGAGCAGGCCGAGATAGCCGAGGGCGTTCATCTCGGTCATCTCTGTACCGCTGGTCCGCGACGCGGTCAGGCCGGCCCACAGATAACGGTCGGCGGCATCCAGGTGGTCCGTCCAGAAGAGCCCGACGCCCTTGTTGTTGAGCGCCAGGGCGCGATACTGCGGCAGGGACGGCAGCTGACCCGGCCGCGCCGACGCCAGGCGCCGCAGGATGCCGGTCGTGGTCGCGACCAGCGCCGACATGTCGCCGCGGAGCCGGATCACCGCCGCCTCCAGGATGTGCAACGGCACCTCCGTGGTCAGCCGCTCCGCCGGCGCCCGTTCGGTGAGCATGGCCGCCACCTGACCGACATGCTGCGCCACCGCCTCGACGTCGCCGTCCGCGAACAGCAGGAACGCGGCGCAGAGCGAGAGCTCGGCGTCGGTGGTGACCGCGTCGTGCGGGATCGCCCGGAGAGCTTCGACGAGCACCGCCCGGTCCTTCGACACCAGCAGGGGTACGGCGAACTCGACCACGAGACGGCCGACGAAAGACCAGTCCTGCGTGGCGATCCCGTGCCGCAGGGCGTCGCGGAGCGCGCCGCGCCGTGCGTACCAGAGCGCCGTCCGGCGGTGCAGATATCCCGCCGTCGCGGGTTCTTCCCGCCGCAGGAGGCCCCGGAGCACCGTACGCAGCTGCGGATGGTAGGCGAACACGCCCGGCTCGGCCCCGGACCGCCGGACGAACGCGTCGGCGTCGGCGAGCATCTCGAGCGCCTCCCGGCCGTGCCCGTCGCCGGTCAGCTCGTCCGCGAGTTCCGAGGGCACCGTCTCGAGGATGCTGGTCTGGATCAGCAGTTGCCGCGCTCGCTCCGGCAGGTTCACGACCACCTCGCGCATGAGGTAGTCCGCGACGCTCTCCGGAACGCCGGCCGGATCCCGGATCACCGCATCCGTCCGGGAACGCAGGAGCTCGTCCAGCGCCAGCCGGAGTCCGACAGCCCAGCCCTGAGTGGCCTCGATCACCTCGCGCAGCTCCTGCTCGGACAGGCGCCGGTCGTTCAGCTCCAGCAGCCCGGCCGCCTCCTCGGCGGTGAACGCCAGGTCCGAGCCGTCGATCACGGTGAGATCTCCGGCGGCGCGGACCAGATGCAGCGGAAGCGTCGGCTCGGTGCGGCTCACGAGCACCATGGGAAGGCGATGGGACACGTCGTGCAGGAGGTCAGCGATCGCTGTGAGGACGCAGGGATCGCTGACCCGGTGTACATCGTCGAGAACCAGCACCACCCTGCCGGACACCTGCCGGAGAACCGAGCTCGCGAACCCGCCGGACCCGTCGTCGTCATCCGGGGACGCCACGGCACCGCCGTGCACCGCCGTCAGCAGATCCGACCGGAAGACCTGCAGAGCGTTGTGCCGGCGGTCGAGTGTCAGCCACGCCACCGGACCGGCGTACGTGCGGGCCCACGATCGGACCAGAGCGGTCTTGCCCCATCCCGCGCCCGCGGAGACCAGGGTGACAGGCCCGCGGACACCCTTGTCGAGCATCGCGGACAGCCGTTCACGGCGCAGGAAGCGCCGCGGGAGGCGAGGAGGGACGGTCGTTCCCGGCACTTTCGTCTGTACGCGTTGTTCACCCATCCAAGGTTCACCCCACGTTCGTGGTTGACGCCCACACGGGACACATCGGGGCCGGACCGGCCTCGGACGAGTCGCCGGACCGTTCGATCATGCCGTACGTATCGACATACGTCGTTATCTTTGCTGCCGGATCCGCGCCGGCCTCAGATGAGGTGCAACGCGCGGGCGCGCCGTACCGCCTCGTTGCGCCGGGACGCCGAAAGTTTGCGCAGGATGCTGCGGACATGCGTCTTCACCGTGTTGACGGAAACATACATGGCGGCAGCGATCTCCTCGGTCGGCAGCATCTCGGCCATACCCTGGAGAACTTCCAGTTCGCGCCTGCTGAGCTGCTCCACCACGATCGGCTCGGACCCCGCCTCACCGGCCGGCGCCGCCCGGCGAGGCCGCACGGCCGAGTCGTCGCCGGCCAGTGCACGGTACTGCTCGGCCAGGACCTCGTCGTCGCGGACCACCTGCCGCAGACCGGGCCACACCTGGTACACCGTCCGGCGGTGATTCTCCGCGGCGGCGCAGCGCAGCGATTGCCGGAGCGCGGCGCGCGCGGCGGTGAGATCGTCGTCGCGCGCCGCGAGGGTCGCGAGCAACAACCACGCTTCGACGGCGACGGGCCTGGAGACGCCCGTGTCCTCGGCGACGGCTCGGGCGATGCCGGATGCTTCCGCCGGATCCCCGGCGGCCAGCCGCAACGCGGCGACGACGACGTTCACTTCGGGTCGGCGGGGTTCGGGGAATCGCTCCAGGACGGTTCCCGCCTCCGGCACCCGTCCGGCCGTGATCAGCAAGCGCGCCTCGGCCAGCGCCACCTCGCGGGCGAGCCAGTCCGGGGCGGACGGCGCGGAACCGTCCCCGCCGACGGCCCGGAGGGTGCTCAAGGCGCCGCGCAGCTCCCCTCGTGCCTGCAGGCGGCGGCTCTTCACCAGCGCGTACGCCGACAGCAGGAGCCCGTCGGCGCCCGGCACACAGTCCGGATGCGCGGCACGCAGATGCCGGTCGGCCGCCTCGATGTCGTAGTGCTCGAGCGCCACCCAGGCGAGCGCGAGCTCCGCGCCGGCCGGCCGGGCCCGATGCTGCGTCCCGCAGATCGCGGCGCGCTCGAGCGCCCGGCGGGCCAGCGCCTCCGCCCGCCCCAACCGGCCGCGGTACGCCTCCAGCAGCGCCCACTGCTGCAGGGCTTCCACCTGGGCATACTCGCAACCCGGCGCTTCGGCCCCGGCGGCGTCGGCCAGCGTGGCCGCGGCCGCTTCGATGTCGCCGCGCCGGCTCAGCACGGCGCCCTTGGCGCTGAGCAGCATCGCGGGCAGCTCGGGGCGCCGTCGCAGGGACTCAGCCGGGGCGACGCCGAGGAAGGTCTCGGCGACGGCTATCCAGGACAAGATCTGAGCCGTGTCCGGTCCGGGCAGCAGCAGTGCGATGTTGATCAGCAGACAGGCCAGGGTCAGCGCGTCACCGCAGTCCGCGCCCCGGCGGCTCAGCAGGTGCTCCGCCTGCGCCATCTCCCGCAGGGCCGAGTCGCGCCGCGACTCGGCAAGGGCCAGCGCCGCCCGGACCACCGCCCCCTCCAGCCCGCCCGCGCCCTGCGGCAACCCGCGCAGCGGCGCGCCGTCACGCCCCGCCGTCCCCTCGGTCATCAGCCGGCCGATGGCGTAGTCGTCGACGGCGATCGAGCATGTCAGTTCCCAGTCCTGCGCCGCGGCGGCATGCCGCATCGCCTCGACGGTGTCCCCTTGATCGGCCAGGAATCGGGCTGCCCGGCGGTGCAGCACCTGCGCGGCACCCGGATCGTCCAGGGTCAGCTGGGCGTGCAGGAGCTCGGCGAACAGGCGGTGGTAGCGGTAGGCGGGCGTCTCCGTGCCCACTGACTGCACGAACGCGTTGACCCGGGCGAGATCGGCCAGCAGCCGGTGCGCGTCGGTGCGACCGGCGACCGCGGCGGCGAGCTCGGGCGTGAAGGTGCCGAGGACGCTCGTCTGCAGCAGGAACCGGCGTACCTCGGGCGCCTGGAGCCGCAGCACCTCGCCCATGAAGTATTCAGCGATGGTGCTCTCCTCCCCCGACAGCGTGGCGAGGAACTCCTCCGGATCACTGCGGTCCTGGCAGGCGCACGCGAACAGGCGCAGGCCGGCGGCCCAGCCCTCGGTACGTTCCAGGAGAACCGCGAGACCGTGCTCGCTGAGCGTGATGCCGTGCAGCACCATGAGCTTGCCCGCGTCCTCGGCGGAGAAGGCGAGGTCGGTGCTGCGGATCTCGCACAGCGCCCCCTCGATCCGGTAGCGGTGCAGCGGCAGCGGCGGATTCCAGCGCCCGGTCACGATCAGCCGCAGCCGGCGCTCGCTGTGGCGCAGGACGAAGTCCAGGTCGGACGCGGGCTCCGCCTCGTCCAGCCAGGACATGCCGTCGAGGACGAGCACGACCGGCTCGCGTTCCTGACGCAGAGCGGCCGCGATGCGGCCCAGTGCCGCCCGGTCGACGCCGGCGGACGCCGGGGGGACTGTGAGCTTCCCCGCCAGAGAAGGGCTGGCCTTGGACAGCGCCTCGACGACGGACATCCATAGTGTGCCGCGCTGCCGGTCGTCACCGTCGAGGCTGAGCCAGGCGACCGGGGCCGGATGTCGCAGGCTCGCCCGCCACGACGCCACGAGCTGCGTCTTGCCGCTGCCAGCGGGACCGGTGATCACCGTGATCGGTCCCCGGACGCCGCGTGCCACCCGATCGATCAACAATGGCCGGGCCACCATGAACGGTGGTGCGTCCGGTGGGACGAATTTCGTCGCGGGGAAGCGGCTGTCCTCGATCGGCCGCGGCCGCTCCACCACGACTGAACCTGGATCCGTGATCATGTCGCACCCCCTCGGACCCCGTGACGGCGCAGCGCACCTTCCCCACCGTCGCGCGGGGCCGCGCTCCCACGCATCGTTCGGATCGGGTAATCGCGGAGATCCCCGGCCGCTTCATCAGGCCGTTTCTCCACCAGAAGCAGATCCGCCGGGCCCGATCCAGGGCCGGAGGCCCTGCGACCGGGGGCGTTATGACCTGATATTCATCCTCGCGGGGTGACGCCGGATGCAACGGATCCGGGTGACAGTCGCACCGGGTCGCCGCGATGCGCCGAGGAAGCCGTCCGGCAGGAAGCGAACAGTCGCTGGAGGGGAACGGGAGGCCGCGCTGATGGCCGAGCACTACGAGATCCGGATCAACGGGTTCCTGGGGCCGCTGCTGCGGACGACGTTCAGCGAGATGCAGTGCCGCACCGTACGCAGTCACAGCGTCATCCAGGGCCGGCTCGGCGAGGAGGACCTGCTCCGCCTGCTGCAACGGCTCGACCAGTCCGGCGTACGTCTGCTGTGTGTGCGGACGGCGCAGCCGGGATAGCCGCCCGTGCGGCCGGCGGTCACCGGGCCGGCACGACGGTACGGCGCTGCTCGAGCCCCCGCGGACGCCGGTCGAGCTCCCGGTCCAGGGCGATGGCCGCGTCGATGAGCGCCAGGTGGGTGAACGCCTGCGGGAAGTTGCCGAGCTGCTCCCCGGTGAGGCCGATCTCCTCCGAGTACAGGCCCAGATGGTTGGCGTACGTCAGCATCTTCTCGAAGGTCAGCCGCGCCTTGTCGACCTGACCGGCGCCGGCCAGCGAGGTGACGTACGCGAACGTGCACAGCGAGAAGGTGCCTTCCGAGCCGCGCAGGCCGTCGGGTGAGGCGGCCGGGTCGTAGCGGTACACGAGGCTGTCGGTGACGAGTTCGGCGTCCATCGCCCGCAACGTCTCGATCCACATCGGATCGGTGGGCGGGATGAAGCCGACGGTGGGCATCCGCAGCAGGGCGGAGTCCAGCACGTCGGTGTCGTAGTGCTGCCGGAACGCCCGGCGGGTCGGGCTCCAGCCCCGTTCCATGATCTGCCGGTAGATGGCATCGCGGTGCGTACGCCAGCGCTCGATCGGGGCGGGCCGGCCGCGCTCCACGGCGAGCCGGACACCACGGTCCAGCGCCACCCAGCACATCAGCCGCCCGTACGTGAAATCGCGCCGCCCGCCGCGGGTCTCCCAGATCCCCTCCTCCGGCTGGTCCCAGTTCTCGCTGACCCAGTCGAGCAGGTCACAGATCCGCAGCCAGCCCTGATGGCCGACGGCGACACCGTGCCGGTCCGCGACGTAGATGCTGTCCAGGGCCTCACCGTAGATGTCGAGCTGCAGTTGACCCGCCGCGCCGTTGCCGACGCGCACGGGCGCCGAGCCGCGGTACCCCTCCCAGTGTCCGAGGGATTCCTCGGACAGATCGCTGGAACCGTCCACCCGGTACATGATCTGCAGCGGGCCGCCGCCGTTCTTGTCGGCCTGCTCGTCGACCCGGTCGCGCAGCCAGCGTCCCAGCGCCGCGGCCTCGTCCGTGTAGCCCAGGCCGAGCAGGGAGTAGACGGAGAACGACGCGTCCCGTACCCAGGTGTAGCGGTAGTCCCAGTTCCGCTCGCCGCCGATCTGCTCCGGGAGCGCGGCGGTCGGCGCCGCCACGAGCGCCCCGGTCGGCGCGTACGTCATGAGCTTGAGCGTGATGGCCGAGCGGTGCAGGGTCTCGCGCCAGCGGCCGGCGTAGGTCGACCGGCCCACCCAGGCCTCCCAGAAGTCGACGGTCTCGTCGAACAGCCGCCACGCCTCGGCCACCCGCACCGGCCGTACCGGCCCGGCGGTCCCGGTCTGCACCGACAGGCCGCGCATCTGACCTGCCGTGAGCCGGACCTCGCCGTGCACGTCGCCGTCGCCGTCGATCCACGTACGCGCGATCTGATCGTCCGGTTCGCGGATGAGGCAGACGGTCATGGCGGTCCGGGCGCCCTGGAACACCGCGCCGTCCTCGCTGAGATGGGTCTCGAAGGGTTCGCGTCCGTAGTCGAAGCGCGGCGCCACCTCGACGGCGAAGGTCATCTCGCCGCGGACGCACCGCACCATGCGGATCAGCCGGCGGCTGGTCGTGGCGACCGTCGTCGCGGCCACCGGCATGAAGTCGACGATCTCACCGACGCCCGCGTCGGTCAGGAACCGGGTGACCAGCACCGCGGTGTCGGGAACGTAGAGCTGGCGGACGGTGACGACGCCGCTCGCCGGCCGGATGCGCAGACGTCCGCCGCGTCCGGCGTCGAGCAGGGCGCCGAACACGCTCGGCGAGTCGAACCGGGGGGAACAGAACCAGTCGACGCTGCCGTCGGTGGCGACCAGCGCCGCCGTCTGCAGGTCCCCGACGAGGCCGTGGTCGGCGATGAGGGAGTAGTCGGACACGGAAGACACGTCCTTTCCCGGTGTCGGACGGCAGGATCGCTGCCGAGCATCCCCGTGGCGGCCGGGGTGTGCCTCATGCGGTGGGGATGATGCTCGTGGCCGCCGCCGCACGCAGGCTCGTGCGAGGACGTCAGGCGCAAGCGAGGCGGTGGGCAATGTCTGAGCGGGCCACGGCGGGCAGACCGGCGAGCGCGTTGCGGAAGGCTCTGGTGCCGTTCGCCCTCGCGCAGTTCGTCTGCAGCTTCGCCGGCTCCAGCATGAACGTGATGATCAACGACATCAGCGTGGACCTCGGCACCACCGTGCAGGGCGTCCAGGTGGTCATCACGATCTTCCTGCTGGTGATGGCCGCGCTCATGATTCCCGGCGGCAAGCTGACCGACCGGTACGGCCGCAAGCGCTGCCTGACCGCCGGGCTGGTCGTCTACGGCGTCGGCGCCCTGCTCTCGGCGGTCGCCCCCGGGCTGGGTGTGCTGCTCATCGGCAACTCGATCCTCGAAGGCATCGGCACGGCGCTGCTGATCCCGCCGGTCTACATCCTCACCACGCTGCTGTTCACCGAGCTGAGCTCCCGGGCCCGGGCCTTCGGCGCGATCAGCGCGCTGGGCGGCATCGGGGCCGCGGCCGGCCCGCTGATCGGCGGGTTCATCACCTCGACGATCAGCTGGCGGGCCGCCTTCCTGCTCCAGGTGGCGATCGTCGGCGCGATCGTCGTGCTGAGCCGCCGCTGGGTCCATGACCCGTTGCCGGCGGACCGGTCCCGGCCGTTCGACATCAGCGGCACGGTGCTGTCGGCCGTCGGCCTGGTGCTGGTCGTGACCGGGATCCTGGCGGCGGACAACAACCTGTGGCTCATGCTCGGCCTGCTGGCGGCCGGCGGCGCCGTGCTGACCTGGTTCTTCGTGGCGGCACGGGCCAAGGAACGCGCCGGCCGGGAGCCGCTGCTGTCCACCGCGCTGTTCCGCAACCGGACGTCGAACCTCGGCCTGATCACGCAGAACGCCCAGTGGCTCATGCTCATGGGAACGTCGTTCGTCGTCTCGGCGTACCTGCAGGTGGTCCGGGGGTACAACGCCATACAGACCGGCGTGATCTTCACGGCGACGACGCTCGGGCTGCTGCTGTCCTCGCTGGCCGCGGAGCGGTTCGCGAAGCGCCGCGCCCAGCGCACACTCATCGTGGCCGGCTTCGCCATCACCATCGCCGGCATCGCCGCGCTGCTGCTGCTGCTGGTGACCGGCCGGCCGACGGCGTGGGCCTTCGCCCCCGGCCTGTTCCTCATCGGCTTCGGGCTGGGCGGCATGCTCACCCCGTCGGTGAACGTCGTGCAGTCGAGCTTCGGCGAGGAGCTGCAGGGCGAGATCTCGGGGCTGTCCCGGTGCGTGTCCAACCTGGGCTCGTCGCTCGGCGCGGCGCTGGCCGGCACCATCCTGGTCGCGGGCATCACCACCACGCCGCAGCGGGCGTACGGGCTCGCCATGGTCGCGGTGGCCGTCGCCGGCGTCGTCGGGCTGGTGACGGCGACGCTGCTGCCCGGGAACACCACGGGCCCGGCGACCGGCGTCCCCGGCCGGAACGCGCCCGCACACTAGCCCCGCGCGCTTCCTCCCGGCGGCAGCTGCCACGACGCGACCCGGTCCACCGGGGTGCGCTCCTGTTCACGGGCGAGCAGGGCCAGGGCCCGGGCATCGGCCGCCGTGGGCCGGCTCCGGTCGATGGCGCGGGGCCACAGCCGGGCCCGGCGGACGGCGGCGATCTCGGCCGAGCACACCAGGGCGAGGCTGAGGACGTACAGCATGGTGAACATCCCGGCGACGGTCGCGAAGCCGCCGTAGAGCGCGCCCGCGCGCCGCACCAGGCCGGGCAGCACAGCGGCCCCGACGTGGAGCACGACCGTCACCGCGACGGCGCCGGGCACGGCGGCCGGCCACAGCGCCCCGACCGGTGCCGGGCAGGTCAGCAGCAGCCGGGCGGCGACCAGCAGCACGACGAGAACGACGAGGCCGGAGCCCAGCACCGCCACGGCCCGTGAGACGCCCGGCAGGCCGGGGATGGCGGTGGCAGCCACCGTCAGCCCGCCGACCGCGACCGCCCCGGCCACGAGGAGCAGCAGCACCAGCAGCATCCGCAGGTAACGCCGCGCCGCGCCGGCGCGCGCCCGGAAAGGCACCGCGGCGAGGTGGTTGAGGGTGCAGTACGCGGAGAACACCACCCCGGCGGCCGAGAAGAGCAGGCCGACCAGGCCGATGGCGAGCCCGGCGGACGAGGCCGGCAGTGCCGCGGCGGCGCTCTCCACGGTGGCGCGCAGCGAGGGCGGCACGATCGCCGTCACCAGGCGGTGCCGCACCTCCGGACGTTCAACAAGCACCCGGGACACGAGGGCGACACCGATCAACAGGACCGGGAAGATGCTCAGGAATCCGTAATACGTGATGAGCGCCGCCTCGCGGCCTCCACCGTCGTCGGCGAACTTCCGCGCCACCGCGTAGGGGAAGCCCAGGACGCCGTACCGTCGCTGCAGGCGGTCCACACGGCCGGCGAGCCGACCGTACGCCGTCATCCGGGTGTCAGGGGCTCGCCCCGCAGCCCTACCCCGGCGACCACCGCGACGGTGCCCGTCCCCACGAGCACCCACACGGCCCACCCGGTCACGGCACGCGGTCCGGCCGCCCCCGGAGTGCCGGGGATCCGTGGTCGCATCGGTCTCATGCCGGGAGGATGCGCGCGGCTGCGGCGCCCCACGTCATCTGTCGTGGATGAACGGCGGCGCCGTGGCCGGTGGTGCCGTCGCCGCTGGTGCGGAGACGTTCATCCGGGCGGGATGACCCGGCCCGGCCACCCGCCGACAACCGTTGACAGACACCGTCACGCATGCGATCAGAGGAGGACGGGATGGCTGCGATGAACGCGTCCGAGGGCCGGCCGCCGGTCGGCTGCGCAGCCGGGAACACGGCCGCGGCCCTGCGGGCGGGACAGTCATGAGCGCCGGCCCGGATGCCCGGCAGGACCTCGCCGGAGCGGCTGTCGCCCCCGAGAGTCAGCAGTCCGGCGAGCCGGTCGAGGCCGCCGAGCTGGAGCGGCTGCGCTCCGAGGTCTCGGCGCTGCACGCACGGCTCGACACCCGGCAGCGGCGGGCGTCGGTCATCCGTACGCTGCGCGGCCTGCTGGCCGCCGTCCTCATCGCCGTCACCGCGTTCGGCCTGGTGTCCGGTGTCGTCGGGGTGTGGTCCGCGCGGACCGCGCTGAACACCGACCGGTGGGTGGCGACCGTCGCGCCGCTGCCGCAGAATCCGCAGGTCGCCGCCGCGGTGGCCGACTACGCCACCAACCAGATCTTCGTCGCCGTCGACGTCGAGGGGCGCCTGCGCGCCGTGCTGCCCCAGCAGGCGGCGTTCATCGCCGGGCCGGTGGCGGGTCAGCTGCGCGACAAGGTACGCGAGACCGTCACCACCGTCCTGCAGAGCGATCAGTTCCAGCGCATCTGGATCGAAGTGACGCGCCGGGCACATCAGCGTGCGGTGGCCGTCATCAACGGCACCAGCGACATCCTCGTGGCCCGGGAGGGCCGGGTGGACGTGGACCTCCTGCCGCTGATCAACCAGGTGCTGCGGCAACTCAGCGCCCAGCTGCCCACGATGTTCGGCAAGCAGCTCACCCTGCCGGATCTGAGCAGCGGCGCGATACCGGACAACCTGCGCGACCGGGTGCAGCAGACCCTGGGCGTCACCCTCCCGGCGAACTTCGCCCAGTTCACCGTGTACGACTCCGGCCGGCTCCGGGCCGCCCAGCAGGCCGTCGCGACGGCGAAGCGGGGGCTGGCCGTCGCCGTGATCGGCACGATCCTGCTGCTGCTGATCTCGCTGGCCGTCTCGCCGGCCCGCCGGCGTACCCTGCTCCAGCTCGGTCTGTGGTTGATCGTCGCCGCCGTGGCCGTGACAGCGGCGTTGCGCGCGGTGCGCGCCCAGGTGCTCGAGCAGGTTCCGGCCGGCCTCTACCGCGAGGGCGCCGCCGCCGCGTTCACCACCGTGTTCGCCCAGCTGCGTGAGCGGGGTGTCCAGCTCATCTGGATCGGCGCCGTACTGGCGGTGCTGATGTACCTGATCGGCCCCGGGCGCGGCCCCCGGTGGCTGCGTCACCAGCTCGCCGTGGGCGCGCGGGCCACCGGTCGCGGCATCCGCACGGGTACGCGGGTCGTGGTCGCCCGCGGCCCGGGCTGGGCAGCCACGCACCTGGACGTGCTCCGGGTCGGCGGCCTCGTCGTCGCAGCCGTGCTCGCCCTGATCCTGTCGTCCTGGACCGCCCTGCTCGTGATCGCCGTGGTCCTGGCGGCGTACGAGGTGCTGGTCACCGTCGTAGCGCGGGCCGGAACGCGGGACGTCGCCGGCCCCGGCGCCTCGGCCGAGATCGGAGCGCACTGAGGACGGACCGGTCAGGGCCGTCCGATGGAGAGGGCCAGCCGGCGTAGCCGGGTCCAGTCCAGCTCCGGCGGCGGCGCGGGTACGCCCGGCCGCCGCCGCGGCACCCGGACCCGCAACGCGCCCCGCCGGACGGTGCAGCGCACCGGCGTCGGCATCGAGACGGCCTCTCCGTCGATCCCCACCGGGATCGAGGGCGCGTCCGCCTCGACGACCGCCTCGGTGACGGTGCGCGTGACCACCGCCTTCGACCATCGCCGGCCGCCGACGAGCGCCGCGGCGTCCACGGCGCCGTGCACGGTGACGGCCAGCACGCCGAGGACGCCGCCGTCGAGCCGGGGGCGCCGGCCCAGCCCCGCGACGTCCTCGGAACCGTACGGGTTGTTGCTGATCAGCACCGCCTGCGGACCGGTCAGGTCGAGGTCGCCGGCGATCACCCGCAGGCGGGGCCCCTCGTGCCCGGTCAGCAGATCGGGCAGCATGTCGAGCGTGGTCCGGGTCTTGTCGTCACGGTAGGCCGGGCTCTGCACCACGGCCGCGTACGCACCGAACGAGGCGTTGTTGACGAAGGTGCGGCCGCCGATCCGGCCCAGGTCCACCCGCAGCTCGACGCCGTCGGCGAGCGCGTCCAGGCAGGTCGCCGGATCGTCGCGGTCCAGACCCAGGTCGAGCGCGAAGTGGTTGCGGGTACCCGCCGAGATGACCATGAACGGCAGCCCGTGCTCGGCGGCGACGCCGGCCACCAGCGCCTGGGTGCCGTCCCCGCCGGCGACGCCGAGCAGGTCGGCGCCGTCGCGGACCGCCTGCCGCGCCAGCTCGACGACGCTGACCTGTCCCTCGAGCAGCGCGACCTGCGCGCCGAGCTCCCGGGCCCGGGCGACCAGGTCGAACCGGCCGACCTTGCCGCCGCCGGAGCGCGGATTCATGATCAGGTACGGGCGCCGGGGCGGCGGCGTGGCGTACTCGTGCGGGCCGGCGGCACCGGGGGTGGCCAGCGCGCGGCGCCCGGCCGCCAGCGCCGCCGGCCACAGCACGGCGAAGAGGACCACGACCCAGACCAGGCGGGCGCGCGCGTAGAGGACGGCGATGGTCAGCGGCGCGCCGGCGACGAGCAGGGCGGCCAGCCAGCGGAGGACGCCGCGGTGGCTGAGGAACCACCAGGCTCCGGCCAGCGCCACCGCCATGCCCACACCGCCGACGAGAAGCAGCCCGACGCTGCCGCGCACGCCGGCCACCGTGATCACGAGCACGGCCGCCGCAGCGGCGACGAGGAAGCTGAGCCGAGCCAGCCAGCGCTGCGCCGGCCCCGCGGGCACCGGCACGACGGGCGCGGGGACGGCTTTCGTGTCAACCATGGCGGACTCCCGTCACGACGCGATCGTTTCCGGGAGTGTCGGCCCGGCCGGGAACCGTGTCCTCATGCCGGTGGGATGACCGGTCGACCCCACGCTCAGATGCCGGTACGCACCTCGATGCGGCCCGCGCGTGCCGCCTCGGTCAGGGCCTGGAAGTCCTGCTCGTTACGGTCGGCGTACCGCTCGCCGAACTCGACGAGCGCCTGGTCGAAGGCGGTGCCGTCGTCGAGGTAACCGGCGATCGCGATCCGGTCGCCGTTACGGGCGTGCGCCCGCGCGAGCGTCCACCCGCAGAGCGCCCCGTAGACCTCCATCGTGCGTTCGTCCAGCGTCTCGACGGCCGCCGAGCCCTTCCAGTCACGCAGCTGCCGGACGTAGAAGTCGCGGACCTGGCCGTCGATGCCGGGCACTGTCTGCCAGCCCAGGAAGATGTCGCTGCTGGCCTGCATCAGCCGCTGGCCGAGCACCACCCGTTCGCCCTCGCTGCGCCAGCCGGTCGAGTCCTGCACGGGTACGTGCGCAGCCAGCACCGAGGCGGGCGCCTCCTTGACCTGCAGGAGCAGCGGATCGTTCTCGTCGCGCCCGCTGAGCAGCACGATCCAGCACCGGGTGCCGACGCTGCCGACGCCGACGACCTTGCGGGCGAGGTCGACGAACCGGAAGGCGGCGAGCAGCCGGCGCCGGTCCGGGGTCAGCGTCTCGGCGTACTGGGCGAGCAGGTCGCGGATCTGGTTCTCCAGCTCGGCCCGGCCGGCGTCGGGCAGAAGGTCCTCGACCGGCACGACCAGCGGCGGATCCGCCACGAGCCGGCGGTGTCCGTCCACCACCGCCGTCATCTTGCGGAACGCGTGCAGGCTGTCCCGGGTCCGGGCCTTCGCCTGCGCCGCCGCGAAGCGCTTGCGCCGGTCCTTGCTGAGCAGGTCCTTCACCAGCCGGCTGACCTCGTCGACGTCCGCGCGGGCGTACCACACCTGGAGCTCGCCCTGCCCGGCGAAGGTGCTCATCGCCTGCCGGTACCGGCTGACGGCGGACGCGACGACCGCCGCCCGCGACCTGCGGCGGAACCCGCGGTCCCGGGCCGCGACGACCAGGCTGGCCGCGAGCCGCTTGAGGTCCCACTCCCACGGGCCCGGATGCGTCTCGTCGAAGTCGTTCACGTCGAACACCAGGTGCCGTTCCGGCGAGGCGAACACGCCGAAGTTGCTCAGGTGCGCGTCGCCGCAGAGCTGGCACATCAGTCCCGACGAGGGGGTGCCGGCCAGGTCCGCCGCCATGACGGCCGCGGCGCCACGGAAGAACGCGAGCGGCGAGGTCAGCATCCGGCCGTACCGGATCGGCACGAGTTCCGGCACCCGCGCGGCCGCCTGTGCCGTCAGCACCGCGACCGGATCCTGGCCGTCCTCCCGAGCGGGCAGCGCGGCGTGGGCGCCGAGAGGTACGCCACGACGGGCCGCCCGGCCCGCGGCGAAGCGGGCCGCGGGGTCCCGGCCGGGTGCCTGCCCCGCCTCGTCCACCGGCGTCATGACACCGGATCCGGTCCGCCCGTCAGTCATCGCGCACCTCCACGGGCCTGCGCCCGGTCCCTGGGTGACCTCGTCCACAGCCAACCCCCGGCGCCCGCCACGAGCGTCACCCCCGGGGAATGACGCGCCCGGGCGCCCGGCGCACCACGCTGGACCCAGCGCCGCCGAGGAGGACCAGATGGCACGACACCGCCGGAACCGGATCCTGTCGACAATCGACACAGCGGCCGGTTCCGTACCTGAAGGGCAAGGATCATGAAGGAGGCGACCTACCAGATCCGGGTGTCCGGGGAGATCCCGGCGGAGCTGCTGACGGAGTTGCGCGACCTCACCGTCAGCGTCGAACCGCCGGAGACCGTGCTGCACGGATCGCTGGCGGACCAGTCCGCCGTCGTCGGGCTGATCTCCCGGATCCACGGCCTCGGTCTCCGGCTCATCGAGGTACGCCGGTTGCCACCGGACGACACGTTGCCACCGGACGACACGTTGCCACCGGACGACACGCTCTGAGCGGACCGGGTCCGGCCCGATACGTCCGACCGGCGTTCCCGGCACCGGCATCGTTCACGCACCGGCATCGTTCACGCACCGGCATCGTTCATGCCGCCGGGATGAGGAGAAGCGCCACCCCCGGCCCGCACCATCGGGCCATGACAGCGATGCCCGAACGGCCGCCCGCACCGGCAGCGGCCCACGCGCAGCGGCCGGTGTACCTGTGGCTCCACCTCCTCGCCGGCCTGTTCGCGACCGCGGTCGGCGCCGCGGCCTTCGCCTGGCCGGACGCCACGCTGCGGGTGGTCGCGATCCTCTTCGGACTCAACCTGGCCGTGACCGGCTTCTTCCGCGCCGGCCTGCTGCTCTTCGCGTCGGACCACCCGATGCTCCAGCGGATCCTCGGCATCGTGTTCGGCGTCCTGACCGGGCTGGTCGGGATCCTGTGCCTGCGCAACCTCACGGCGTCGCTGGCAGTGCTGCTCGTCCTCGTCGCGATCGGCTGGCTGCTGGACGGCCTCGTGCAGCTCTTCTCGGCCGTCGGGGCGGGGCCACAACGCGGCAGCAGCTGGCAGATCGCCACCGCGCTGCTCATGGTGCTCGGCGCGATCACGGTGCTCACCTGGCCCGAGATCGGACTCCGTGCCTTCGTCTTCGTCGGCGCGACGGTCCTCGTCTTCACCGGCATCGGCATGTCGATCATCGCGATCGCCGGCCTGCGACATCAGGCCCGGCATCCGGGCGGCGCGCGTACTCACCAGGACCCGGCGGTGGAGAGGGCCACGCGATGACCGACAGCACCGGCACGATGCAGCAGCGGCCTCCCGACTTCCCGGAGGCCGGTCGGCCGTGGTTCGCCCGTACCGCGCAGGACGTGGTGACGGCCATGGGCAGCGATGCCGAGCTCGGGCTCAGCCCCGCCGAGGCGGCCACCCGGTTCGCCCGGTTCGGCGCGAACCGGATCGCCGAGGAGCGGCCGCCGTCCGTGTGGGCCGTGGCGTTGCAGCAGCTCCGCGACCCGATGAACATCATGCTCGTCATCGTGGTCGCGGTGAGCCTCCTGATCGGTGAGGTCTCCACCGCCGTGATCGTGGGGTCGCTGGTCCTGCTCAACGTCGTCCTCGGCGCACGGCAGGAACTCAACGCCCGGGCCAGCGTCGACGCGCTGGCCCGGATGCAGGTGCCGGAGGCCAAGCTGGTCCGCGGCGGTGATCTCGTCGTCGTTCCCGCCGCCGAGGTGGTCCCCGGCGACATCGTCCGGCTCGAGGCGGGCGACCTCGTCCCCGCCGACGGGCGGCTGCTGCGCTCGGCCACGCTCGAGACGCAGGAGGCCGCGCTCACCGGGGAGAGCGCGCCGGTCGCCAAGGACGCCGGGGCCCTGCCCACCGGCGACATCGCCCTGGGCGATCGCACCAACATGCTGTTCCAGAACACCTCGGTCACCCGCGGCACGGCGACCATGGTGGTCACGGCCACCGGCATGCGAACCGAGATGGGCCGGATCGCCACCATGCTGACCACGGTGGAACGGACCCGCTCGCCGCTGCAGCGGGAACTCGACTCCCTGACGAAGGTCCTGGGCGTCATCGCCTGGACCGCGGTGGCGTTCATCGTCGTGGTGGGACTGGTCCGCGGCATGGACCTCGATCAGGTGATCCTGCTGGGCACCGCGATGGCGATATCGGCCATCCCGACCGGCCTGCCCGCGTTCGTCGCCGGGCTGCTCTCCTACGGCGCCAAGGACCTCGCCCGGGCCAAGGCCATCGTCAAGAACCTCACGGACGTGGAGACGCTCGGCGCGACGAGCGCGATCAACACCGACAAGACCGGCACGCTGACGATGAACGAGATGATGGTGTCGGTGCTCTACGCCGGCGGCTCCTGGTTCACCGTCCAGGGCGAGGGCTACCGCACGTCCGGGGAGTTCACCTCGGTGGCCGGCAGCCCGGTGCCCGACTTCACCCGCGTGGCCCTGGGACTCGCGCTCGACAGCGACGCCACGGTCGGCGACGACGGCACCGTGGTGGGCGACCCGACGGAGGCGGCCCTTGTCGTGCTCGCCGCCAAGCTCGGCGTGGATGCCGCCGAGACCCGGCGGGCCTATCCGCGTCTGGCGGAGGTGCCGTTCGACTCGGCGTACAAGTTCATGGCCACCTACCACCGCTATCCGGTCGACGCCACGCAACAGGTCATCGAGCTGGTCAAGGGCGCACCGGACGTCGTCCTGGCCCGCTGCTCGCACGCGGGCGGGCCGCTGAGCGGGTCGCAGGTGCCGATCGAACGGGCCCGGGCGGGCATCGAGGCCGCGAACCGGCGCATGGGCGAGAAGGGTCTGCGGGTGCTGGCCTTCGCCGCCCGGCTCATCGCACCCGACGAGGTCCCGGCGGCGCTCGCCGACCCGATGTCGCTGACCCGGGACCTCGGCTTCGTCGGCATGGTCGGCATCATCGACCCGCTGCGGGCCGAGGCGGCGGGCGCGGTGCGCACCGCGCTGCGGGCCGGCATCGACGTCCGGATGATCACCGGCGACCACGCGGTGACCGCCCAGGCCATCGGCGAGACCCTCGGGCTGGGACCCGGCGCGATCAGCGGCCGGGAGCTGCGCGAGCTGCCGGACGAGGAGCTGGCGCGACGGCTGCCGGAGCTGCACGTCTTCGGCCGCGTCTCCCCCGAGGACAAGCTCCGCCTGGCCCGGTCGATGCAGCGGCAGGGCCTGATCGTCGCGATGACCGGTGACGCCGTCAACGACGCGGCGGCGCTGAAGCAGGCGGACATCGGCGTCGCCATGGGCAGCGGCAGCGAGGTCACGAAGCAGGCCGCACGCATGATCCTGACCGACGACAACTTCGGCACGCTGGTCCGCGCGGTCGAGATCGGCCGGCGCGTCTACGACAAGATCGTCGCGTACGTGCGCTACCAGATGACCCAGCTGCTCGCGCTCGTGATGCTCTTCGTGACCGCCACCGCCCTCGACATCAACCAGGGCGTGGCGATGACCCCGTCGATGGTGCTCTACCTGTTCTTCTTCGCCACCGCCGTCGGCGTCGTCATCATCGCCGCCGACCCGGGCGACCCGCAGGTCATGCACCGGCCACCGCGCGACCCGGCGGTCCCGATCACCAACCGCCGGGCGGTGCTGTTCTGGCTGCTCTACGCCGTGGTGCTGTTCGGGTCCGCGCTGGTGCCGCTCCTCGCCGGCCCCGACGAGCCACGCACCGACGCACCGAGCGCCGCCATGACGATGACGTTCGTGGTGATGGGCCTGGGTACGGTCGGCAACGCGCTGACGAACCGGCGCGATCCGGCCGGTGGGCTCCTGCCGCCGATCCTGCGGGCCGCGGCCATCGGGCTGATCACGGTCGCCCTCGTCGTGCTCGCCACCCGGGTCGACTTCCTGCAGCAGAGCCTGCTCACCCAGCCGCTCACCGGCCTGCAGTGGCTGGCCTGCTGCGGCCTGGCCCTGGTGCTGCCGGTCGTCGTCGAGGTCGTCAAGGCGGTACGCCGGACCCGGGTGCCGCGGGTGGCCATCGACCCGCAACGGGCTGTCACCCCGGCGCGAGCCCGCTCCGGCGCGTCCACGCCACCGAGGTCCTTCAGCCGGGAGACCCGAGGAGACCCGCCATGGTGAAGCACAAGCGCCACCGCAGCGGCGGCGACGTAGCCGCCGGCACATCGTCCGAGCCACGGATGAAGAACAAGCAGTACCAGCGTGAACTGCGCGTACTGCACGGCGAGCTGGTCGCGATGCAGGAGTGGGTGAAGCGCACCGGGGCGAAGATCTGCATCGTCTTCGAGGGCCGCGACACGGCGGGCAAGGGCGGCACGATCAAAGCGATCACCGAGCGGGTGAGCCCGCGCGTCTTCCGGGTCGTCGCGTTGCCCGCCCCGACCGCGCGCGAGCGCTCCCAGATGTACCTCCAGCGGTACGTGCCGCACCTGCCGGGCGCGGGTGACGTGGTCATCTTCGACCGCAGCTGGTACAACCGGGCCGGCGTCGAGCGGGTGATGGGCTTCTGCACCGAGGCGCAGACCCGGGAGTTCCTCCAGGCGGTGCCGGGGGTGGAGCGGGCAATCGTCGACTCCGGCGTGATCCTGCTCAAGTACTGGCTCGAGGTCGGCCGGGACGAGCAGACCCGCCGCCTGGAGAGCCGGATCAACGACCCGCGCAAGGTGTGGAAGCTGTCCGACCTCGACCTCAAGTCCTACAGCCGGTGGAACGACTACTCCCGCGCGCGCGACGAGATGTTCCATGCCACCGACACCGCCTGGGCGCCGTGGTACGTGGCCCGCACCGACGACAAGAAGCGCGGGCGGCTCAACGTCATCGCGCACCTGCTCGGCAATGTGCCGTACCAGCCCCTGCCGCCTCGCGAGGTGACGCTGCCGAAGCGGCAGAAGCCGGACGGCCACGACGAGTCGGTGACGACAGTACGGCGGGTACCGCCGCGGTTCTGAGCTGCGGAGGTGCTCAACGGCCGCCGAACGCTTCGAGGAGCTCGCTGCGCTCCGCCTCCGTCAGGTTCGTGGTGACCAGGGCCTTGTGCAGGCCGCGCAGCCGCTCCCCGAGCCGGTCGAGGTCACCCTGCTCGGTGACGACGAACAGCGCCGACGTGCCCTCCGTCACCTCCGCGCGGATCTTCTCCAGCTGGTCCTTGGTGATCCCGGCGTCCTCGGTCTTCTTGGCCAGACCGCCGAGGGCCGCGCCGGCCAGGCCCCCCGCCACCGGCATGAAGAAGAGCGTGCCGATCATCAGGCCCAGGACCGCGCCCCATCCGACGCCGTGCCAGACGGTGTCGTGCCCGTGCGAGGTGTCGGGATGGGCCCGGCCCACCGGCCACCGGACGACCGCGTGGTCGTCGATCTTCACGATGCCGTCCGCCTGCGCGTTCTTCAGGATCTCCACGGTCCGGTCGGCACCGTCGGGATCGTCGAACTTCCATACCGTGAAGGTTGTCATCGCTGCTCCCCAGGGGTTCCGGGCCGGCATACGGCTTCCTACCGACATCCTCGCCGTGGTGCGACCGCCGTTCCTCATCCCTCCCGGGCTATTCCGCGCCCGTCCGCCGCCGCGGGTACGAGGACTTCACAGCGAAGTACACCCGCAGCGGATGAGGCCGGGACGATCGGTGTGCGATGCACTCGGCGGTAGCGGGGGTCCGCACCCTCGGCTGCCCCGGGCAGCGAGGGCCGACACGGGAGGCTGCTCAAGTGTTCGACGACAACGGGTCGTTCCTGCTGGCGATCTTCGAGTTCTTCATCTTCCTCGCCTGGTTCATGTGCCTGTTCTGGGTGTTCGGCGATCTCTTCCGGAGCAGGGACGTCGGCGGCCTCGGCAAGACGCTGTGGACCGTCTTCCTCATCCTCCTGCCGATGCTGGGCGTGCTCGTCTACTTGATCGCCCGGGGCCGCGGCATGGCCGACCGCGCGCAGGCCGCCCAGGCGGAGGCGATGAGGCGGCAGGACGCCTACATCAGGTCCCTGGCGACGTCCAACGGCGCAGCGGCCGGCCCGGCGGAGCAGATCGCCTCGGCGAAGGCGCTGCTGGACTCCGGCGCCGTCACCGCGGCCGAGTACGAGCAACTCAAAGCCGACGCCCTGGCGAAGAGCACCGCGGCGCGGTAGCGGGCGACGCCGCCGTGGGGTGGGACCCGGGTCAGTACGCCTCCACGGCCAAGACGTGGGCACCCCACGGCGGCAGGTCGACGTAGAGACCCGCACCCGCGAGCTCGTCGCCGTCACGCCGGTACGCAGAGCCCTCCACCAGATCGGTGAGTCGCCAGTCGCGGCCACCCAGGGCCCACGGCAGGGCCACGCGGCCCTGTGCGGCGTGGCCGGACAGGTTGATCACGATCAGGTGGTGCGGCAGTTCGCCGTGCCACGCCCAGGCCAGCAGGTCGCGGTGGGTCGAGTTGTCCGGCCACCCGGTGGCGCCGAGCAGAGTCCACTGGTCCCGCCGCAGGGCGGCCGCAGCGACGAGCAGCCGGCGGTAGAACCGGTCCAGGCCGGCGTCGAAGGGTTCGTCCGGGCGCCGGGCCAGGAACACCGGCAGCTGGACGCGGCTGCCCTCCAGCTGCCCCTGATGCCACAGCGTGGCACCCGGGAGCGTGGCGATCGCCACGGCGGCGGCACGGTCCCGCCCGCCCGGCATGGCGGCCGCGGCCCGGGGCTCGTCATGGTTCTCGATGAAGCGCAGGAGCCGTTCCTGGTAGTCCGGGGCGGCGCAGAGGTGCGTCCGGACGGCCTCCGCGTCCTCGTGCGCGAGGCGGTCGTAGAGGCGCTTGTCGTAGCAGAAGTCGAACCCCTGCTGCTGCAACGTCCACTCCATGTCCCAGTACGCCTCGGCGATCACCATCGCTCCGGGGTGCCGGCGCCGCACCTGTCCGATCACCGCCGGCCAGAACTCCTCGGCGGGGGCGGCACCGGCGTGCGGGCCCCATGTCTTGCCGAACACGTCGTTGGTGAGCAGCATCGCCATGTCGCAGCGGACGCCGTCACATTGGTCGAGGATGTCGCCCAGCACTTCCGCGGTCACCCGGCGGACGTCGCGGCTGTAGGCGTTGAGCTGCACGACGTCGGGCCACGGCGCGAAGTACGGGTCCCGCCCGTGCGCCAGCACGTGGCCGCCGACGGCGTACCAGGCCGCGGGATCCTCCGCCAGGTCCTGCGGGGTGCCCTGCACGAACCAGTCCGGATGGGCCGTCACGGCGGGGTGGTCGGGGGCGACATGGTTCGGCACGTAGTCGAGGATCAGCCGCAGGCCGCGGCGGGCGAGCTGAGCCCGGGCCTCGGCCAGCGCCGCCGGGCCGCCCAGCGACGGGTCCACCACGTACCGGCGTACGCAGTAGGGCGAGCCGGCGACGTCCTCGGGCCGCAGGTCCGGCAGCGCCGCCCGGAAGGCCTCCTGCAACGCGGGGTTGCCGCGGGCCAGGTCGAGCCCGGCCGGGCTGCGCTCCCACACCCCCATCAGCCACACCGCGTTCGTGCCGGCCGGCGCGAGCTCGTCCCAGACCCGGGCCGGCAGATCGGCCAGCGTCGTCGCGGGCCCCAGGCGCTCGCGCAGGGCGGTCAGCCAGGGCAGCGTGTTCACCTCGTAGATCACCGGGTACGGCGGCCGTCCGGTCATCGGGCGTCCCTTCCGGAGCGTGCGGGCCCGACGCCGATCAGGCCGTGATCGAGCAGGTCCTCCCGGGTGAGCCCGGCGAACAGCTGCGGCAGCACCGCGGCCAGCCCGGTCCAGCCGGTCTGGTGGGAGGCGCCCAGGCCGGCTCCGTTGTCCCCGTGGAAGTACTCGGAGAACAGCAGGAGGTCACGCCAGTGCTCGTCCTCGGCGAAGATGCGCTGGCCGCCGTAGCACGGCCGGCGTCCGTCGGCGTCGGGAAGGAAGATCCGCGTCAGACGCCCGGAGATCTCGCGGGCCACCTCGAACAGGGTCATCCGCGTCCCCGAGCCCGCCGGGCACTCCACGGTGAAATCGTCGCCGTAGCAGACGTACAGGTTCAGCAGCGCCCGGACGATCAGGATGTTCATCGGGAACCAGATCGGGCCCCGCCAGTTCGAGTTGCCGCCGAACATGCCGGTGTCGGACTCCGCCGGCTGGTACGCCACCCGGAACCGCTGCCCGTCCAGATCCAGGTCGTAGGGGTGCGCGGCGTGGTGGCGCGAGAGCGAGCGGATCCCGTACGGGCTGAGGAACTCCTCCTCGTCGAGCAGCCGGGTGAGGATGCGGCGCAGCCGCGGCTCGTCGAAGAGCGCCAGCAGGTGGTGCCCGCGCTCCCCCTTCAGCCGGCCCTCGGACAGCACCGAGGTGACGCTCGGGTGACGGGCGACGAAGTCGCGCGCCCCCTCCAGCAGCTGCGGGTATCGGGTGGTCACATGCGGTGGGATGACGGTGGCGGCGGCCAGCGGCAGCAGGCCGACCATCGAGCGCACCCGCAGCCGCGTGGCGCTGCCGTCGGGAAGGCGCAGCAGGTCGTAGAAGAAGCCGTCCTCCTCGTCCCACATCGTCTCCGCCTTGCCGGAGGTGTGCGCGACCGCGACCGCGATCCACGCGAAGTGCTCGAAGAACGTCTGCGCCTGCTCCAGGTAGACCGGGTCCTCCTCGGCCAGCTCCATCGCGATCTGCAGCATGTTCTGGCAGTACAGCGCCATCCACGCGGTACCGTCCGCCTGGTCCAGGTGGCCGCCGGTGGGCAGCGGCGCGCTGCGGTCGAAGACGCCGATGTTGTCCAGGCCGAGGAAGCCGCCCTGGAACACGTTGCGGCCGTCGACGTCCTTGCGGTTGACCCACCAGGTGAAGTTCTTCGCGAGCTTGTGGAAGGCGTTCTCCAGCCAGGCCCGGTCGCCGCGGCCGGTACGGAACTTCTCGAACTCGTAGAGCAGGTACGTGGCCCAGGCGTGCACCGGCGGGTTGACGTCGCTGAAGTTCCACTCGTACGCGGGGATCTGGCCGTTGGGATGCAGATAGCGCCGGCTCAGCAGCAGGTCCAGCTGACCCTTGGCGAACGCGAGGTCCACCATGCCCAGGGTGACGGCGTGGAACGCCAGGTCCCAGGCGGCGAACCACGGGTACTCCCAGGTGTCGGGCATGGAGATGACGTCGTGGCTGAGCACGTGGAACCAGTCGCCGTTGCGGATCTCCCCCGCCTCCAGCGGGTCCAGGCCGTGCTCGGCGAGCCACTGCTCGACGTCGTAGCCGAAGTACTGCTTGCTCCACAGCATCCCGGCGAGCGCCTGCCGGACCACCTGCTGTTCCGCGTCGGCGAGCTGCGGCGAGATCAGGTCCCGGTAGAACTCGTCGGCTTCGGCCCGGCGCTGCGCCACGACGGCGTCGAAGACGTCCGCCTCGATGCGGTTGTCGGGCCCGCCCGGGACGACGGGCTCGTCGGTGAGCCGTACGCGAACCGTCGCCGATCCACCGGGTGGCACGGTCAGCGCGACGTCGACGGCGACCTTCGTCCCGGCGCCCTCGGGGTTGACCGCCGTCGCGTCGCCGTCGACGACGAACCGGTTGATGCCGTCCTTGACGTACGGCGAGGAGTTCGGCGTGCCGAAGAGCCGCTCGGTGTTGGTGTCGTTGTCGGTGAACAGCAACGGGTGCGAGCCCGCGCAGAGCAGCCATCGGTCCCCCAGCCGGTGGTGGGTCGCCGCGACGACGGCCGCCCCCGGCACCCCGGGCACCTCGCGCAGCACCGGCCGGGCGCCGTTCGAGCCCCAGGACCACGTGTTGCGGAACCACAGCGTCGGCAGCAGCCGCAGGTCGGCCGGTTCGGGCCCGCGGTTGTCCGCGGTGATGCGCAGCAGGATGTCCTCCGGACCGGCCTTCGCGTACTCCACGACGACGTCGAAGTAGCGGCTGCCGGCGAAGATCCCCGTGTCGAGCAGCTCGTACTCGAATTCGTTGCGGCCCCGGGAACGGTTGGTCGCGGCCAGGTCGGCGTACGGGAAGGCGGCCTGCGGGTACTTGTAGAGCATCCGCTGGTAGGAGTGCGTCGGTGTGGCGTCGAGGTGGAAGTAGTACTCCTTGACGTCCTCACCGTGGTTGCCCTCGGCGTTCGTCAGCCCGAAGAACCGCTCCTTGAGGATCGGGTCGCGCCCGTTCCACAGCGCGACGGCCAGGCACATCCGCTGCTCGTCGTCGCTGAAGCCGGCTATGCCGTCCTCACCCCAGCGGTACGCGCGCGAGCGGGCCTGGTCGTGGCTGAGATAGCTCCAGGCCTCCCCGTCGGCGCTGTAGTCCTCACGGACCGTGCCCCACTGGCGGTCGCTGACGTAGGGACCCCATCGACGCCACCCGGCGGCCTCGCGCAGCCGCCGCTGTTCGGCTCCCAGGGTTGTTGCAGTCGTCATGCCGCCATGGTCGCCAGGGGCGGCCGGGTCACGAGTCACCCCGGACGGATGACCGGCGCCTCCCACGTTGCCCCGGTCCGCGCCCGGTACGCGGCCACGGCGTCGTCGAGCGTGGGGAAGAAGTGCGCCGGGTCGAGCGGTGCGGTCAGCCCGTACCGATCGAGCTTGCGCCGGACGGGATCCTTGAGCTCGGCGAAGACCAGCGCCGTCCCGCGGGCGTCGAGCTCGCGGTCGAGCGTCTCGAGCATGTCCGCGGCGGTCGTGTCGACATCGGTCACGGGCTCCGCCGCCACCACGATCCACCGGGGCGCCGGCTCCCGGCGGGCCACCCGCCGGACCTGCTCGCGGAAGACCCGGGCGTTGGCGAAGATGAGCGGTGCGTCGAAGCGGAACATCACCAGGCCCGGCAGCCGCTCGGCGTCCGGGTACGAGCGCAGGTCGTGGTAGCCCGGCACGCCGTGGGGCCGGCCCAGCTCCGCCTGGTACGGCCACCACAGCCGGCGGAACACGTTCAGCACCGACAGCCCGACCGCCACGCCGATGCCCGGCAGCACCCCGAGCAGCGCCACGCCGAGGAACGCCACGATCGACACGAGGAACTCGAGCCGGCGCCGGCGCCACAGCCGGGCGGTGCCGGGGATGTCGGCGAGCGACAGCGACGCGGCGATCACCACGGCGCCGAGCGCCGGCTGCGGCAGGTCACGCAGCAGCCCGGGGGTGAGCAGCAGCATCGTGAGGATGAGCGCTGCGCCGACCAGGCCGGTCAGCTGGGTACGGGCGCCGGACTGCTCGGCCACCGCGGTCCGCGAGCCGCTGGTGCTGACCGGGAAGCCCTGGAAGAAGGCGGCCGCGACGTTCGCCGCGCCGATGCCCTTCATCTCCTGATCGGCGTGGACCTCCTGCCCCGACCGGGAGGCGAACGACGACGCGGTGGAGATGGTGTCCGTCAGCGACACGACGGTGATGCCGACCGCCCCGATGAGCAGCGGCACCAGCTGTGACCAGGACGCGTGCGGCAGGGTCAACGGCGGGAAACCGGGCGGCAGCGGGCCGACGAGCTTCACCCCGCGCTCGCCCAGGTCGAACAGCCAGGTGGCGGCGATCGCGGCGGCCACCGCGGTCAGCACCGCCGGCACCTTCGGGAGCCAGCGCTGCAGGACGACGATGACGCTCAGGGTCATCAGGCCCACCGCGACGGCGGCCGGGACGGCGTCGCCCGCGGCCAGCCCGCGGACGAAACCGGCCGCCTCGCTGACGAGCCCATGGCCGTCGACCGAGAATCCGAACAGTTTGGGCAGCTGTCCCACCAGGATGGTCAGCGCGAGGCCGTTCATGTAGCCGATCTGGGTCGGCTTGGACAGCAGGTCGGCGATGAAGCCCAGCTTCGCGATGCCGGCCGCGGTCATGGTCAGGCCGACCATCAGCGCGAGCATCGACGCCAGGCCCACCGCCACGGCCGGGTCACCGCCGGAGCCGGCGATCGGGACGATCACCGCCGCGATCATCGGCCCGAGCGACGAGTCGGGACCCACCACGAGAATCCGGGAGGCGCCGAACAGCGCGTAGCCGAGCAGACCGAACACCGTGGTGTACAAGCCGGTGATCGGCGGCAGCCCGGCGAGTTCCGCGTACGCCATGCCCTGCGGGACGAGAAGGGTGGTCAGCACGAGCCCCGCGACGAGGTCCTTGGCCAGCCAGCCACGCCGGTACTCCGTCACGGCTCGGATGCCCGGGACCCAGCGGTACGCCATCCGCTTCCCGTCCACGGCGCCTCCTCCGACCTGCCGTCAGTCCCACGGCCAGTCAGTCACGGGCGTCCCCTCACAGCCTCATTCCGAGCGAATGAAGCCGCCCGGCGCGACGCTCATCCACCTCGGATGAGGCATCGCCAGGAGGCTCGCGGCAGCATCGGCGACGGGCGTTTCCCGCCCTTCATTCCCTCGAGGAGAGGAGAGCCAGCCGATGGCCATCGGTCCGGTCCAGATGATCGTGCTCGGCTTCAATCACCCGAACTTCCAGGGCGAGGTCATCGCCGAGCTGGAGAAGCTTCGCAAGAGCGACACCATACGCGTCATCGACGCGCTCGCCGTCTACAAGGACGCCGACGGCGAGATCGAGGTCGAGCACCTGAGCAACCTGTCGACGGAGGAGGCCGTCGAACTCGGCAGCAAGATCGGAGCCCTGGTCGGGCTCGGTATCGAGGGCGAGACCGGCATGGTGGCCGGTGCGGCGGCCGGCGCGCAGGTCGCGGCGGAGCAGGGTGTGCAGGCCTTCACGGACGAGGACACCTGGGACATCATCGCCGAGATCCCCGACGACACCGCCGCCGCGCTGCTGCTCATCGAGCACCACTGGGCCGTGCCGCTGCGCGACGCCATCGCCCGGGCCGGCGGGTACCGGATCGGCGACGGCTTCATCAGCCCGCTCGACCTGGTCGGCATCGGTCTCGTGACCGCCGAGGAGGCCAAGGAGCTGCACGACCTCGAGACGGCCGGTCGCCGCTGAGCGGCGCGGCCGGCGCAGAAGGAGGTAAGGACATGTTCGGATCCCGCCGGGTGGCCCGGCGCACAGCACGGCGCACGGCGCGGCGGGTGGCCCGGCGCCGCCGCCGCTGACCACCACCCACCACCGGATGCAGCCGGATCCACCGGCCGGCTGCATCCGCTTCTCTGCAGCCGGGCTCCCCTGCAGCCGGGCACGGTTTCGACAAGGACCAGGAGTGGATCGTCATGACCGACAGCAAGCAGGCTCCGGCCGCTCCGCGGCAGTCCTCGCCCGCACCCGCGCACAGAAGTGCCGAGCCCAGGGTCTCCACCGGCTGGCTCGGCTGGGTGCTGTTCATCGCCATCCTGCTCTGCGGCGCCGGCGTCATCAACGCCGTGCAGGGGCTCGTCGCGCTCTTCGACGAGTCCTTCTACCACTCGCCGTCGTCGGGGCTGGTGGTCGACGTCAACTACGCGGTGTGGGGGTGGGCGCTGCTGATCCTCGGCCTGACGCTGATCGCCGCCGGCGCCGGCGTCTTCCTGGGGTACGGATGGGCACGGGTCGTCGGTGTCGTGGTGGCGGCGATCAACGCGCTCGTGAATCTCGGATTCGCCACGGCCTACCCGGCGTGGACGATCCTCGCGGTCGCCTTCGACCTGTCGGCGATCTACGCGCTCGCGGTGCACGGCGGCGAGGCGAAGCTGCTGCGGGTCTCGCGGAAGTGACGGATCGCGGCGGCCGCTCGTCATCCCCGGCCCGGCGGCAGAAGTCACCGCACGACGTGCAGGAGGCCACCGCCGCAGGCCTCTACGGCATCATCGTGAGCGCCGCCGTCATGGCCGCGTCGCACGCGCCCACGGCAGCGGCGACCGTCTTCGCGGTACTGGCCACGCTGTCGGTCTACTGGGCCGCGGAGCGCTACGCCCGGATCGTGGCCGAACGTATCCACGAAGGACATCATCCGCGCTGGGAGGCCGTACGCGCCCAGCTGACGACCGGCGGGGAGATGATCACCGCCTCGTTCGTCCCGCTGGGTGTCCTGGTCGCCGCCTGGCTGCTGCGGACCGATCTGCGGGCGGCGATCATCTCGGCACTGGTCGCCAGCACCGTCCTGCTCTGCATGGCGGGCTGGCGGATCGGCAGCAACGGCCGGTTGTCCGTCGGTGAGAAGCTGGTCTCCGCGGGCGTGTCCGGACTGTTCGGCGTTGCCATGATCGTTCTGAAGGCCGTGCTGCACTGACCGGAATCGGGGCCGGACGGACCGGCTCAGGGCTTTCTGCCGCTCGACACTCCCGGGCCGGGGTCGTGACCGCTGGACGGCCGGACAAGCCGTGCCGCCGCGGCCGGCTCGCCGACCGTCGTGGGCGGCTGCCGGGCGTGCGCGCCGTACCGGGCCGCCCAGGGTCCGGCGGTCAGGCCGTGAGCCACCACGCTGAGCAGCACGGTCAGCACGATCGCGGCGACTGCCGGAGCGGCGCGCTCACCCAGCTCCTCCACCGCCATCAGCGCGAACACCACCGAGGCCAGCCCGCGCGGACCGAACCAGCCGATGAAGAGGACGGTACGGCCGCCGAGGCGCGCGCCGATCAGGCTCACGGCGACCGGGACCATCCGTACGGCGGTCAGGCTGAGCACCGCGTACAGCAACAGCGCGAGGTCGACCCGCCCGTAGAGCGACGGCACCGCGAAGGCCCCGAACAGCAGCCAGACCAGCAACGACGCCAGGCCGGCCGTCTCCTCGACGTAGAACACCTCGCGCGGTCCGCCCCGCCCGGCGACGTGCCCGAACGCGATGCCACCCGCGAACGCGGCGACGAACCCGTTGCCGTGCGCGGCCACCGCTGCCGTGTACGCGGCCAGTGCCAGCGCCAGCACCGCCGGTCCGGCGAAGCTGTCATCGGTCCACCCCCGCCGTACGGCTGCGCGCAGCAGACCGCCGCCGCCCGCACCGGCCGCCGCGCCGATCACTGCGCCGCCCAGCAGCTGGAGGACCGCCGTGACCACGGTGTGGCCGGCATCGTCCGGAACCGACGCGGCGCCGGTGAGCGCCAGCAGGACGACCGGGGTGACGATGCCGTCGTTCAGCCCGCTCTCCACGTTGAGGATGCGCCGGATCCGCGCCGGCACCGCCGGGTGGGTGATCACGACCGCACCCAGCGCGGCGTCCGTCGGGGCCAGCGCGGCCCCCACCAGCAACGCGTACCACGGCAGCGACGCGCCCAGCAGTGCCCACGCGCCGGCCGCCCCCGCCACGACGGTCAGCGGCAGGGCCAGGGCGAGAAGCCGCCCGTACACCGCGGAGTCACCGCGCAGCTCGCGTAGCCCGACCCGGGCGGCATCGGAGAACAGCACCCAGGCCAGCGTGACCTCGGTGAGCACGGTGACCCCGGCGGCACCGGCATCGGTGTGCACGGCCGGCGCCAGCAGGATGCCGACCCCGACGAACGCGATCGGGGCGGTCACGTCGGCGCGCTCCAGCCGCGCCGAGAACGCCCCCCAGGCGAACACGACGGCCGCTACCAGCGCCAGAGCGCCCACGGTCAGGCCTCGTCTCAGCGCTCGGCGCCCTGCCCTCTGACCTTCGCCCGCAGGAACAGGGCCAGCACCACCTCGGAAAGCCCGACGATCAGACTGCTCATCCCGGTCAGGAGCACCAGCGTCGTCAGGGAGACCTCCGGCATCAGGACGAAGACGGCTCCGACGGCCATCGAGAGCAGACCCACGCAGATCAGTCCCCAGCGGGCCGCGCCGGTGCGCTGCAGGCCGAGGACCACCTCGGCGATCCCGCTCAGCAGCCACGTGGTCGCGAACAGCAGGGCGAGCACGGTCAGGCGGCTGACGAGGTCACGCAGGCAGATCAGACCGGCGATGAGCACCACGACGCCGACGATGCCGGAGAGCAGGTGGTGCGCGATGCTCGCCCGGCCTGGCAGGAAGGCGCCGATGATCCGGGCGATGCCGGCGGCGAACAGCCACACCCCGGCCAGCGCCGCCATGACCCGCAACGACACATCGGGCCAGATGAGCACGGCGGCGCCGAAGACGACCCCGAAGATGCCGCTTGCCAGCAGGGTTCCCCACGGCACCGGGACCGACCGGAGCTCCGCGGCGAAGCCCGGCTGTGCCGCCATCGCGCCTGCATCGACGTCAGAGTATGTCTCGCTCATGCCTGCCTCCTCCGGCGCCTCAGCACGTGCCCGACATGGCATCCCCGAGCGTCCGCACGCTGCCCTGCAAAGTGCTCAGGGAGGTACGGACAGCGCCGAGGTGGGCCGCGTCGGGCGTCTCCCGTGCGGTCGCGACGCTCGCCGACACCTGCTCGGCGGCCGTTCTGACCGCTTGCGCCTGCGACGCGAACTGCGCGGAGGTGTCGTCCAGCAGCCGGCGTACGTCCGTCCGCAGCTGCTGGAGCTGCGTCTTGAGCGCGCCGAGCCCGTTCTCCGCCACGTTGACGTTGCGGACCTGCTCCATCGTGGTCCGTACGGCCGCCAGGCTGTCGCACACCGGCGGCTGGTCCGTGCCGCATCCACCGGCACCGAGCGCCGCGGCCACAGTCACGGCGGCCGTGAAGGTACGCATTCCACTCATGGTTCGACCCTGCCCTCCGCGTTCCCGGCCGTACGTCATCCCAGGGTGAGGACACACCCCGAGGCGCCGGTCCGTCCTCATCCGGACCGGCGCCGTCCCGGGGCGACCCGGTCGTACGCCGGATCGACGATCAAGAAGCGGACGACGTGGACGAGCTCGCCACCGAGTCCGAACGCGCGCCGTTCGCACCACCGTGCAGGGCTTCCTGCAGCTCCGCCTCGGTCTCCTTCGGCAGCGACGACTTGAGCACCGTGCCACCGAAGCGGGCCAGCGCCTCCACGGCCTTGTCCACCGTCACCTGCTCCACCACGAGGAACAGCGCCGACGTGCCGGGCTGCAGCATGTCGCGGACCTGCGCCTGGAATTCCTTGTCGATCGCGCCCTTGGTCATCTTGCCCATCAGCGCGCCCAGTCCCGCGCCGACCGCCATGCCCAGCACCGGGATGAAGAACAGCATGCCGAACAGCAACCCCCAGAACATGCCCCACGTGGCACCCCCGCCCACCGCATGGTGGTTGGTGGTCACATGGAACTTGCCCTCCCGGTCGCGGATGATCGCCGCGATCGCATCGGGCTGGATGATGAGATCCTTCGCCAGACGTTGCGCCTCCAGCGACGCGGCCGTCGCGGTCGTCTCATCGGAGTAACCAATGGCGACGAGTGTTGCCATGATCCGTCCACATCCCTTCGTTGATCCGCACCGCCGGTCGCCTCCCGGCGTCCGACCCAGTCAGCCACGCCGGCCTCCGCCCGGACTCATTCCGCACGAATGAACCTCCGCCGCCGCCGGGTCCGGGGGACGGGGCTCCGCGCGTACGGGATGCGGGCGGGAGTTCCGCCCTTGCTCCCCCCGCCACGCGTTCATCCGCGGCGGGTGGGGCGGCGCAGGCGCTCGCCGCCGCATCGTGGCGGGATGACCACCCTGGATCCAGGATCCGACGGCAGGCTCTCAGGCGTCCGTTTCCCGCAAGTGCCGCGAGGGCTGGTGCTGTGGCAGGACACCGTGGTGGGCGCTGCGTTCGCGGCCGAGGAGGCGACGGCGGGACTGATCGGCCGCCTCCGCCGCGCGGCCGGGCGCCGCCCGCAGATCGTCGACCGGTTCGCCGGCCGGGGCGCCGCAGAGCGGGAGCGCTGGCGGCGCCGCGCCGCGGAGACGACCGAGGCCGCGGTGACCATGCTGGCGCGGTCCCCGCTCCTCGACCGGATCGTGGACGACCAGCTCCAACGGGTGATGCGACCGGTCGTGCACGCCGTCCTCGACGACGTCCTCCTGCTGCTCGAGCGCGAACCCGAGCGGATCCGGACGCTCGTCCGGGGCCAGCGCGAGACCATGGTGGACGAGCTGGTCGGACGCCTGCGGGCCGGCGCGGTGGCCGGCGACGCGGCGGTCGACCGGATGACGTCGCGGGTGTTGCACCGCAGCCCGGCACAGCAGCCGCCGCCCGCGTCCGGGCCATGAGCTCGCGGGCGGCGCCCGCCGGGCCGGTCAGCCGGACCGTCGCCTACCTGCTGGACACGCTCGTGGTCAGCGCCTTGTTCACCGGTGGCGCCGCGGTCGCCGCCATGATCACCTCGGTCGTCGGCGTCCGGCTGCACGGAATGGTCCTGGCCGTCGCCTCCGCCTGCCTGATCGTGCTGCCCGCGATGCTCGCCACGTACAGCGCGCTGTTCTGGTTCCTCGCCGGCCGGACCCCGGGGATGGCCGTCCTGGGACTGCGGGTCGTCCCCACGCACTCGCGCCGGCTGTCCCTGGTAGCGGCGCTGCTGCGAGCCCTCGTGCTCGCGTACTTCCCGATCGGCGCGCTGTGGGCCCTCGTGGACGGGCGGTGTCAGGGTGTCCACGACAAGGTGGCCCGGACCTCGGTGGTCCGCGTGCCCCCGGCGCCGGGGGTCAGCCGGCCCGCGGGAAACGCCGCACGGTCCCGGTCCGCCATCCGGTCCCGCTCTGCCGGCGCTCCTCGACGACGACGGCCGAGGCGTCGACGCGGATCACCGTCCACGAGCGGCCGGTCCCCCGGGTACGCCGGCTGACGGCCGTACCGGCCACCACCTCGATCGGCCGGTGGGCCGTGGCGCCGAGTTCCATCCGGCCGGTTCGGAAAACGTGGGTGTGTCCGGCCAGGACCAGATCGACCCGGGCGCGTGCCAGGGCCCGCAGCAGACGGTCGCGGCCGACGAGCCGTTCGAGTCCCGTGGCCCGCGGCGGGTGGTGCAGCGCCAGCAGCCGGACGGCGCCGGCGGGAGCGGATCCGAGCACCGAGACGACGGCCTCGCTCTGCCGTCGCGACACGCGACCGCTCTTCCACCGCCAGCGCGGTGTGGTCTGCAGCCCGAGCGCGGTCAGGCCGGGCAGTCGCAGCACCGGGTCCAGCTCGGGCAGGATCAAGCGCTGATACCGCCGGTACGGCGCCAGCACCCGCTCGACGCTGACCAGCGGCACGTCGTGGTTGCCGGCCACCACGAGCAGCGGCCCGGGCAGCCGGTCGAGGAACTCCCGGGCCCGGCGGAACTGCCCGGCCCGGGCCCGCATGGTCAGATCCCCCGTGACCACCGTCAGCGTGGGCGCCACGGCGGCGACATCGTCCACGACGGACGCCACCGCCGCCGGGTCGTGGGCGCCCAGGTGCAGGTCCGACAGGTGCGCCACGACGTGCCGAGCACCGGCGTCGAGCATGGCCGCCTCCGTCGCAGTGCTCGAGGACTGCCGGGCATTCTGCCGTCCCCCGGGCGTGCCCGCCCTCACCTCGGCCGGGTGAGGCCACGCGAGACGCCGGACGGCCGCGTACGACCCGGCGAGGCGAGCCGCCGCGAACGTCACTCAGCCGGGATGAGCCGCCTCGCGGGCGCCGCGGCTGAAGCTCGAGGTCCGGCGTGAGAAGGGAGACACGATGGCCGCGTCACCACCCCCGGCGGACATCGCGGCGGCGTACGAAGCGGCGATGCGTGAGCTCACCGTCCTGCGGCGGGAACGGGCCGCGCTCGCGCGCAAGCTGACGTCCGACCTCGATCTGCGCCCGTGGCAGGTGGAACTGCTCAAGCTGCAACGCCACCTCGAGGCCGAGGGACTGCGGATGATCGTGCTGTTCGAGGGACGGGACGCGGCCGGCAAGGGCGGCGCGATCCGCCGGGTCACCCGGTACATGAACGAGAAGCACTACCGGGTCGTCGCCCTCGGCCGGCCTACCGAGGAACAACGCTCCCAGTGGTACTTCCAGCGGTACGTGGCCCAGTTCCCGGCCGGCGGCGAGATCGTGCTCTTCGACCGCAGCTGGTACAACCGCGCGATGGTGGAGCGGGTCTTCGGGTTCTGCAGCCGCAAGGAGTACCAGGACTTCCTGCAGGGTGTGACCGGTTTCGAGAAGGACCTGGTACGGCAGGGCACGATCCTCGTGAAGCTCTACTTCAGCGTCACCAAGGAGACCCAGGCGCGCCGGTTCGAACGCCGGATGACCGACCCGCTGCGCCAATGGAAGCTGAGCGAGATCGATCTGCAGGCGCAGAGCCGCTGGGACGACTTCACCGAGCGCAAGTACGAGATGCTGCAGCGCACGAGCACGAAGACGGCACCGTGGCTCATCGTCCGCGCCAACGACAAGCAGCTGGCCCGGCTCAACACGATCAAGGTCATCCTCGGCGCGGTCGACTACAAGGAGTGCAACACCGGTCTCGATCCGCGTCCCGATCCCCGGATCGTCGTCCCGGCCCGCGAGGAGATCGCCATCATGCAGGCCGAGTTGCGCCGCGTCGGCAGGTTCACGGGGTGACACCGTTCACCCACACCGGATGAGGTACGCCGGTCACCGCCCCGGCGACGCTCGACCGGACGCGGCAACGCGCCGCGCGAACGAGGAGGACGCCATGACGGCCATGTACCAGTCCGCCACTCCCCCGTCGCGGCCCGCGGTCAACGCCGGCCGGCTCTGGGCCGGCGGCGCGGCCACCGCGGTCGTGGCCGCGCTCATCGCGATCGTCGGCATCCTCGTCGGCCGCGGCCTGTTCGACGTCGACGTGCTCGCCCCCAAGGGCGCCGGCGTGTGGGGCGACGCCAGCACCGGGTGGTACGCCCTCGGCGCGGCGCTGCTCAGCCTCGCCGCAACCGGCCTGATGCACCTGCTCCTGCTGTTCACCCCCCGGCCCATGCTCTTCTTCGGGTGGGTCATGACGCTGGCCACGATCACCGCGATGCTGGCGCCGTTCATCACGGAGAAGGACCTGGGCTCCCGGCTGTTCACCGCGGGCCTGAACTTCATCCTCGGCGTCGCCATCGGCTCCCTGGTCGCGGGATCCGCGCACGCGGCGGGGCGCGCCACCCCGGTCACGCCGGCACCCCGGCCCTACCGCTGAGGTGATGTCGTGCGGACCCGTCCCACCGTCGCACGGCGGCGTCTGGCCGCCGCCCTGACCGTGCTCCGCGGCCGCCGGCCGAAATTCGACTACGGCCCCCTGGTGGTCATGCCCTTCCTCGCGGCGGCCGGCGGCGTCCTCATCTCCTTCCTCATCGAGGACGCTGTGGAACGCCACCGGGCGAAGGCCCCGGCGCCGCAGGCGGCCCGCCGGCGGCCGCCGATTCATCCGGAGGGAATGAGGCGTACGCCGCGACAGCGGTTGAGTCTGGTCCCGCCGGCCCTGTTCCGCCGAGGGTGAAGGCCGGATCGCGCGACGCCCGATGCCCGTGACGCCCCGGGTGGGGTCGCCGATGTCCGCGGATCCGGCCGGCGTGTTCATGGAACGGGGCCGGCGCCCGCCCCGTCGATCAGCTCGCGCGGCGGATCAACCGTCCCGCGACGCCCTCGTCCTGGGCGAGCACCTGGCCGAGCACCGTCGTCGCCAGCAGGCAGAACGCCATGATGTACAGCCATCCGATGTAGGTGAACGCGAGGCCGATGGTGCCGTACCGGTCGTAGCTCGTCTGCAGCGCCCGGGGCAGGTAGACGGCTCCGGCCGGACGGACGACCAGCATGACGGCCGCGAACGCCAGGCCGCCCGGCACCAGCATCCTGGCCGGCACCGACCGGTTGAGCAGCAGAACCGGCAGCAGCACGGCCACCGCACAGTCGGCCGCCAGCAGGAGCGCGCCCGACCACAGGCGGGGCCGGGGCAGATCGGCGGTGAGCCAGCCCGACAACCGCGTACCGACCAGCAGCGCGGCCACCACCAGAACCGCGAGCAACCACCGCCACGCCGCCCGCGGCCCGCCCGGCAGCCGGGGCACCTGCCACACCGTCGCGTACGCCCGGGCCAGCGCACGCGCGAGGCCGGTCGAGGACAGCAGCACGACCAGGATGCCCACCACACCGAACGCGTTCACCCCGCGATCGGTGAGCGTCTCGGTGATGAGATGCCGCGACGACGGCGGCAACCCGGCCAGCGACGCGAACCGGGCGACCAGATCGGGACCGAAGATCGCGCCCGCCATGATCAGGATCGGGAACAGCGAGGTGAAGGCCTGCGCGGCCAGCGTCATCGCCCGATCGAAGATCTGTATCCGGACGAGGCCGGCCAGGGTTCGTACGAGGATCCGGCCGGCCGCCCGGTGCGCGATCCAGCGCATCGGCGGGCGCAACGGCGCGGGCACCCTCGCCACGAGGCGGGCGGCGGCCTGCGCGTCGGCGCTGTCGTACCCGCTGGGGACGGCCATCGGGTCACCGCTGTCCCGGGGCCGGCAGTCCGGCGGCACGGCGGCGCGACCGGGGCGGCCCGGACGAGATGAGCGAATCGATCCAGCGGGTCCGCGGATCGGCGTCCACCAGCAGGCCCTTGGTCAGCAGGCTCAGCGGGATGGCCAGGAGCGCGCCCAGCGGGCCGAGGACCCACGTCCAGAAGACCAGCGAGAGAAAGGACGCGGTGGCGGACAGTCCGACCGCATCCCCGACGATCTTGGGCTGGATCACCGACTGGATGACGAAATTGACCACGCTGTAGAGGACGATGACCATGGTCATCAGCGGTACGCCGCCCTCCAGCAGGCCGAGCAGGGCCGGGGGTACGAGGCCCACCACGAACCCGATGTTCGGGATGTAGTTGGTGATGAACGACAGCAGCCCCCAGAGCACCGGCAGCGGGATGTCGAGCGCCCACAGCGCCAGCGTGTCCATGACGGCGACGATGAGCCCGAAGATCGTCGAGACCAGCAGGTACCGCCGGGTGCCGCCGGCGAAGGACCGCAGCGCCCCCACCACCTCGGGACGCTCGACGGCGGCGCTGTGCAGCCGGGCCGGGAAGCTGACGGCGTCCAGGCAGAGGAACAACAGCACCGCCAGCAGGAAGACGGCGTTGGACGCCGTGGCCAGCAGCCCACCGAGCAGGCTCTGGACGGCATCGGCCACCGCCCCCGGCGTGATCGACGCCGTGAGATCTCCGGCCCGACCCGCGTCGAGTCCGAGGCCGGTGAGGGCCCCGGACGCGGAAGCGCGCAGGTCCGCGAGCCGGTCCTGGTACTGCGGCATCAGCGCGACCAGGCGGGCGACCGAGACGGCGAGGGCGGCGCCCAGGGCGATGAGGACCGCGTACACCACGGCGACCAGGGCCGTCGCGGCCAGCCACGCCGGCGCTCCACGGCGGATCAGCCAGGCGCCGAGCGGGCTGGCCGTGACCGTGAGCATCAGCGCCAGGAACACCGGAGCCAGGACCTCCGCGAAGATGCGCAGGCCGGCCACCGCGACCACCGCGCCGGCCAGCCCCAGCAGCACGATCAGGCCCCGTGGCAGGCCGGCAGCGCCGTTGCCGTGGGGGACGCCGTGCCCGCGCACGCGCAGCGCGGGCCGGCCGTGGCTCACCGATGCCCGGCCCACCGGACCTCCTCCGTACCCGCGGCCGGCTCAGTAGTCCGCGACCTCGCGACCGTGGACCGCGAGCGCGTAGATCACCAGGACGTCCATGACGATGACGATCATGCTCCAGATCGGGTACGCCGCCAGGAAGGCGACGTTGACCAGGGCGCTGACGGCCGCGATGACGATGCCGAGCACCCGGGCCCACGTCTGCCCGGCCATGACCCCGATGGCGGTGCCGACGGCGATCAGACCGATCACCAGGTGCGTCCAGCCCCACGCCGTGTAATCGAGCTGCACCACCAGCCCGTCCGGGCTGACCAGGTAGTAGTCCTCCCGGAAGAGCGCGACGAACCCCTGGGTGACCTGGAAGCAGCCGACCATCAGCATCATGATGCCGCCGAACAGCACCACACCCACCCACGCCGTCGGCCCCGACCGGCTCGCCACCTCGTACTGCTTCTCCGCGTTGTAGGAAGCGCCCGGACTCCTCACGGCGCTCTGCTGTGTGTCCGACATGGCTTCTGCCGCCTTTCGTCTCCTCAGATGCGGCGCCGGGGGTCGGGCGCCTTCGGAAGGTCGTTGATCGCCGCGGCCAGGTACGGGCCCACCACACCGACGCGGTCGCCGGCGCGGGCGGCGACCTCGATCCGGGCCCCGTCCCAGATCTTGAGCACCACACCGACCGGCCGGGTGCCGCACAGCCACGGAGCTTCGAGATCGAGGTTGTGCACCACGCCGACAGGGGTCTGGGTTCGCAGCAGGATCGTCCGGCCGAGCACCGGGCCGCGCCGGACCACGAGCACGTCGTCCTCCCACAGCGCCCACATCGGCCGGGACCAGCGCCGCGTCAGCGTCGGCCAGATCACCGACCGGCGTCCCCGCACGCGCAGCCGGCACCGGAAGGCGGTACCGGAGTCCTGGAACCGGCGGCGGCTGCACCGCGCCGACCAGGCGGTGACCAGCACCACGAGAAGGGTGCCGACAACGAGCGAGATCAGCACGACCGGGCCCCTTTCCGCTGAACCGTCCCGGGCACATGCTCGCCGCCGGACACCCGTTGCGCGCCATCCGCCGGGGGTGAGCCGGCACGTCCGGCCTCGTCAGGTGCCGCGTTCCACCTCGAGCTCGCTGCCGTGCCGCGCCACCGCGTAGATCACCAGGAGGTTGATGGACATCACCGCGACCGCCCAGACCGGGTTGACGGTGACGAGGAGGAAGTTGGCCAGAGTGCTGATCGAGGCCAGCGCGATCGCCATCACCCGGGCCCAGAGCCGGCCCGTGAGCAGGGCGACGCCGGCGGCGACCTCCAGCAGTCCGAAGACCAGGTGAACCCAGCCCACGGTGGTCAGGTCGGCGCCCAGGAGCACGCGCACCCGATCCTCCTCGACGATCTCGGGGCGCGCCAGGGCGGCGATCCCCGTCATCGCATGCAGGGCGCCGGCCAGGACGAGCAGGGCGGCGCCGGCCAGGACCGAGGCCACCCATCCGGTCGCGTCGCTCATCTGGATGCCGGCGGGCATGCCTCGCTGATCCGCCATCATCGTGCCTCCGTCCAGATCGGAGCCGCCGGCGGGCCGGCGGCGACATGCCGGGCCGGGCGGCGAAGCGCAGGATCTCCCGCGGCTCGCGCGACGACCGCGACGGCTCCAGTGAGCCATCGCCGGCCCCGTCCGCTCCTCATTCCGGGTGGATGAAGCCGGGACGGGCCGGCGAACGGCGGAACTCACCCGCCAGGGGTGGGCCGGAGTCCTCGCCGGACAGTCACCATGCCGGGTGACGGGCGGGTCCGCGGCTGCGGCCGATGCACCCGGATACCGACAACCGAAAGGCACTACCATGTCGGACACGCAGGAACGGCAGAGCCACGCCGGCAGTGACTCGTACGCGGCGCAGAAGCGGCACGAGCCAACCGCCTGGGTCGGGTTCATCTACTTCGCGGGCACCATGGCGATGATGCTCGGCGGATTCCAGGTCATCGAGGGCCTGGTCGCCATCTTCCGCGACGAGTACTACGTGGTGACGCGCAACGGGCTCCTGGTGACCATGGACTACACGGCCTGGGGCTGGACCCATCTGATCATCGGGCTGATCGCGATCGCCACCGGCATCGGGTTGTTCATGGGACAGATGTGGGCCCGGGTTCTCGGCATCGTCATCGCCGCCGTCAGCGCCCTGGCGAACATGGCGTTCCTTCCGGCGTACCCGGTCTGGTGCGCGATCGTCATCGCGATGGACGTGCTGGTGATCTACGCGCTCACGGTGCACGGCCGGGAGCCGGCGTACACCTGAGCCGCTCGGCGCAGCCGTGGCGGCCGGCGGTGACAGCACTGCTGCCACCGCCGGAACCCGGTCACCGCGAGAGCACGACCTTCAGGGCGCCGGTGTGCGCCGGGTCGGCGAACACGTCGTACGCCGCCATGAACTCGTCGAGTCCGAAGCGGTGCGTGACCATGTGGGCGAGGTCGAGCTGACCCGCGACGAGCATGTCGAGCAGCTTCGGCGTCGAGAACGTGTCGACCAGGCCGGTGGTGATGGTGAGGTTGCGGATCCACAGGTCTTCCAGGTGCAGCGTGACCGGCTTGCCGTGCACGCCGATGTTGGCGATGCGGCCGCCGGGCCGGACGAGCTTCGTGCACAGCTCGAAGGTCTGCGGTGTGCCCACGGCTTCCATCGCCACGTCCGCGCCGAGGGAGCCGGTCAGGGCCTGCACCGCGGCCACCGGGTCGTCGGTGCCGGCCACGACGGTGGTGTCGGCGCCGAACATCTTCGCCGCCTGCAACCGGCTCTCCGCCTTGTCCACCACGACGATGTGGGCGGGTGAGTAGAGCCGCGCGGTGAGGACGGCCGCGAGCCCGATGGGGCCGGCGCCCACGATCACCACGGTGTCGCCCGGCTGCACGTGGCCGTTGAGCACGCCGACCTCGTACGAGGTGGGCAGGATGTCGGCCAGCAGCACCGCGGCCTCGTCGCTCACCCGCTCCGGCAGCCGGTACGTCGACAGGTCCGCGAACGGGATCCGGGCGTACTCGGACTGCACGCCGTCGATGCGGTGACCGAGGATCCACCCTCCGCCGCCGAGGCACTGCCCGTACGCGCCCTCCCGGCAGTAGCGGCAGATGCCGCAGGCGGAGATGCACGAGGCCAGCACCCGGTCCCCGGCCTTGAGCCCCGACACCCCGCTGCCGGTCTCGGTCACCGTGCCGACGGCCTCGTGGCCGAGGATCCGTCCGGAGGTGACTGCGGGCACATCGCCGCCGAGGATGTGCAGATCGGTGCCGCAGATGGTGACGGCGTCGACGCGGATGACGGCGTCGCGCGGATCCTTGATCGTCGGGTCGGGAACCTCCGTCCAGGACCGCACTCCCGGCCCGCCGTACACAAGCCCTTTCATGGTCGCTCCTCTCGAGGTGTCGTTCCCCTCCACGCTCGTCCCGCGGCGGGCCGCGGGGTAGGGACCTCCGGCCCTACGAGCCCGGCCATGCTCACCGCGGCGGGCGTTCGTCACACGACCCTGTCGCGGTTGAGGTCCTTCCGCCATATCCGGCAGGACCAATGGAGGGACAGCACCGAGCCGACGGGAGTCGTCATGCATGCCCTTCAGCAGCGTCCGCAGACCCGCCGCGCCACGATCGTCGTCGGCGTCGACGGTTCCGGCGGCGCGATCACCGCCGTCCGCTGGGCCGCGAACCACGCCCGGGAGACCGGCGCCGGCCTGCGCCTGAGCTACGCGTTCCGGGAGCCCGGCACGGCGACCCTCACCCTGCCCGTACCGGTCGGCGTCGCCGTCCCCCGGCGCCGTCCGGCGAACCCCGGCAGGCGCCTGGTGACGCTGGCCGCCGCGGAGGCCCGGATGTACGCCCCGGACGTCGAGGTCTCCGGCCACCTCAAGCCGGGCGGCCCGGTCGACGTGCTGGTGGCCGCGTCGGCCGACGCGGCCCTGCTCGTCGTCGGCTCCCGGGGCCTGGGCCGGGTGGCCGGGTCGCTCACCGGGTCGATCGGCGTCCAGGTGGCCGCGCAGGCGCACTGCCCCACGGTGGTGGTCCGTGGCGAGGGCGACGCGGGCGGGCCGGTGGTGGTGGCCGTAGACGGCTTGGAGGCCTCGGAACCGGCGCTGCGGTTCGCCTTCGCCGAGGCCGCCCGCCGGCGGGCCGGGCTGGTCGCGGTGCACGCGTGGAGCCCGCCGGTCGTACCGGCCGGGGCCGGGCGGGTCCTCGCCCACGAGATGATTGCCGGGCCCGCCCGCACCGAGCTGCGCCGGGCGGCCCACCGGCTGCTCGCCGGCGCGGTCGCGCCCTGGCGCTCCGAGTTCCCCCATGTCGGCGTCGCCGAGCTGGTGCTCGAGGAGAGCCCCGAGACGGCGCTGCCGAAATGTACGGCGGGAGCCGCGCTGGTGGTCGTCGGGTCGCGGGGGCGTGGCCGGGTAGCGGGACTGCTGCTGGGCTCCGCGAGCCAGGCGGTGCTGGCCGGCGCCGGCTGCCCGGTGGCCGTGGTGCGCGCGCCCGGGACGTCCGGGTGAACCCGCTCCGGGCGAAGGGGTCACAGACAGGCACGGGGTAGCCGGAACCAGCGCCGGGCCTCGAGGTCGGCGGGCAACGCCGGCCCGTCGTCGGCGACGTCGGGCCGGCTCAGCAGCAAAAGCCGTCCCTCCTCGAGGTGGCCGGCCAGAACGTCCTCGCCCAGCTTCCGGTGCGCCGGGCCGTCCACGCCGACGGCGAGGTCGGCCAGGTGCAGCGGGGTGCCGGCCGCTCTGCGGTGCTCCCACGACCCCGTCCGCGGATCGAACCGGTAGTCGGTCAGCAACCGGCCGCCGTGCCGGGCGAGGAGGGCGACAGCGTCGATGAGGTAGTCGGCGACCGGGTCGGAGAGGAAGTAGTGCAGGTTGATCCGGGTCCAGCCGGGCTTCAACCCCTCGAACCCGCGCGCGGCGAGACCGCGGAACGCCACCGACGCGGCGTCGTCGATCCCGAGCAGGCGATGACCGTACGGGCCGGCGCACGAGCAGCCGCCGCGGGCCTGGACGCCGAAGAGGTCGTTGAGCACGGCGACGACGAAGTTGTGGTGCAGGTACCGGTCCCCCGAGCGCACCCGGAAGGACACGATGGGCAGCCGGTCGGCGCGGACGTTGCCGAGGATCTCGAGGTTCTCCGCGCCCTGCCACCGGTGCAGCGCGCGCTGCCAGAGCCGCCGCTCCCGGGCCGCGATGAGCTCCGCGCCCACCGCCTCCTTGAGGCCGACCACGATCCCGGCCCGGATCGACTCGACGATCGCCGGCGTGCCGGCCTCCTCGCGGGCCACCGGATCGTCGAGATACCGGTGCCCGTACGGGTCGACGAACAGCACGGTCCCGCCGCCGGGCGCGGCCGGCGCCGGGTCCGTGACGAGCTCGCGGCGCAGCACCAGGACCCCCGGCGTCTGCGGGCCGCCGATGAATTTGTGCGGGGACAGGAACACCGCGTCCTTGTGGTCGCCCCGCCCCGGCGCCGATTCGCCCATGCGGATCGGCACGTACGGCCCGGCTGCGGCGTAGTCCCAGAACGAGAGCGCCCCGTGCGCGTGCAGCAACGCCGCGACGGCCTCCGTGTCCGACAGGATCCCGGTCACGTTGGACGCCGCCGAGAAGCTGCCGATCCGCAGCGGCCGGCCCGCGTACCGCACCAGCTCCTGTCGCAGGTGCGCCAGGTCGATGTGCCCGTCCGGGCCGGCGTCGATGGTGACGACCTCGGCGATCGACTCGCGCCACGGCAGCTCGTTGGAGTGATGCTCGTACGGTCCCACGAACACGACCGGCCGCTCCCGCCGCGGGATCAGCGCGCTCAGCCCGTACCGCCGGTCGAGGGTGCCGGGCAGTCGCAGCCCGAGGATGCCGACCAGCTTGTTGACCGCGGCCGTGGCCCCGGAGCCGCAGAACACGACCAGGTCGTCCGGCCCGGCACCGACGGCGCGGTGAACCGCCTGCCGTGCCTCCTCGCGCAGCGCGCCCGTCCGCCGTCCGGTGCCCGACGACTCGGTGTGCGTGTTGGCGTACCACGGGAGCACCCGGTCGCGGATGACGTCCTCGACGAAGTCCAGGGCCCGGCCGGACGCGGTGTAGTCGGCGTACGTGATCCGGCGCGGCCCGTACGGCCCGTCGAGCACCTCACCCTCGCCGATGACGCCGGCGCGGATCCGCTCGATCAGCGGCGACGACGGTGCCTCGCGGTCCTGGTCCGGCGAGGTACGCACAACCGGCATGGCGACCACCTTCCGCCCGGCAACTGGCGCCTCGCAGGCACTTTAGGCACGCCTCAGCCGCTGCGGCGAAGGCGCGTGGCCGGATCGTGCCCGTAGGGGCAGCGTCCCGCCCGGCGCTGGACTTGGCGGGAAGCCATCGACGGCGCTACCGTTCCATATACCCCCTGGGGTATGTTGTCCATCCGAGAAGGAGTCCTGACGTCGTGAGCACCTCCGACAGCCCGGCCCGCCCCACCCGCCTCGACGCCGCCGCCCTGCGCGACTGGCTCGCCACCGCCGACGGCCCCCGCCTGCTGGACGTCCGGGAGCCGGCCGAGTTCGAGGCGATGCACATCCCCGGCGCGTACAACGTGCCGCTGCACCTGCTCCGCGAGCACCGCGGTGAGCTGCGCGCCCACCTCGACCACGTCGTGCTGGTCTGCCGCTCCGGCATGCGCGCGAGCCAGGCCGAGCAGCTGCTGACCGGCATCGGCATGCCGAACGTCCACGTGCTCGACGGCGGCGTGCTCGCCTGGGAGTCGACCGGCGGCCCGCTCAAGCGGGGCCGCAACCGGTGGGACATCGAACGTCAGGTCCGGCTGGTGGCCGGCTCCCTGGTGCTGCTCGGCGTGCTGGCCGGGCTGATCGTCCCGGGAGCCCAGTGGTTCGCTGCCGCGATCGGCGCGGGCCTGGTCGTGGCCGCGCTGACCAACAGCTGCGTGATGGGGGCGGCGTTGTCGCGCCTGCCGTTCAACCGCGGCGCCAGTTGCGACATCGATCGGGTCGTCGGGGAGCTGGCCGGCGCCCGCTGACGACCGGCTTCTCCATGCCGTCTGCACACCGGTTGCACGCCGCCGCCACGGCGGCGAGCCACCGTGAAGGTGTCAGAAACGAAGGAGGAGCCATGAAGACCATCACCCGCCGCGCGGCCACGTTCGTGACGGCCGGCGCGCTCGGTCTGGGTGGGCTGGCGGTCGCCGCTCCGGCGCTGGCCGGCAACGGCCCGTTCGGCCCCGGCCCGGCCGGCACGGCCACCGTGAGTCAGCCGGGCCGCGGCCCCGGCATGGGTGCCGGATACGGCGACGGCACCTGCCTGCAACTCAAGGTCACCACCGCCCAGGGCACGCTCACCGAGTCGCAGAAGGTGACCCTGGCGTCGATGGCGCAGGAGGAGAAGCTCGCCCACGACCTGTACGCGGCCTTCGCCGCGCGCTACGACGCCGTCGTCTTCGACCACATCGCCACGGCCGAGACGCGGCACCTGGACGCCGTACGCACGCTGCTGCAGCGTTACGGCATCGCCGACCCGACCGCGAACCAGCAGGCCGGGAAGTTCACCGATCCGGCCGTCCAGGCCACCTACGACAGGCTCCTGGCGAAGGGCGGGACCAGCCTGGCCGAGGCGCTGGCCGCCGGTCAGCAGGTGGAGCGCGACGACATCGCCGCGCTGCGCGACGCCCAGGCCGGCCTGACGGCGCCGGACGTCAAACAGGTGTACGCGAATCTGCTGGCGGCGTCCGAGCGGCACCTGACCGCGTTCACCCGCTGGTCGACGCGGTGAACCACGAGGGTGGGGCGGCGTACCGCCCCACCCTCGCCGCACCGGCAGGACTTTGGTCCCGAGGATCGAGGGCTTCCGCCGACGCCTTCCCGATACCCCCAGGGGTATGTTGGAGCGACAGCACATCGCATCGAACTCCGTGGAGGCGTCCGTGATCTTCACCCAGTACTACCTCGATTGCCTGTCGCAGGCCTCGTACCTGATCGCCGACGAGGGCACCCGCCGGGCGGTGGTGGTCGACCCGCGGCGGGACATCGCCGAGTACCTGGCCGACGCGCAGGCGCACGACCTCACCATCGAGGCCGTCATCAACACCCACTTCCACGCCGACTTCATCGCCGGCCACCTCGAGCTGGCCGCGAAGACCGGCGCCTGGATCGGGTACGGGCAGCGCGCCGAGGCGGACTACCCGATCCGCAAGCTCGCCGACGGGGAACGGATCAGCCTCGGCGACGTGACCCTGCAGATCATGGAGACGCCGGGTCACACCCCGGAGTCGATCAGCGTCCTGGTTCTCGAGCACGCCGGCGACGAAGTGCCGTACGCGGTCCTGACCGGCGACGCGCTGTTCATCGGCGACGTCGGCCGCCCGGACCTGCTCGCCTCGCTGGGATACACCGCCGGTCAACTCGGCACGATGCTGTACGACAGCGTGCAGCACAAGCTCATGAGCCTGCCCGACGCGGTACGGGTGTTCCCGGCGCACGGTGCGGGTTCGGCCTGCGGCAAGAACCTGTCCACCGAACGAGCCTCGACCATCGGCGAGCAACGGGCCACCAACTACGCGTGCGCGCCGATGAGCGCCGAGCAGTTCCTCGCCATGGTCACCGAAGGGCAACCGGCCGCACCCGGCTACTTCGTGCACGACGCCGTGCTGAACCGCCGCGAGCACCGGCTGTTCGACGTGGCGAACCCGCCGACCCCGCTGAGCGTGGACGAGTTCCGCACCGAGCGGGACCGGGGCGCCGTCGTCCTGGACACCCGGGACGCCCAGGACTACGCCGCCGCCCACCTGCGCGGCTCGCTGAACGTCCCGGCCGACGGGCGCTTCGCCGAGACCGCCGGGTCTGTCGTGCGGCCCGACGAGCGCATCCTCGTCATCGCGCCGCAGGACCGCGAGGAGGAGATCGTCACCCGGCTGGCCCGCATCGGCCTCGACGACGTGGCCGGCTACCTGCGCGAACCCGAGGCCGCATTTTTGGCCATGCCGGAGTCGGTGGACCGCGCCAGCCGGCTGACCGTGAGCGACCTGCGCAGCGCGATCGCCGGGGCGAACCCGCCGACCGTCCTGGACGTCCGCAATCCCGGCGAGGTCGCCGCCGGCGCCATCGGGGGCGCCCGGCACATCCCCCTCGCCCAGCTGCCCGGACGGCTCGCCGAGGTCCCGACGGACCGGCCCGTGGTCGTCACCTGCCACAGCGGGTACCGCTCGTCGGTCGCGGCGAGCCTGCTGCGCCGCGCCGGGCACCCCGACGTCTCCGACCTTCTCGGCGGTTACCTGGCCTGGCGGACCGCCCACGAGCCGGCCACCGTCTCCGGAGCGGACCGATGAGCGCCCGCCGGCACGAGGTGGTCATCGTCGGCGGTGGTACGGCCGGCATCAGCGTCGCGGCCCGGTTGCGCCGGGCGCGGGTCGCCGACGTGGCCGTCGTCGAGCCGTCCGACGTGCACTACTACCAGCCGCTATGGACCCTGGTCGGCGCGGGCCTGACCGACGTACGGAAGACGGCACGGCCGGAGGCGTCGGTCATGCCGAAGGGTGTCACCTGGATCCGGCAGCGCGCCACCGGCGTGGATCCCGAGGCACGCACCGTGCCCCTCGGCGACGGCACCTCGCTCGGCTACGAGCAGCTCGTGCTGGCCCCCGGGCTGCAGCTCAACTTCGACGCGATACCCGGCCTCCAGGCGGCCGTCGGCCACGACGGCGTCGCCAGCAACTACCGCGCCGACCTGGCGCCGCGCACCTGGGAATTCATCCAGCGGGCCGAGCCCGGAACGGCGCTGTTCGTCACCCCGCCCGGCCCCATCAAGTGCGCCGGCGCGCCGCAGAAGATCGCCTACCTCGCCGCGGACCACTGGCGCCGCCACGGTCTGCTCGACCGGATGCGGCTCATCATGGTGATGCCGACGGCGGCGATGTTCAGCCAGCCCGACTGGGGCGAAGTGCTCAAGCGGATCGCCGCCGGCTACGGCATCGAGGTACGCCACAACACCGAGCTGGCCGAGGTCGACGGCCCGAACCGCCGCGCGGTGCTGCTGGACACGGCGACCGGCACGAAGGAGGAACTCGACTTTCAGTTCCTGCACACGGCACCGCCGCAGAGCGCGCCGGACTGGATCCGCACCGGCCCGCTCGCCGACCCGGCCGGCCCGTACGGCTACGTCAAGGTCGACCAGTACACCCTGCGCAGCCCGGACTGGCCGGACGTGTTCGCCCTGGGCGATGTGGCCAACCTGCCCACCTCGAAGACGGGGGCGGCCATCCGCAAGCAGGCACCGGTCGTCGCCGCCAACGTGCTGGCCGCCCGCCGAGGAGCGCCCGCGACCGCCCGCTACGACGGCTACACGTCCTGTCCCGTGGTGACGGCCCACAACCGGATGCTGCTCGCGGAGTTCGACTACACGCTCACCCCGCGGCCCAGCTTCCCCGTCATCGACACGATGCGCCCCCGCTACGACATGTACCTGCTCAAGCGGTACGGCCTGCCGCAGCTGTACTGGCACGGCATGCTCCGCGGCCGGGCATGACCTTGTTCGCCGCCGCCGGGCTCGGCCTCGTCATCGGCGTCATCCTCGGCGGGCTCGGCGGCGGGGGTGCCATCCTGACGGTGCCGGCGCTGGTCTATCTGCTCGGCCAGAGTCCCCAGAACGCCACCACCAGCAGCCTGATCATCGTCGGCGCCACGGCCGTCGTCGGCGCCGCCGGCCACGGCCGGGCGGGAAACGTCCGCTGGCGTACCGGCTTGACGTTCGGCGTCACGGGCATCGCCGCCGCCGTGGCCGGGTCGCTGGCCAATCGCCATGTGGCGCCGCGCGTGCTGCTCCTGGGATTCGCCGCGCTGATGGTCGTGACGGCCGCCGGGATGCTCGTCCAGGGCCGCCGCGGAAGCCGGGGCGACCCGCCGGACGCAGCGGGGAGTCCCCTCGGCGGTGGACCGGGTGGCTCCGTCGGCCTGGCTCGCGTGGTTCCCGGCACCCGTACGCGAGCCACCGTCAAGCTCGTCGCGGCGGGGCTGGCCGTGGGGTTCCTGACCGGCTTCCTCGGGGTCGGCGGCGGATTCGTCATCGTTCCGGCGCTGGTGCTGGTGCTCGGCCTGCCCATGTCCGAAGCGGTCGGCACCTCGCTGGTGATCATCGCGATCAACTCGCTCGCCTCGCTGGTGGCGCGGACCGGCTACGACCATGTCGACTGGGCCACCACCGTGCCGTTCGCGCTCGCGGCGATGGCGGCGAGCCTCGCCGGCCGCAAGGCCGCCGATCGCGTGCCCGAGACGGTCGCCACTCGCGCCTTCGCCGTGCTGATCCTGCTCGTCGCCGCCTACACCGCCGTCCACACCCTGACCGGCCCGTGATGCGGGGGTCAGGGAGTGCTCGCGCTGTCGTCCCGTAGCCGTCTCCAGCAGCGCACCGGGTTCGGCAGGAGCCGGGGCGTCGCGGCGGCATAGGAGTCGTAGCCGGGGAAGCGTGCCGCGAGCGCGCGCTCCTCCAGCCGCGTCTTGAGCCACAACAGCGCGAGCAGCGCCGGCCAGACCCCCACCCGGGTGATCCGGCCGCCCAGGGCGACGACACCGGCCCCGCCGAGGAGCAGGGCGCTGTAGATCGGGTGCCGTACGCACGCGTAGACCCCGGTCGTCCGCAACCGGGCGGCGGAGGAGGGCAGGGGCGAGGCGGTCAGGCCCGCGCCCAGCCGGACGGCGCCGGCCACGGCCACGGCCGCCGCAGCGACGATCGCTGTGGCGGCGGCCGCCGTCAGCCACCCCCGCGGGTGCCAGGCGCGGGGCCCGGGCAGCAGGACCAGTCCGGCCAGCAGGAGCAGCTGGAGCGCGACGAGGGACCAGGCGAGAAGGCGCTCGCCTGGTCCGTACCGCCGCGGATCGCTCATGCCAGGGACAGGAAGAGCTTCTCCATCCGTTCCAGGTTGGCGCTCTGGTCCTCGCCGTCCTCCGCCGCGGTCATGCACTGCTGCAGCCCACTGGCGATGATCTTGAAGCCGGCGCGGTCGAGGGCCCGGGAGACCGCGGCCAGCTGCGTCACGACGTCGGCACAGTCGCGCCCCTCTTCCAGCATGCCGATCACACCACGGATCTGGCCCTCCGCGCGGCGCAGCCGCTTGATCACATCGCCCGTCGCCGTCACGTCGACCTGCATTCCGCACGCTCCTCTTGTCAACCCCCTGCGATGCTACCCGCCGGGGTATGCAACGCCGGTCTCTCAGCCGGCCGCCCTGGCCGCGCCGCCGCCGACGCGCTGCTGCGCGATCTTGTCACGGACCTCGTCCATGTCGATCTCCCGCACGGCGGTGATGAGCCCTTCCAGGGCCGTGGCGGGCAGCGCGCCCGGCTGGGAGAAGACCATGATCCCGTCGCGGAAGACCATCAGCGTCGGGATGGAGCTGATCCGGGCCGCGGCTGCCAGGTTCTGCTCGGCCTCGGTGTCGACCTTGGCGAAGACGATGTCGGTGTGCCGCTCACTGGCCTGTTCGAAGACCGGGGCGAAGCGGCGGCACGGGCCGCACCACGAGGCCCACCAGTCGACCAGCACGATGCCGTCGGCGCTGACGGTCCGCTCGAAGGTCTCCATCGTCAGGGCTGTCGTACTCATGTCGTTCGTTCCTTTCCCGCCGGCCGGGCCGGCGCAGACACTCCGGACTGCGGTCAGCCCAGGGCGAGGAAGAGCTTCTCCAGCCGGGCGACGCTCTCCTCGCGTTCGCCACCGGCCGGGGCGGTCAGGCACTGCTCGAGGCCGCCGGCGAGCATCGCGTAGCCGGCGCGGTGCAGGGCATGCGTCACGGCGGCCAGCTGGGTCAGCACGTCGGTGCAGTCCCGGCCGTCGTCGAGCATGGCGATCACGCCGCGCAGCTGACCCTCGGCCCGGTGCAGCCGCCGGCGTACGTCGGCGCTGCCCGCTTGATCGAGATGCATGTCGCGCTCCTTTCCTCTCCCGCAACCATACCCCCGGGGGTATATATTCCGGATGGGCCGAACGACCCCCGCGCTCCGGCGCCGGGGGTTGACGGCAGCCGGAACAACCGCGCTATGGTCGAGAGCAGATACCCCCGGGGGTATACGAGATCGAAGGAGAGATGCATGCGTGAGGTTGATCTGGCGACGTTCGCGACCCGGCACGGCGAGGGCGCCGTCGTCATCGACGTCCGCGAGCCGTTCGAGTACGCCTCCGGGCACGTGCCCGGCGCCGAAGCCGTTCCGCTGAGCCGGCTCGCGGCCCGCGCCGGCGGCCTGCCGCGCGGCGTACCGGTCTACGTCATCTGCGCGAGCGGCAACCGCAGCCTGATGGCCGCCGAGCACCTGCGCCGGGCCGGCGTCGACGCCTGGTCGGTCGCCGGCGGCACCGCCGCCTGGCAGCGCGCCGGCCACCCGGTCGTCCGCGGCCGCCGGGCCGCCTGACCCGATCCCCCTCCCCTCCCACCCGCTTGAAGGAGTCACCGCCGTGTTCCGCATCCTGCCGCTCGACACGCCCACGCTCGGCGACCGCAGCTACCTCGTGCACGACGGCACGAGCGCGTTCGTCGTCGACCCGCAGCGCGACATCGACCGTGTCCTGGACCTCGCCGCCACCGAGAACGTGACCGTCACCCACGTCTTCGAGACGCACATCCACAACGACTACGTCACCGGCGGCCACGCCCTCGCCCGGGCGACCGGGGCGGCGTACCACGTCAACGCCGACGACCCGGTCAGCTTCGACCGCGTGCCCGTGCGCGACGGCGACGTGATCACCGTCAGCGACACCCTGCGGGTCCGGGCGATCGCCACCCCCGGGCACACCTTCACCCACCTGTCGTACGCCCTGCAGGCCGACGGCGAACAGGTCGCCGTGTTCTCCGGCGGCTCTCTGCTCTACGGCGCCGTCGGCCGCCCCGACCTGCTCGGCCCCGCGCACACCCACGACCTGGTCCACCACCAGTACCAGTCCGCGCACCGGCTCGCGGCCGACCTGCCCGACACCGCGGACGTCTTCCCGACCCACGGCTTCGGCAGCTTCTGCTCGGCCACGCAGTCCGAGGCCAGCGCCTCCACCATCGGGGCGGAGAAGCGGACGAACCCGGTGCTGACCCAGACCGAACAGGCCTTCGTGGACGAGCTGCTGGCCGGCCTGGACGCGTGGCCGGCGTACTACGCGCACATGGGCCCGGCGAACAGCGCCGGCCCCGCCGCGCCGGACCTCAGTGCACCGCAGCGCGCCGACGCCGAGCAGCTGCGCAAGCGCCTCGCCGACGGCGAATGGGTCGTCGACCTGCGCAACCGCGTCGCGTTCGCCGCCGGGCACGTCGCCGGAACGCTCAACTTCGGCCTCGACGGCAGCTTCGCCACCTACCTCGGCTGGCTCATCCCCTGGGGTACGCCGCTGACGCTGCTCGCCGAGACCCCGGAGCAGGTCGCCGAGGCCCAGCGCGAACTGGTCCGCATCGGCATCGACCGGCCGGCCGCGCACGCCACCGGCGACCCCGCCACCTGGGCCGGCGACCACGACCTCGAGACGTTCCCGCGCGCCACGTTCGCCGACCTCGCCCAGGTGCGCCACCACCGGCCGGTCGTCGTCCTCGACACCCGCCGCAAGCTCGAACACACCGAGAACCACATCGACGGCGCCGTGCACATCCCGCTGCACGACCTGCCACAGCGGCTGGACGAGGTGCCCGGCGGCGAGGTGTGGGTGCACTGCGCCGGCGGGTACCGCGCGTCCATCGCCGCGTCCCTGCTCGCCGCCGCCGGCCGCCACGTCGTGGCCGTCGACGACGACTTCGGCAAGGCCGCCGAGGCGGGTCTTCCGGTGCGGTCATGAGCGCGACCCTGATCCTGACCGTGGTCCTCGCGGTGGGCATCGGCGTGAGCCTGGGCCTGCTCGGCGGCGGTGGATCCATCCTGGCCGTGCCGCTGCTGGTCTACGTCGCCGGCCTGCCCGCCAAGGAGGCCATCGCGACCTCGCTGCTGGTCGTCGGGGCCACCAGCGCCGCCGGCGTCATCCCGCACGCCCGGGCCGGCCGGGTCCGCTGGCGTACCGGCCTGATCTTCGGGCTGGCCGGCATGACCGGCGCGTACGCCGGCGGGCGCGTCGCCGCGTACATCCCGGGCGCCGTTCTGCTCACCGGGTTCGCGCTCATGATGCTCGCCACGGCGGTCGCCATGATCCGGGGCCGCCGGTCGGCTGCCGAGCGTCCCGCCCGGCACGAGCTGCCCGTGCTGCACGTCATCGCCGACGGCGTCGTCGTCGGCCTGGTCACCGGCCTCGTCGGCGCCGGCGGCGGCTTCCTGGTCGTGCCCGCCCTGGCGCTGCTCGGCGGCCTGCCCATGTCGGTGGCGGTCGGCACCTCGTTGCTGGTCATCGCGATGAAGTCGGTCGCCGGGCTCGCCGGCTACCTGTCCAGCGTCCACATCCACTGGGGGCTCGCGATCGCGGTCACCGTGGCCGCGATCGCCGGGAGCTTCCTCGGCGGCAGACTGGCCGGGCTCATCCGCGAGGACGTCCTGCGCAAGGCCTTCGGCTGGTTCGTCGTGGTGATGGGCGCCTTCGTCCTGGCTCAGCAACTCCCCGGCCAGCTCTGGGGCAGGCCCGAGTGGTGGGTCGCGGTCGCCGTCGTGACGGCCGGGACGGCGGCCGGCGTCCTCCTGCGGCAACGGCACCGGCGCCGGGAGCCATGTGACGCCCTCGCGGCCGCTCCCGATCACTCCGCACCGGTCCTGGCCTCCTCCGGAAGGCGCCAAGGCCGGCCCGGCAGCCGGTGAGCCGGGATCCGCGGACCCGCGGCGCTTCGCCGGCGCGGGTCCGTGGAGCGGTACCACTGCAGGCAGAACACCACGATGAGCGCGACGTCGGCGAGGTCGCCGCCGTAGTACATCAGCTCGGCGCCCGTACGACCGCCGGCGGCCGGCACGCCCGCCGGCGGATGGGCGTACAGATGCTTGGCGAGGATCGCGTGGGCGGCCAGGAAGGCGATCAGAACCGCCGCACGGGTACGCGGGCCCGGCCGGTGCGGGGCCGGGTCGACGCCGATGATCGCGGCGGTGAACAGGTAGCCCGTGGCGGCGACATGGACGTGTACGAGCACGTGCAGCCACGGGTGCTGGCCCATCTCGCGGTAGACGCCGGTCGTGTAGAGGACCCACAGGCCTCCGGCGTTCAGCACGCCGGCCGTGACCGGATGCGTGAGCACCCGGACCGGCAGACTCCGCAGGATCCGTGACAAGCCCCGGGCCTGGCGCGCCGGCAGAGCGCGCAATGCGAGCGTCACCGGGGCGGCCAGGACGAGCAGCAGCGGGGCTGTCATCCCGAGCAGCAGGTGCCCGGCCATGTGCGCGGTGAAGTCGTGGTGCGCCTCCCGGGCGAGCGGGCCGGTCAGCGCGACGGCCGCCGTGGCCAGACCGCCCAGCCAGAGCGTCGTACACCCCGGCGGCCACCAGCGGCCACGGCGGCGCACCGTGCCGGCCGCGGCCACGTAGAGGACGGCCGCGGTCAGCAGCGCGACTCCGAAGAGCCCCGGCATCACGATGCGGTGGAGACCGCGGCGCGCCGGAACCGCACCAGCAGAACCGCACCGGCGACGATCAGCACGACGGCGATGACGTTCCAGGTCCAGTCGTACGGGGCCAGCTCGACGTGGTAGCGGATCTGGTGCAACCCGAGCAGCTTGTGCTGAACCGTGCCGTCGTACAGCTGGAAGGCACCGGCGCCGAGCAGCAGCCCGCCCCACCAGGGGGTCGCCCGGAACGCGGCGCGGCGGCGCAGGTCGGCGACGAGGAACAGCGCGCCCACCGTGCAGAACCAGCTCCCGGCGTGGAACAGCCCGTCGGAGATCAGCCCCATGGCGGGGGTGGACTTGTCGTAGAAGTGGTGCCAGTGCAGCAGCTGGTGGAAGACGGTCTCGTCGACGAACCCGGCGACACCCACTCCGAGCAGGACTCCGGACAGCATGTTGCGCCTGGGGACGGTGGACATCGGACACCTCCTGGCCGGGAACGCGTCACATACCCGGTCCCGTATCCGGCAAACGACGGATAGCGCGTCGGCTGGTCAGGGTCCCGGGCTGGAGGCAAGATGGCGATGCCGCTGCGTGCGACCGAGATGAGGGCCTGTCATGGGAGGTGCGTCCGTCGCCGGCTCCGACGACCGGTGGCTCGCCGAGGTCGCCTCGGGGGCGAGCCGCGACGCCGGCGGCGTTCCGGTCGAGCTGCTCGGTGACTATCTGCCGCTGCTGGCCGATGCGGCGATCACCGGCCGCCGCCCGAAGCGGGCCGAGCTGGAGGCCGTGGAGACCCTGGGGCGGCGCGCCGCCGAGCAGGGCATCTCGGCCGGGCGGGCGGTGCAGCTGTACCTGTCCGCGGCGCGCCGGCTGTGGCAGGACCTTCCCGCCGTCGTCCGCAGCCGGGACCGGGAGGCCGTCCGCGCGGCCGCCGCGGCGGTGCTGCAGGTGATCGACGACGCCGTCGCGACCCTCGCCGAGGGGTACGCCCAGGCCCGCCGGGACCTCGTCCGGCGCGAGGAGGCGCTGCGGCGCGAGCTGGTCGACGATCTGTTGCGCGGCGACTCGGATCCCGGCGCCCTGGTGGACCGGGCCGAGCCGTTCGGCCTGGACCTGACACGCTCGCATCAGGTCGCGCTGGCCGCGCCGAGCCGGCGCCTGCCCGACACGGACACGGCGATCACCGCGCTGGAGGCGGTGATCTTCAACCGGATGGGCGACCGGGACGTGCTCGTGGCCACCAAGGACGGCCTGCTCGTGGTCCTCACGCCGGCCGACGGCCACCCCGGTCCGGCACCGGCCGCTGACCTGGGCCGGTTGATGCACGACGAGCTGCGCCGGCTGCCGCGGGGAGGGCCGTGGCGCGTCGCCGTCGGGCGTGCCCACCCGGGGCTGTACGGCATCGCCCGCTCGTACGAGGAAGCCCGCGAAGCCCTGACCATGGCGACCCGGCTGCGCCTGGAGACACCCGTCGTCAACGCCCGGGACCTGCTCATCTACCGCGTGCTGCTGCGCGACCAGCCGGCGATCGTCGAGCTGGTCCACGCGGTGCTGAGCCCGCTGGAGCAGGCCCGCGGCGGGGCCGAGCCGCTGCTGGGCACGCTGCAGGCGTACTTCGACACCGGCGGGGTCGCGACGGACACGGCGAAGCGCATCCACGTGTCCGTCCGGACGGTGACCTACCGTCTGCAGCGCATCAAGGACCTGACCGGGTACAACCCGTCAGACCCCGCGCACCGCTTCACCCTGCAGGCGGCGGTGCTGGGGGCCCGCGCGCTCGAGTGGCCGGCCGAGCCGGTCGCGGGACCGGCCTGAGCCGGCGGCCCGGCCGCCGCACCGCATCCGTTGCCGACGACCGGCAATCCCCGGTCCCCCGGTTCGCCGTCGGACCCCCTGTCGGCCGGTCGCCGGGCCCGGGAATGCTGGGCCGAGGAGATCGGTGAGGAGGCCTCGCGATGCACCCGGACACCCGGCAGAGACCCATCGTCGTCGGCATCGACGGCTCACCCGGTGCCAAGGCCGCGCTGCGGTGGGCGCTACGGCAGGCGGATCGCAGCGGCGCGGAGGTCGAGGCCGTCGCGGTGTGGGCGCCGCAGTCGACGTTCACCTACGGAGCGGAGTGGGCGGCCGGGGCCGTGTACACCGGCGGCGACCTCGCCGCCGACACGGAACGGATGCTGCTGGACACCCTGGTCGAGGTCGCCCGCGAGTACGGCCCGTCGGCGCCGGTCCGGCCGCACGTCGTGGCGGGCCGGCCGGCCGAGCAGTTGCTGCTGGCCGCCTGGTCGGCACAGTTGCTCGTCCTGGGCGGCCCGGTGCACGGCACCGTGGCCGGGCTCCTGCTGGGATCGGTCAGCCACCAGTGCGTGCAGCACGCCACGTGCCCGGTGCTCGTGGTGCCCGCCGAGGCCGCCGTCCCCGCACACCCGGGTCCTGCCAGCCGACCATCCTTGCCGACGACCGGCAAACAACCGTGACGACAGTCGCCGTTGCTGACCGTAGTCGATACATGACTTCTTGGTAAGGCTTGGGTACGTCACCCACAAGCCCGGGAGGTACCCCCATGCAGAAGAAGATCGAAGAGGTTCTGCGCCGCAGACTGTGGATCCATCCGGACCAGGTGCAGGTCCATGTGGACGACGGCACGGCCGTGCTGACCGGCGAGGTCGGCCGCAGGTCCACCGCCGGGATCGCCACCCGGCTGACCGCCGGGGTTCCCGGGGTCACCGCCGTCATCGACCGCATCCGGTACGACTTCGACGACGCCGACCTGGTCCGCTCGAAGGTCAACCGGACCCATCCGTTCAGCGCCGAGCCGTTCCGCCCGTCCTGACCCCCGTGAAACCCGTCCTGACCCTCGCGAAACCCGTCCTGACCCTCGTGAAACCCGTGCTGACCACCGCGAGACCCGTCCTGATCCACCGTGAAAGGAGCCGTCGTGCCTGTTCCGACCGCGCTCGCCGTGGACCTCGGCAGCCGTAGCGCCGGCGTGTGGGCTTCGCAGCGCGGCACGGTCAGCGGACCCTGCGGCGATGCGGACGCGCCCGTACGCCGCGGCCGGGTCGTCGACGTCGACGGCTGCGTCACGCTGCTGACCGGCCTGGTCCGCCGGTATCCGGAGCCCGTACCGCCCGGCGGGGTCGTCGTGGCGTGCCGGCCGGTGCTGGCCGCGCCGGCCGACGAGCAGGCGGCCCGGCGCGTGCTGGACGCGGTCTTCGCCCCGGCCCGGGTGGTGTTCGTGGACACCGTCCGCGCCGCGGCGATCGGCTCCGGCGCCGCCGCCGGAAGCCTGCTCGTGGTGGACGCCGGCGCCGAGCTGACCGAGGTCGCCCTGCTGCTTGACGGCCGCGTGACCGCCGCCCGCCGCACCGACATCGGCACCCGCGACCTGACCCGCGGCGCCACCACCGGCCTCCTCGCGGACACCGTCGTCCGCCACCTCGACGAGCTACGCGCCGGCCCCGAGCGGCCGGAAGTGCTGTCCGCCCTCGCGCGGGGCCCGCTGCTGGTGGGCGACGGCGCCCTCCAGCCCGACCTGGCCCCGGCCCTGTCCCGTGCGCTGCGCGGACCCGTCCACCGGGCCGCGGCTCCCCGTACGGCCGCCCTCACCGGCGCCGGCCTGGCGGCGATGTCGCTGCTTCGCCACCCGGCCCGCGCCTGACCGCTCCTGGAGGTCCCATGAGCACCGCAGTGCACGACGCGACCCACCTGCCCGCGAAGCTCTCGGAACTGCTGCGCAGCATGCTCGAGGAGGAGTTCGCCGCGCAGACCGTCCGGCTGACCCAGCTCACGGTGTACGCCCGCCTGCCGCGGCGCGGCGGCTACGACCCGCGTACGTTGCGGGCCCTGACCGCCTCCACCCGGCAGCGCATCGCCGACACCGCGCACGCGCTCAGGCGCATGTCCGAGGGCACCTACGGCATCTGCGTGTCCTGCGACAAGCCGATCCCGCTGGGCCGGCTGCGGGCCGTACCGCACGCCGCGCACTGCGCGCTCTGCGAGCGGACCGCCGAGCCCGCGGCGCGCGAGGTGCTCAGCGTTTGACCTGGCCGGCGTCTCGGGTCAGGGTGAAGGTGACCTTGCCGACCCGGCCCGCGGAGAAGCCCATGCCCCCAGTCGTGCTGCCCACATGATCCGCGACGTCCTCTTCCCGGTCGAGCCGTGGCAGGTCCGGGAGCCCGCACTGCAGCGCGGCCGGCTCGCGCAGACCGAGTCCGTGCTCGCCCTCGCGAACGGCCACATCGGGTTGCGCGGCAACCTCGACGAGGGCGAGCCGCACGTCATCGCGGGCACCTACCTCAACTCGTTCTACGAGCAGCGGCCGCTGCCGTACCCGGAGGGCGGCTACGGATATCCGGAGCAGGGCCAGACCGTCGTCAACGTCACCGACGGCAAGCTCGTCCGGCTGATGGTCGACGACGAGCCGTTCCACGTGGCGCACGGCCGGCTGCTCGCCCACGAGCGGGTCCTGGATCTGCGCGACGGCGTGCTGCGACGGTGCGTGGACTGGGAGAGCCCGGCCGGGCGCCGGGTACGGATCCGCAGCACGCGGCTGGTGTCCTTCACCCAGCGGGCGGTGGCCGCCATCGACTACGAGGTCGAGGCCGTCGGCCACGAGGTGCGGATCACCGTGCAGTCCGGCCTGGTCGCCAACGAGGAGCAGCCGCAGGAGTCCTCGGATCCGCGGGTCGCCGCCGCGCTGGACCGCCCGCTGGTGGCCGTGGGACAGGACACCGAGCAGCACGGCGCGGTGCTGCTGCACCGCACCCGCGCCAGCCGCCTGCTGATGGGCGCCGGCATGGACCATGTCGTGCAGGCGCCCGGCGACTACGACGAGGAGACCGACGTCCGCGACGACTGGGCCCGCACGACGGTGGTCACCGTGCTGCGGCCCGGCCGGCGCCTGCGCATCACCAAGTTCCTCGGGTACGCGTGGAGCTCGACGCGCTCGCCGCAGGCGCTGCGTGACCAGGTGGCCGGGGCCCTGAACGGCGCACGCTACGCGGGCTGGGACGGCCTCGCCGCCGGCCAGCGCGCGTACCTGGACGACTTCTGGGACACCGCCGACGTCGAGATCGACGGCGACCCGGTGCTGCAGCAGGCGGTCCGCTTCGGCCTGTTCCACGTGCTGCAGGCCGGCGCCCGAGCCGAGGGGCGCGCGATCGGCGCCAAGGGCCTGACCGGACCGGGGTACGACGGGCACGCGTTCTGGGACACCGAGGGCTTCGTGCTGCCGCTGCTGACGTACATCGCCCCGCACGCCGCGGCGGACGTGGTGCGCTGGCGGCACAGCATCCTCGGCCAGGCCCGGCACCGGGCCCGCACCCTGGGCCTGGCCGGCGCGGCTTTCCCGTGGCGCACGATCCACGGCGAGGAGTGCTCGGCGTACTGGCCGGCGGGCACCGCCGCGCTGCACCTCAACGCGGTCATCGCCCGCGCGGCCGACCGCTACCGCGACGTCACCGGCGACGACACGCTCGAGCGGGACTGCGGCCTCGAGATCCTGGTGGAGACGGCCCGGCTGTGGGTCTCGCACGGCCACCACGACGCCGGCGGGGTATGGCACGTCGACGGGGTCACGGGTCCCGACGAGTACAGCGCGGTCACCGACGACAACCTGTTCACCAATCTCATGGCGGCACGCAACCTGCGGGCGGCCGTCGCCGCGTGCGTGCGGGAGCCGGAGGCGGCCGCCCGGCTCGGCGTGCGTCCGGAGGAGACCCGGGCCTGGCAGGCCGCCGCCGACGCGGTGCACGTGCCTTACAACGACCGGCTGGGCGTGCACGAGCAGTCCGCCGGGTTCACCCGCTACGCCCCGTGGGATTTCGCCGCGGAGCGGCCGGACCAGCCGCTGATGCTGCACGCGCCGTACTTCCAGCTCTACCGGCGGCAGGTGATCAAGCAGGCCGACCTGGTGCTGGCGATGCACTGGTGCCCGGAGGAGTTCACCGCCGAGCAGAAGGCCCGCAACGTCGACTACTACGAGCGCATCACCGTACGGGACTCGTCGCTCTCGGCCTGCACGCAGGCGGTGATGTGCGCGGAGGTCGGCCATCTGGAGCTGGCGCACGACTACGCCTGGGAGGCCGCGCTGGTCGACCTGCGGGACCTGCACGACAACACCCGCGACGGGTTGCACCTGGCCTCGCTGGCCGGGGCGTGGTCGGCGATCGTCGAGGGCTTCGGCGGTCTGCGCGAGCACGGCAGCGTCCTCGCGCTGGCCCCGCGGCTCCCCGAGGGGATCACCGGGTTGCGCTTCCGCCTGCGGCACAGCGGGGCGCGGCTGCTCGTCGAGGCGGACCACCGGACCGTACGGGTGAGCCTGCGCGACGGCACCGACGCCCGGTTGCCCGTCCGGCTCTACGGCGAGGACGTCGAGGTGACCTCCGGCAAGCTCGTCGAGCGGCCCATACCACCGCTGACGCCGTTGCTGCCGCGGCCCGAGCAGCCGCCGGGCTACGCACCCAGCCGCTCCTGAGGGGGCTGTTCGGCCGTCTCGCGTGCCTGCACGAGGGCGCGCAGCGAGACCTTGGAGAATTTCCCGGTGGCCGTCTTGGGGATCTCGTCCACGACGAGGATCCGCTCCGGGATCCACCACGACGCGACCGACCCGGCGAGATGAGCGCGCAGGTCCTGCTCGTCCAGCGACTCCCCGGGCACGAGGACCACGCAGGCCAGGGGCCGTTCCCCCCAGCGCTCGTCCCCGACGGCGATGACGGCGGCCTCGTGCACCGCGGGATGGGCCATGATCTCGTTCTCCAGTTGGACCGACGAGATCCACTCGCCGCCCGACTTCACCATGTCCTTCGTCCGGTCGATGATCTCGAGGTAGCCGTACCGGTCGAGGGCGCCCACGTCGCCGGTGCGCAGCCATCCGTCGGCGGTGAACGAGGACGGTGCCGGCTCCGCGCCGAAGTACGCCGACGCCACGGTCGGGCCGGTCGCCTGCAGCTCCCCCGCGACGCGCTCGCCCGCCACGGGCACACCCGCCTCGTCGACGATCCTGATCTCGGTGAGCGGCAGCGGCGGCCCGGGCTTGCGCAGCACCTCGCGGCGCGCGTCGGCGTCGAGTCCGTCGTGGACGGTGGCCAGCCGCGCACAGGTGACCACGGGACTGGTCTCCGTCATCCCCCACGCGTTGGTCAGCGGGATCCCGGCGCCGTCCTGCCAGGCTCGGGTCAGCGTGCCGGGCAGCGCGCCGCCTCCGGAGATCACCATGCGCAGGCTGGTGAGGTCCGCCGTGCCGAGCAGGGGTTGCAGCCCGCGCCAGATGGTCGCGACGGCGGCCGAGAAGGTGACCCGGTGCCGGGCCATCTGCTCGATCAGCTGCTCCGGCGCCATGGCCGGGCCGGGCAGCACCAGATCCGAGCCGGCCAGCATGGCGGCGTACGGCAGCCCCCAGGCGTTGACGTGGAACATCGGCACGATCGGCATGACCACGTCGCGTTCACCGATGGCGAAGTTGTCCACGCCCAGCAACATCAGCGCGTGCAGGACGATCGACCGGTGGCTGTAGAGCACCCCCTTCGGCAGCCCGGTGGTGCCTGAGGTGTAGCAGAGGCCGGCCGCGTCGTCCTCGTCCACCGCGGCGGGCGCCGCTGGTTCGCGTACCCCGGAGAGCAGGTCTTCGTAATCGGCGATGCGCGGGTCGTCCGGCGGGTCCGCCGGGCCGCCGTCGTCCATCACCACGACCGTGCGTACGGTGGGCAGCCGGTCGACGAGCGGCCACACCCGCGGCATCAGCGAGCGGTCGACGAACAGCACGTCGTCGGCCGCGTCGTTGACGATGTGGACGATCTCCTCGGCGAAGAGCCGGTGGTTGAGGGTGTGCAGCACCCGGCCGCTGCTCGGCGCGGCGAGGTAGAGCTCCACGTGCCGCTGGGAATTCCAGCCGAAGGTGCCGACCCTCGCCTGGCGGGGAACGTCGAGCGAGTCGAGCACGGCGGCGAGCCGTCGCGCCCGGCGCACCACGTCGGCCCACGACGCGACGACCTCCCCGGTCGTCGTCGCGGTGATGACGCGTTTGTGCCCGAAGAGCTGCTCCACTCTCCGCATGAGGGCGGACACGTCCAGGGGTGACTGCTGCATCAGGCCACGCACGGTTCTCCTCGCCGGTCTCAGTCCACCAGGGCCGCGGACACCAGCTGGCTCAGCTGCTGCCTCAGCGGGTACGTGCTCGACGGCGTGAGCTGGCTGAAGAGCATGGCCGTCACCCGGTCCACCGGGTCCACCCAGAAACTGGTGCTCGCGATGCCGCCCCAGTGGTACTCGCCGGCGTTGGCCGGCAGGCGGCCGGCAACCGGGTCCTGGACGACTGCGAAGCCCAGGCCGAACCCGATGCCGTCGAACGTGGTCTCGGCGAAACCGCCGGTCGACAGCGCCGCGAGGTCCCGCCCGCCGGGCAGGTGGTTGCGGGTCATCAGCCGGACGGTGCGCGGGCCGAGGACGCGGGTGCCGTCGAGCTCGCCCTCGTTGAGCAGCATCTGGGTGAACCGGTGGTAGTCGCGGGCGGTGCAGATCAGGCCGTGACCCCCGGCCCGCATCGCGGGCGGGCGCAGCGCCTCGGCGCTCGTCACCGGATCCGCGGTGGCCAGCCCGGTGACGGGATCGGGGACGTGCAGCGTGGCCAGCCGCGCGGCGTCGGCTCCGGACACCGAGCGCCGGACGCCGGTCAGGCCCAGCGGGGTGAAGACGCGCTCCCGCAGGACCGTGTCGAAGTCCTGGCCGGCCACCACCTCCACGAGCCGCGCCAGGACGTCCGTGGCGACCGAGTAGCCCCAGGCCGTGCCCGGCTGGAAGAGCAGCGGCAGCTCGGCGTACCGGTCGCAGGCCGTCTCCAGGTCCAGCAGCCCGGCGTCCAGGCCCGGGACGGCCTCGCGGTAGATGCGGTCCACCACCGAGGTGTGCAGGAAGCCGTACGTGAGCCCGGCCGTGTGCGTCAGCAGGTGCCAGACCCGGATTGGCTCCACCGCGGGCACCGTGTACGGCTTGAGCGCCGAGCCCTTCGCGTACACCCGCACGTCGGCGAACGCCGGCAACCACCGGCTGATCTCGTCGGTCAGCTGGAACCGGCCCTGTTCCCACAGCGTCATCGCGGCGACCGAGGTGATCGGCTTGGTCATCGAGTAGATCCGCCAGAGCGTGTCGGCCTCGACCGGCGCCCCGGTGCGCAGATCGCGCCGGCCGTGGACGCTGCTGTGCGCGACGCGGCCGTTGCGGGTCACCACGATCTGCCAGCCGGGCAGCAATCCCTCGTCGACGTAGCGGGCGAAATGCCGGTCGATTGCGAGGAGCCGGTCGGGGTCCAGGCCGAGCTCCTTCGGTTCGGCGTCGGCCTCCACGGTCATCGCGATGCCCCCGGGGCCGGGAACGGCGGGTCCGGCTGACACACCGTTCCCGGCCCGGGAGTCCGCACGGTGCGCAGGTAGTCGATGACGCCGTCGACGACCAGGGCCCGGAAGCCGTCCGGGAAGAGGTTCGCGTAGGTCTGCCCGAGCAGCGAGCCGTACGAGTACCCGAGGTAGGTCAGCTTCCGGTCGGCGAGCCGGACCCGCAGCACGTCGAGGTCGCGGGCGACGTCCGCAGTGGACATGTGGTTCAGGATCGGCCCGCCGCACCGGGCGCACGCGGCCGCCAGCTTGTCGTCGGCCTGCCGCCAGATCTCCTCCTCGGCCGGGGTGTCGGGGTACAGGAACGGCGCGCGGTCGGCTTGCTCCTCCGCGGCGGAGTCGTAGCAGCGCAGGGCCGTGCTGCTGCCCAGCCCTCGGGAGTCGAAGTTGACGATGTCGAAGCGGGCGCGCAGATCGGCGGGCAGATCACGCAGGTACGTCCGGGCGAAGTCGATGCCCGAGAGGCCGGGCCCGCCGGGGTTGACGACCAGCGAGCCGATGCGGTGGCGCGGGTCGGTGGCCGGCAGCCGGGTCAGCGCGATGCTGATCCGCTCGCCCCGCGGGTCGTCGTAGCTCAGCGGAACGGACATGGTGCCGCACCGGAAACCGTCGTCGCACGGCGTCCAGCGGATCGAGCCCGCCGCGGACGCGGGTACGGCCGGAAGGGTCAGGAGCAGAGCGGACACCACGGAGCCGAGGGCAGCAGGGCGGAGCGGCATGGTTCAGCCTGCCTTCGGCAGCGCTACGTTCTCGTCCGCGGCCACGGGCGTCGCGCTGTCGCGCCGGGACTCGCGCCGGATCACCGCGCCCAGGGCCACCACGAGCGCGACGCCGGCGCAGGCCACGGCGACGATCGTGTAGTACGGCGCGAACAGGCTGCCGGTGGATTCCTCGATCTGCCCGTACGCGTACGGGCCGACGAAGGCGCCGGTGATGCCGAGCATGTTGATGAACGCGAGCCCCGCGGCGGCCAGCAGCCCGGACATCCGCGACATGGCCACCGACCAGAACAGCGGCAGCGTGCCGAAGCCGAAGACGCTGGACAGGTAGAGCACGCTGACGCGCCACACCGGGTCCTCCGAGACCAGGAACGCGGTCATGAGCAGCAGCGTGCCGGTCGCGCAGATGCCGATGAGCAGCACCTCGCGCCCGTACCGGCGCTGCAGCCACGGGAAGAGCAGGACGCCGGCCAGGCCGAAGAGGCCGCCGCCGCCCGCCACGAGTCCGATGAGGAAGGAGCTCTTCAGGCCCAGGGCCTGCAGGACGGCGGGGAAGTTGAAACCCACCCCGGACATGATCACCTGGTTGACGAAGTAGACGACGGCGAGCAGCAGGATCACCGGGCGGCCGAAGGCGAGGCGCAGGTTGCCGCGTACCCGGGTCACCGAGGGCTTGTCGTGTCCCACGGCGTGCTGCGTCAGCACGTCGGCCTGCGCCGGTGTGAGCCACCGGGCGTCGTGCGGGCGGTCCGGCAGCGCGACCCAGACGAGGATGCCGACCAGCATGGTGACGAGCCCCTCGATGAGGAACATCCACTGCCAGCCCTGCAGGCCGCCGGCGCCGTCCAGCTCCATGAGCGCGCCTCCCATCGGCGCGCCGATGACGGTGGCGACGCATGGCGCGGTGTAGATGAGGCCCACCATGGTGACCCGGTGCTTCTGCGAGAACCAGAGCGTGACCATGTACATCAGCGCCGGGAAGAGGCCGGCCTCGGCGGCGCCGAGCAGCAGCCGCAGCGCGTAGAACGACGCCTCGTTCTGCACGAACATCATGGCGGCGGAGACCGCGCCCCAGGTCACCGCGATACGGGTGATCCACACGCGGGGCCCGACGCGGTAGAGGACCAGGTTGCTGGGGATCTCCAGCAACGCGTAGCTGACGAAGAACAGCCCGGCGCCCAGGCCGTACGCGGCGGCGCTGATGCCGACGTCGGCCTCGAGCGCGGTCTTGGCCAGGGCGACATTGGTGCGGTCGACGTACGACATGAAGTACGCGAGGCCGATGACCGGGAGCAGCCGGACCATCGCCTTGCGCGTCGCCCGCTCGTGCAGGGAAGCAGCTTCGTTCATCAGGACTCCCAGTTCCACGTCGTCTGTGGCGCGTATCACATACGGCGAACTTTAAGGTCGCGGAGCCGCCCCGGAGAGAGACGTTATTTACACTGTTCAATCCACTGTGGTGTCGGAACTCTCCACTGGCGGTGAGGTCCCAGCGATGAGCGACGCGACCGAGCTCCGTACCTCCAGCCCGGACCTGGCGTCCTACCGGATCCGCCGGGAACGCGAGCTGAGCTCCCTGTACGCGACCGCCCGGTCGCTGACCGCCCTCGGGGAGCTCGACGCGGTGCTCGACTCGATCGTCCGCGCGGCGCACGAGCTCATCGGCACCGACTTCACGTACCTGTCGCTGCTCGGCCCCGGCGGCGAGCTGATGCTGAAGGCCTCGCAGGGAACGATCTCCCCGACGTTCAACACCGCGCGGGTGCCGTCCGGCACGGGCGTCGGCGGCCGGGTCATCGCGACCGGCGCACCGGCCTGGGTGAGCAACTATCTGCGAACACGCGACGTGCCGCACGACCGGTCGTTCGACGAACTGGTCGCGCCGGAGGGCATGGTCGCGCTGCTCGGCGTACCGCTGCTGGTGGGCGACGAGGTCATCGGCGTGCTGTTCGCCGCGGACCGCACCGAGCGGCCGTTCGAGCACGACGAGGTAGCGCTGCTCAGCGCGTTCGCCGACCATGCCGCGATAGCGCTCAACAACGCCCGGCTCTACGACGAGAGCCGCTCGGCCCTCAAGCAACTCCAGGCGGCCTTCCGCACCATCGAGAAGGCCCAGTCGGTCCACGAGTCCCTGACCCACGTGGTGCTGACCGGCGGCGGCGCCGGCGAGATCGCCCGGCTTCTCGTGGACCATCTGCAGGGCGCCGTCACGGTCTTCGACCGGGCCGGCGCGGTCACCGCCCGGTGCTCCGTCGACGCCCGGCTCCTGCCCCGGTCCGGGTCGGCACCCGAGGCGGTGGAACGGGCCCGCCGGTCCGGGAGGTGGGCGACGACCACGGACGGCGCCGGCCGGTGGCACAGCGCGGCCGCCGTCCGGGCGGGCGACACCCATCTGGGCGCCCTGCTGCTCACCCGTACGGAAGAACCCACGCCGGTCGACATCCGCACGCTGGAGCGCGCCGCCCAGATCATGGGCCTGCTGGTGATGAAGGAGACGGCCGTCGCCGAGGCGGAGGAGAGGGTCAACGGCGAGCTGCTGACGGAGCTGCTGGTCTCCGCCCCGCCGGTGAGCCCGGCCCACCGGACCCGAGCCCATGCCCGCGGCGTGGACATCGGCGCGCTGAACGTCATCGTCGTCGCGAAGTCCGAGACGAGGCTCGCCTCCGAGATCGGCCGCCGCCTGCACGCGATGTCCGCCGAATGGAGCGGGCTCGGCGGCGAACACCTGGGCCGCGCGACCCTTCTCGCCGCGACCCCCGACCCGTCGCGGCTGGCGCGCACGATCCACGGCCGCCTGCGCCGCGAGCTCGGATCGCCGGTACGGGTCGTCGCCCAGCGAATCACCGACGACAACTGGGCACGCGCCTTCGAGACCGCCGGCCGATGCTGCGACCTGATGCAGAGCCTGGGCGTCACGGACCAGGGATCGACAGCCGACGCGTACGCCATGTACGCGCTGCTGTTCGACACCGAACGCGCCCAGGAACTCGACCGCTTCCTCGCCGACACGCTGGAGCCCCTGCTGGCGTACGACCGGCGGCGATCGACCCGGCTGGCGGCCACGTTGTCCGCGTACTTCACGCACTCCGGCAACCTCACCCGGACGGCGGGCGCGTTGCACGTCCACATGAACACGCTGCTCAAACGGCTGTCCCGGGTAGAGGTCGTCCTCGGTGCGGGCTGGCGCGACCCGGACCGGGCCCTGCAGCTGCAGGTGGCCTTGCGCCTGCACGACCTGCGGACCCAGCTCGACCGGCAACCCTCCTGATCAGAGCGTCTGGCCCTGCAGCATGCCCTCCAGGACGGCGATGCGTTGCTCCAGCGGCGGGTGGGTGTCGAACAGCCGGTGCGCTGCGCCCTCATGGTGGGTCAGCGGATCGTCGATGCACATCGCAGCCGTGGCGTGGTTGGCGCGCCGCAGTGGCGTGTCGTTGCGCTGCAGTTTGCGCAGGGCGCCGAGCAGGCCGGCGGGGTTGCGGCTCAGCTCGACCGCGCTCGCGTCCGCGAGGAACTCGCGGCGCCGCGACAGCGCGAGCCGGATGAGCGGGCCCACCAGGAACGCGACGACCGACAGCAACGCCGCCGCGGCGGCGACCACCAGGGTCACCTGGGCGCCGTTGCGGCCCCGGCCGCGCAGCCAGAACGCGTTGTGCCAGATCAGGCTCGCCAGCAGCGCGGCCATGCCGATCAGGGTGGTGACCACGAGCAGCAGCCGGGTGTCGAGGTTCCTGATGTGGCTCAGCTCGTGGGCCAGGACACCCTCGAGCTCCTCACGGTTCAGCATGGCGAGCAGCCCGGAGGTCACCGTGACGGCCGCCCGGTCGGGGCGGAACCCGGTGGCGAACGCGTTGGGCGACGGATCGTCGACGACGTAGACGGCGGGCACGGGGACTCCCTCGCCGATCGCGAGGGCTTCGACGAGGTGGTACAGCTGCGGGTACCGCGCCGGGTCCGCCGGCTGTGCACCGGCCACTGCCAGGACCAGCCGGGATCCGGAGCGCAGCGTGAACAGCACGCCGCCGACAGCGGCGAGCGCGGCGATCAGCGCCCCCGTGCCGACGTCAGCGGCGTACGAGCCGGACGACGTGGCCGCGCGCACGGCACCCACAGCCGCGCCGATGCCGAGCCAGATCAGCAGGAAAAGGCCGATGTAGACGACGGTGAGCCGCTTGTTGCGGGCGATCTGGTGATACATGGCCGTCGTCCTCAACCGGCCGGCGCCCGGGGACCACCCGCGGGGAACTCGACGGTGGGCGGCTGCCGGTCCGCCGTGTCGGCGTCGAAGAAGGCACGCGGCTTGAAGCCGAACGGTCCCGCGATCAGCAGCGCCGGGAACGACTGGATGGCGCTGTCGTAGTCGCGGACGCTCGTGTTGTAGTAGCGGCGGGCGTACTCCAGCTTGTCCTCGGTGGTCGTGAGTTGCTCCTGCAACGCCAGGAAGCCTTCCTCGGCCCGCAGCTGCGGGTAGTTCTCGGCGACGGCGAACAGCGAGCGCAGCGTCCGGCCGAGCGCGTTCTCCGCGGCGCTGACGGCGGCCGGATCGGCTCGCGCTCCCGCCTCGACCGCCGCGGACCGGGCGGCGGTGACCGCCTCGAAGGTGCCGCGCTCGTGGGCGGCGTACCCGGCGACGGTGTGCACCAGGTTCGGGACGAGATCGTGGCGGCGTTTGAGCTCCACGTCGATCTGTGACCAGGCCTCATCGGTCCGGTTGCGCTTGCGGACCAGCCGGTTGTACGTGACGACGGCCCCCGCGACGGCGAGGATGACCACGACGGCGATGACGATGGCGATGGCGACGGACATCGGCGCCTCCCTCGGTACGGCACGGCCGGAGCCGGTGCACCTCGGTCCCACCGTGCGTCCCGCCCGGCCGGTACGGGCAGTGCCGTTCGTCTCGCCGGGAGCGCCGACCGGCCCGTGTTGGCCGCCGGTCACGCGGAGACGACGGCCGCCGCGCCGAGCGCCTGCCGCACCGCGGTCCCGTCGACCGTCTCGCGTTCGACCAGGAGCGCGGCGAGCCGGTTCAGGGCGTCGCGGTGGGCGCGCAGCAGGCCGACCGCGCGATCCTGGGCCCGGCGCAGCAGGGCGGCGACTTCCTGATCGATGAGGCGTTGCGTCTGCTCCGAGTACGGCCGGCCCAGCAGCTCGGGCTTGTCGGCGCCGAGGAAGTCCGGGCGGCCGCTGCTGTAACCGATCGGCCCCAGCGCGCTGGACAGCCCGAACTCGCCCACCATCCGGGTGGCGATCTGGGTCGCGCCGGCCAGGTCGTCGGCGGCGCCGCTGGAGCCCTCGCCGAAGGTCACGATCTCGGCGGCCCGCCCGCCGAGCCGCACGGTGAGCAGGTCGGTCAGGTAGGCCTCGCTGTAGAGGTGCCGTTCGGCCTCCGGCAGCTGTTCGGTCGCGCCGAGCGCCATCCCGGCGGGCAGGATCGTCACCTTGGCGACCGGGTCGGCGTGCTCGCAGAGGGCGGCGACCAGGGCGTGCCCCGCCTCGTGGACGGCCACGGCGTGCCGCTCCTCGGGCAGCAGCGCGTTCGAGGTGTCGCGGCGGCCGAGCAGGACCCGGTCCCGGGCCGCGTCGAAGTCGTCGGGGACGATGACGGTGCGCTTGTCGCGTACGGCGTTGATGGCCGCCTCGTTGACGAGATTGGCCAGGTCGGCGCCGGAGAAGCCGGGGGTGCCGCGGGCCACCACGCCCAGGTCCACCGCCGGATCGAGGTGGGTGCCGGCCGTGTGCACCTTCAGGATGGCCGACCGTTCGCTCTGGTTGGGCAGGGGCACGATGACGCGCCGGTCGAACCGGCCGGGCCGCAACAGGGCGGGGTCGAGGGCCTCGGGCCGGTTGGTCGCGGCGAGCACGACGGTGCCGGTGGTCTGGTCGAAGCCGTCCATCTCGGCCAGCAGCTGGTTGAGGGTCTGCTCCCGCTCGTCGTGCCCGCCGGTCAGCACGCCGCCACGGCGGCTGCCCAGCGCGTCGATCTCGTCGATGAAGACGATGGCCGGAGCCCGCTTGCGGGCCTCGGCGAACAGGTCGCGGACCCGGGACGCGCCCACGCCGACGAACATCTCGACGAACTCCGACCCGGTCACCGACAGGAACGGCACGCGCGCCTCCCCGGCGACCGCACGGGCGATGAGGGTCTTGCCGGTGCCCGGCGGGCCGACCATGATGACGCCCTTGGGCCCGGTCGCCCCGGCCGCGGCGTACCGCTGCGGTTCGCGCAGGAAGTCGACCACCTCGCTGATCTCCTGCTTGACGCCCTCGTACCCGGCCACGTCGGCGAAGCGGGTCTGCGGGCGCTCCGCCTCGATGATCTTCGCCCGGGTACGCCCGAACCCGCCGATGCCGCCGGCGAGTTGCCGGCTCGCCCGCGCGCCGAGCCACAGGAACAGGCCGATGAGCGCCAGGAAGGGCAGCCAGCCGAGCAGGGCACCCCACCACGAGCCGCGGGCCTGCACGGCGGTGATCCGTACCCCGTGCCCGCTGAGCCGCTGATCGAGGCCCGCCGGCCCCAGCGCGGTGGGCAACTGGGTGACGAACTGCCGGCCCGTGGTGAGATCGCCGGTGACCGCGCCCCGGTCGTCGACCGTGACGGAGGCGACCTGGCCGGCGTTGACCTTGGTGAGGAAGTCGGTGTAGGACATCGAGTTGCTGGTCGATCCCAGCAGCAGCGGCCCCCACAACAGGAGAAGCAGGACCAGGAAAGCCAGCGGTGTCACCCATTTACGCCACCCCGGCACGCGCACGGACGGGGCGGGCGGGCGATCCGGCGGGCCACCCGGGACCGGCCCGGACCGGTGCCGGCGCGGCAGCCGCACTCTGGTGATCATGGCGTCCTCTCCGGCGATTCGCGCCCTGGCAGTCAGACTGCGCCTGCCGCGCCGCCGCCGGGCAGGGACCAAGGACCCCGGTGGCCGGGCCGGACCGCCAAGGGTCTTCCGGGACGGCGGCGACGACATCCGCCTCTGGCCCGATGGCCGTCCTCGCCGTCGCGGCACCAGGCTCCGCGGTGCTCGTACGCCTGATCGGCACCAAGCTGACGGTCTCCGCCGGGCTGGCCGCCGTGTCCGGCGGGCTCTGGCAGCTCTCCACCGCCGGCACCGGTTCCACGTACGCCGACACGCTGCCCGGGATGATCCTGCTCGGCCTCGGCGCCGGACTGGTCATGCCGGCCGCGGCGGAATCGGTGACGGGTTCGCTGCCGGCCGGGCGTACCGGCGTCGGAGCCGCCACCAACGGCACCTCCCCGCAGGTCGGCGGCGCCCTCGGCGTCGCCGTGGTCGGCAGCCTGGTCAACGCGCGCTACCAGGACCAGATGACCACCGCGCTGACTCCCTACCGCCTGCCGGAGGACGCGGCCTCGGCGATCCTCGGCTCCATCGGCGGGGCGTTGCAGGTGGCGGCGCGCCTGGGCGATCGGGCCGGCCACCTGCTCGTCACGGCCGCCCGGTCCGCGTTCATGGACGGCATGCACCTCGGCCTGCTCAACGCGCTGGGCCGGGCCGGCTACCGGATGGACGTCCTGGACCCCGGCCCGGTCTGCCTGGCCCGGTTCTCGCGCTTCGTCCGCCGGGTGTACCGCTGCCCGCGCTCGGCCCTCAGGGCCGTGAGAGCACGAGCGCGTCGCCGACCGGGCGTTCGCCGGCCGCGTCCGACGGCGTGCCGATCACCGTGCCGGCCACGACCATCGTGGTCGAGCCGCCGCCGTCGAGGTTCAGCGCGTCCCGGAGGCCGAGCGCCTTCGCCACCGCGGCGGTCTCCGCGATGCCCAGACCCATGCTCGCGGTGCTGCGGCCGTCCGCCGTGACCAGCACCGTACGGCCGGCGGCGTCCACGCCCGCGAAGGTACGCGGGTTGCGCTTGTGCACCCAGCCGTACGCGAAGCCGGGATCGCCGGGCCGGACCATTCCGTCGGCGGCCGGTGTGGCGTGCAGCCGGCCGTCGCGGACGAGTTCGGGGCCGCCGTTGACGATCGACGTGTGCGGCGGCGTGGGCACCGGCCGGCCGCGGTCGTCGGTCAGCCACGTCCGCACCGGCAGTCTGCGGCCGGCGTGGACAGTCGCGAGCAGCGCGGCGGCCGTCGATCCGGTGGCCTGCACGGTCCGGCCGCCCGCGGGGATGGTTCCGCCGCGGGCCGTACGGATCTCGGCGACCCGGCCGCCGCGGTCCAGCGCCACCTCCACGCCCGGGCCGCTCGGCGTGCGGGGGCCGTACGCCGCGTCGAAGGCGACCAGCTCGTCGGGGTCCGTACAGGTGAAGTCGTGCAGCGGAAGGTCGGTCGGGGTGTCCCCGGTCCCGCCGCAGTTGCGGATCAGCCCCGGCACCCGGTTCAGCCCGTCGAGCGGCAGGCCCGCGACCCGGCCGTGCCAGCGCAGCCGTACGACGGACGTGCGGCGGGCGTCGTCGCGCAGCACCAGCGCCGGCCGGCCCGCGACGGGCTCGCTGACCAGGCGCCCGTCGTACGCGGCCACCCCGGCCGGGTCTCCGGGGGCGCCGGCGGCCGGGTCGAGCACGAAGAAGCCGGCGTTGACGGCGGCGTCGGCGCCGCTGAGGGCGGCCAGCCGGCTCGTCGTCTCGCGCTGCTCGAGATCGGGCCCGTAGGTGGCCGCGAACCGGCCGGTGAAGACGCGGGGGTCGACGGTCAGGACGTCGACGTGCCACGGCCCGGTGGAGCCGGCCACGTCGTCCGGCTCGCCGTCCCAGCCGGTGTAGACGGTCGCGCCGCCGAGCCCGGCCGCGATCACCTGCTGACGGATCACATCGGCCTCGGCCTTCGTGGCGGTCCCGCCGACACGGACGCGCCAGCCGAGGTCACCGGAGAGATCGGCGAGCGTCGGGGTGGTCACCTTCTCGACCCGGGGGTCGAGTCCCGCCGACCGGAGCCTGTCCGCGGTGGCCCGGGCGCCGGCCTCGTCGCTGATCGCGGCGGGTGGGGCGTCCGGGTCCGGTGAGCCCGGCCCGTGCGGGATGGCGACCTCGACCGTCCACACGGCGCGCGGGTCGGTGTGGCCGCGCACGATCCGGGTCAGGGTGACGCCGGGTTGCACGGTCCGCGTGGTTCTCGTCTCCTCCAGTCCCGCCGGTCCCAGCGGCAGGGTGCCGCCGTGCGCGGCCACCGCGGGGGGTGCGACCCATGCGGAGCCGGTGAGGAGCAGGAGGATCAGCGGTGCCGCCGCGCGCCGGGTCATACCACCGTCCTAAGGCACCGGACCGGGATCGGCAAGGCGAGCGGGGTCATGCGCGGTACGAAGGTCAGAGGGCCCGGACTATCTGCTGGGCGGCCTGCGACGGCGTGAGGTGCGTGGTGTCGACTACCTCGGCCGCCGCGTGCAGCCACGTCCGGGCCGCCTGGGCGTACGGCTCCAGGTGGGCGAGGCGGAACGGGGACGGGATCGGATGCTCCCCCGCGATGCGCGCGCGCAGCGTGGCCTCGTCGGCGTGCAGGACGAAGTGCCGCACGGTGATGGCGTGCTGGGCCAGACCCGCGCTGATCTCCCGCCAGTAGCGCTCGACCAGCACGGTCATCGGCATCACCAGCGTGCCACCGGTGTAGTCGAGCACGCGGCGGGCGGTGTCCACGACGAGGTGCCGCCACGGCGGCCAGTGCTGGAAGTTGTCCGTGCCCGGCAGCCCCGGCGTGATGTCCATCAGGGTCTCGCCGACCTTCTCGGCGTCGAGCACCCGCGCATCCGGAATCAGGCGCTGCACGAGAGCCGCGGTCGTCGTCTTGCCCACCCCGTGGGTGCCGTTGATCCAGACGATGCTCATCGCGGCATCGTAGGGAGCGGGCGCCGGTCGAGCCACGTCGTGAACAGGCCGTCCAGCGGCTCCCTGGCGAAGCGCTGGGCGTGCGCCCGGAACTGCTCGGTGGTCACCGTGCCGTGCTCGTGCTCGGCGACCCAGGCCCGCAGCAGCGCGAAGAACGCCTCGTCACCGACCGTTCTGCGCAGGGCGTGCACCGTGAGCGCGCCCCGCTTGTAGACCAGGGGGTCGAACATCCGGTCGACCCCCGGGTCGGCGACGACGACGTTCGCCGGGCGGGCCGCCACCTCGTCGTACCAGCGGGCCGCCAGGGCGTCCGCCGGGGCGCCGCCGGCCACGCCGGACCACAGCCATTCGGCGTACGTGGCGAAGCCCTCGTTGAGCCAGATGTGGCGCCAGTCGGCAACGGTGAGGCTGTTGCCGAACCATTGGTGGGCCAGTTCGTGGGCGACGAGCCGCTCGTGGGTGCGCCGCCCGTCGATGTGGTTGCGGCCGAAGACCGCCATGCCCTGCGCCTCGACCGGGTCGTCGAGGTCGTCGTCGGCGACCACGACGACGTACTCGGTGAACGGGTACGGGCCGAAGAACCGCTGGAACGCCCCCATGATCTCGCCGTGCCGGCCGAAGTCGTGCAGCACGCCCGCGCGCAGCCTGGCCGGGATCGCGGCGCGCTGCAGCACCCCGCCGTACGCCAGGTCCACCCGTTCGTAGCGGCCGATCTGCACGCTCATCAGGTACGGCGACGTGGGCTCGCGCCGCTCGTACACCCAGGTCGTGGAGCCCGCGCCGCGACGGCGGGAGACGGGGTCGCCGGTCACCAGCACGGTGTACGCGGACGAGGTCGTGACCGCCACCCGGAACGTGGCCTTGGCGGCCGGCTGATCGTCGCAGGGGAACCACGACGGCGCCCCGTTCGGCTGGCTGGCGACCAGGGCGCCGTCGGTGAGCTCGTCCCAGCCGATGTCGCCCCACCGGCCGGAGATGGGCACCGGCTTGCCCGCGTACCGGACGTCCACCCGGAACGTCGCGCCCGCCGCGACCGGCCGCTCCGGCTTGACGTGCAGCTTGTCCGGCCGATGGGTGTGCTTCGCCGGCCGGCCGTCGACCCGCACCTCCTCGACCCGCATCCGCCCCAGGTCGAGGGTGAACCGGGACAGCGCCTGGGCGGCCACCGCGGTGACGGTCGCCCGGCCCGCGAGCCGGTTCGTGACGATGCGGTAGTCCAGGTCCAGGTCGTAGTGCAGGACCCGGTAGCCGCCGTTGCCGTGCCCGGGGAGGTACGAGTCGGCCGAACGGTCGGCGCCGGGCGTGGCGCCGCCCGCCGAGATCATGCCCCGCGGACGGCCGACGCCGGCCAGGCCGCGATCGGGTTGCCGAGCCACCGGCTGTCCGCGGGCACCGCGTCGCCGCGGGTCACCAGCGAGCCGGGCCCGACACAGGTCCGCGCGCCGATGCTCGCTCCGGGCAGAATGATGCCGTGCGGACCCATCGTGGCGCCCGCGCCGAGGGTCACCTCATGCATGCTCATCACACGATCATGGAACAGGTGGGTCTGCACCACACAACCGCGGTTCACCGTGGCGCCGTCGCCGAGCCGCACGAGGTCGTACTCGGGCAGCCAGTAGGTCTCCAGCCACACGCCCCGGCCGATCCTCGCGCCGAGGGTCCGCAGCCACGCGGTCAGCAGCGGCGTGCCGCCGGCGAAGCGGACCAGCCAGGGCGCGGCGAGCACCTCGACGAACGTGTCGGCCAGCTCGTTGCGCCAGACGAACGACGTCCACAACGCGCGGTCGGTGACCCGGAACCGGCCCACCAGCAGCCACTTCGCGGCGGTCGCGGCGGCGGCGGCGACGATCGCCGCGACCAGCAGCACCGGCCCGGCGGCGAGGGCGGCCGCCCACCCGCCGGCGAGATGCCACAGGTACGCCAGAGCCGCGAGGACGCCGACGGCCAGCGCGGCGGCGACCATCACCGGGACGATGCGGCACAGCTCGACCGCGGCGCGGGCCAGCTTCAGCCGCAGCGGCGGGTCGAACGTGCGGCTGGTGTCGGCGGCTTCGACCGTACGGCGCAACGGCATCGGCGGTGCGCCCAGCCACGACGAGCCCTTCTTCGCCTTGCGGGGCGCCGAGGAGAGCACGCCGACGAGGCCGCGCTTGGGCACCGACCGGCCGGGCGCGGCCATGCCGGAGTTACCGAGGAACGCCTGCTTGCCGATGCGGGCCGGCTCGACCCGCAGCCAGCCGTGGCTCAGCTCGTACGTGGCGACCATCGTGTCGTCGGCCAGGAACGCGCCGTCGGCGACCGTGGTCATCGCGGGCAGCGCAAGGACCGTGGACGCCTCCACCCCGCGTCCGACCTTCGCGCCCAGCAGCCGCAGCCACACCGGCGTGAACAGGCTGGCGTAGAGCGGGAACAGCCCCACCCGGGCCATCCCCATCAGCCGCTCGGTCGCCCACACCTGCCACGCGATCCGCCCCTGGACGGGGTGGTAGCCGGCGCGCATGCCGATGCTCAGCGCGCGCACGGCCACGAGCACCACGAGCGCATAACCGAGGATGTACGCGACGGCCGCTGCGGCGACGGCCGCCAGGATCGGGCCCACGGCGGGCCGGAACGTCAGCGTCCAGCCGAGCAGGGCGAGCCCCGGCACGGCGGCCAGGACCGGGACGAGACCCAGCAGCTGGGCGGTCACACCGTACGCGGCGGTCCAGAAGCGGGACCGCATCCGCGAGCGCGCCGGGCGCTGAGCGGGCCACCCGGCCGGGTCCTTGGCGGCGGGCGCCGCCGGCGAGCCGGCCCAGCGCTGGTTCGCCGGCACGGCGCCGGCCACGGTGGAGCCGGCGGCGATCCGTGCGCCCTTGCCGATCCGCGCGCCGGGCATCAGTGTGCTCCGGGAGCCGACGCGGGCGCCCGCACCGACCCGGATCTTGCCGATGCGCACCACGTCGCCGTCGACCCAGTGGCCGGCCAGATCGACCTCCGGCTCGATCGCCGCGCCGCGGCCGAGCTTGAGCAGGCCGGTGACCGGCGGGGCGGAGTGCAGGTCGACGTCGGGGCCGATCTGGGCGCCGAGCGCCCGGGCGTAGGTGAGCATCCAGGAGGCCCCGGCGACGCTGGTGGCGCCGGTCAGCTCGGCCAGCCGCTCGGCGGCCCACAACCGCACGTGCACGCCGCCGCCGCGGGGGTAGCTGCCGGGACGCACGCCGCGCAGCAGCAGCCGGGCCCCGCCGGCGGCCACCGCGATCCGGCCGAGCGGGCTGAACATCAGCACCCAGCCGAGCGCCACCCACCACCAGGACACCTGCGGGGCCCACGGGGCCGGGACGAGCAGCTGGACGACGTTGCTCAGCGCGGCGAGAACGGTCAGCCAGCGCAGTCCGACGAGCGCGAGCAGCGGCAGCATCAGCAGGCCCTGGAGCAGCCCGGCCCGGCGCGGCGTCGGACGGACCTCGCGGCGGACGGCCGCGGTCGTGCCGAGCGCGTCGAGCACGGTCGCGAGCTGGGACAGTCTGGGGCCGCGGTAGATGTCGGCCACCGAGACCTGCGGGTGCCGGCGCCGGATCCACGCGACGAGCTGCGCCGCGGTGAGGCTGCCGCCGCCGCTGGAGAAGAAGTCGGCGTCCGCCTCGGCGGGGCGTACGCCGAGGATCTCCTCCCAGCCGCCGGCCAGCCACTCCTCGGTCGCGGTCAGCCGGCCGGCCGTGCCGGGCCCGGTCGCCAGCGGCCACGGCAGCGCGGCCCGGTCCACCTTCCCGGAGGTCCGGGTCGGCAACGCGTCCACGACGGCCAGCAGCGGCACCAATGCGGCGGGAAGCTGCTCCCGGATCCGCTCCGCGGCCGCCGTCAGGTCGAGGTCGGCGCCGTCGTGCGGCACCACGTACCCGACGAGGAGCTGGTTGCCCGCGGCCGTGCGCTGCACCGCGGCGGCCGCACCCGCGACGCCGGGCAGCGCTTGCAGGGCGGCGTCCACCTCGCCGAGCTCGATCCGGCGCCCGCCGAGCTTGACCTGCTCGTCGCCGCGGCCCACGAACAGCAGGCCCTCGGGCTCGGCCCGCACGATGTCCCCGCTGCGGTACGCCCGCCGCCAGCCGAGCGCGGGCAGCGGCGCGAACTTCTCCGCGTCCTTCGCCGCGTCCAGATACCGCGCGAGGCCGACCCCGCCGATCACCAGCTCGCCGGTCTGACCCATCGCGACCGGTTCGCCGGCCGGGTCGACCACCGCGAGCTGCCAGCCGGCGAGCGGCAGGCCGATGCGCACCGGCCCGTCCCCGGTCATCCGCGCGGCGCACGCGACCACGGTCGCCTCGGTCGGGCCGTACGTGTTCCAGACCTCGCGCCCCTCCACGGCCAGCCGCGCCGCGAGCTCCGGCGGGCAGGCCTCGCCGCCGAAGATGAGCAGCCGGACGTCGTCGAGCGCCTCCACCGGCCACAGCGCGGCGAGGGTCGGCACGGTGGAGACCACGGAGATGCGCCGCTCCGCCAGCCACGGCCCCAGGTCGACGCCGCTGCGCACGAGCGCCCGCTCGGCCGGGACCAGGCACGCGCCGTGCCGCCACGCCAGCCACATCTCCTCGCAGGAGGCGTCGAACGCCACCGACAGCCCGGCCAGCACGCGGTCGCCCGGACGGACCGGCTCGTCGCCCGGCCCGGCCAGGAACAGGCGGGCCTCGGCGTCGACGAAGGCGGCCGCCGCGCCGTGGCTGACGGCCACACCCTTCGGGGTGCCCGTCGAGCCGGAGGTGAAGATGATCCAGGCGTCGTCGTCCGGTCCGGGCCGTCCGCTGCGCCCCTCGGGGGTACGGCGCTGCGACACCGTCAGCCCGTCACCGAGCACCGCGCACACGTCGGCCTCGCCGAACACGAGCTCGGCGCGTTCGTCCGGGTCGTCCGCATCGACCGGCACGTACGCCGCGCCGGCGGCCAGCACGCCGAGGATGGCCAGATACAGCTCCGCCGTACCCGAGGAGACCCGGACACCGACCCGGTCGCCGGCGCCGATCCCGTGCCCGGCGAGGGTGACCCGCACGGCGTCGATCTCGTCGGCTAGCTCGCGATACGTCAGCGCGGTCGTGCCGTTGTCGATGGCGAGGGCGCCGGGGTGGGCGCGCACGGTCTCGTCGAGGATGTCGACGAGGGTGCGGCGGGCCGGGGCGGAAGCGGAGCGGAACACCGCGGGTGCCGTCGCTCCGGTGGCGATCGTGGGAAGTGCGACCAGTGGCAGGTCAGTCGTCACGGTCACCGGGCGTGCACCATCTTCACCTCATGGGTCGGCCTGACCCGGGAGATGCGGTGAGCGGACCCGCCCCGGGCGGCCCTCAACGCTACGTCGCCGCAACGCGGAATGACGGTGAAATAGCGGATTGGTGTCACCCGACACAGTGACATCGCCGACAATCGCGTTTCAGCGGGCCCGCACCGGACGCCCCCGTATTCCACGGTGGACCCGTCTCGTGGCCGATCAGCATTTTGGAGAGCTTGTGCTCCTCCACGGCGGAGAGGTGCTTGACGAGGCGCCCAGGGCCGGCCGCCACGGCACCAATTCTCCTCAGCCGATGTCCGATCGAGGACTGAGCGCTGCCGGTACGAGCGGACCACGGTCATCCTGCTTCAGATGAGCGATTACGGTCCCGCCGGCGCGGCTCCGCGACGGGGCCGGCGCCGCACGCTGCTGCTGCTTCTGCTGCTCCTGCTTCTGCTCCTGCTGGCATTGCTGCTGCTGGCGTTCTGCGGTCGCGACACCGGCGGAGGCGGGGGCGGCGACGCCTCTCAGCCACCGGTCGTGGCGACGACGGCGCCGGCCACGACGCCGCCCGTCTCGACGTCTCCGTCCGCTGCCCCGTCCGGTCCTACCTCCGCGCCGCCGCCGGCCACGACGACGCCGGCCGGACCGACGTCGAAGCCTCCGGCGTCGAAACCGGTCGTGCCCAAGGGTCCGCCGGACACGGGTGGCGGCAGCACGGCCGGGATGGACCTGACCCCGACCGTCACCGGACTGGTCCTCGTCCTGATGGCCGGGCTGCTGACGGTCCGGCTGGCACGGCGTCGGCGACGGTAGGGCTTCCCGTGCGGGTCCGTGTCGCCGCTGAGGCGGCGCTCGCGGCGGTTCTGTTCGTCGGCGGCACCACCCTGACGATCGTGGGCGTGTGGCCGGCGCCCTCCCGTCACACCTTCTCAGCGGTGGTCGCTGCACCGCCGGCCGAGGAGAAGCCGGAGCCGTTCGGCGCCGTCGCGGAAGAGCCGGCCGGGCCGCCGACCACCTTGGAGATACCGGCGATCGGCGTACGGACACCGTTGCTGCGGCTGGGACTGCGGCGCGACGGCACGGTCGCGCTGCCTCCGCTCGGCGCGGACTCGCCCGCCGGCTGGTACCGCTACGGCGCCATCCCCGGCGAGCCCGGCGCGGCGGTGATCCTCGGGCACGTGGACTCCGCGCGCGACGGGCCCGCCGTCTTCTACCGGCTGCGGGAGCTGAAGCCGGGCGACCTCATCCGGGTCGGCCGCGCCGGCGGGGGCACCGTCGTATTCGCCGTCGCGCGGACCGCCTGGTATCGCAAGGCCGACTTCCCCACCGACGCGGTGTACGGCCCGGTGAGCCGGCCGGAGCTGCGCCTGATCACGTGCGGCGGAAGCTACGACCGGTTCCGCCGGACCTATCGCGACAACCTCGTCGTGTACGCGGCCCCGGCCGCCCGGTCAGACGGACCGCGAGATCGGCTCGAACTGCATCCGTAGGTCCTGCATCTCGCCGTCGGGCGGGAACCAGGCCAGCGGCGCGAGGTGTTCCTGCGGGCCGGCCGGGGGCCGCAGCACCGGCTCGCCGTCCACCCGGGGCCATTCGACGTCGCCGTCGAGCGTACGGGCGGCGACCGTCCAGTACTCGCCGGTGCGATACGTGCCGCCCGCCCCGAACTTCACCTGCACCCCCTGCTCCAGCGGGATCCACACGTTCTCGGTGATCGGCACCGCGCCGCCGTCCAGCGCCTGACCGCCCCGGCCGGGCGCACGCTGGTCCCAGCGCCGCAGGTACGGGTGCCGCGCGACGTCCCGCCCGGTGTCGTCCGCGGGCACGCCGGACAGCCGTACCCGGCGGCCACCGAAGTCGACGTCGACCACCTGCAGCAGCGGGCCCGGATCGTCGCCGCTCGTCACGACGTCGTCGATCACCTCGACCCAGTCCTCGACCTCCGGGAGCATCTTGTCGTCGGTGGACCCGGTCACGGTCACCCAGTCCCCCTCGAGCTCGCCGATCGTGTAGACCGCCGAGCCGTTGTCCCGCGACCATTTGACGGTGGCCGTGCCCTGAGCGCCGCCGTGGTGCACCTCGACCCGGTAGAGCTGGTTCTCCGGCCCGCGATAGGCCGCCTCGGGGTTGACGATGCAGGTGTCGTCGTCGGCGTCGGCGGGGCGTTCCACGCCGAACGCGGCCACGCCGCGGTGCGGGTGCCGCTGCTGCGCCCAGTCCTCGAACGCCGCCCGCCCGGCCTTGACGTCGCGCGTCTCGACACCGGTCACCAGCACCTGCCAGGCCACGCGCAGCCGCAGCGTGGTTCCGGGCAGCGACGGGCCGAGCGCCTTCTCGTGCAGGTCCGGGTCCTCGATCGCGCTCACCACGCGCTCGCGCACCCGCAGGTAGACGAGGAATCCGTTGTCCGGCAGCCCTTGCTTGTCCGGGTCGATGACCGCGTCCGGCTGGTTCAGGTATGTCCAGCCGCCGCCGTCCGGTCCGGTGGCGTCGCAGAGGATGCCGCCCACGTAGTAACGGCCCGGCCCGATGGTCAGGTCCGGATGGTCCCCCTCGTCGGTACGGCTGATGGCGAAACCGAGGTCACCCGCCGGGCCCGCGTAGGGCCCGATGAGGTCCGTGGTCAGCTGCCGCGCGAGATACGCCTGGATGGCGGCCTGCTCGTTGTCCTCCGCGTCGAGGCGGAGCCGGCCCTGCTGGCTGAGGACCGCGGTGTGGTGCTTGCCGGGCTGGAACGTGAGGCGCGAGAAGTCGCCGTGCATGGTGGGTCCTCCGAAGGATCGCGCGGGGTCAGTTGACGAACAGGAGGCCGGCCGCCGCTCCGGCCGGGGTGAACTCGTCGAGCCTGCGGCGCAGGTCGTCCTCGCGCTGCGGCTGGAACAGGTGGTGGTAGACGCCCATCTCGGAGCGGTCCTCGGCGCCGCGCCGGATCTCGTCCGGGCACGAGGGCGCCAGTTGCAGGTAGGCCGGGGTGCCGTACCGATGCTCGGTGAACCGCGGGCGGACCCGGTTGACGATGAGCCGGCGGTCGTCCGGCCGGGTTGTGCCGCTGAGCGCGGTGTCCGGCTCGCAGTGGAAGCGGCGCGGTGTGCGCGAGCCGGCCGGCACGTAGCAGAACCGCATGCAGCCCACCGCGCGACGGCCGACCCGGACCTTGCCGTCGAAGATGCTGTCCTCGGCGAGGCGGATCGCGTGGGTACGGACCGTGCCGACCACCGTGCAGCGCTGGACGTCCAGCACGACGTGGGCGAGGCGTCCCTCGGGCCCGCACAGCGCCTCCCGACGGGCGGCGGTGGCGTCCACGATGCTGTCGGTGAGCCGGATGTCGAGCGGGTCGGTGTGCACCTCGTCGGCGATGACCACGATGGTGCCGAGGATGGTGCGGTGGATGCGCACGCATGCGCGGGTCTCCTCCAGCACCAGGCTGGGTTCGGCCGGGTGGGTCGGCGCGCAGTGCGGTTCCAGCGACCAGCCCGGCACCAGGGTGCAGTGCCGCAGGTCGACCTCGGCCAGCGATCCGGTGGCGCTCACCCCGCGGCCGGTGATGAGCAGGCCGTCCAGGACCACCCGGGCGCCCCGGCCGACGCCGCGCAGCTGGAGCGCGTCGGGCCGGTTGGAGTACCAGTTGAGCAGCCGCAGTGTCGGGCGCCTGCCCTCGGCCGCCCGCACGGTGAGCCGCTGGTCCTCGCCCACCTCGAACTCGAGCTGTTCCTGGTACGCGCCGTTGTCGGTGATCTCGATGACCGCGTCCGGGGGCGCGTCGGCCTGCCACCGCTCGTACGCCTGGTTGATCCGCTCGAAGTCGGCGCCGGCGCCGACGCGGTAGATCGGCACGTCCTCCGGCGTCACCGGCAGCCGCGGGTATTCACCCCCGCCCAGATCGTCGGGGAACGCGTGGTGGTACGAGACCCACACGCCGCGGCGCGGCAGCATCCGCCGGCCGAACGCGATGCGGCCCCGCACCGGGTCGACCGCCACCTGGTCGGGCCGGGGCCGGTAGCGCCAGCCGGACAGGTCGGCGGTCACGATGGCGGAGCGCGGCACGGGGACCGGTGGAGCGTTGCGAGCGCCGGCCCAGATGGTGAAGCTCTTGCCCGGCCCGTAGTACTCGGCGAGCCGGTCCCGCGCGGCCCGGCGGGTGATGGCGACCGGCAGGTTCTCGGCGCCGGCGATGTGGGTGCGTACCGGCTCCGGTACGGGCCGGGCGATGAGCTGGGTGTCGTTGCCGAGCACGGAGAACGTGTAGAAGTTGCGGGCGCTGTCGAGGCAGTCGGCCGGTGCCCGGGTGACCGGCTGCGCGGTCAGCCGCCAGACGAACACGCCCACGGCCGGTGGATTGTGCCGGCCGGAGCGGCGGCCGGCAGAGCTCATCCGCGGCACCTCGGCGAGATGCGTCGACCGGTCGAACGGCGTGCCGAGCACGTCCAGCGCGGCGCCGTCCCGGACGTCGACCAGCCGGCCGGGGGTGAGCCGGGAGCGGCGGGCGACGGCGGCGGCGTCGCCGTACAGGCGCACCGGCTGGGTGATGCCGAGGGTACGGCGGAACTCCACCGCGCGCGCCGGCCAGTCCGCGACGGAGCGCGCCACGTCCTCCAGCACCGACAGGGTGCCCTTGCGCCGCCGGGCGGACACCGTGTCGGCGACGTCGCGGCGCGGCGCGAGCCGGGCGGCGAGCAGACGGGCCGACTCGTCCCCCTCGGCCAGCGCCGCCGTGTACCCGCCGGCGATCCGGTAACCGACGAGGTCGCCGATGTAGGGCACGGCCCACGGCTCGCACGTCTCGATGAACCAGTCCTCGTACAGCTGGGCGACCGCGTCCGCGGAAAGCCCCACCTGTTCGCCGACGACGGCGAGCAGGGCGCTCAGCGCCCCGCCGGTCTCGGCGTCGCGGCGCTGCACGTGTACCGGCAGCAGCGCCGCGAGGTTGTCCCGGCTGGTCACGACTTGGCCTCCCGCAGGATCAGGGTGTCGGGCAGATCGGCGGAGAACATCACGAGCTGCGCCGGGCGGATGCCGCGGAACACCACGACGGTCGTCCCGGCCGGCACCTGGTCGCCGGGGCGCAGCGCCGGGTTGAGGGCGAGCAGCCGCGCGACGGTGATGCCGTTGGCGGCGGCCACGGCGTCCAGCGACATCGCGCTGCCGGCAACGGTGAAACCGGCCTCGTCGAACCGGGCCCGGTGTGCGGGCACGACGCGCTCGAGGGCCTCGATCAGGGTCGGCAGGTTCTGCAGGTCGTCCGGGGTCAGCGAGCCGGGCACATGGGTGAACACCTCGACGGTGACGTGGTCCACGCCCGGCACGCCCTGGATGGCCGCTTCCAGCTCCGAGCGGTAGGCGGGCTGGCCCAGGTCGCGCGCGGTGAAGCCGAGCCGCCTCAGCACGGCCGCCCGGACCGCCGGCTCGACCAGCTCGAACGAGTGGTCCGGGAGCACCTTCACGGTCGCCGCGGCCAGCAGAAGCACCGCTTCGCGCACCGCGACCTCCGTCGCCAGCCGCGGGTCGCCGAAGGTCGCGAGCGATGCGCGCAGCGCCACGACGATGTCGGAGTCGTCCAGCAGCGGGATGTCGCCGGTAGCGGCGACGGTCACGTGGACGAGCTCCCGGGTGCCGTCGTGCAGCTGCCGGGCCGAGGCACGCCCGATGCCGGCCCGGGCCCGGGCGAAGTCCTCGTAGTCGGGCACGCCGACCAGCCGGTCCAGGGCGGCCACCGCGACCGGGATGCCGCGGCGTGCCTGGTGCGCGTCGTCGGGATCGGCGCCGCCGTCGGCCCGTACCGGGTTGGTCACCCCGGAGATCCCGGCCGGGCGGGACACCAGCTGGGTGATCTGGTGGTCGCTGACGTTGCCGCCGGCTCCCACCCCGACCCGGTACGCGGCCCGCACGTTCTCGACCCCGGTGGGCAGCCGCGCGCCGGTCACACCGTCGCCGAAGGTGACCCGGGTGCGTCCGTCGTCGCCGGTCGACGTGGTGTAGACCCGCTCGTGGGGCCCCCGGCCGGCGAAGTCGTCCACCTCGTGCCAGCGCACGCCGTCGACGCGTACCACCAGCGTGTTCTCGGCGCCCAGCGGCGTGTCGGCGGCGATCCAGCCGAGCGGTCCCTGAAAGAGCGTGAACGTCTGGCCGGCCCGGCCGGCGTCGCCGCTGCCGATGACCTCTTCCCGGCCGGCGCCGTGCGTGGCCCGGGCCACGTTGCCGAGGCAGCGCACGGTCGACCGGCGGTAGGTGAAATTGAGCTTCACGGCCAGCAACAGCCTGGTGTGCACCAGGTCGGTGGGCCGCCGCTCGTCGACGTACTGCTCGACGGCGGCCACCATCACCACCTCGGTGCCGGTGACCCCCGGCGCGTCCACGTCGGTGCGTTCGCCGGTGACGACGATCAGCCGGCCCGGCTGGATGCCCTCGTGCAGCGCCGCCAGCTCGATGAGGGCGCCGCCGACGTCGGTGGTGTCCTCCTCGGTGGCGAGGTCGAGCCGTTCGCCGCGGGCGTACACGATGGTGTCGCGGATGTCGGTCAGCGTGTCGTCCGGGCTCAGCCAGGTCTTGTCGAGCACCAGCTGGGTCACTTTGCCGGTGATGCCGAAGGCGGCCAGGGCGACCGTACGGACCGCGGTGACCTTCGCGTACAGCGGCTCCCCGCCCCGGCGGACGACCACCGCCCAGCTGTCCAGGGCGATGCCGTCGTAGACGGCGTCGAGGGCGATGGTGTCGAGGTCGAACGGGGTCGTCGTGGCGAGGGCGAGCGTGAACGACGGGTTCTCGTCGTCGCCGGAGGTCCGCAGGACGGTGACCTTCCGGTCGCCGTGGTCGCCGGCCTGCGGCTCCGTGGTCACCGGCAGGGACAGCGTGGTGCCGTTGTGGACGGTGACCGACACCGGGCCGGCGTCCGGCGTCCGCGGCAGCGTCACCGCGAACGCGACCACGCCGTGCTGGCGGAACGTGGCCTCCACGCCCGGGCCCGGCCCCTCGGCCGCCTCGGCTTCCCCGTCGTCGTCCGGCGGTGACGTGACCACCAGCGACACCTGCCACGTGTCGAGGTGGACGTGATCATCACCGTCGCTCACGTCCGCGTCGGACGTCCAGATCCGGCCCTCCGGCGACCGGTACCGGAACTCGATCGTCGACGGCATGCGATCGGCGTAGACGACCCGCAGCGAGAGCTCGTCGGAGCGGCCGAGCGGCCACTCGATGGTGCCGGTGACCACGCCCTTGTCGTCGAACACGACCCGGTCGGGCGCGGTGGCCCCGAACGGTGCCGCGCTCACCCGCATCGCCTGCAGCCCCTTGAGCTTCTGCTGCTCGGAGACGTTGATCTGCCGCCACGCCGGGTAGAGGTCGCGCAGGCGGGGGTCGACCGCGGTGAGCAGCTGAGCGCCGAAGTCGGAGCCGGGCGCGAAGATCTGGGAGGGTTGGCGGTCCAGCCGGCGGGCGCTCGCCGGCGGGCGCGACGGTGGACGGCGCAACGGGCCGAGCAACGCGGCGATCCCGGCCAGGGCCGGGTTCGGCCCCCTCTCGTCGTCCAGCGCGAGCCGGTGGAACACCGGCGCCGCCGGCGCAGGAGGCGGTGGTGGTGCCTCGTCCCGCAGCCGGGCGAGACGCTCGCGGTGCTCGGCGAACCAGGCGCGGACGCTGCCGTACGCCCGGCCCTCGGCCGCGGCCGCCTCGGCCCGCTCGAGCGCCTCGGTGAGGCGGGTCCGCGGATCCGTGGCCGCGGCGACGCTGCCGGCGAGCGACGCGAGGTCGCGGTCGACGTAGCGGCGGACGATGCGGCTGCGCTCGTACATGGGGCCGGTCCTGGCCTGTGCGACCGCCTCGGCCACCCTCCGGCGCAGGAGGTTCGCCATGGCCTGCGGGATCACCGTGATGACCGTACGGCCGGCCGCGCGGTCCTCGCTGACGTCACTGAGCACCAGCAGCCGCGGCGAGTCCGCGACGCCGTCGCCGAAGTCGAACAGCAACCGGTCGGCCGGCTTCACGTCGAGGCCGGTGCCGGCCAGGGGCAGCTCGAGTTTGCCGCCCAGGTCCCCGGGAGAGACCTGCTTCGGACGGTTCACCCGGACCGGCATGGAGTTCAGCGACCAGCGGGCGATCAGGTCCTCATCCGTCTCGAACGGCTGCGCGTCCTGGCCCGGCGCGGGCACGCTCTGCGCCCGGGTCCCGGCCGGCACGAGCACCTCGACGTCGCGCTCGGCGCCGTCGCGGTCGGCGGTGAACGCGAGGTAGGTGCCGGCGGCCACGCCCGGGCGCGGGGCGTAGCCCACGAGCCGGCCGAGAAGCCGCAGCGACCGGTCCTCGGTGGCCGTACGCAGATAGCCCTCGTTGGCGATCCGCTCCGTGTAGAAGGTGAGCAGATCGGCCAGCACGGCCGCGTCGTCGAGCAGCGCGACGGCCGGGTCGTCCGGGGTCCGGGCGGTGAACCGGGCCAGCTCCGACGACGAGGACAGCCGGGACAGCATCGCCGCGAGGAACGACCCGTACTCGCCGGCCCGGTACGGTATCGCCGGCAGGCCCGGCGGCGGCCCGGCCGCACGAGCGTGCGCGCCGCCGCCCCCGCAGCCATCTGAGCAGTTCATCGGCCACCTCCGGCCACGTCGATCGACAGCCGGCCGTTCTCGGGCCGGTCGGAAGCGTTGTCGAGCTGAGCGATCTGCAGCGGGCCGAGCCGCAGCAGGCCCGCCCGGGCCTCGCCGTCGTCGGTCCCGAAGAGCCGCCGCAGCCCGGTGACCTCGGCGCCGGTGACGCCGGGAACGGCCATCGCCGCGGCGACCAGCCGGCTGGCCCGCACCGGCTCGCCGAACGACACCGCGTCCGGCCGGAACAGGGCTGTCACCGCCCCGGTGACGGCCTCGACGACCTGTCCGCGCGGGTAGCCGTCCGCCAGGCAGACGGTCACCTCGACGAACAGCGGGACGAGGTCTGCCGGCCCGGCCACCACGTCGTGCCCGATCCGTCGGTACGGCTCCAGGGCCGCGGTGACCGCGTCGAGGAGCATGTCGCTGGGCGCCGCGGTGCCGAACGGATCGACCGCCACGTGCACCTCGACGGACCCGGCGACGTGGCGCAGGCTCGCCGCCGCCCGCTGCACCCCGGGCACCTGCGCGGCGAGCTCCGCGTAGTCGGCCGCGGTGATCGCCCGCAGCCGGGTGCGGTGCAGGGCGAGCGGGGCCATGGTCCGTACGACGTCCACCGGCTCGGGGTCGGCGCCGCCGGTCGCCGGCAGGGGGTTGCGGACCCGTTCGATCCCGCCGGCCTCCACCCCGCTCGCCAGCACCAGGTGGGCGACGGCCTCGGCGCCGACGTTGCCGGCGGCGCCGTTGCCGATCCGGTACGACGCCCGCAGTGTGCCGCCGGAAGCCGGGGGCCGGCCGTGCACGCCGTCGCCGAAGCGCAACGTCAGCAGGCCGTCGTCGCCGAGCTCACCCACGAACACGGCCGACCGCGGACCCTCGGCCAGCAGGTCGCGCCGGGGCGTCCAGCCGCCGTCGTCCAGGCGTACGGCGGGCAGCGCGGCGCGCGGGTCGGGCGTGCCCAGGGCCGACGCCGGACCGGCCAGGGCGGGATCGTCCGGCTCGAGGTGCTCGGCGTAGGCCGGGCCCCACGAGTGCCGGATCTCCCAGGCGACGTCGTGACCGAGGACGCGGCCGTCGGCGGCGATCGCGACCAGCCGGCTGATCCGGGCCAGCTTGACCGCCAGCAGCGTGTCGAACCGACCGGCCAGGACGGCCAGCGCGCGGACCCGATTCCGGTCCGGCCGCAGCGCGGCCACGGTGGCCGCACCGAAGAGGCGGATCAGCTCCTCGTTCTCGTCCGGTCCGGGCCGGCGGCCGGCGCGGGCGTCGCGCCACAGGGTCTCCACCCGGTCGCGGGCCCGGCCGGGTACGGCGGCGAGCAGCCGGGACTGAGCCTGCGCGATCCGGGCCGGGTCCGGGTACGGGGCGGCCTGGGTCACCGGGCTCCGGGACAGCCGGGGGCGCGACGGCGGCGACACCGTGAGTTCCTCCGGGTCGCGGCCGTCGAACGTCAGCGACTGTCCATGGTCGACGAGGACGGTGTTGCCCCGTGCCACGGTCAGCTCCTCTTCGCCACAGTGGGAGAGGACCGCGGTGAACCGCAGCGCATCCTCCGGCGCCCAGGTCACGTGGAGCACCGGCTGCCGGTAGAGGCGGTCCACGCCGGGCTCGACGGCGGTCACCCGGACGGCCTGGCGGTGGCCGGGATCCCGGTCCGCGGCCGCGCCGGTGGCCGGGCCGCGTACCTCCTCGATGATCAGGATGTCGCCCGGCCGGAGCCGCAGCGCGCGCGGGCGGTCGTGATCGTGCTCGTCGTCGTCGGCGTGCTCGCCGGTCCAGTCGTCGCTTAGTGTGGCCGTGGTGGCGCCGGCCGGGATCCGGCAGTCGGTGTCCCCCCACGTCCAGAACGTGATGCGGTTGTGTTCCGGCCGGACGGTCACGTCGTCCGGGCTCATCGGTTCGAAGACCTCGACCGGAATCGTACGGATCAAGCGGAGCAGTTCCTCGTCGGTCAGCACCGTGCCGGGCGCCGGGTGCTCACGCGCGACGATCCCACCGGTGTCGATGGCGGCGAACCGGAATCGGCCCGCGTCCAGCGTGACGGTGCCGGCGGTCTCCACGGCGACGACGGCCCGCGCGTTGCCGCCGTCGTGCATGGCGTAGTCGACGAGGCGCACGTGCCGGCGTACCGACTCGCGGCGGCGGGCGGTGTCGAGATACGCCTCGGCGGCCACCGCGTCCTGCGCGTACGAGATCTGGTCGCCCCGGTACGCCAGCAGCTCGACCAGGGTCAGCGGCAGGTCCGGCACGTGGCGTTCCACCCACCGCGGCAGGGTGAGGGTGAGCCGGTCGAGCAGCAGCCGCCGCAGCGCCGCGTAGTCGCGGGCGGTGTAGTCGATGACGGGCGGGGGCGGTACGACCGGCGGGGCGGGCGCGGGCGGCCGGCAGTCGAGGTCGGCCGGGCAGCCGGGCCGGAACGTGAACTCCGCGGTGGCGTAGCGCTCGTCGAAGCCGTGGTACGGCACGGTGCCCGGCCGCCCGTGCGGCCCGGGCCGGACCACGGAGAGCGTGTACGTCGACGAGTCGCCGGCCTTGTCGAGCTCGACGTACATGTGGTCGTCGAGGTCCGGGTCGTCGTCGCGCTCGATGGCGACCCCGAGCGCGACGATCCCGGTGATGCGCCGGCCGCCGTCGATCCGGATGTTCTCCGGCTCCAGGTCCTGCCGGGGGGCCTTGCCGAGGAACGTGACGGTGAGCGTACGCCCGTCGTCGCCGACCTCGACCTCGTCGATGCCGTTCCAGTGGTGCCGGCGCAGCCGGGCGCGGCGCGCCGGCGTCGCGCAGTCGATCTCGGCGCTCATGTCGCCGCCCTCCCCGTGAACACGTCGTCACGTGCCGCCCCGGTCGCCTTCACCGAGTACGCGATCCGAATCGACAGCGTGCCGTCGTCCCGGTCGATCTCGACGGCGCCGATGTCGATGACGTCGCCGAGCCAGCGCTGCAGGCTCGCCAGCACGGAGACCTGCAGCATGGCCACCAGCTCGATGCTGTTCGGCTCGAAGACCAGGTCGCCCAGCCCGCAGCCGAAGTCGGGGCGCATCACCCGCTCCCCCGGCCGGGTGAACAGCAGCAGCTCGATCATGTCGGCGACGTGGTCGTCGTATCCCGCCTCCGCGGTGCGCCCGCGCCCGTCGACCGCGAACGGGAACGCCACGTCCAGCCGCCCGTTCACTGCGCCGCCACCCGCGGCTGCACGGCCGGCACCGTGGGCGGCCCCTGCGGGGCCTGCTCGGCGCTCTGGCACACACCGGTCGAGGTGGCCAGCACCACGGGGCTGCCGTTCACGGTGACGCGGGCGGCGGGCCCCGGCCACCGGATGGTCACGCACGGCTGCGGCTTGCCGGAGACGTTCAGGGGGCAACCGGTCACGGTGTACGTGTCAGCCACCGTCGCCGCGGCATTGCCCGACACGGTGACCCGGCTCTGCGCGGACTGCACCGAGGCCTGTCCGCCGTGCGGGCACATGATGGTGGCCGCGACGTGCAAGATGTTGCCTGGCATGGCTTCCCCCTACTTGACGGTCAGCGCGCCCTTGTTGATGTCGACCTGCGTGGCGGACAGCGAGATGACCGCGCCCTTGCCGTTGTCGAGCGTGATGCCGGAGTCGCTGATCTCGAGCTTGGCGCCGCTGGAGAGCTTCAGCGTGATGCCGGGCCCACCGGGCAGGTCGGAGAGCACGATGCTGTGCCCGCCGCCGGTCTGCACGACGATGTTGGGCGAGTCGGGGCGGCCGGTGAGCGCGTCACCGGGCACGTCGGAGGCGGAGTCGTACCAGCAGCCGGTCCAGATCGGCGTGTTGATGTCGCCCTGCTCGAACTCCAGCCACACCCGCGCGCCGATCTTCGGCAGCACGAAGACGCCCAGCTGCGGGCCGGCCAGCGGGAAGGCGGGCAACGCCCACGACGACGGGTCGAAGTCGTGCACGCCGGCCACGTTGACCCGTAAGCGGCCGCGGCGTTCCGGGTCCAGGTTGTCCGCGACCGTGCCACGGAACTTGCCGAGCAGGGCATCCGCCACGGCGCTGCCTCCGTTCCTCTGCCTGCGCCGGCCTTACGGCACGACGACCGGGGTGAGTGCGATCAGGCCCTCGCGGGCCAGGGTGAAGTTCTGCGTGTACGCGCCGCGGCGCAGGTTGTGCGTGACGCTCTTGACGAAGTACAGGCCGTCGTACGTGATGCCGGCCCCGCGTACGCCGACCAGCTCGCGCGAGCGCAGCACGAACCCGTGGCGCAGCACGTCGAGCTGCCCCGAGCCGGTGACGGCGTCGGCCGACTCGGCCACCTTGGCCAGCGTTTCGGCGAGGACCTGGGTGGCGTCCTTGTTGGCGGTGTCCTTGAGCACCTTCTTCTTCAGCGCCGGGGCCGGTTTGAGCGCCAGCGGCGGGCGCAGCACGCTCACCTCGGGCACCGGCAGCACGGCGGACACGTGCGTACCGGGGATCTCGACCCGGGCCTGCAGGTCTTCCTTGGCGGAGCCGTCGAAGCTGAACGTCAGCTGGTCCACCGTGGACAGGGCGTCCATGTTGACGGTCAGGGCGTGCTGGGGGACGCCGATGCGGACCTCGGGACCCCAGTACGCCTTGCTCATCCCCGGCACCGGGCCGGGGTCGAGGTAGAACACGAAGCCGTTGGCCTTGGCCAGCTCGTTCAGGTAGCCGAGGTCGGTGCCCTGCTGGAACGGGATGCGCGCGGTCGGCATCGGCGTGTCCGGGAACAGCTCGGGGATGACCAGCGGCACGATGCCCCACTGGGCGTACCCGGCGATGATCTCGGCGACCTGGGCGGCGTGCGGCCGGGCGGCGTACGACGTGCCGGTCTTCTCCTCCAGGTCCATCAGGATGGTCAGGTCCTCGCCGGTGACGGTGAGCGTCGACTGCCCAGGCTGATTGCTGATCCCCACCTCCTGGCGGGTCACGACCCCGTCGATGAGCACGGTGGGCACGCCCCGCACGGTGGCGACCAGGATGACCCGGATCTGCGGGTCGAAGAACCCGGCCGGCAGCAACACGGTGTTGATCAGCCCGTTCTTCGCCAGGTCGAATCCGAGCTGGAACCCGCTGCGCTGGCCCGCCGTGACCGTCACCTGCGCGGACAGCAGCGCATCGGTGACCGGCTGCGGCACCGGCACGGCCAGGCGCGGGCCCATCAGCAGGCTCAGGTGCATCGGCGCGTCAACCACCGAGACCTCCCGGCACACCGTCGGGCAACGTGATGCGCAACCGCCGCCCCGGCGTCGCGGTCAGTTCCTCCGGCTCCAGCACCGGATTGGCGTCCGCGATCCGCCACCACTGCTCGGCGTCGCCGAAGTAGCGGTACGCCAGCAGGTCGGGCCGGTCCCCCTCGGACACCTCGTGCTCGCTGAGCACGGTGAGCCGGTCGGCGGGCGGCAACGATCGGCACCGCAGGTACGGAATCTCGACGCCGTCGGCGCGCACGTGCACGGCCACGTCGACACCGAAGTAGCGGCTGGTCCGTGGATAGGACGACGCTCCCGCCATGACGCTCTCCTCTCAGATCCTGGTCAGCCCCAACGCGGAGATGCCGACGGCCCTGCTCGCGGCGGCCAGGTTCTCCTTCTGCACGAGGTGAGCCAGCCACAGCTCGGCCCCGCGATGCCCGGTGGGCAGGTCGTCGACGGTCAGCACCCGCAGCCCGACGCTGACGGTCGCCCGGATCGGGTTGAGCCGCGCGTCGAACGCGTCCTCGGTGATGGACAGCTCGGTCAGCCGTACGGGAAGAACCCGGCGCCCACCCCAGACGAACAACGTCAACGGCGCCTCCACCGGCACCACCTCGAGCGTGCCGACGGCGGCCAGCGCCTGATTGGTCCGCAACCGCGCGCTGGGCGGCTGGATCAGCACCTCCAGCAGCGCCAGCTGCGGGTGGATCCCGTCCGGCGCAGGCTGATCGGCCTGATCGGTGGCGTCGATCTCGGCGTCGAACTTCCACGTCTCCACCGCGGGCCCGGTGAGCCGCAACGCCTCGGTCCGGTCCCCCTGCCCCTCGCCTGCGGTCGCCCGCGGCGCAAGACTGCGCTGCAGGGTGTCGGGATTGAACTGCATGACCACGACCCGCTGCGGCGCCCCGGTGACCGGATCCACCGTGACGAGCCCGGACCGCACGGGCCGCCCCAGATCCAAGAACCCGACAGTCATCGTCCGGTCCCCCCGTGCGCGACCTCCAGGATGTTCTGCGCGTCGGCCCTCAGGCCGGGATCGGGATCGTTCGCCATCACGGCCTGCAGGAGCGGCTTGGCCTCCGGCCAGTTCGAGTACGTCGTGGCCCAGACGCCGGCCTCCCGGATACGCCGGGATCCGTCGCGCATCGCGGCCGCGAAGACGCGGAGGAAGCGGTCGTCGAAATGCTCGGGGGCGCTGAGCCCTGCCTGCACGATCCGGGCCGCCCGGGTTTCCTCGTCGGCCGGCACCCGGGTGCCCACGAGGGCGTCCTCGAGGCTTACCGGCACGAGGTAGGACGCGACGGCGTCGGCGACCTCGGCCACGTCCTCGTCGGCGTCTCCCTGCACCTGGACGAAGACACAGCCGGACACGGCCTCCTCCGCGTAGTGCAGCACGAGTCCTTCGTCCACGCGCCAGGTGACCTCGCGCTGCACACCCTGCACCGGATCCGCCGTCATCTCCCGGACGACCGTGAATCCCAGCCGGTCCGCCAGCGCCCGGACGTCGGACTCGTCGGTGCCCGGTCGCAGCACCATCCGCCTGCTCCGACTGGTCATCGCCATGGTGTTCTCAGCCCTCGCCCTCACTGCTCGATGTCCTCGGGGTCCAGCCATCCCCGGTCGACGAAGATCTTGTCGATCCGGGTCGTGATCTGGCGAATGACCTGCTCGTCGGTGCCGGGCTGCAGCACGAGGCCGTCGGCTGCCGCGACTTTGACTATCGCTTCCGCCAGTTTCCGCATGAGCGCGACGGGGGTCTCCTGCTGCACGCCGGCGACGGTCCGGCGGGTCGTCAGCTCGGATCTGCTCCGCTGCAGACGCGCGGCCCGCTCCTGAGGGGTGATTCCCGGGGCGGCGATGCCGCTCCGGTAGATGCGCCGCGTCGCTTCCAAGCTTCCTTCCTGCGACATCGCGCGGTTGCGGGCGACGTCCTCCAGGATGTCCGGCACCTCGGCCGGTTGTGCGGTGAGGAGCTCGGCGATGTCGCTGCTTCCGGTGAGGAACGCGCTCGGCACGTTGCTCCCCTCGCCGAGGGTCCGGACGGTGCTGAACAGGGCCGCGACGCCGGCGTGGCGCAGCGCCTCCCCGCCGGCCGGCAGTCTGCCGAAGGCTCCGGCACCGAACAGGCGCAGATAGTCCTGGAACGCCGCGCCACCCATCCGCTGCCGTGCCTGGTACGCGATCTGCGCGTAGCGGCCCACGCCCTGCTCGGCACGCGTCGATCCGCGCAGGTAGAGGTCGAACCGGCCGATCGTCGTCGGGTGTCTCGACTCCCCGATACCGATGTGGAACTGCGCGCCGCGGAATCGGAGCTCACGCACATTCGCTGACGCCGCGCGGCGCCGCTGCAACTCGGCGAACGTTCCCAGTGTCTCGGATTGCTGCGGCACGTTGAGGGTGGTGCCCGGGGACGCCGCCGGTGCGGCGGGTTGCGCCCCGGTCGCCTGCAGCTGCTGCCGGCGAAGTCGCTGGCGGCGGGCGACGACCTGCCGGATCCGCCGGTCGACGTGGGCGAGGAGTTCGGCGTCGGCGATGACACGCGCCGGATCGACGTCGCCCGTCGGGTTCAGGGTGGCCCTGACCCGTCCGTCGCGGCCGCCGTCGAGCGAGACGGCGGTCAGGCGGTACCAGAGGCGCAGGCCGGCCAGAACGACCCGGAGGATGCGACGGCTGACGCCGCGCCCGAGGATCCGGTGCACCTTCGGCCGCATCCGCGCGATCGCGGCGTCCAGGCGTGCCTGCTTGCCCGGCGGCTCCTTCCTGGGCTTGTTCCTGCGCTTCTCCCGCCACGCCTGATATTTCGCCTTCGCCTTCCGGTACCCCTCCTTGACCTTCTTTCCGGCCGCGGCTAGCGCCCTGCCCACCCTGGTCTTCGCGAACCGCGCACCCAGCCGCTTCGCCCCGTTGCGAACCGCGCCCAACGCCCGTTTCGCGCCCGCCTTCGCCTTGGCCAGGCCCTTGCGCCCCCAGGAACCGACCTTCTGGGCGCCGCGCTTCAGGGCGCCGGCGGCAGCCTTCGCCCCGCGCTTGGCCGCATTGATGGCCTTGCCGGCGCCCTTGCGCGCCGCGGACGCGCCGCGCTTGAGCGCGGCCATGATCTTCTGGGCCAGTCCCTTGAGCTTCGACGCCACGCCTTTGGCCGCCGACACCAGGCGCATCAGCAGGAAGTTGGTGATGAAGTCGAGCAGTGCCACCACACCGGCGGCCACCGCCTGGGCGAACAGGCATGCCGCCGCCACTCCCCCGGCCTTGACCGCCTTGAGGAAGGCGAAGAACTTCTGGAAGACGGCGATGATCTTGCTGATCGTGCCCCAGGCCGCGATCACGCCCTGCACGATCGTCATGATGGCGCCGGCCGCGGGGATGATCATCGAGACGAGCTTCTCGATGACGATCGAGATGATCATCATGGGCAGGGCCTTGATCAGCGCCTGCCAGGCCATCCGGGCGATCTTCGCCATCGAGAAGCAGCCCTTGACCAGGACATTGAAGATCATTCTGCCGAGGCCGAGGATGGACTCGACCTTCTGGTTGAACCACTGCTTGACCGCGACCTTCGTGGCGGTCCACAGGTGGTCGCGGATGCCGGCCTTGGCCGCCGTACCGAGCTTGCCGAGCCAGCCCAGCGGGTCCGGTGCGATGTCCGCGACGAGCGCCGCGAACTGACCGAACATCTTGATCGCGTTCTCCACGAAGGCGATCGCCTTGTGCACCGCCGCGCGAGCCAGCTCGATCGCGGCCAGCATGCCCTTCTCGAGCAGATCGAGCAGCTTGTTCAGGCCCGCGGCAAGAGCGTCGAGCAGCTTCTGCACACCCTGCTTCAGCTTGTCGGCGAGCTGGTTCACCTTGTTGATCGCGGCGTCCCGCCGGTCCTCGATGAACTTGCGGACCTTGTCCCGCAGCTCCGGGAAGGCGGCCAGCAGCACCCCGCTGATGGCGATCAGCGCCGTGGCGACCGCCTTGATGAAGCCGACGATCGCCTTGCGCGCCGCCTCGATCAGCCCGGTGGCGAACTTCTTGAACCCCTCGATGATCCCGTTGATCGCCTTGCGGGCCAGATCGAAGATGCCCTTGACCACGCTGACCAGCGCGTCGAAAGCCGACTTGATCTTCGACTTGGCCCAGCCGAGCCAGCCGTCGTCGTCCTTCTTCTTGTTCTTCTCCTTCTGCGCGTCCGCCTCGGCCTTGCGCTTCTGCTCGCCGATGTCCTTGTCGTCGGCCTGCCGGCGGGCCTCGATGTCGCCGTCGGTGCCGGCCTTCTTGTCCGAGATCCGCTTGAGCTGCGTGGTGTGCTCGCCGTCGGCCTTCTTGCCGTTCTCGGCCAGCAGCCCGTCCTGTTCGGTGCGCCACTGCGCGCGCCGCGCGGTCGCCAGCTCGCTCAGCGACGTCCGCTCACCGGCCTGTTCGGCGGTGTTGGCCTGGATCTCCTTGTCGACGGCGGCGGCATTCTCGGTGCGAGCGGCCGCTTCGCCCGTCCGCTGCGTCTGCTGTTCGGTCTTGATCGCCGTCCGGCCCTGAGCCACGCCGGCCTGGACCTGCGGCCCGCGCTCCTGCAGCACCACGGCCGAGACGGCTTGCGGCGGCGTGCTGCTGCCCGAGGCCGGACCGGCCGTCGCCGGTGGCGCCGCTCCCGCCGCTTTTCCGGCGGGCGCCGGGCCCGCCCCCGGAGGCGCCCCCCGCAACGTCTCCGGCCGCACGTCGGGATAGATCCGGTGCTCGCCCAGGTCGGTGGCGGCATCGGTACGCCCGATCTTCCGCAGCGCGCCGGCCTGCTCACCGAGCCGGCGCCGCTGCTCGTCGGCGAGCGCCGGATCGGTCTCGCCGGACAGCGAGACGGCCGGCGCCGCGCCGACGGTCTGGTTCAGCGCAGGGTCGGTGGTCGGCACGTTGTCGACGGCGTTCTGCAGGCCGCGGACCTCGGCCTCGCTGAGTGTGTCCTGACCGGTGTCGGCGAAGTGCGGCGGCGACACCCGGTCGGTCGGGGGCGCACCGGACGGCGCCGGCCGGCCGTCGGGCAGCTTCTGCTTGCCGAGCGTCTCCGGGGTGACCTCCGCCAGGGTGGACAGGGAGGACGCGGCCGGCGCCCCCGGCTGCGGCGTACCGTGCTGCGTCTGCGGCGCCCCGGCCGGGCGGGCCATGGCCGGCGGCGCGGCCGCGAGATCGGTGCGCTGCCGGCCCACCGAACGGTTCACCGAGGCGTCGACGCCGGCGAGGGAGTCGCGCATCTGCGTGGCCGGCAGCGACCCGGCGGCGGCCAGCGCGCCGTCCGGCTCCTGCCCGGACAGGTCGGGCGCCTCGGCGGCCGGTTCCTCCTCCGCCTTGCCGGCGGCCGGCGCGGGCGCGCCGCACGCGGCGCCGCTGTCCGCCTCGCCGGCCGGTTCGGGGGTCGAGCCGCAGGATCCGCCGCCCGCTTCGAGCGAGGCATCCGCCGGCAGGGCATCACCGGGTACGCCCGCAGCGGGCCCCCCGCCGTCACCCGCCACGTCCGGCCCGCCGACCGCACCGCCCGCCTCCGGGCCGCCGTCGACCGTGCCGGCCGCACCCGGCCCGTCCAGCGCACCCGGCCCGTCGACGCCCGGCCCGTCGACGCCCGGCCCGTCGACGCCCGGCCCTTCCATCGCCGGGCCGCTCGCATCCGGGCCACCGATGCCCGGCCCGCCCACGTCCGGCGCGCCACCCGGCGCAGTGGCGCTGGAGGCGTCCACAGTGGTGTCCGGCTCCCGGTCGAGCGCATCCGGCGAGACCTGGCCCGGCGCCTCCCCGACCTCGGCGGACTCGGCGCGCTCGCGTTCCCGGTCGCGCTCGGCGGCCTCGGCCACCCCCTTGACCGTGCCCGGCCCACCGCCCGGATCGTCGGCGATCTCCGGCTCGGGCGGCGCCGGGAACGACGGTGCGGCCGGAGCCGGCGGCGAACCGCTGGACGGCAGCTCGAGCGCGTCGGCCGTGGGCACGGCGGAGACGTCGAGGTCGGCCTTCGGCAGGTACGCCTGCGGCCCGGGCGGCTCGGCCTCCGGCGTCTGCGGTCCGGGAGGCTCCGGGGTCGTGTCCGGGTTCGGTACGTCCTCCTCGGTGAGCGGTTCCACCCCGATCGGCCGCTCGCCCTCCGGGATCTCGTCGGCCGTGGTGCCGGCCGGCCGGTTCCGCAGACCGTGATGCGCCAAGGGTCCCTGCGGGTCCTCGGCAACGGCATCGACCTGGCTCAGGTCGACCAGGCCCGCACCACCGGCCGCAGCCGCAGCACCGCCACCCGCCCCGGCCCCGGTCGCGGCGCCCGCACCACCCGCGGCGGGGGTCGGTCCGGCCCCTGCCGTGCCCGGAGCGGCAGCTCCGGACCCGGCGGCTGGAGGTTCCTCGGCGCCCTCCTTCCGACGGCCCTCGTCCTTGCCCTTCTCCTCCTCGGTCTTGCCGCCTTCCGTTCCGGTCTTCTCCGCGGCCTCTTTCTTCTCGGCGTCCTTGCCCTCGGCCCCGGCATCCTCGGCCGCTTTGCTGTCCTCAGGCCTCTTGCCGTCCTCCGCCGTCCTCCCGTCCTCAGCGGCCTTCTCCTCCGGTGCCTTGCCTTGCCCGGGTGCGTTCTCCTGCGCGGGTGCCTTGTCTTGCTCGGGTGCCTTGTCCTCCTCGGCTGCCTCGTCTTGCTCGGCTGCCTTGTCCTCCTCGGGTGCCTCGGCCTGCGTGGGCGTCGAGGACGGCACCGGCGCCGGCGTCGACGCCGTGTCGACCGCGCTGCCGTTCACCGCATTCGCGGCCCCTTCCGCGGCCAGGTCCTGTACCCGCCGGTACTCGGCCGACGGCAACCGCACGTCGAGCCGGTCCAGCACCGCGGCCTCGAGCTCCGGCGTCAACCGCCCGAACTGCAACCGGATCCGCCCGGCGGCGTCCGCCGGGTCGCCGCGCAGGCTCCGCAGCACCCCGGCCACGACCCGGTCCACCAGCGTCGCCGGATCGAGGTGTTCGATGCGCAGCTGCGCCGGGTTGACGGAGGCGTACCGCATCCAGGCCGGCGCCGCGGCCGCCGGCCCCGCGTCAGCCGGCCCGGGAACCGGACCGGCGCCGGCCGCCTCGGACGCCGAGTCCGCCACCCGTTCGGCCGCCAGCTCCAGCGGCTCGGTCGGCCGGCTCACCGTCCCCGGCTCACGGCCGGCACGCGTCGCGATGGCCGCGTCGGGCAGCTGGATGGTGTGCATGAGCTCGTGCACCAGCAGCCGCCGGCCCGCGGCGGTCTCCGGCCGGTACGCCCCGTCGGCGAAGAAGATGTCGGTGCCCAGGGCCACCGCGTCGGCGCCGGCCAGCTCGGTCAGCGTGGCCGCGTCCCGGTCTGCGTGGATGCGTACCCGGCTGAAGTCGTGCCCCAGCCGCTCCTCGAGCTCGCGCCGTACGGACGGCTCGAGCGGCCGCCCGGCCGAGGCCACGATCTCGCGCAGCTCGGCGGGCCTCCGCTTGCGCCGACGGCGGTCCCGGCGGTGTTCCGCCTTCCCGCGCCGCAGCTGCGCCTTCGCCGGCGGAACCGCGGCCGGCCCGCTCACGGCGTCTCCCCGGCGCCGGGCAGGAGCGTCTCGTGCACCGAGCGGGCCAGCATCCGTCCGATGCGACGCGGCGAGCCGGTCAACGGCACCGGTGGCCGGGTCACCGCGTCGCGACGGGCGTCCACCGCCGGCAGCCCGTGCTCGGTGAGCAGGCGGGAGAGTTCGCGGGTGAACGCCTCGGCCACCCGGGCGCGGTCAGCCGGGCGCACGCCGTCCAGCACGATCGCGCCGATCTCCACCACCACCCGCTCGGTCATCGCCATCCGGCCACCTCCGCCGAGGTCACCGAGCGTTCGAGCTTGAGATATTCGGTCCGGGTGGCCGCCAGCACATGGCGCATCCGCAGGGCCACGCCCTCATCCGCGGCGAGGAAAGCCGCGGACAGCGCGATGTTGCGGATGCTGCCGCCGCTGACCGTGAGCTGGGCCAGCCGTTCGACGTCGAGGCCCTCGGCCGGTGCCCGGGCGGGGATCACCCGGCGCCAGATCTCGGCCCGCTCGGGCGCGTCCGGGAACGGGAAGTCGACCACGAACCGCAGCCGGCGCAGGAACGCGGAGTCCATCGACTTCTTCATGTTGCTGGTCAGGATGGCGAGCCCCCGGTACGCCTCCATTCGCATCAGCAGGTAGCTGACCTCGATGTTGGCGTACCGGTCGTGGCTGTCCTTGACCTCGCTGCGTTTGCCGAACAGCGCGTCGGCCTCGTCGAACAGCAGCACCGCGCCGCCCCGCTCGGCCGCGTCGAACACCCGGCGCAAATTCTTCTCGGTCTCGCCGATGTACTTGTTCACCACCTGGGACAGGTCGATGACGAACAGGTCGAGCCCGAGCTCGTGCGCGAGGACCTCGGCGGCGAGCGTCTTGCCGGTGCCGCTGCCGCCGGCGAACAGCGCGGTGACGCCGAGGCCGCGGCGGAGCACGTCCTCGAAGCCCCAGTCGTCGTGCACCGTCGACCGGCGGCGTACGTGGGCGACGATCTCGTTCAGCACGGCCCGTTGCGCGGCGGGCAGCACGAGGTCGTCCCATCCGGCCCGCGGGGTGATCCGGCGGCCGAGGTCGTCCAGCGCCATCCGGGCGTGGTCGAGCCCGGCCTGCCACGCGAGGTCGTACCCGCCCGGCCCGGCGGCACCGGCGCCGGCGGCGCGGCGGCGGGCGGCCGAGGCGGCCGCGCGGATCACGTGGCCGGGCAGCGTGAATTGGGCGACCAGGCGGCTCAGGTCGCCGTCGCCGACCGGCACCACGCCGTCGAGCGCGGCCGCCCACAGCTCGCGCTGTTCGTCCGGGCGGGGCGCGGCGACGGCGATCCGTTCTCCCACCCGGTCGTCGGCGGTCACCTCGGCGGCGGACAACGCCACCGGCGCGGCCAGCGACCGGCAGAAGGCGGCGGCCACCTCGCGGCGTTCGGGGCCGGCGTCGTCCACCTCGACCACGAGCGCGCCGGGCAACAGGATGGCCTCGCGGTCCCACAGGCGGGCCAGCGCCTCCCGTTCCACGGCGTCGGTGGGCAGATCGGCGGCGCGGGCGGCGTACGCGCGTACCGCCGCCTCCTCAGCGGCCGCGGTCACGACCTCCCGCCGGGTCTGACCGTCCGCCCCGACCAGCGTGGCCCGGCCCGGTCCGGTGGTCCACGCACTGGCCAGCGCGGTCGCCACCGCCTGCTGGGTGCCCGGCAGAGGGGGTGCGGCGGGCAGCGGCGTGACGAGGCCGTGCAGCCGGACGTCGAGGTACGGCACCCCGGCCAGCAGGTGCAGGATGCGCTCGTCGATGCGCAGCCGGGCGGTGGTGACCGGGCTGTCCGGCTCCAGCTCGATCAGGTGCCAGCGGCGCAGCGGGGACACCGGCGCCAGCGCGCTCCAGTGCGGTTCGGCCAGCGTGGCCAGGGCGAGCGAGAACGTCGGGTACGGGCGCCCGCCGGCCGTCAGGCACGCCTGCGCCGTGCCGGGATCGACCTCCGCGCCGGCGGCCAGCACCAGCACGTCCCGCTCGAACGGGGTCAGCCCGAAGCACGAGCAGACCATGTCGAGCGCGCTGCCGCCGGGTGGCTCGGGTGGCAGGTCGCCGCGGCCGCCGACGCGTGCCAGCACCCGCGTGACCGCCGTGGTCAGCGCCTCCTGATGCACGTCGCCGGCCATGGCTCAGGACACTTCCGGCAGCGTCTCGACCGGGCCGGTGACCTGGCCGGAGACGTTCCGCACGATCGGGCTCTGCGCGCCGTCGACCTGCACCCGGATCAGGTACGTCCCGGCCGCCGTCGCTGCGAGCGGCACCGTCACCTGCTCCGGCGGCCGCGTGCCGGGCAGCGGGAACGGCGCGTCGAACTGGTACGCCCGCGGCGCCCGCCCGGCCGGCGGCTCGAGCTCGTCGAGCAGCAGCTGCACGCGCTGCTCCGCGCCGACGGGCAGATCGAGCGTGAGGCGAAGCCCTTCCGGGCTGATCGCCGTGCCCGTCACCCGGGGCGCCCGGACGAAGGGCACCACGTTGGACTGCAGCACCTTGGCGAGCGTGGTCCCCGGTTCCACCGCCACGCTCTGCAGCACCCGTAACGGATGCACGCCGGCGGGCAGGTCGTCGGGCGGCCGGACGAGCACCCGGGTGTCGGTCACCCCGGCCGCGGGCACCTCGACGTCGACCGTGCCGAGCCGGGCGAAGACGGCGTCGGCGGCCAGGGATTTGCCCTCGATGACGAGGTCGTTGTCGCGCGGCGCCGGGCCCTCGACCGGGACTGCGTCCGGCGTGCCGCGGGGGCGGGACAGGACCCGGTCGACGACGGGGCGGCCGCCGGGAACAGCCGTGATCGTACGGCGCTCGACCGGCTTCCCGGGTGGCGCGCCGGCTCGCCCCTCGATGAACACCAGCGAGGCCTGGTAGCACACCGAGAGCGCGTACGGCGTCTGGGACAGCATCGTCCAGAGCTTGTACTGGTCGTCGATGTCCAGTGTGGACGGCGTGAACCGGACCCGGTCGGGTGCGGCGGCCAGGTCGCTGCCGCGCAGGAACGCCTGGGCGGCCGCGTCCTCGATGTCGGCCCGGGCCAGCACCGGTTGTACGTACAGGGCCCGGATCACCGCGCCGAGCAGCTTCTGCGGCATCAACTCGCTCTCGTCGCCGTAGCAACTGATCAGGTAGTGCAGGTCGAGCGCGGCCCGAGGCCGGGTGAGCAGCGTGCCGTCGGCGGTACGGGTCGGCGCGTCCCGGTTGCGCTGGGCCGGGTTGGGCGTGACCTGGTAGCAGAACACGCTGATGGTCGGGTCGGTCGGTGGCTCGGTGAACGGTTTGCGGGCGGTCACGTCGACGGCGGGAGTGATCTCCGGCAGCAGGCTGTTGGCGAGAAAGCGGCGCAACGCCTCGGTGACGGTCGCGATGGCGAGGGCGTTGCTCATCGCTCTCCCCCCTCACCGAGGTACTTGTCGAGCGTCAGTTCGGGCGTACGCCGCCGGGCCCGCTCCGGCTTGCTCTGCGGCACGGGAGGCGCGGAGACCTCGATACGTCCGATGTGGATCTGGACGGTGCGTCCGGCCGGTTCGGCGCGGCGCGTACGGCCGTCGGGCGCCATGGCGACCACCGGCGCGCCGGGCGCCGACGCCGTCGGCGGCCGGGCGACCCGGGGCGTGGCCGGCACGACCAGTTGCGGCGCGGGAGCGACGAGGGCGGCGGCGGGGACCACGACGGATACCGGCTCGGCACGAGGCGCAGCCGGCGGCGCAAGCATCGGGGGGCGCACGACGGCCGGCGGTGTCAGCGCCGGCGTCGCCGGCTCGGGCGACGCGGTCGTCGCGGTCACCACTTGAGCCGGGCCGGATTCCGGTACGGGCGAGCCGGGACGGGGGGCAGGCGCCGCGGCGGTGGGCCGGGACGGCCGGGCCGGTGCGGGCGGCACGGCGGACGGCGGCGGCACGACGACCGGCGGCGGCGTGCTCGCCGGACGCTCGAGGGTGATCTCCTCCAGGCCGGCGGTCCGGGACGGCTCGAACAGCGTCGGTACCCGGGGCCGGGCCCGGGTCACGGGGCCCGGCTCGTCCAGCGGGCGCCTGCGGGCCAGCAACCGGTCGAAGAAGTCAGTCATGTCCGGCCAGCTCCAGGTAGTAGCGGCGGCGCAGCGGGCTCAGGGCGAAGACGTCCGCCTCGGTCCAGCCGTACGTACGGGCGAGCAGGTGCACGTCGAGCAGCAGGCTGCGGGCCCAGTTGTCGAGCTCGGCCCAGAGCACGGCCCCGATGTCCAGCGCGGCCGCGGTCTTGTGGCCGCAGACCGCGCAGGCGATGGCGAGCGTGATGTCGGCCCGCGGATCGGCGGCGGCGCAGGCCTCGGCGACCAGCCGGCACACCTCGGGCGGGAGCTGGTCGGCGCTCGCCGGCTGCTGCCCCCGCGTGGCTTCGGCGACGCAGGCGGCGAGCAGGACGAGCCGGGCCCGGCCGGGCGGTGCGGCCGCCACGGCGAGCAGGTCGCCGGCGGTCGGCTGCCGGACCAGCACGGTCCAGTCACCCGAGGTGACCCGTCGCTCACCGTCCGGCTCCGCCGCGGCCGGGATCGCGGCCAGGTCGAAGGCGAATTCGAGCTCCTCGCCGCACTCGCCGCACGCGGCCCGCAGCGGGACCGCGTCGCCGAACAGCCGCCGGCGCAGGGCGACGAGGTCGCCGTCGCGCTCGCCGACCGGCATCGCCAGAAGCCGGTCGGCGGGCTCGCCCGGGCGGGCCAGCGAGTGCAGCACCACGGCCCGCCGGCTCTCGTCGGCGGACAGGCCGAGCTCCCAGCCGGCCAGGAGATCCGGAACGCTGGACACCATCGCCGGCCCCTTCCGTCACGGCAGCGCGAGGATCTGCTCCTCGGGCTCCGGGGTCTCGGTGTCGCGCTCCCAGCCTTCGTTCTCCAGCTTCAGCGTCTGGATGGCGACGGCGTTGGCGTTGGCGTCGAGCTCGCCGACGATCTGGTACTCGCTCACCCAGGCGCGGTAGATCTTGAACGCCACCGCCGGCTGCCCGGACTCGTTGAGCACCTGGATCACCAGGTCGCGGCGGAAGTCGCGGAGCGAGGACTCGGCACCGCGGCCCTGGCCGATGAGCCACACCTTGTTCGCCCAGTCGTCGAACTCGGTGTCGTGGGTCAGCCCGCGTTCCAGCGTGATCGCCTCGAACTCGGTCCGCCCGGCCGACTTGCGGATGCCGTTCGCGTCGCCGCCGAAGCGGTGCTTGACCACCTCGGTCGTGCGTTTCAACGGGCTGATCTTGCTGACCCCGGCCACGACCCGGCCGTTGAAAAGGACCAGGAACTTGAAGTTCTTGTACGGGTCGAAGCGATTCGAATTCACCGTGAACTCGGCCATGCGGATTCCCCTACACCTCGATCTGACCGGCCATCTGCTCGAGCTTGACGATGACGAACTCGGCCGGCTTGAGCGGCGCGAATCCCACCAGGATGTTGACGACGCCACGGTTGATGTCGTCCTGCGTCGTCGTGTCCTTGTCGCATTTCACGAAGTAGGCGTCCCGCGCCGAGGTGCCCTGGAAGGCGCCCTGGTTGAAAAGCGTCCGCATGAACGCGCCGACATTGAGCCGGATCTGCGCCCACAGGTTCTCGTCGTTGGGCTCGAACACCACCCACTTGGTGCCGCGGTAGAGGCTCTCCTCGATCATCAGCGCGAGCCGGCGCACCGGCAGGTACTTCCACTGCGATCCCTCGGCGTCGGCGCCGTCCAGGGTGCGGGCGCCCCAGACCACGGGGCCGATGATGGGAAAGGCCCGCAGGCAGTTGACCGCGAGCGGGTTGAGCAGACCGTTCTCCGCATCGGTGAGCGGCGTGGACAGGGCCCGCACGCCGGAGAGCACCGCGTCGGTCCCGGCCGGCGCCTTCCACACCCCGCGCGCGGTGTCGGTGGCGGCCAGCACGCCGGCGACCGCCCCGGACGGCGGGAACTCGCGCAGCCGGCCGGCGAGCGGGTCGAACATCTGGATGCGCGGGAAGTACAGCGCGGCGTGGCTGCTGCGCACCGGGTCGATGTCGGCCAGCCCCGCCCGGGCGGCGTCGAGCGACGTCCAGCCCACGGGCGGGTCCACGATCAGGAACATCCGCTTGGCCTGGCACAGGCTGGTGGCCTGGCTGAGCACGCCGATCATGTCGTCGACGCCCAGGTCGGCGACCTCGGGCAGGCACAGCAGGTTGACGTCGTCCACGTCGAGCAGCGCGTGGATGCCGCTCTTGGCGTCCTGGCTGCCGATGAAGTCGGCCGCCGTGGGCGGGGCGCCGTCACTGCCGCCGGTCAGCGCGACGGCCGGCGCGTTGACCGCACCGCCCTCGAGCTTGAGATCGCCGGCATCCGGTCCGGTGAACCGGATGACCGCCCCGGGCTCCCCCGCCAGCACCTGCAGGCGTTGCCCGACCGCGTTGACCCGGGCGCCGGACAACGCCCGCGAGCCCGGGGCGACCCCGCGCAGCTTGCGCTCGAGCAGCAGGGCCAGCTCGCTCACCCGGGCCGGCCGGGCGCCGTCGGCGCCGGGGTCGAACAGGTCGATGTCCCAGTCTTTCCCGCCGCCCTGGATCGAGACCTTGAACGTCTTGCCGGTGACGTCCGGCAGCGGGTCGCCGAACGCGTCCGAGACCGTCCCGGACGGCGCCGGCACCCCGGTCGCGTCGTCCTCGACCTTGACCCTGACCAGCGCGGACGACGGGTTGATCACCTTCTCGGCGAACCGCGGACTGTCCTTGTCGAGGCGGAGGCCGGTGAACGTCTCACCGGTTCCGCCGCCGGGGGCCGAGATCCGCAGTCCGAACGTGTCGGCCGGGGACGCCGCGTCCGGGTCGACCGACACCCGGATCCCCTGCCCGAACAGCCCGGGCTGCCGGGCCGACACGGTGAGCAGCGTGCTGCCGCCGCCCTTCAGCGGCACACCGGCCGGCGAACCGCCGCTCACCAGGCGCACCACGACGGCCGTGCTGCCGCCGTTGAGGAAGAACTGCTGGACGCTGTAGCTCAGCACGCTGTCGGCCGACAGGCCGCCGAAGCGGCGCTCGTAATCGGCGAAGCTGGTCAGCGTCACGGGCTCGCCGAGCGGGCCCTGCGGGGTGAACCCGGCGAACGCCGTCACCGACGTCGACACGGCGGTGATGGTGCGGACGGCGCTGGGCAATTCTTCGATGTAAACGCCGGGATAGGTCGGAGTGACGGGCATGCCGCCTCCATTCTTTTCGCCGAAACGAAGGCCCGCAGCCGGCAATGTGGCGCCGCTTCGTCAGCAGTGCGGCAGAGCAGCCATTGCGGCATGTCGCGTCCGCGGAAAAGGGCTCATGCGAACGCCTGCGGCCGGGAAGGCGACCCGATGGAGGCCGATCTTCTCCGCCGAGGTAATAAGGGTTCCCAACCGGCGGCACGGTGTCAATGCCAAGCTACGGTCAGAAATCGGACTGTACTAAGTAGAGGATCAGAGACCTGGCGCGTCGGCGCTTGCGAGGTTTTTTCACAGGATCGCTGTATCACGGTCCATCTCCGGCGACGGAATGCCGACGGCTCCACGGCCGGCCGCTCAGACGGCGAGGACCTCGCAGCCCTGGGCCCGGATGGCGTCGAGCGCCGCGCCGTCGGCCCGGCATCGGTGACCGACACGTCCACATCGGACACGGCACACACCTGGGTCAGCGCCACCCGGCCGATCTTGGCGGCGTCGGCGAGCACCACGCTGACCCGGGCCTGCTCGCGCAGCACGGCCTTGACCCGGCATCCCACCGGGTCGTAGTTGGTGCAGCCGGCCGTGGCGTCCACGCCGTCGACCCCGATGAACGCCACGTCGATGTTGTAGCCGGCGCGACCGTACGGCACAGCACCCGCGACCTGTACGCCGCCGTCGCCGATCTGCCCGGCGACAGTTTCACGGGGCCGGGCCGGTTGGCGCACATGCGCGGAGCACCCCAGCTCATCAACCGCTCGGCCACGGCCCGCGACGACCAGCTGGCCGCGCGGCTGTGGTCCGTGTCCGAGCAGCTCACCGGTACGCGCTTTCCGCTCGGGTGACGCACCGCGGGGTACCGTGACGGGCCATGACCTCGCTCGCACCGGCATCCCAGGTCCGCTACGGCACCGCCGCGGGGCGCTGGGTGCTGCTGGCCACCGTTCTCGGCTCGAGCCTGGCGTTCGTCGACGCCACCGTCGTGAACATCGCGCTGCCGATGATCGGCCGCGACCTCGGGTCGTCCGCCGCCGGCCTGCAGTGGACCGTCAACGGCTACACCCTGAGCCTCGCGTCCCTGATCCTGCTCGGTGGATCGCTCGGCGACCGCTTCGGCCGCAAGCGGATCTTCATGATCGGTGTCGCCTGGTTCGCCGCCTCGTCGCTGCTCTGCGGGCTCGCCCAGAACACCGGGATGCTGGTCGGCGCCCGGGTGCTGCAGGGCGTCGGCGGCGCGCTGCTGACCCCGGGCGCGCTGGCCATCCTCGAGGCCTCCTTCGTGCCGAAGGACCGCTCCCGGGCGATCGGCGCGTGGTCGGGCCTCGGCGGCATCGGCGGCGCGCTGGGCCCGTTCCTCGGCGGCTGGCTGGTCGAGCTCGGCACGTGGCGGTACATCTTCCTCATCAACGTGCCGCTCGCCCTCGTCGTGCTGGCAGTGGCCGCCCGCCACGTACCGGAGTCGCGCAATCCGTCCGCGGCCGGCACGATCGACCTGGCCGGAGTCCTCACCGGAGCCGTCGGGCTGGGCGGGCTCACATACGGCTTCACCGCCTGGACCGCCCACGGACCCGCCAGTCCCGGCGTGCTGGTGGCGCTGCTGGCCGGGGCCGCCGGCCTCGTCGCGTTCGTCCTCGTCGAACGCCGGACGAGAAACCCGCTGCTGCCACCCTCGATCTTCCGCACCAAGGCCTTCAGCGGCGCCAACCTCGTCACCTTCCTCGCGTACGCGGCCAACGGCGGCGTGTTCTTCCTGGTGGTGCTCAATCTCCAGGTGGTGGCCGGGTTCAGCCCATTGGCGGCCGGCCTCGCCCTGCTGCCGATCACCGTGTTGATGCTGCTGCTGTCGGCCCCGTCCGGCGCCCTCGGCCAGCGCATCGGCCCCCGCCTCCCGATGACCGTCGGCCCGATCGTCTGCGCGGCCGCGCTGCTGCTGATGAGCCGGATCGACGCCGGCACCGGCTACCTGACCGGCGTCCTGCCCGCGGTCACCCTCTTCGGGCTGGGCCTCTGCGCGCTGGTCGCCCCGCTCACGGCGACCGCGCTGGGCTCGCTGGACGACACGTACGCCGGAATCGCGTCGGGCGTGAACAATGCCGTCGCCCGCGCGGCCGGCCTCCTGGCGGTGGCGGTCCTGCCGCTGGCGGCCGGGCTCGGCTCCGGCAACCTCACCGACGCCGCCCAGCTGCATCCCGTCTACCGCACCTCGATGCACATCTGCGCCGCCCTGATGGCGGCCGCGGGGCTGCTGGCGTACGTGATGATCCCGAAGCGGCTCGCGGAGCCGGCGCCCGTCAAACCGTGCTGCGATCCCGGCGGTCCACCCACCCACGCCGCCCGCGGCCGATGATCCGCGCCCACCGGGAAGGAAGGTCACATGATCACGGATCCGACATTCCTGCGCATCGGTGAGGCTGTGCAGCTCAACCATGCGGGCCGGCGCGACGTCGCTCGCCGGCGGTTCGCAGAGCTGTGGGACGAGGCGAGTGCTACCGCAAGCTGGGCGATCTCGACCGGGCTCGCGAACACCTCCGGCAGGCGCAGGCCACGATCGGCGCGCTCGGCGACGACCCGTACGGGCAGCTGATCCGCGACGGCCTGAAGCAGGTGTCCGAGCTGCTGCGCTGACCGGTCGCCGGCCGCGGAGCACGTATGACGTAGCCGGTATGGCCGTGCCGGGCCCCTGTCCTCCCATACTGAGCTCATGTCCGGACTCTCGTCGCACCGGCGCGTCACGGCGCTCACGATGCCCGCCCTGCTCGGGCTGCTAGCCCTGTTCCTCCCGTTGTTCCGCGGCCCGGCCGGGATGCAGCCGGTGGCCGCCACGACGATGACCGTCGCCCAGGCGATCAGCAGTCAGAGCGGCACCGGAACGGTCCGCGGCTACGTCGTGGGCCAGCCGACCGCGACCAGCACGGTGCTCTTCGGCGGTTTCACCGCCGACACCGCGCTGGCGATCGCCGACAGCGGCACCGAGCGGGACACCAGCAAGATGCTGTACGTCCAGGTCACCAGCGCGTACCGGGCGGGCTTCGGGCTGCAGAGCAATCCGGGCCGGGTCGGCGCGGTACTCACCGTCACCGGGTCGCTCACGGCGTACTTCTCCCATCCGGGGCTCAAGTCGCCGACCGCGATGAGCTTCGGTACGGCCACGCCCACCCCCACGCCCACCGGATCCACCGACGTCTACTACGCGGCGGCGGCCGGCAAGTCCGGGGCGAGCCTGAAGGGCGCGCTGCACGGGATCATCTCGAGCGGGGTGACCACTCTGTCGTACGACGCGGTGTGGAACGCGCTCAAGGTCACCGATCAGGACCCGGCGAACTCGTCGAACGTGATCCTGCTGTACTCGGGCATCAGCCGGTCGAAGACGCTCAACGGCGGCGACCAGGGTGACTGGAACCGCGAACACGTCTGGGCCAAGTCCCACGGTGACTTCGGCACCGGCAACGGCCCCGGCACGGACCTGCACCACCTGCGCCCCGAGGATGTGCACGTCAACAGCGAGCGCGACAACAAGGACTTCGACGCCGGCGGGACCGCGGTCGCGGACGCCCCGGGCAACCGGACGGACTCGGACTCATGGGAGCCCCGCGCCGCCGTCCGGGGCGACGTGGCCCGCATGATCTTCTACATGGCGGTGCGCTACGAGGGCGGCGACGGCTTCCCGGACCTCGAGGTCGACGACGCCACCAGCGGCGGAACGGCACCCCGGTTGGGCCGTCTCTCGGTGCTGCTGCAGTGGAACGCGCAGGACCCGCCGGACACCTTCGAGCGCAGGCGCAACGACACGATCTTCAGCGCGTACCAGCACAACCGGAACCCGTTCATCGACCACCCGGAGTGGGCCGCGTCGATCTTCGGCTAGGTGTGCCGCCCAGCCGGCGACCACCCCACCGGCCACCGGGGCGACCAGGTAGGCGGTGAGCAGGCGGACTTCGCCGGAGAACAGGGCGGGGCCCAGCTGCCGTACGGGATTGGCGGAACCTCCGGTCAGCGTGCCGAGGACCGCTCCCTGCAGGCCGAACAGGCCGCCCACGATCCAGGTGAGCGGCCACGCGGGTTTGCGGGCCGCCACCATGCACATCACCGCCACGATGACCGCGAGCGTCGTCGCCTCGGCGACCGTGACTGCCGGTCCGCTCCAGCCCGGTCCCGGCTGCACGACGGCCCATCGGACGGCCGGCGTGGACACCGCGGGTCCCCAGATGAGCCGCGTGGCCGCGGCGGCGGCGATCGACCCCGCCGCCTGGGCCGCCAGATAGGGCAGCACCCGCCGGCGTGGCACGGACCCGTACGCGAACAGCCCCAGGGTGATCGCCGGGTTCATGTGGGCGCCGCTGAAGCGTCCCGGCGGCGAGGCCGCGAACCCGACGATGACCAGACCGACCAGCGCGGACACGATCACCACCCGGACCCGCAGCTCGGTGACCGTGGCGCCCGGCGCCATCGTGCCGGTCCCCCAGCGTACGAGGGAGAAGACAGCCGTCATGAACGCCGCGGTCAGGCCGAATTCGACTATGGCGGCGAGCCCGTCCGCCCTCGTCGGCCGCATCGCCGCCCGCGCTGCCACGCCCATGATCACGAGTCTGGCCAGGAGATCAACTCCGGGGCAGGGTCCAAGGCCCCGTCCCGGGCGGCCCATGTTCCCGAAAGGGACGCGCCTTGCGCAGTTGGTCGCCGGAAGGCCCGGCCGCCGGTCTCGGTTGTGACGGCTAACCTCTGCGGATGAGCTACTGGGGAACCATCGTCGTAGCCCGGCCGCAGGGCTTGCTGGTCGATCAGGATGGTGTCTCCGAATTCGGACATCGGCACCGCTGGTTGCGGGACCTGAGCGACGGCTGGCAGCTGCTGGAGACGAGCGGCTTCGATGATCCGCCGGACCTGCGTGGCGCGTGTGAGGCGGTCGCGGCCTCGACCGGTCACCCGGTTCTGGCCGCGTTCGTCAGCGACGACTGGTGCGCGACGATGGTCACGGCCGTCCCGGGGCGGGCCGGCCCGCTGACTCATCTGTGGCCGGTGAGTGAGACGTGCGGGGCGTATCGGCATCAGCCGCGGGAGATGCCCGAGCCCGCCGGGCGTCGCCTCGAGGAAGTCACCGCGGAGCTGACCGGCTGGTCGGAATCGGCCGGCTTCCAGCCGGACGCGGACCGGTTGCGCCTGGTCATCGGCCAGGACACCGATCAGGTAGGTGGTCAGGTCCTGGCTGCGGTGTATGAGGTGGTCAAGGCGCTGGGATTCGTACGGATCGGCCGTACGTATCCGTGGTCGTTACCGGCGTTCGACTGGCCGTTCTCGGGCGTGATGTTCACTCTCGGACCGGCATGTCAGGCGCGCTGGAACGCCCAGCTTCGATCCGCCGGCGTACGGCACGTTCCGCCGGTGCTGCCCTGGGAGAACGCAGCGCTGGCTTTGGAAACGGAGCTGTGGGCTTCGATGTACCGGCCGGACGTCGAGGTAGCGGCGCTTGCGCGCCGGGCCGCGTTCTCGATGGCGGCATACTATGCCGATTCGGAGGAGGAGATCCCGGCGTTGGAGGCTGCCGGTTTGTCGTTCCTCGACCCCTGCGCGCTGCGTTTGCTGACAGAATTGGAATCGCGCCTGGCGAATGGGACCGTCCTGCAACGGTCCGAGGAGGAGATCGAAGCACGCCGGCACGCGGACGCGTTGGCGACAGAACCCCGCTGAATAGCTCACGCGTCTTCCGATCTCGCGGTCGCGACGCTAGAAGCGGAACTTGTGCCGAGCGCTGCGCCTATTCACCCGGGCCGGCAATTCGTCCAGCTTGTCGCGGTGAGGCGGCTGCTGGTCCGGCTCACGGCCCCGGGTAAAATTTCGCATCGTCACGACAAAGCCCTGGACCAACCGGTCCGCGCGCAGATCGCGGTACGTGACTTCGACCAGCACCTGGCTGTCGTCGGGCCGTACCAGCGAGCAGAACACCACGCCGTCGCCGGAGCCGCGGAAAGCCTGACGCAGCTGGACCCGGTCGTCCGGATGCACCAGATCGTCGAGGGTGGCCAGCGGCGGAAGGTCGTCGACGCCGAGCAGCTCGCGCAGCGACGGGCTGGCGTACCGGATGCGCTGGTCCTCGTCGATCACCACCATGATGTCCGCGCTGTTCCGGATCACCGCGCGCAGATAGAGGTCACTGTCGCGGCGGCCGACCGCCTCCACCAGCGAGATGCGATCAAGCGCGAGCGCCGCCTGACCGGCGAGCACCTCGAGGGTGTCGCGGGTGGCGGTGAGGGTGTCCCGGCGACCCACCACGATCAGGGCGCCGCCGCTGGGCCGGGCGACCGCGAGCGGTTCCAGCCGGAGCGGGCAGACCAGGGTGGCGTAGTCGCGATCCGAATCCTCGATCCACCAGCTGCGGTGCGGCGGCCCGGCCTCGGGGCCGGGCGCCGCTTCGAGGGTGAGCTGGCCGTCGTCGACAGCGAAGACGGTGCTGCGGACCGCGTCCGGTGGCATGAGCTGGGCGATCGCGGCTCGTACGGCCTCTTCCACGGCCGGCGTGTCGGCGGCCGCGACCAGCGCGGCGCTCGCCTGCCGCAAGGCGCGTTCACGCATCAAGGCCTGGCCGTTCAGGGTCACCGAGTCGGTCAGCCGCGTGATGGCCAGCAGAAGCGTGATCGCACCCGCCACGGCGATCACCACGCCGTCGCCGACCGTACCGTGGATCGCCTCGATCATCAGAACGACCGGCGGGGTGGCGACGGAGATGCCCAGCAGCGCCGCCCAGCGTCCGCGCCACGGACTCGGGCGTGGCGCCGCGGGCTCGGTGAGCCTGACCATCGACGGGTGCAGCGCGGCGGCGCCCCAGGCCAGATAGAGCACCACGAACCCGGTCTCGCTCAGCCGGCCCGGCCACAACGGCTGCACGATGTCACTGACCAGGACGCCCACCGCACCGATGACCAGCAGCACGGCTGAGAGGTTCCGGCCCACGGCGACCAGCAGGCGGGCGACGACGGCGAGGAGCAGCAGGGCCCCGATGACGAACGCGCCCGAGACCTCCCCGATCTGGCCCGCGTCGCCGATGACGAAGACCCAGACCACCAGCAGCGTCGAGCACGCGAACGCGAGCAGGTCGATGAGCCGGGCCCGGTCGACGAGAATCGCACCGATGCGGGTCAGCCGCAGCAGACTCCAGGCGATCAACGCGACCATGGCGTAAAAGCAGACATCGGCGATGCCGGGCCGGTTCAACGCGGTCAACACGTCGCCGGCGGTGCTCGCCACGATGGCGCCGGCCAGCAGCAGCCAGGGTCCGATCCGGGCGGGCCGGTGACGACGGACGCCATAGACGATGGCGGCTGCGCTACCGATTCCCAGCACAAGCCATTCGAGGGCCCTCAGCACGCCTAACTAGTACCAGCGGCGTTGCTGTGTGTCCATGTCGCTATATACGTAGCGCTATGGTTTGCACCATCCCAGGGCAACAGAGAAATAGCCTTGGGGGGTACTGCATCGTTGTCTGCCGCTTGCACCCGCTGGTCGGCATCGCGTCCCCGCATCTGCAACCAGAGACCCACGTCCGCCGCGCCGCCCGGGCTGCCACCGGACACGGACCCGCTGAATCGTGATCACGACATAACCATCGCGGACCGAACCCGGCGACGCAGCCGATATCCAGGGGCCGAGCCAACCCGCTCGATGCCGCCCTCGGCAGCCGGATGTACCGGCTCCCGTGCGTGCTGCCGGCGCTCCATCTTCCGATCATGCCAAGGAACGCCTTGGACCTACTGTTCCTTCCGGCGGTGGGAGGAATGCGCCTTCCTGCTACAACGGGTGCGTGGAGAGCAGCATCTACGACCGGTACGAGCAGGATGCCGACCAATATCTGGCGACCTACGGCTTACGTGTCCCCACCGAGATGCTCCCGGCCGTTCGGCAGATCCTCCTCCGCGAAATCCGCCATGAGGCGGCCACCTATGCCGGCGAGAGCACCGTTCCCGGCAACACGTCCCTGATGCGGATCTGCGCCGCGCAGTTGTGGCACGCCGGCGTCGTCGAGGACGCACTACTGATTCATCGCGCCCGGCGTACCAGCATGGACGCCACCGGCGCCATCGACGGACAACTCATGCTCGGCGCGGGCGTGGCCCGTACCAAGGAGTTCCTTGCAGCGCTGGGCACCGCCGAAGCCCGCGAGATCCTGGCTGACATCGCCTGGCTGGAGGACGACTACGACCCCGAACGCTACGCAGCTGACCTCGACGACTGGTACCGGGCCACCTAGCGATGCCCGACGGTTCGATGATTGGGCGGCATCAGCGGGCACATCGCAGATCCAAGCACGGCGCGGCCGGTCAGACGAGGTGATCGCAGTAGGGCGAGCAAGCGCGGCCGAGGCGGTGGCCGAGTTCCCGGAGGAGGTTCCCGAGCCGCACGGCCTCTTCGGTCGTCGGTGGGGTGATCGGAGCGCCCGCTGCGAGGTGTTCCCCGACTTCGTACAGGGTGGCGTGCAGGTCCTCGGCAGTCGCTCGATCGAGCCGCAGCGTGATGTCGTCCGTCACTCGACCAAGGTATCCGAGCCACCGGCAACTCCCGGTCGGGCTGCTCGGAAAGGCCGGGGCGGATTCAGTGGATCAGAGCGGTCGCGTGTACGGCACAGGGCAGCGCTCCCGCTGTCCCGGACCGGTGCCCTATCCGGCCGAGTGACGAAGCGGCCGCCGGCCCGCCCTCGACGGTCGCGGGCGGGGCCGGCGTCACCGTTCGGGGAGCCAGCCCTGCCAGGTCTCCTGGTGGGCGTCCAACCACCGCTTGGCGGCCTGGTCGCGTGACATCTTGCCGACCGTGATGTCCCGGGCGACCTTGTTCTGGTCCTCGTTGGTCCACTGGAAGTTCTTGATCAGATCCGCCGCCGGGCTGCCGGACTCGGCGAACGCCTTGCGGGCCACCTTGTCGAGGTCGTACGGCTGGTAGTCGCAGGCGACGGTCTTCGGATCGGCGTCGCAGCCCGGCTTGTACAGCGGCAGCGGGATGTGGACGAGTTTGATCTCCGAGAGCAGCCACTGTGGCGTGTAGAAGTAGCCGATCAGCGGTTGGCGTTTCGCCTGGGCCTTGCGGAAGGCGGCGATGAGGGCGTCCTCACTGCCGGCGTACACGACGGTGTAGTCGAGTTTGAGGTTCTTGATCAGCGCGGCGTCGTTGGTGACGAAGGACGGGTCGCCGCCCAGCAGCTGCCCTTTGGCGCCGGAGGCCGGGGTGCGGAAGAGCTCGGCGTAGTCGTTGAGGTTCTTCCACTTGACGATGTCCGGGTGCGTCTCGGCCATCCACGGCGGCACGTACCAGCCGATGACGCCCTTGTTCCCGGTCAGGCCGAGCTCGACGGCGACCTTCTTGTCGTCGATGTAGGTCTTCTTGAGGTCGTCGTGGCCCCAGTTCTCCAGGATGACGTCGACCTCGCCGGTGGCCAGGCCGGCCCAGGACTGGTCCTCCGTGAGGTCCTTCTCCACCACGGCACAGCCGAGCTGCTGCTTGAGCAGGTAGCTGACGACCGCGACGTTGGCCTCGTACCCGACCCACGGGTTGACCGCGATGGTCACCGTGCCGCAGGGGGTACGGGCGGCGCCGGGCGGCGCGGTGATCGGGTGGTCGGAGCCGCAGGCGGCGACCGCCGCCAGAGCGACGACGGTCAACGCCGCACGCAGCCGACGGGTGCCGCGGGCGAGGGTCCTCATGCGGTCACCGCCTGCTGGCGGGCGAGACGCTTGACCAGGACCACTTCGGTCAGGGCGACGAGCACGTCCTTGACCGACTCACGGTGGCGGGCGTCGCACTCGACGATGGGGACGCCCGGGCTGACGCCGAGCGCGTCGCGGACCTCGTCGAGGTCGAAGCGCTGGGCGCCCTCGAAGGCGTTGACGCCGATGAGGAAGGGGATGTCCTGCTCCTCGAAGTAGTCGAGGGCCGGGAAGCAGTCCTCGATGCGGCGGGTGTCGAGCAGCACGATCGCGCCGAGGGCGCCGTCGACGAGGTCGTCCCAGAGGAACGAGAAGCGATCCTGACCGGGTGTGCCGAACAGGTAGAGCAGCAGCGCATCGTCGAGGGTGATGCGGCCGAAGTCGAGGGCCACCGTGGTGGTGGTCTTGCCGGTGACGGCCGAGGCGTCGTCGACGCCGATCGCCCGTTCGGTCATCTCGGCCTCGGTCACCAGCGGCTCGATCTCGGAGATCGCCCCGACGAAGGTCGTCTTGCCCACGCCGAAGCCGCCGCTGATGACGATCTTGACGGCCACCGGTGCCGGCGGCACCGGCTCACTAGAGCGCCCGTACACGGTCTCGGATCCTCTCGATCAAGGCGATGGGAAGCTCGCCCAGCTGCTCCTCGACGGCCAGATATCCCTCGGCGACCAGGTCCGCGACGATGACCCGGACCACGCCCAGCGGCACCCGCAGCGCCACCGACAGGTCGGCGAGGGACATCGGGGCCTGGCACAGCTCGACGATGCGCCGGGCCTCGAAGCGCAGCGGCGCCGACAGCGCGGCCGGGGCCGCGCGCATCAGCGTCTCGATGCGCAGGCCGTCGTGCAGCGGACGGGTGCGCCCGCCGGTGAGCATGAACGGCCGGACCACCAGATCGTCGCCCTGGTCGTGCCCGGAACCGGCCGGGGACGCAGAGGCGTACGGGACGGCTCCGGCGTACGGGTATTCGCGGGGACCCGGAATCCCCTCCCCCGGCCGGCTCATCGCGGGAGGTACCGGCGGGATTCGGAGATCAGCGCCGGGGTCAGCAGGGCGCCGAACCGCTCGGCGAGCAACGACATCTCGTAGCCGACCAGGCCGACGTCGCAGTGACCGTCGGCCACGACGCCCAGGCAGCTGCCGCCGGAGATGACCGACACGAGCAGGAATCCCCGGCGCATCTCGATCATGATGAGCTTGAGTCCGTCGAAGTCGTACCGCCGCGAGGCGCTGCGGGCGACGCTCGACAGGCTCGAGACGATGGCAGCCAGCTGGTCGGCCTCCGCCCGGTTCAAGCCGTCGGACCCGGCGATCAGCAATCCGTCGGAGGACACCGCGACGGCGTCGCGGACACCGTCGGTCTGGTGGACGAAGTTGCCCAGCAGCCAGTTGAACTGGTGGCGGTCTGCGGACGTCTCAACACTCATGCGGAACTTCTTTCGCCATCGTCGCCGGTGTGCGGGGGGAGCCGTTCAAGAGCGATCGGTGTGTTCGGTGGCGCCGCGCTGCATCCCGCTGCGGAACGCGGTGAGGCGGGAGCGTACGTCGTCCGGGGAGTCACCGACGGGTGCGGGGCGGTCGGCGCCGCGCGGCCGCACGGGCTGCGGCGCCCCTGACGGCTTGCGCGCCTTGGGGATGCGTCGGCGCAGCCCGTTGGGCGTACGGCTGCTCTCGTCCCCGGCCGGGACCTCGTGGGTCTCGCGGCCGCCGGGCGCGGCGACCGTCTCGAACCGCGCGGCCGGGGCGGTGCCGGTCATGCCGACGGCCGCGGTCGTGGCCGGCGGCGGGGCGCCGGGGATGGTGACGTACTCGATGGAATCCGCCAGGATGCGGCGGTCCGGGGTGGGGCGTGGCGCGGGCTCGGGAGCGTCGTCGAGGGTGAGCACCTGGGTGGTTTCGACGTCGGTGGCGGGGCCCAGCGCCCGCCGGTCGTCCGGCAGCGGCACGGCCGGCTGCCGGATCGCGGCGGCCGGCGCGGCACCGCCGCCGAGCGAGGAGGTGGTGGCGAGCACCGCCGTGGGCAGCACGATGCGGGCCGTCACGCCGGTCACCGGGGAGGGCGCGAGCTGCACGTCGATGCCCATCTGGGTGGCGAGCCGGCCGACGACGTAGTGGCCGAGGAAGCGGGTCGGCGCCGTGATGAAGTCGCCCTCGCCACGCAGTCGCTGATTGGCGATCTCCAGGTCGGCCTGGTTCATGCCGATGCCTTGGTCGGTGATCGCGATGAGGTAGCCGTCGTCCATCAGCCGGCCCTGGATCTCGACGTCGGCGTCCGGCGGTGAGAACGTGAGCCCGTTCTCCACCAGCTCAGCGAGCATGTGCGCGACGCCGCTGACCACCGCGCCGGCGACGAACGCGTCGTCGACCCGGCGCAGGGTGACCCGGCGGTATTCCTCGACCTCGGAGACGGCGGCGCGGATGACGTCGGCGATCGGCAGCGGCTGCGACCACTGTCGTGGGCTCGCCGCGCCCACGAGCACCAGCAGACTCTCGGCGTTGCGGCGCATGCGGGTGGCGAGGTGGTCGAGCTCGAACAGGTTCGCCAGGCCGGTCGGGTCGGACTCCTCGCGTTCGAGGCTGGTGATGAAGCCGAGCTGCCGACGCAGCAGGTTCTGGTTGCGCCGGCCCAGGTTCGCCAGCGACTCCGTGGTGCTGCGGCGCAGCATCGCCTGCTCGGTGGCGAGCTCGTACGCGGTGGCCTGCACCCGCTCCAGCGCGTCGGCCATCAGCCGGACCTCGTCACTGGCGCCGGCCGGCACGCGGACCCGCGGTGGCGGGTCGTCGTCGGCGCCGGCGGTGGCCTTGCGCACCGCCTCGGGCAGCCGCTCGCCGGCCAGCTTGTTCGCCTCGGCGGCGAGCGTGGCCAGCGGCGCCGAGATCGACCGGGACGCCACCGTGGCCAGGTAGACCGAGCCGGCGAAGCAGAGCAGGACCGCGCCGACGAGCACGCCCATCCGGCTGGTCGCCTGGTCCTGCAGGGTCTGCGCCCGGGCCTGGATGACCGAGCCGACGTGCTGCTGCAGGCGCAGCATGTCGTCGAGCACGGTGGTCAGCGCCGACCACCAGGCCTGCGGGTTGACCTGCAGGTTGCGTCCGTCACCGGCCTTGAGGGCGAGCTGTTCGAAGTACGCGGCGACGCGGGCCGCGCCGGTGTCCAGCACGTAGTCCTTGGCGGTGCGCTCGGTGCCGGTGGCGTACTGGGTGAACGCGGTCAGGGCCGCGTCCTTGGTCGCCTTCATGGTGACGAACTGGAGGTACTCGGCGCCGCGGAAGCCACCGGCAGAGAAGACGCCGTTGAGGAACGCCCGCTCCTGGGCGGTGCTCTCCTTGACGTCGCCGAGGGACTCCAGGGCGGCCACACCGCGGCGCAGCGCCGGGTCGGCCGAGCTGTCGAGGCCGTAGTCGAGGTTGCTCAGCGCGGCGATGCGCCCGGTGTAGAAGTCGAAGGTCGGTGCGCGGCCGGCGCCACCGGCGTCGGTGCCCGCCCGGACGCCGGCCAGTCCGTCGAGGCCCCGGACGGCCGTGGCGACGCGGTCCTGCGCGTCGCCGCCGGAGGCGACGAGGCGTTCCACCGCGGCGCGCTGCCGGTCGACGCGCTGGCGGGCCGGGCCGAGCTCGGCCTTGAAGCCGACGTTGCCGCCGAGCAGGCCGGCGGTGAGCCCACGCTCGACCTGCAGCTCCTGGACCAGGTCCTGCACCGCGAGCACCAGGGTGACGGCCCGGGCGGACTGCGCCGCCGTGCGGTACTCGTCGACCTGGATGACCGTGATGACGCCGAGCAGCAGCAGCACCGCGGCGACGGGTAGGGCCAGGGTCCGGATCACCCGGCGGCGGATGGGGCCTCCGCCGCGGCCGGGAGCGGCGGAGGCTTCCGCCGCCGGCGCGCCCGGCTCGGCCTCCGCGGCTTCGTTGCCGCCCGGTTCGGACACGCGATCCTCTCCCTCCGTCGAGCCGCGACGGACCGTGACACCGAAGCGCCGGATTCCGTCCAGTGTGGTGGGACGGGGACCCATTGTGGTCGATCGCTGAGCGGGACCAGATTTCCGGCAGAAGATTGCGATAGTGTTTCGGTCCGGCCACGAGTTGGACACGCACGTGTGGAATTCCTTAAGAGTCTGCCTCACGGAGTCTGTCGCGAACCCAGCCGTGGAAGCCGGCGATGTGGTGCTCGCTGGGCACGAGGACCCCGCCGTGGGCGTACCCGCGCGAGGTCATGGCAGGCTGGCACGCCTCGCACGCGTCGAAGTCCTGGCGGTTGACCCGGTCGAAGAGTTCCACCGAACGAGTGAGGTCCGCGCCCGATTCGACCACCGCCTTCGGGTAGAGCCAGTCGCACTCGACGACCGTACGGTCCACGGAGACCGGGAACATCCGGTGCACGATCACGTGATCGGGCACCAGGTTCACGAAGACCTGGGGCCGGATCGTGATCGCGTAGTAGCGCCGGTCCTGATCGGCGGAGATGCCGTCGATGCGGTCCAGGCCGGGGCCGCCGTCCACGGTGAAGCCGGCGATGCCGGGCCCGAACTCGGCGCCGTGCCCGACGTAGTACTGCGCGGCGTAGCCTCCGGCGAACTCGGGAAGCACGTGGACCAGTTCCGGGTGGATGGTCGCGCAGTGGTAGCACTCCATGAAGTTCTCGATGATCAGCTTCCAGTTCGCGCCGACGTCGTAGCGGATCCGGCGGCCGACCACGAGCGACTCGACGCCGTATCGATCGATGACGTCCGCCGCGCCGAGGCGCTGCGCGCAGGCGCCGATCACGTCGGCCTCGAACGACGGCGGTTCGCCGGCCAGGCAGATCCAGACATAGCCGAGCCATTCCCGCACGGCCAGCGGCCGCAGCCCGAACCGGTTCCGGTCGATGTCCGGCATCTTCACCAGGTTCGGCGCCGCGACCAGGCGACCCTCCAGGTCGTAGGACCAGGCGTGGTACGAGCACCGGAACGTGCGCCGGACGCTGCCCGAGCTCTCGATGCACAGGGTGGCCCCGCGGTGGCGGCAGAGGTTGAGGAACGCCCGCGCGCCCCCGTCCTGAGCCCGCGTGACGAGAACGTTCTCGCGGCCGACCGGCACGGTCCGGAAGTCACCGGGACCGGCGATGTCGGTCCCGCGCACCGCGCAGAACCACATCGCCTCGAAGATGCGCTCCTGCTCGGCGGCGAAGACCGCCGGATCGGTGTAGTAGCGGCCCGCCAGCGTCGGCAGCAGGCTCGGCGGCAGGTCCGTCGCGGTCATGGGCTCACTCCCGGCTCGGCGCGGTCACCGCGGGCATCCGGCGGCGGGGATCGAACAACCCGATCGGATGACGGGTACGCCCGGTCGTCGCGAGGTCTGCGAGAATCTCCCCCACCACCGGGACGAACTTGAACCCGTGCCCGGAGAACCCGCACGCCACGGTGACCGCCTCATGCCCGGGGTGGGTGGCGATGACGAAGTGCTCGTCGGCAGTGTTGGTGTACATGCACGTCTTGGCCTGCAGAAACCGGCCCGCCAGGCTGGGCAGCCGCGGCGCGGTCTGCGCGGCCATGGCGCGCACCTCGTGCTCGTGCACGACCCGGTCGATGGTCTGCGGTGTGCAGTGCTCGCCGCCGCGGAAGAACGCGACCTTGGCGCCGCCGGCGGGCCCGTCGATCGCCGGGAAGCCGTAGATCTGGGTGCCGCCGGAGTCCTCCCAGATGTAGATGGGATGCCGGTCCGCCGTGAACGCTCCCACCCCGCCGGTGGGCGCGAACCAGTACTGCACCTGCCGTTCCACGACGAACGGCACGCCCAGGTCGGCCAGCAGCTCCGGCGCCCACGCTCCCGGGCAGATCACCAGGTGCCCGGCCTCGTACGTGCCCCGGGCGGTGGTGACGCGGACCCCGCTGGGAGCCGGCTCCCAGCGCAGGACGGGCTCCTCGTAGTGCAGCTCGGCGCCGTGGCGAGCTGCCAGGTCCAGGTGGGCGGCGACGGTCTCCTCCGGGCGTACGAAACCGGCATTGGCCTCGTAGAGCGCAACCTCGTCCGGCCCCGGGCGCATCGTCGGGAAGCGGCGGCGCAGCGCGGCGGCGTCCAGCATCTCGTGGTCGAGGCCCCACTGCTCGGCACTGCGCCGGCTTCCGTCGACCGTACGGCTGCCCGGCAGGCCGACCATCACCCCGCCGGTCAGCGTGATCACGTCACGCCCGGAGTCGTGCGCCAGCCGTTCCCACAGCTCGTAGGCGCGCAGCAGCAGCGGCACGTAGGCGGGATCCTCGAAATAGGACTGACGGGTGATGCGCGACCCGCCGTGGCTCGAACCGTGATCATGGGCCGCACCGAACCGTTCCAGGCCCAGCACCCGCACCCCCCGGGCGGCGAGGTGGTAGGCGGCGGCACTGCCCATGCCACCCAGCCCCACCACGATGACGTCATGTGCCGGCACGTCGCCTCCTTCTGCGCACCGGCTATCGCCGGATGCGCTCGTGTTTCGGATCGAAGACCGGATCGCTGGTCACCGTGGCCGGCAGCATCCGGCCCAGACAGTCGATCCGGACGGCGGTTCCGGGTACGGCGACAGCGGGCGGCAGCCAGGCGTACGCGATCGGCGCACCGACCGTGTAGCCGTACGCCGCGCTGGTCACGTAGCCGACGGGGGCGCCGCCGACGTACACCGGCTCCCGGCCCAGCGGCACGTACTCGCCGGCCCGGTCGTCGAGCAGCAGACAGGTGAGCAGCCGACGGGCCGTCGAGGGCGAACGTCCGGCGAGCGCGTCGCGGCCGATGAAGTCGCCGGAGCCGGAGCGCACGGCGAAGCCGAGTCCCGCCTCGTACGGGTCGTCCTCGGTCGTCATGTCGGCGCCCCAGGCCCGGTAGCCCTTCTCCAGGCGCAGGCTGGTGAACGCGCCCCGGCCGGCGGCGATGAGGCCCAGTGGTGCGCCTGCCTCCCACAGGGTGTCCCACAGTCGCAGGCCGTGCTCGGCGCTGGTGTAGATCTCCCAGCCCAACTCGCCCACGTAGGACAGGCGCAGCATCGTGACCGGGACGTCGCCGAGGTGCGCACGCCGGGCCCTGAAGTAGCCGAACGCCTGGTGCGAGACGTCGATGTCGGCCAGGGGTGCGATCAGGTCGCGGGCCCGCGGCCCCCACACGCCGAGCCCGCCCGTGCCGCCGGTGACGTCGCGCACCGAGACGGAACCGTCGGCGGGCCGGTGCCGCAGCAGCCAGTCGAGGTCCAGCGGGCCGTTGACGCCGACCTGGAAGAGCTCCTCGCCGAGCCGTGCGACGGTGATGTCGCTGCGGATACCGCCCGCGTGGTCGAGCAGCAGGGCGTATACCACTGTGCCGACCGGGCGGTCCACGTCGTTGCTGGCCAGCCGTTGCAGGTACGCCGCGGCGGCAGGCCCGGCGACCTCCAGGCGGGTCAGCGGCGTCATGTCGTAGAGGGCGACGCTGTCGCGGGTCGCCCGGGCCTCCGCCGCCACGATGGGCGACCAGTTGCGCGCCGACCACGGGTCGCGGCGCAGGCCCCGGGCGGGCTGCGGCAGGCCGGCGTTCGCCTCGTACCACAGGGGCCGTTCCCAGCCTCCCGCTTCGGTGAACACCGCGCCGAGGCCGGCCTGGCGGGCGTGCCACGGGCTGACCCGCTGGGCGCGCGGCGGCCCCGGCGGGTCGAGCGGGTGGACGATGTCGTACACCTCGACGAAGCTGCGGGTGGCGCGCTGCCGGACGAACGACGGCGTGAGTTGGGCGGAGTCGAAGCGGTTCAGGTCGCATTCGTGCAGATCGGCGCCGGGGCGCCCGTCCACGAGCCATTCGGCCACGGCCCGGGCGGCGCCGGCCGAGTGGGTGACCCAGACGGCTTCGGCGGTCCAGAAGCCGCGCAGCTGCCTCGATTCGCCCAGCAGGGGGAAACCGTCGGGAGTGAACGAGAAGACGCCGTTGAAACCCTCCTCGAGGCTCGCGCCCCGCAAGGCGGGCAGCAGGTCCTGGGCGGCTGACCACGACTCTGCGAAGTCGTCGCGGGTGAAACCGAGCATCGACGGGTGCGCGCCCTCGGCCAGCTCGGCGAGGTCGACGGGCATCGGGCGGTGCGCGTACGAGCCGACACCGACCCGGTCGCCGTGCAACCGGAAGTACAGGTCTCGGTCCTGGTGGCGCAGGATCGGCGCGCCGGCGCCACGCCCGGCGAGCGCGGTCAGCGGGCCGCTCCGCGCGTACTGGTGCGCCATCGGCAGGAGGGGGACGGTGACGCCGGCGAGGGCGCCGATCGCCGGCCCCCAGAAGCCGGCGCAGCTGACCACGACATCGGCCGGGAAGGTCTCCCGCTCGGTGTGCACCGCGGTGACCGCCCCGGCGGAGCTCTCGATGCCGACGACCCGCCGGTCCGCGAGGAACCGGGCACCGCGCGCCGTGGCGAGCCGGGCCTGCGCCTCGGCGGCGGGCACCGCCCGGGCCAGGCCGTCACCTCGTACGTGCAGGCCGCCCAGCACGGGGCCGGGCTCGAGCAGGGGGTGCAGGGCGGCGCACTCCGGCGGGTCGAGCAGCCGGGCGTCGAGGCCCCACGAGGCCGCCAGCCCGTGCCGGCGGCGCAGTTCCCGCATCCGTTCGGCGCTGGTGGCCAGTTCGAGGCCGCCGACGGAGTCGAAGCAGGCCCGGCCGCCGGCCTTCAGGCGCCCGTACTTGTCCACGGTGTACCGGGCGAAGCCCGTCATGGTCCGCGAGACGTTGGTCTGGAAGACGAGGCCCGGCGCGTGCGAGGTGGAGCCGCCGGTGGTGAACAGCGGGCCCTGTTCCAGGACCGTGACGTCGCGCCAGCCCCGCGCGGTGAGCTCGTCGGCCAGTGCGCACCCGACGATGCCGGCGCCGACGACGACGACTCGGGGATGGTGGACTCGGGGATGGTGGACCATGGCCGACCCCCTCCGTTGGTGTCTCCATTAACGCAACGCTGTGCGTCATACGCAACACCCTCGGCGACGGCCGGCCGGTCGGATCAGGTCAGCTCCCCGCCGGGATCCACGGCTTCCAGGTGGACTCGTGCTCCTTGACCCACTTCTCGGCCGCCTTCTCCGCGGACATCCCCTGGTTGGTGATGTAGTCCGCGACCAGGTTCTGGTCGTCGTTGGTCCACTGGAAGTTCTTCACCAGCTGGTACGCGGCCCCGCCGGTGTCGGCGAACTTCTTGCCGGCGATCTTGTCCAGGGTGTAGTCCGGGTAGTCGCAGGCCACCTTCTTCGGGTCCGCGTCGCAACCGGCGGTGTACGCGGGCAGCTTCACCCGCACGTACTTCTCCTTGGCGAACAGCCACTGCGGCTCGTAGAAGTAGAACAGCAGCGGCTTCTTCTGCGCGGTCGCCTGCTGCGCCGCCTTGATCAGCGCCGCCTCGCTGCCCGAGTACACGACCTTGTAGTTGAGCTTGAGGTTCTGCACGAGGGCGGCGTCGTTGGTGACGAAGGAGGGGTCACCGTCGAGCAGCTGCCCCTTGCCCCCGGACTCGGAGGTCTTGAACAGGTCGGCGTACTTGTTGAGGTTCTTGCCGTCGGTGATGTCCGGGTACTTGTCGGCCATCCACTGCGGGACGTACCAGCCGATGACGCCCTTGTTGCCGGTGGGGCCGACCTCGACGGCGACCTTCTTCTGCTCGATGTAGGTCTTCTTCAGGTCGTCGTGGCCCCAGTTCTCGAGGATCACGTCGACCTCACCGGTCTCGAAGCCCTGCCAGGAGATCTCCTCCTTGAGGTTCTTCTTGTCGACGGTGTAGCCGAGCTCCTTCTCCAGCAGGTAGGCGACCACCGCGGCGTTGGCCTCGTACCCGACCCAGGGGTTGACCGCGATCTTGACCGTGCCCTTCGTGCCGCCCGCACCGGCCTTGTCGGTGCCGGCGTCGGACTTGGCGCCGCCGCATCCTGTCACGGCCAGGCTCAGGGCCGCGGCGACCGCGGTGAGCCGGGCCGTCATCGCTGTTCTCATACGACTTCCTTCCGAGAGGGGTCGCCGCTCAGGTGGCGGCGGGGACGAGGAACGTTGTCAGCCGGCCGCGCGCCGCAGCTCGCCGGCGGCGCCGCCGCGCCCGGCGCCCTGGGTGAGCCGGTCCATCAGCACGCCGAGCAGCACGATGGCGAAGCCGGCGGCGAGGCCGCGGCCGAAGTCCTCACGCTGGGCGAAGCCGGCGACCACGTCGTAGCCCAGGGCCCCGGCGCCGACCAGCCCGCCCACGACCACCATGGCGAGCACCATGACGATGCCCTGGTTGGCCGCGAGCAGCAGACCACCGCGCGCCATCGGCAGCTGCACCTTCCACAGCAGCTGCCGGGGCGTGGACCCGGCCGACAACGCGGCCTCGACGACACCGGCGGGCACGTCGCGGATGCCCCGCTCGACCAGCCGGACCACGGGCGGCACGGCGTAGATGACCGCCGCCGCGATCGCGGTGAACCGGCTGGCGCCGAACAGCGCCACCGCCGGCAGCAGGTACACGAAGGACGGCATGGTCTGGGCGGCGTCCAGCAGCGGGCGCAGCGCCGCGGCGAAGCGGTCGTGCCGGGCGCAGAAGATCCCGAGCAGGACGCCGACCAGCAGGGTCGCCACGGTCGCCACCAGCACCGACGCCAGCGTCTGCATAGCGTTCTGCCACAGACCGAGGGCCGCCACCCCGGCGGCGGCGAGCCCGGCCACCAGCGCCGCCCGCCATCCGCTGACGAGCGCCCCGACAGCCACCACCGCGGGCACGAACCACCACCACGGCGTCGTCGTCAGCACCGTCTGCACCGGATCCAGCAGACCCGCGGTGACGACGTTCTTCACTGCCTCGGTCACGTCGTACAGGTGGAACTCCACCCACCGCGTCAGCGTGTTGACCGGCGCGGCGAACGAGAACCGCCAGCTCTCGGGGAACTCCGATCCCCACGGCAGCGCCCGGCCCAGCAGCGTCACCGCCACCGCCACCGCCGTGACGGCCAGCGCGGTGAGCCGGCGGCGCGAGCTGTGCCGGGCCGGCTCCGCGCGCCGCGCAGCCCCGGTGGTGATCCGGTCGAGCACCACGGCCATCACCACGATGGCCAGCCCGGCGTCGAAGGCGGCGCCGACGTTGACCCGCTCCAGCGCCTGCACGATGCTCTGGCCGAGGCCGGGCGCGTCGATCAGGGCGGTGACCACCACCATGGACAGCGCCATCATGATCGCCTGATTCACCCCGAGCACGATCGTCGGACGCGCCATCGGCAGCCGCACCTTGGTCAGCACCTGCCACCGGGTCGAGCCGAGCGCGGCGGCCGCCTCCACCGTGGTGCGCGAGACCTCCGAGACGCCCAGCGCGGTGATCCGCACGGCCGGGGGCACCGCGTAGATCAGCGTCGCGATGGTGGCGGCCGGCTCGCCGATGAGGAACAGCAGGGTCATCGGCGCCAGGTAGGCGAACGTCGGCAGGATCTGCATGACGTCGAGCACCGGGCGCAGCACCGCGCCGACCGGCGGGACCCGGGCCGCGAGCACTCCCAGCGGTACGCCGATCAGCGTCGCGAGCAGCACCGCCGACAGAGTCAGCACCAGGGTGTCGACGCTCTCCTGCCACAGGCCGAGCACCCCGAAGGACAAGAAGCCGGCGGCGGCGAGCAGCGCCGTACGCCAGCCGGCGAGGATCGCGGCGAGGGCGGTGGCCGCCGCGACCAGGCCGGCCCAGCCGAGCCCGTACAGAGCGCTGTGCATCGCGCCGACCAGCAGGGCGACGCCGAGCCGCAGGTAGTTGAACCCGAACAGGAACAGCGGGCTGGTGTCGCGGTTCGCGTCGACCCACTCGCGCAGGTCGTCGAAGAATCGGAAGGCCGCGGCGTCGTCGCCGTCCACCGCCCCGCTGGTACGGGTGGCCAGGTAACCGGCGACGACCACGACGAGAACCCCGGCGGTGACCAGCGCGCGGCGCGGCAGCGGGCGGCGCGGCGGGCCGCCGGCGGGCGGGCCGGCCGTCTGCGCGGTGGCCGGGGCGCCCGTG